>CAYZYV010000005.1:0-5662 GCA_964482735.1 uncultured Candidatus Saccharibacteria bacterium | reverse complement strand
TAGGACATCGCCTTCTCAAGGCGGTAATCAGAGTTCGATTCTCTGTAGGGTCACCAAAGAAGAAGGATTAATTAAATATTGCTGATATAAGCTGTAAATAGGGCTTAGTTTTGTGGTTCCAAATTTTTCTCCAGAAAATTCAATATTTTCGGGGAATATAATTTTTTGGAATCGCAATCTTTTTTCTGGTTCTTTTTCTAAGTCTATCCAAGTCTTTGCAGTATTTCTTACAAAATTAAAACAATATTCTAAGGCTTCATCCATGTTAAATTCTTCTACTTTATTGTCGTGGATTAAAACACTTTTTTCTGCAATCTTTCGACAGACGATTTCTTTTTGGACTAAGAAATCGTTGTCGTCATATATATTACTTTGATGTAATTCAAAAATCCTCTGTTTCTGATTTTCTAGATCTTGGATTTCTTTTCTCAATAAATCATTCTGATTATGAAAATTTTTACAATTATTTTTCCATATATCTAAAACTATAGTTTTAAAAACCTTTTCGTATTCTGGGCTAGGTGTTATTTCATTTAAAAACTCCACAAACAACTGTTCAAAATTTTCTTTTGGTATAAATTTACCATGAGAACATATTTGTTTATGGTGGTGGTAATACGGGTACTTTATTTTACTTCTGCCAGTGCTACTACTGCCCGTGAGTGGTGATTTACAAAATTGGCACACAACTATTTTTCTTAATGGAAATTTATCATTGTTTTTGTTGTGAAAAACATTTCTAGTATTTTTTCTTTTTGGCTGACAAAGATAATATAGATTTTCATCTATTAATGGTTCAAAAGATCCTTTTGTTTCTGTATTCCAAACTCTAATAATTCCAGCATAGATTGGATTCTTAATTATCTTCTCCATGAGTTGTGAAGTGGCTTGCTTCTCTTGCCTTGTGACAAATCCTTGGCTGTTTAAGTATTTTGCTAGAGTTTTATAGGTGTGTATTCCTTTTGAGTATTCTTCGAAGGCAAGACGGATAAAAGGGGCTAATCTGGGGTCTGGAGTGAGATTAGATCCTTGTGTTAGTCTTAAATAACCTAACGGAGCTTGCCAAACCCAAATACCTTGTTTTATGCGCTCTTTCATACCATTAACACTTCTTTCTGTTCTTATGTTGTTATCAAACTCAGCAAAGCCAGAGAGCATAACTTCCATTAATTTACCAGAAGGAGTATTGTCTATTTTTTCAGAAACCGATTCTATCTCTGTTCCGTATCTTTGGAGTTTTTGTTTTACGATTGCATAGTCTGTTTGATTGCGAGAAAAACGATCTATCTTGTAAACGATAAAAGAAGAAATTTTATTTTTCTTGTTAGAACAAAAGTTTATCGCTTTAATGAATTCTGTTCTCTCAGCTGTTTTTGCAGATTCTCCTTTTTCGATAAAAACTTCTACAAGGTTAATATTTTCTCTTTTGGCATATTCGCGACACAAGCGTTCTTGTGTTTCTAGACTTGTTCCTTCTACCTGTTCGAGAGAAGATACTCTTACATAGATTATTCCGTTTTTTGTCTCAGAATTAGTCATGTGGTAATTCTTGCACATCTTTATCTTCTAGTCCATATACCCTAAGGGGATTTTTGGAACCAGTTTTAGATTCTACAAAAGATTCTAAGGCTAATTGAGCTAGGATGTATAAAGAATACCTTATTTTAATAAGTTCTTCGTCTGTGACCTCATTAAAACGAGGATCTGTGTTTCTGAATTCTTCTAAGCTAATCATAATTTTCTTTTAAATAATCTATACCTTCCTTCTCCTAGCCAACTAGTAGAATATGTTCTATCGACCAATGGTTTATCTTTTTCATCTATTCCTAAATCATTAAAGACTATTTCTAAACCAGAAGAAGGAATTCCTGTAATGATTCGAGGTCTTAATATGTTGCGAGAAGAAACATAGCACTTTTGGTTTTTAAGTCTGGGGTCGATAAAAGCCTTTGCCATATATTTTGATAAATAAAAAGATAACTTATCACTACCATCTGTTTCTTTTAAAAAAACAAAACCCCACGACCAAAGTCTGGCAATCTCTCTATTTTTCCTCTCCAATAAAAATATTTCCTTGGGTAACCCCCAGAATAAAGCGTGAAAATGCACTGCTCCACGGCGCTGAAATTCTGGCACACAAACATACCTAAATTCTTTTCCGTATTTATGGCGGAGAGATTGGATAAAAGACGATAAATGTCTATAGGATTTTTTAAGGTCTGTGATGTTATCTCTGTAGGTAAGAGTAACCAATAGAGGGCTTGAAGATCTTCCGAGGTTAGCTGAGACGATACGTTTAAAAGCCAATCTCGCACGGTTAGCATTGTCTTGTCTTTTCCCCAGCTTCCTTTCCGATAAATTATCCTCTCCATTAATTCCCAAATCCGAAACACTAAATTCATCTTTCCTATCTTGGATAATCGTTCGTCTGTAAGTAAATATATCTTTTTCGTATTCATAAAGTTCTAAAGTATCTCCATAACTAATAATTTTGTTGTAACCCATATAACTTAAGATATCTTATTAAGTGAGTGAGTAAGCAAGTCGTTTATTCTTGATTTAATCCTCGTCGCAAGGCGACATCGTATTAAATCTAACTTCTAGTAATATTGCGACCATTTTTGAAGAAAAATATCCTTCTGTTAAAAAGATTAATATTTAAAAACAATTCAATCTAGATGACTTTTAGATGACACCATACAACAAAAAAGAGCTTGTTTTATAAGCCCTAGGTTTCTGGTTATTAACAACCCGTAAAAGTTTTAAGAATTTATATCAAAAGAATCCTTATTTAAAGAATATCCACTAGTATCTAATCTTATTATTAAATCGTCAGATATTGATAAGTTTTCTTTCAAATTAACATTGATTTCTTTAACTGCCTTCATTACAACTGTGCTAGTTTGAGAAAGTTCTTTTGAAAGATTAGAAAGAGAGATTTTTTCTTTTTTAAGCAAAATATCAATCAAAGAAAACTTTTTAGAAGGAATTTTTATTTTATAGATTTTAGAGGGGTTGTCTATTTTATAAATTCCTTTTTTCTTGTCTATGGTTATAGAAATTTTATCTGGTATTTCTGCCCAAGGAACCTCTTCTTGTCCTTCAAAAAATGATTCTATTTTGTAGTAAGGGTATTTGAGATTAAAAAGTTTATTTTTGGCATTTGAATCAAAAGAAATGCGAAGAGCTCTTAGTCCAAGGAGGGTACGAAATTTTTTAATTTCCACAATACCAAAAATATCATTAAGCAACTCTATGGCTCCGTAATATGAAAAACCCTCTGCTTTAAATTCTTCTTCGTCAAACTCTGCCTCAAAAATTTCCTTTTCATCTTCACCATCAAAACCGCAACCATTAATTTGAGAGCAAAGCATTTCTAGTATTCTAATTTGGTCACTTTTATAGCTCATGACGATACTTTATCATTTATTCACAAAAAATCAATTGTGTGGTATTATTTAATCACAATATAAAAAGCTTAAGAGGTCGACAAAAAAAGATAATATTTTTAAAAAAACTATGCCCAAAAATGAAAAAACATCAAAAGAAATGGCCAAATTAGCTTCTGATGTACTTACAGGAAAAATTATTCCAACCAAAAGTCAAATCAAATCCCTTGCCGGTAGTGTATTAACTCAGGCTCCTAACAAAAAAAAGTCTAAATAAGAAAAATGGAAGAATACGAGGAAAACAAAAGAGAGTATTTGAGAATATCTTTTGAAACAAGAAATAAACTGACCACACTATCTGCAACCCTAATGGCGGGGATATATCTTTCTATGGATAAATTGAACAGTTATTTAACCTATCTCAAAATAGCTCTTTTGTTTTATGTTTTGACAATAATGCTAGAAATTATTTCTGGATATTTAAAATCCCAGCATTACGTAAAATGGTTTAAAAAAGAGATTAAAAGCATTGATTATGAAGAAAGTACTTATGGAAAATGGGCAGAAAAAACTTGGTGGTTTCCCGCTGTAACCTTTTTTATTGGGAGCACTTTTTTCTTTATAGCCATATTAAAACTGTAATAAAATAGTTTAAAAATGAATAAAAAACTAGAAAGAAAAGAAACAAAAAAGGGAGTGGTTAAAAAATGTGCCAAAAAGTGCGTTAAAAGAAGGTGGGCTATTCCTCCTAGGAGTAAAAAATAAAAATTATATGACAAAAAAAATAGGAATAATTATTAAATGGTTTTACAAAAAGATACTCATTAATTTTATAAAATGGACTTATTTAAATATTTTAAAAAAAGAATGGTTTCATCAAACTATAACCACTTTTATATTAATTGCTATAATTGGTGGTTTGTATAACTCATATTTACAAAATAAAATAAATGACAGACAAAGAGAATATGAAAATTACAAGTTTCAATTAGAAAAAAAAGACTACACCACTAAATTAGTGTCAGAAAATATAGATTTAAGATTTTTAAAAGCGACAAGGGTTCTTGCATCTATTAATTCTATAAATAATTGGGAAGAATACATGGAATCTGTAACTCGGTGGAATATACAAAAAGAACAAATGAGACAAAATGTTGCAAAATATTTTAATTGGGAGATTGCATCCATAATAATTTCTGAGGAAAATGATTCAAACAAAGAGATGCCTAAAACGATACACTATAAATTTGTAAAATTACATAATTACTTAGTTGATATAAGAAATGGTGATTATTCTAAAATAAAAAAAGCTCAAAATTTATTATATAACGAAATAGGCCCACAAAAAGATATTTTAATTACTCAAATGATAGAAAATCAAATTGCATTAAATGGAAATTTAAAATAATATGTTTAAATATAGTGAAAAATTACTAAAAGAAACAATTAGTGTCTTTAAAAAAGAAGATCATTTGGATGTTTCACCCGAAATAGCCTGTGAATACTTAGATAATCTAGGAGGTCTATTTTTAGCATTTACAAAGAAAAGTGAATCAAATTAAATAATTTTTATTTCATAAAATTCTTGATGAGTGTATCTTCTAGGTTTATTATGTTACGGGGAACCACATTTATTATTCTAAGGATAAAACCACGGCAACAAGGGTACGCCTTAGTAGTAATTTAAGGGGTATTTTACCCTAATCCCTCATCGCAAGATGTAAAGCTGATGTATATGTTAAATTGTACATGTTTGTTCCGTTGTGTTGCATACATAACCAGAAAAGGCGGATGGAAAGACTACGCTCGTAAACACGGGTTTAAGTGCTGGCCTATTACCAATTCAAGGTCGTGTGTATTACACAATAATAAAACCCTCAAAGTTATCAACTAAAAAAGGGTTATATATAAACGAAAAAATAATTTTTTCTTTTCCTCGCTATTGTGGTAGTGAGGTTTTATTTTATTTAAATAAAATAAACAACAGCAAGATTATTATTATCGTAGTAGCACTAAGACCAGCGATCCAACCTCCTATAATAAACAAGAATATTATACCTAAAATAACTAAAATAACATAACCTATAAAAATAAGAAATATTTTACTAATAAATTTAAAATTTAAAAATAACTTTTTTAAATTATCTCTAGAAAAAGAATTTTTATTTTTAATATAAATATAAGAAAAAGAAGAAATAATTAAATAAAACCACATTGCAACTAATGCATAATTTTCTCCAAAATAAGTACCAAATAACCACATAGCTCCAGCT
>CAYZYV010000004.1:63942-132024 GCA_964482735.1 uncultured Candidatus Saccharibacteria bacterium | reverse complement strand
TACTGTGATTCCAGCTGAACGAGCACTACCTTCTACTATTTTCATTGCTCCTTCTAAGTCCTTAGCGTTCAAGTCTGCCATTTTCTTTTCTGCTATTTCTTTGACTTGAGCTTTGGTTACTTTTCCAACTTTAGAGATATTAGGTTTTCCAGAACCCTTTTCGATTCCTGCTGCTTTTCTTAAAAGTCCTGCTACTGGGGAAGATTTTACTTTGAAATCATAAGTTCGATCTTCGTAAACACTAATTTGAACCCCCAACAAATCACCTTTCATACTTTCAGTCGCTGCATTGAATTTCTGACAAAATTCAGCAATGTTTATTCCTGCTTGACCTAGAGCTGGTCCAAGTGGAGGAGTAGGTCTCGCCTCTCCTGCTTGTACTCTTAATTTAACATTTTTGATTATCTTTTTTGCTGCCATAAAATTTTATTAACATTATCACGACACCAATTACGAATGGGAACGAATAACACGAATAGGTTTCAAATACTTATTCCTGAAATTTACAATAAATCCCAATTTAAAACCGCTAGCGTCTAGATACCTATTTATTTGATAATAATCATCCTTAGTTACGATAGACTTAGCTTTTAAGTCTACGAGAAGCTTATTATTTATAACAAAATCTACGATATTTGTAAACCCTTCTTTTATCCCATCTATAGGCAAAGGTTTTTCTCTCTCATAATCTATCTTGTTATCAACTAATAACTTCTCAAAATAATCTCCATACTGTTTCTCTCTACAGAACCGACCCAAATGATTATGGACTTCGAATAATAATCCTGTGATTTGGTAAGACAATTCTTTTTCTATTATCTTGTCCATAATAATGACATTAAAATTGATAAGCCATATCTTAATCCTTGAATTTATTCGTAGATTCGTGTCCATTCGTGGATTTGTGTCGAGTTTGAAACCTTTATATCTTTTTGATTTGCAAGAAATCCAATTCTACTGGGGTTTCTCGTCCAAACATTGAAACAAGAACCTTAATTTTACCTCTTTCACGATCAACTTCATTAACTTTACCTTCTAGATCCTTGAATGGTCCATCTGAGATTCGAACAATGTCTCCATTTTCTATATCTATCTGGTGTTTTGTCTTATTCTCGGCCTTTTCCATTCTTCTAAACAAATCATCTACTTCAGGTTTTGCCAAAGGAACTGGATTAACTCCTGCCCCAACGAACCCTGTAACTCGTGGAGTGTTTCGAATGATATACCAAGAGTTGTCGTCTACAATCATATCTACAAGAACATATCCTGGATAAACCTTTTCTTCTACTTCTACCCTCTTGCCTGCTTTAATTTTAATTTTCTTTTCTGTTGGAACTATTACATTAAAAATCTTATCACCAACATTGAAGGAATCTATTCTCTGTTTCAAATTACGCATAACTGCATTTTCATATCCAGCGTAAGTATGAATTGCATACCAATTTCGTTCCCCTTTTGATTCTTGTTTCGCCATAATTAATCTTGATACTTGTCCGTGAATTTTTACGATTTTAATTCGTGTCATTCGTATCCATTCGTGGATTGGTATCGTGTTTTATTATTTTATAAGTAAAATACTAAGACCCTCTCCAAAAAGAAAATCTAATAAACCTAAATAGTAAGCAATTATAGTGGAAACCGCCAAAACTGCTACGGTATAAAGTATAGCTTGTTTGCGAGTTGGCCAGTGAACATTTTTCCCTTCAGCAATAACTTCTTTTATGTATTCTTTCGTTTTGCTCATTTTGATTATAAAAATGACTATTTGTTTATCATTTTAATGTTAATTTATAAGTATTAAATGAAGATTTAATTTTTCCTCCCTTATTAAAAACCACCCCGCAGGGCTTGTATAAATAATACATTTTTTGACCCCAAAAGTCAAATAGCAAAACCCCTCAAGAATTTTCATCTTGAGGGGTTTTGAGCATTTTAGTTATCTTATTTCGTAAGTAACAGTAACACTTGAAGTTATTTTATTCTCTCCTTTTGGAAGTTCTGGAACTGCAGCTCCAGCTTCTGCTACTGCGTATGTAGAATCCATACTCTTCATAGCAGAATAAACTCTGTAATTTCCACCTTCTGAAAAGCTAACAACCTTTCCAAGTTTTACATCTAGGTCTTTTGCTAAAACTTCTGCTTTCTCCTTAGCATCCTTGATAGCTAATGATCGAGCTTCTGCTTGATAAGACTCTTCTTCATCAATTGAGAAAGTAGGTCCGTTAATATCAGTTACTCCAATTCCAGCTAAGCCGGTTTTGATAACATTGGCATTATCAACTTCTCGTACTTTAACTGTGATAGATTGATTTGCTGTATATCCAACAATTTTTTCTTCTCTTGGAGGACAAGGATATATATAGCAAGGTTTCGTCTCATAAGTGTACTTAGGAGAAATTCCACCGTACTCTGATTTGATATCTTCATCAGCAATCTTTTGTTCTTTTAGATAATCAAGAACTTTTGTAATTGATTCATTTAGAAGACTTTGAGCCTCTTTTGCAGTGACAGCTTCTTTACTTAGATTGATATTCAAAGTAGCAATATCTGAAACAGCACTTACTTCCCCTTCCCCTGTTACATAAATAGTGTTTACACTGTATTCTCGGCCGATATATCGATTGGCTTTAATACTGTTTATAAATTGAACGAATAAAAACAAACCCAAAACTACTAATAATATAAGAATGGTTATACTAACCTTTTTGTCTTTTAATAATTCTTGCATAGGTCCATTATACACTAAAACCTCCCTCTTAAGAAGACACCCCCCAAAAAAAAACAAGAAAGGCTCTATAAACCACAATGGTTTATAGAGCCTCCTAAGATTTTACTATTTTTTCGGCAGATATTTTCTGTAGAGCAAGATAATTATCAAATACACTACAAGAGCTGCAGAATTGAAACATATTAATGGATAATTCTGTATACCTATTGCATATATCAACCAGAAAAACGATGTGACCGTGAAAATAATTATAAATTTTATCTCCACAGCTCCAGCTCCTTTGTTTTTGATAATAGCCAATAGTTGAGACACTAGTGCTCCCAAATTAATCACCAGCAATAAACTCAAAAGAATATCTTTATTTTCAATTAATACCATTGCCGGAACAATCATCATAGTCAAGACAAATAAAATTATATCTGTAAATACAATCTTGTCTTTAAACTTGAAGATTCCGAAAACAATAGGAATTACTGGAATAAACAACAATCCGTTAAGTGTCATAGCCAAACTCCTTTTTTCTACTCCATAATAAGCAAAGGCTATAAAATAGAAAAGAAACAAGAAGAACATAGCTGGCGAAATTGCTTCTACTGATTTTTCTTTAAATATCTTACGGCCCTGCATCACAAAACCATAACATTGAAAAATCGAAAAAACCACAGTCATAAGGGCAGAAAGAATTAGAGCATTGAATCCCCAATTCTGAATTTCTACAAAACTTTCCATAACATCAGTATTAAATTGTTTTCACAACCTCTAAAAAGAACCTGTGAGAACAATTTAATACCTTCTTTGTAAAGAACTTACACTATATATAGTATAGCATATTTATATGGTATTGTCAAACCAAGAAAAATCTAGGCCCTACTGTTTTTAATGCTCCAAAACAAGTTTTCTCGGACCACCTGTGGATAACAGCCGAGGTCGGACCTCGTACTAGGTCCGACCTCGTACGAGGAAAGACCTCGGCTGTTTATTCGTGTCATTCGCACCCATTTGTGTATTTGTGTCGTGTTTGAGATCTTTTACTCTTTGTTTAAAGCTTCTATAGGGTTCAATTTTGAAGCGTTTTTAGCTGGAAAGACACCAAAAACTAGACCTATAGACATTGATACCAAAAGAGAAGAGATAATTCCCGAAACCGGAACTACAAATTTCCAAGTTAATCCCAGATTGTTGGCTACGACGGAAGTAGCGAGTCCTAAAATAGATCCGAACAGAACTCCTACTACTCCACCTATCAATGTCAGAATAATAGCCTCGGTAACAAACTCATAAAGAATATTTTTATTTGTAGCCCCTATTGCTTTTTTAAGTCCAATTTCAGAAACCCTCTCGGTAACTGCCACATACATTATATTCATAACTCCTACCCCACCGACAATAAGAGAGATAGAGGCTATTGCAATCAGAAGAAGTTTTATAACAGACAAAATAGTTTCAAAAGTTGCAAGATTTTCTTCCTGGGTTGTAACCTTGAAATCATCTTTTAACGGATCAGAAATATTGTGATTATTCCTCAATAGGTCAGCAACAGCTAGAGCAGTTACATCATCCTTGTTGTTGTCTTCTAGTTCTAAAACAGCATAAAAAAGATAATCAATGCCTAGTATTTTTTTCTGAAGAGTAGAAAGTGGAACATAGATCTGTTCATCTTCATTCATGAAGCTTGCGTTTCCCTTTGGTTCATATACACCTACAACTTCAAAATTGTAACTTCCAATTCTAATAAATTTTCCAATTGGATCATCTAGCCCAAAAAAATCTTCGGCGATTTTACTTCCTAAAATTGCAACTTGGGCTAACGAGCGATCTTCTTCTCTTGTATATGGTCTACCATTCTCTATCACAGTACTTTCTATTTCAAAACGAGAAGAATCAGAGCCGAAAATAAAAGCATTTTTCGAGACATCTTTGTAAGAAGATATTTGTTGTGCCATTGCAACCCCATAACCATTTTTTACATTAGGTAAAGTTTTAACATCTTCAACATCTCTGTATTTAAGACTTGTTATTTGAACAGCATTAGTTGCTTGATTGTTCGCTTGAGAATTTTCAGAATCGCCAGCTGAACGAGCTTTAGTAGAAGAAGGCACGGCGGTTTCTATAAATATCGTGTTTGTTCCAAAAGCTTCAACTTGAGCATTGATATAACTTTTAAACCCCTCACCGGCCGAGAGAACAAAAACCACAGTTCCTATTCCGATCATAATACTTATCGTAGTTAGAATCGTCCTCGATCCACTAGAACGAACCCCTCGTATAGCTTGGAGAAGGTATGGATTTCCAAATATAGAATTTTTTATTTTTTTTAAGTTATTCATATCTTAAAGCTTCTATAGGATCTAATTTTGACGCTTTTCTAGCAGGATAAAGTCCAAAGATAATACCTGTTAGGACAGAGACAGATACAGCTAAAATAATAGCAAAAGGAGAAATTATAAACTCCCAATCATACCCGGCAAAGCGTACTCCAACTGCTATTAAATATGAAATGATTACACCTAAAATAATTCCAAATACGCCACCGAGAGAAGTAATCACAATAGCTTCAAGGAGAAATTGATTCATTATTTTTTTACTTGTTGCCCCAATCGCTTTTCTAAGACCTATTTCTCTCGTTCTCTCAGAAACTGTCACAAGCATTATATTCATAATTCCAATACCTCCAACAATCAAAGATATTCCGGCCATCAAACCTAGAAACACTCTTAGAACATCCGTAATACTCGTAATCATTTCGAGTGCCTCGGAAAGGTTTCTAACATCAAAATCATCGTTGGTCGGATCTTTGATTCGATGATTTTCTCTGATAACTCTTCTGATATCTTCCATTGTTTTATCTATATTTATTTCTTGATCTACCTTGATGCGAATGAATTGAATGTAATCAATACCAAGTAATTGTCTTTGTCCAACGATAAAAGGAACATAGACTAAATCGTCTTGGTTTTCAAAAGCGACAGTCCCCATCTTTTTCTGAACGCCAACAACACGAAAAGGTACGCCGTTTGAATCATTGTTCATTTTTAGTTTTACAACTTTTCCTAAAGACTTGCCGTCAGGGAAAAGGGCCTCTGCTATATCATAACCAATAACAATGACATTTGATCCAGAGCGGGACTCCTCCTCGCTAAAAAAATATCCTTCTTCGAGAGACACACTTTGAACTAGGGGGTATTCTCCACTAGTGGCATTAAACGTGGTATCTACACTCTCCTTACCGGCAACAATCGTCACACTTCCACGAACAAAAGGGGCAACGGCTGTCGCATTAGGAACGTTATTTTTATTTTTAATTGATTCTAGATCATAGGAAGAAAGTGTTTTTATCTGAACTCCAAAAACAGAAGCGGGAGGACCTTTTTCGTTTCCCTTACCTGGCAAAACACCAACTAGATTCGTACCAAGTTTACTAATCTGTCCAACAACTAGAGACTGAGCACCCGCTCCCAAAGAGATAATAACTATCACTCCTGCAACCCCGATAATAATACCGAGAATTGTCAAAAAAGATCTCCCCTTTCTTGTGAGTAGGCCCTTTATTGTAAGTTTTATATCTCTTATTAAATTTTTCATATTTTATTCTTCCAAAACTTTCGAGTGCACCCTCATTTTCTCTGGAACTTTTTCATCACTGACAATTTCACCGTCACGGATAGTAACTATTCTCTTTGCGTGCATGGCAACATCTTCATCATGAGTCACGAGAATAATTGTACGACCTTCATCGTTTAATTTTTCTAGAATGTGCATAACAGTACTTCCGCTTTTTGAATCCAAATTACCAGTCGGCTCATCGGCAAAAATTACTTTCGGATCACAGATCAGAGCTCTTGCTATCGCAACTCTTTGCTTTTGTCCTCCAGAAATTTGATTACTCAAATGTTGCATTCTATCTTCCAAATCAACCGCTCTGAGAGCTTCTTTAGCTTTCGCTTCTAGACCTGTTTTTGTTTTACTATAAAATAAAGGCAAAATAACATTGTCTAAAACTGTGGTTCTGGGTAAGAGATTAAAAGATTGGAAGACAAAACCAATACGCTCATTTCTAATATGAGCCAATTCATCGTCAGTTAAGTGCGCAGTGTCTTGGCCGTCAAAAAAATATTTTCCTTTTGTTGCTCTATCTAGAAAACCAATTATGTGCATCAATGTTGATTTACCGGAACCAGATGGTCCCATGATTGCGATAAATTCTCCTTCTTCTACTTCTAGATTTATACCGTGTAAAACACGAGTGACAACGCCACCGTTATCATAACTTTTAAAAATATTTTTTAACTCTATAAGCATTTTATTTTTTAATTAGGACAACAATTTCATCTCCTTCGTTAAGTCCGTTTGTTATCTCCGTCATACCTCCATCCCCTTCCATACCTGTTACGATAGGAATTTCTTTCCATTTCTTTTTCTTTGTATTGGTTATTAGACGAATAGTTTTATCTCCTGTTTTATCTGTAATGATTGCTCTGGTTGGCACAACAAGAACGCCGTTTTTTTCTTCTGCCTTGATCGTCATGTTAGCTGTCATGCCTGGCTTCAAACCTTCTACAAGAGGAATACTTGCTTTAACTTTGTAATTAACTACACCAGAGATAAGATTAAAACTTGGATCAATAAAAGTTATTGCTCCGTTCCAAATTTTATCTGTACCGAAGGCATCAAACGAAATATCTACAGGAAGGCCAGATGTAAGCATCGAGACATTGGCTTCGTTGATATAAGCTTCAACATACATATTAGAAACATCTTCAAGAAGAAAAGCTCTCTTATTCGGAGTTGCTAATTCCCCTATTTTTGTATCAATACTAGTAATAGTCCCATCAACAGGGGCTGTTATCAAAGTATCGTTATACTTCGCTAGAGCTTGTTCATAACTTCCTTCTGCCTGGAGAACTTCGGCATTTGCCATGTCTATATCTGTTCCTCTAGCTCCTGCAATTTTCAAATTATACTCTGCTTGTCTTTGAGCAACCATTGCTTCGGCACTCGCAATAGCGTTATCTTTTGATTTTAGAGCAGCTTGATATGCGTTGTAATTGGTAAGATAATTAGAAGCTTTTTTGTTTGGAATTTCGATAATCCATTCTTTTACATCTAAACCATAATTTTCTGGAAACTTAATAAACAACCCAGAATTACCTACTGGTTGAGCGGTTATCGTATTGCTGATACCAGTGCCTGTAGTTAAACCAGAAGCTTCATAGCTAATACCCCCAGCACTTGAATACAGTTTAAGCTTAATAACCCCCTCTTTACCAAGAGAATAATTACCACTTATCGTAGGGGCAGTGTAATCATCATCACCATCAGAAGGAATTGCTTCAGGCGTGGAATTTAATAAATTGTGGTATGCATTTTGTAAAATTATATCCTGAGATTTTTTTGTATTTTCTAATTCTATTTTTGCATTCTCTAAAGCTACTCTCGAAAGATTTATTTCTTCGTTGGAAGCGCCTTCTATTACTCTTTTGTATCTAGCTTGAGCGGCGAGCAAAACACCTTTGGCTGTTGTTAAACTAGCCTTCTCTGTGTCACCACCTAGGCTAGCTATCATATCTCCCTTCTTTACCTTATCTCCTACCTTAACTTTAATGTCTCGAACAGTTCCGCTTGAACGGAAAGATAGTTCAATATCGGTATTTGAAACAACCTGTCCTGTTGCCAAGATTGTTTGTTTAAGATCAACTAGTTTTACTGTATCGGTAGTTGTGTTTTGAACATTCTTACTTGGTCTAAAAATAATTGGAATAACAACAAGCAAAACAACAGCACCAATAATCCAAAATCTTTTTCGCTTTATATTTTTGTGTAAAAATAGTTTAAATTTTGTCATATATTATTTTATACCAACAAGTTCAACCTCAAAAATAAGAGTTGAATTGGCTGGAATTACACCCCCAATTTCTCTATTACCATAACCTTTTTCTGGAGGAATAACTAAGGTTTTTTTATCACCAATTTTCATCCCAACTAGTCCTTCGTCCCAACCAGCAATAACTTGTCCTGCCCCTAGAGTAAATTCAAATGGTTCAACATGTCCAAACTGTGGTAAAACATTTGAATCAAAAACTGTACCATTCTCTAAGCGACCTGTGTAATTCATTGTTAAAACATCTCCTTCTTTTGAAATTTTTTCTTGCATATTATTTGTTTCGATATTATTTGTTTCTTCTTTTGTGTTATCTAATGTAGTGGGAATAGTTACAGGAGTAGAAATCTTTGCATTGTTTTTAATTAACAAAAATACTACTAATACCACTACCGCACCAACAAAAACAAAAGGAACTATAATATCTGTTTTAGCTTTTAATTTTTTCATAATGTTTTTTGATTAATAGGTTTATATTATATCATTAAACCCCCTTTTGGCGAAAGCCAAAAGGGGGTTTAATTTTAAGTATACTATTTCCTTTTTTCAATGATAGCTGTAGCGACCCCAGAAGTAAAAATTTAAAACGAATGCTCTTAAATTTTACTACGGGGCGGGAAGTGTTTTTTTAAAGCACATCTCTTAAACAAACTATATTCTATTTCCTTTTTTCAATGATAGCTGTAGCGACGTTTTGTGGAACTATATCGTATCTTAAGAATTCCATTACGAATCCAGCACGTCCTTCGGTCATTGAACGAAGGGTTGTCATATATCCAAACATCTCAGATAGTGGAACAACTGCCTTGATGGCTTGATTCAACCCTCTTGCTTCCATTCCTTCAATGATTCCTCTCTTTGAAGATAAACTTCCAGTAACATCTCCCATGAATTTCTCTGGGGTTACAACTTCAACCTTCATCATTGGCTCAAGAATAACTGGACGAGCCATCTTACATGCATCTTGAACAGCCATAGAAGCTGCAATCTTGAAAGCCATTTCGTTAGAGTCAACTTCGTGGTAAGAACCATCCCATAGATCTACTGAAACATTAACCATCTTGAACCCTGCTAGTATTCCTCTATCCAATCCTTCTTTGAATCCTTTTTCACAAGCTGGAATGTATTCTAGTGGAATAACACCTCCTTTGATATTGTTAATGAATTCAAATTCTTTATCTCTCTTAACATTTCTTGGAAGGTCTTCTGGATTAATAGAAAAGTCCATAGGCTTAACTTTAATCTTAACGTGACCGTAGTTACCTCTTCCTCCAGATTGTTTGATGTATTTACCTTCTGCGTCTGCGGTACCAGTAATAGTTTCTCTGTAGGCTACCTGAGGATTTCCAACATTAGTTTCAACACTAAATTCTCTCTTCATACGATCAACAATAATTTCAAGGTGAAGTTCTCCCATTCCAGAAATGATTGTCTCATTAGTCTCACTATCTGTCGAGACTCTAAAGGTTGGATCTTCTTGTGCTAAACGATTTAAAGCCATACCCATTTTTTCTTGGTCAGCCTTTGTCTTTGGTTCAACTCTAAGTTGAATAACTGGTTCTGGGAATATAATTTTATATAGTTCTATAGGACTAGCCTCATCACAGAGAGTGTCTGAAGTAATAGTGTCTTTTAATCCAACAGCGGCTGCTATTTCTCCAGCAAAAACTTTCTTGACTTCTTCTCGGTCATTAGCATGCATTCTCAAGATACGTCCAATTCTTTCTTTGTTTCTTGTTCTCGGATTATAAACATAACTTCCAGCAGAAAGAGATCCGGAATAAACACGGAAGAAAATTAATTGTCCAACGAACGGGTCAGTAGCAACTTTGAAAGCAAGAGCTGAAAATGGTTCTGAATCTGAAGCATGTCTTTCCATTTCATCTCCGTTATCTGGGTTAACTCCTTTGATTGCAGGAATATCAATTGGGCTTGGAAGATAATCGATAACAGCGTCTAGAACTAGTTGAACCCCTTTGTTTTTCAAGGCAGTTCCTGTAAACACTGGAAAGATTTTGTTTGCGATAACAGCCTTTCTCATTGTTGCTTTTAAAACTTCGATACTAGGAATTTTTCCTTCAAGATAATCAGACATTAAAGTATCATCTTGTTCAACAATTTTTTCGATTAATTCACCATGATATTTCTCTGCGTCCGCTTTTAGATTTTCTGGGATTTCTTTTTCAACAACTTGATCCCCCATATTACCTTCAAAATAATAGGCTTTCATTTTAAGCAAATCAACAACCCCTTCAAAATTTTCTTCTGCCCCGATAGGTAATTGCATCCTGACTGCATTTTTGTTTAATCTATCCAAAATTGTTTTGTATGAGTGTTCAAAAGAAGCTCCTGTTCTATCCATTTTGTTAACAAAACAAATTCGAGGAACCATAGCTTCGTCAGCATAACGCCAGTTTGTTTCTGATTGAGGTTCTACTCCAGCTACTCCATCGAAAACAACAACCGCTCCGTCTAGCACACGAAGTGATCTCTTAACTTCAACAGTAAAGTCAATGTGACCTGGAGTGTCAATAATATTAAAACGATGCTTTTTATTTTTATCACCATTTGCATATGTAGGTGTCCAAAAACACGTAACAGCAGCAGAAGTAATTGTAATACCTCTTTCACGCTCTTGCTCCATCCAGTCTGTAGTTGCTTCACCATCGTGAACTTCACCAACCTTGTGGGACATTCCTGTATAGTAAAGAACTCTTTCACTTGTAGTGGTTTTACCAGCATCAATGTGAGCAATAATTCCAAAATTTCTTACTTTTTCTAAGGGATAATCTCTTTCCATATATATTTAGTTTCTAGGGCCTAGGTTCTAGCAACTAGCCTAAAAATTAAAATTAAAAAAATAATGTTAAAGCTCAACTGCTAGAAGATAAGCTTTAATTAAAAATATAAAGTCTTAAAGACCCTAATATCTCTGCAATATACAATAAAAAGCCTTTTTTTGCAACAAAAAAGGAGCCGGTTGGACTCCTTAACATCTCTACATCAATAAAGTTATTGGTTTGCTATTTTTCTATAGGCTGCACAAGCCTCATGGTAGAACTTGGCCTTATCACGAATTTTTTGATTCGCCTTTTTGAGTTTAGCTTCAAACTCTTCCTGACCAATGGTTTTGTAAAAAAAACCCTGGTCAACTATAAGTCTTGAATCCGGACAAACCTGATTATTAAAAAGATAAATGATAACATCTTGATAAGTTTCAGCAATTTGGGTAATGATTTCGTTTTTAACATTTTCCAAATGTCCTTTTTCTCCACCCGACGGCCCTACATAATTTCTTGCTCGAAGAAACATATTACTCACTACACTTGAAATTTTTTCAATCTCAGTTGCATCTTCACCAAAGATGGTATCCTTGATATTGATCTTTGGACCGAGAACGATCCTTTCTTCTTTGTTTCTAAAGATGGTTTCAACATCTTCTAACAAATTAATTTCTATATCCTGGCACAAAGCCAAGAGAAGAGGATAATACTTCATAGTCAAATGTTTTAGTTAAAGAATTTTATTTGTCCGCATTATATTCCCTTTTGTTATAAAAGCAAGTTTAAAAAATAGAAGACCTCTAAAAAGAGGCCTTTCTACTAAAAAATACTAAGCGGTTTTTTCTTCATAGATGAAACCGTTATAGATAACAAATTTTCTGTGGGTCTTTGAAACCATCACTTCGATTTGAAGGATTAGTTCCATATACCTAGTTATGTTTTGGGAAATGTCGAGGATTTTTTCCTCTTTTTTATTGTCCCCAAGTTGAGATAACAAGTTTCTTGTTATCTGCCCTAAATACGTAAGCTCCTCAACAAACATCTGTTTGAATCCCCTTATTTCAGTAAGGTTCACAGGAGTAGAATTGAGATTTTTTGGGACCTCTTCAACTTGTGGGTTGTCCCCCACCTTGTCCGGATCTAAGTCAGATAATCTGCAGATTTTTCTGACTTCTTTTAAAAAATTCGAAGTCTTCATCGCAATAGTTTTTAAACAGTTTTGTCCCTATTATATTTAAATTCAGCAAAAACACAACAACCTATCAAACAATTTTAAAACCCCCTTTCGGGGGTTTTAAAATTGAGTATTTGTTTGAATTACCAAGCGAAGTGAGCAAATGCTTTGTTGGCTTCTGCCATTTTGTGAGTATCGTCTCTCTTCTTGCATGCTGCACCTTCGTTTTTTGAAGCTAGAATTAATTCCTCAGCAAGTTTTTCATGAATAGGTGCTCCTTTTTTGGTTCTTGCTGCTCCTATTATCCATCTCATTGCTAAAGCTACTCTTCTTTCTGGTCTTACTTCTCTAGGAACTTGATAGTTGGCTCCTCCAATTCTTCGTGATCGTACTTCTACTAGAGGTCCTGCATTTTTGATAGCTGTATCGAACACTTCAAGAGGATTAGGGTTTCCTGTCTTCTCTTTTATAATTTCGAAGGCCTTATAAACTGATTTACGAGCTGTCTCTTTCTTGCCATCCAACATCACATTGTTGATAAACTTAGCAAGTTTTTGAGATTTGTAAACGATATCAGGCTCTACTACTTTTTTATCTTTTATCTTCTTTCTCATAGTTTTTTATTCAAAAAATTATTTCTTAGTGTCTTTCTTAGGAGTTTTAGCACCATAGAGACTTCTTGATTGTCGACGCTTCTCTACTCCTTGTGTATCTAGACGACCTCGAACGACGTGATAACGAACTCCAATAAGGTCTTTCACACGGCCTCCTCGGATCATAACCACTGAGTGTTCTTGCAAATTGTGTCCTTCTCCTGGAATATAAGCTGTTACTTCCATACCGTTTGTTAGACGAACTCTGGCAATTTTTCGTAAAGCTGAGTTAGGTTTCTTAGGGGTTGTAGTTGAAACTTTAGTACACACACCACGTTTAAATGGAGCAGGATAAAACACCGGCTTGTTTTTGTTCGTATTAAAACCACGAGCAAGTGCTACTGCTTTTGATTTCTTTTTTATTGATTTGCGGCTCTTTCGAACCAATTGATTAATTGTAGGCATTCTTAAAAAATAAATAATTAATTTTTATTTAACTCTTTAATTATTTTAGTAATTCCTATTTGATTCTCTCAAATAGGCCAGACATATAAAACAAATAGTCATAAAGACTAGTGGAATTACTTTACTACAGAATTAGCTAAAATGCAATAGGGGTGTTTCTATATCAGATTTATGCCCGTCAAAAGTTTAAAAGCTAAATAGATGACTGGAGAAACATACTGCCAAACAAAGACTATGAAGAAAATCATTAAGAATAATCCCCATTTTTCCATAAAGATTTCAATATTTCTTAAACGAACTGGGAGAATCGAGAAAAGAACTTTTGATCCATCTAGGGGTGATATTGGAATTAGGTTGAATAGTGCTAAAACCAAATTTGTTACAACTATTATTGAGGCAATCTTAACAAAGGCGAATAAAGCTTCTGAATCGAGAGGCAAACCAATAAACGGTAAGAACCTCAAGATAAGACCAAATATTAGAGCTACGATCAAATTGGCCGCAATTCCAGAAATAGAAACGATAAAATCAGCTTTCCTTCCCCCCTTCAAGTTTCTAGGGTTATAAGGTACTGGCTTTGCCCATCCAATAATAAAACCGGAATTTGTTAAAACCAAAAGCAAAGGCAAAAAGACAGATCCGAACGGGTCTAAATGTTTGAGAGGATTAAGAGTTAACCGTCCGCTAAGTTTAGCCGTGTCATCACCAAGCAAATAGGCTGAATAACCATGAGCCACTTCGTGGATCACTACCGACATGATGAGTACGGCGACATAAAATATTCCATCTGTAATTCCTATGTTCATAATTTTTATACTTCCCTTGCGGGATTGCTTTTCTAAGACTTATATGATAACATAGCTTTCACATATGGCAAAAGTCTGTCCAATAACAAAAAAGGGTTCAAAAGTAGCTGGAGGATACTCCAACGTTGTTCGTGCTACCAAATTTAACCCTACAGGAATGGTAAGAAAGTACCCTAACCTACAGAAAAAGAGAATATATGTCCCTGAGCTCAAGAAATATTTCTCACTTACTATATCCACACAAGCAATTAAAACAATTAACAAAAAAGGAGCTTACACAGTATTGAAAGAGGCAGGAATCATAAAATAAAAAACACCCCGAAAAAATCGGGGTGTTTTTTATTTGATTCACGCACTTAGCAAAAAATAATTCTCTTCAAAAAAGCACGGATATAATTCTCTCGAAAAATGCCCGTTTATGCCTGTCTAAAGACATCGGCACATCACTTCGTGAACACCTTGAAAGCAAAGCAGTTTGCTTTCAAGCAAGTTCGCACCGTCGTGCTCGCTAGTCTTTTTTGAAGAGAATTATTTTTGCTTGAGATCACAAGATTTTTAGTACTCCAATTTTTGACCATCACTTTTTATTAAAATTGTTCCAATCTCTGCAGTTGATAAAAATGGAATTTTTAAATTTTCCAATCTCTCCAGTGTCTCTTTGTGCGGATGCCCATAAGAATTATTTTTACCGGCAGAAACTATGGCCAACTCTGGACTGGTCTTCTCGAGCCAGAGTAAACTTGATGACGACCTTGCTCCATGGTGACCCAATTTAAGCACATCGATATCTAAATCGTTCTCGCCTTCTTCCCACATTATTAAACTTTCAGCATAAATACTTGCATCTCCTGTAAACAAAAATGAATTTTCTCCATGAACCAATTTAACCACAACAGAACCATCATTTGAATCAATATCTGAAACATCTCTATTGGGATAAATAACATCTAAATAAATATCATTTTCTTTATCAAGAAAAACTCGCATATCTTTTTGAGCCACTTCACTTTCTATAGATCGACTTTTAATTTTTTCATCCACAGATTTTGATATTTCTGTTTCATCTTTAATTCCATTATCAATAACTTTTTCAACACGATACCCGTCTAGAAGCATTGGTAAACCTCCGATATGATCCATATCTCGATGAGTAATAATTAACAAGTCCAAAGATCGATCAGCGAAAGGCATTACTTTCGATAAGCTGTACAAAAGTTTTGAATCTTTTCCTCCGTCTATCAAGACCTGTTTTTTATTTGGAGCCTCAATGTATATAGCATCCCCCTGCCCCACATCCAGGAATGCGACCTTGAGCATTCTCGGATTTTTATTACTTAAAACGGACTGCCAAACAAAAATAGTTACACCGAGAATAACTAGAATCAAAAGATATGGTAGATATTTTTTATATTTTTTCATTTTCCTTTTTATAATAACATTTATCAAACAGAGATGTTAATAAACATTATTTCTTTTTTATAAAAACCCACCAAAGAATACCTGCATATAATAAAATAACAATAATAAGTGGGAAGGATTGAATTGTAAAACTCGAAAATCTAAACGAGCCAAAGATATTTATTGCAGATAAAATATAGTGAAGAATAATAAATGCGATAAAACCAAAAGGTATAGCTATCGCCTTAGAAATTAGTCCCAAAGCTCCAGCGATAAAAACAAAAAGCATAGCATAAGGAATAAATAAAAGTATTAACAAATTAACAAGAATAGAAACTATCGATAACACTCCTGTGCTATATAAAACAATAGGCAAAACAGAGATAGTTGCTGAAACTGTCGACACCACCATTTCTCTGACTCCAAAGCGAACCGGTAAGAAAGAAAAATATTTCAAAATTTTTGTTGGTAAAAATAAAACTCCCGCTGTAGCAATAAAAGATAACTGAAAAGACATGTCGGTCACAATTCTCGGATCATATGTGATCATTAAAAGTGCAGCAATCACCAGTCCACGACCAGCTAAATATTTTCGACCAGTCATTCGTCCTACGAGCATAATGGTTGCCATAATTCCTGCTCTAACAGCAGTCGCTTCTGCTCCTGTTAAAATTACAAAAAGCAAAATAGTCACCATACCTAAAACGATAGAGATGTTTTGAGAAAATACTTGCTTAAAAGCCTTCATCACACCCTCTGCTACAATTGAAACGTTATAACCAGACAACGCCACAATGTGGATAGTACCTGTTTCTATAAGGTTATTTCTCATTTCTTCATCAAAACCGCCTTTTAATCCTAAAACCAAACCTCCGGCCAAACTACTCTCTGGTAAGTCGATAACTTTGTTTATACTTTTTATAAAAGAATTTTTTATTTTATACAGAAAAGCATAAACCGAATTCCCGTTATCTCGGGTAATGATTTCTATTTTGGGATATTTAAGCAAAAAATAAATATCTTGATTTGCAAGATATTTTATATAATTAAATTCTTTTCCTTGGGCAGTGATAAAATTTTCTGGTTTTGAGAGCTTCCCTTCTGCATAAATCTTATCACCATACTTGTATTCTGTTGCTTTGCTAGTTGAAACAAGTAAATAAATTTTTTGATTATTAATTTTTACTTTTAATTGCTGACTGTTCAATCTCTCATCTGGATTTTCTACAATTTGCCCAACGAATCCTATATTTTCCCCTACTAAATAATCAAAATTAGGAGCTTGGGGGATAAAAAACAAATAGCGAACTCCCGCTATTATTGCCAAAAAGATTATTAAAATAATTTCCTTTTTCGACATAAACTCTTACCATGATTTTTCCATCTATAGTTATTTTGTGGAGACTAGCGAGCGCGACGGCGCGAGCTCGAGGAATTTTTCAGTAGAAAAATATCCGTGCTCCACAAAATAATTATAGAGGAAAAACTTTTCTGTTTACACAAAAACCTTGTAAAACAATTAAGCCCCCTACTTTTGTAGTGAGGCTTTTGTTGTCGCTATCTCATCTGCTCGCTCGTTGAAAACGTGGCCTGAGTGACCTTTAACTTTATGCCATAAAATCTTTGAAGTTGATTCTTCTTTTAGTTGCCAGAGTTCTTGCCAGAGTTCTTGGTTAAGAACTGGTTTTTTGCCGGCAGTTTTCCATCCATTTCGTTGCCAGTTGTGAATCCATTCAGTAATCCCCAAAAGAACATAATTGGAGTCTGCGACGATCGAGACTTCTAGACCTCCGTATTTTTTATTTACATATCTCAACGCTTCAATAACCGCTTTTATTTCCATGCGATTATTTGTCGTGTTTTTATCAAAGCCCCCAAGCTCAAAGACGATTTTTTCATTTTCAACCACAACAGTCCCCCATCCTCCGGGGCCAGGATTACCGAGAGAAGATCCGTCTGTGTAGATTTCTATTTTTTTATTCATAATATTTGTTATTTTATATTATATCCTATAAAAATTTATTTACTAATATTAAATCTAATACCTTATTACTAACCTATTAATTTTTTCCTCAAATTATAACTATTTGCATGCTCGAAATGTCCAAAATAAGATCTTATAACAGACAGAAATTTTATAGAGTATAAGCCATCTTCTTTGTTTTTATTTTTATACATTTTGTCTTTAAACCTCCGAACCACCTTTCTTCTTACTAGAGTATGAGTCGGTTTAATATAATAACCAAGAAAGTCTATTCCATGATTAACCTGCCTTAGAAATATCTTATCGGGGGCCAATTTTAAATTTAACTTCTGGTTAAGAAATAGATCAATTTTTTTTATCGTTTCTTCTAACCTTTCTTTGTCTTCATCTAGGATAATAAAATCATCAACATATCTAAGATAGCGATAAAATTTTAATTCCTCTTTTACAAAATGATCAAGTTTGTCTAAATAAATATTTGCAAAAAATTGGCTAGTTAAATTCCCTATTGGTAAACCTTTATTTCTATCTCCATAAAACAAAGATTTGTGCTTAGGGACAACGCCTCTTGTATTATTCGCCCCTTTGAAAACATAATTAGATGTTGGATCATGAAAAATAATCATTTTTGTTAGCCACAGTATTTCGTCTTTCCACGATTTATCTTTGTCACTTCTCACAATAATCATTTTCATTTCTTCGTATAGAATATTTTTGTCTATATTTCTGAAAAATCCCTTGATATCCATCTTTAAATAATATAATCTTCTACCATCCTTTCCTCCTCTTGCTATATGATATCTTAATTTTCGAACAGCCATATGAGTCCCTTTGCCTAATCTATTAGCATATGATTCTTCAATGAAATTACTTTCAAATAAATCTCTTATCTCATTATATAGTACATGGTGAATTATTCTATCTCGAAAATCAGCTGCAAATATTTCCCTAGCCGTTGGCACTGTTACCACGAAGCATATATGTCTTGATATTTTGTAAGTTCTGTTTTGTAAATCTTTGAGTAATGAATACAAATTCTTCTCTCTGTTTAGCTCAAATTTTAAAGCATTAGTTGTGTTTTTCTTGTGTTTTAAGCAATCATTATATGCTTTATATATATTTTTAATTGTGAAAATTGTCATTCTAAAATATTAAATCAAGCAGAAAATTGGAAACAAAATTCTAGGCGAACACACTTCTACCTAACACAGCGAACATAGTTCCCGTTAGTCTGACTGTTGTTGTTCAAGTTACCATTGTTCATGTTCTGGTTGTAAGCGAGCGTAGTAGGCGACGACGGAACGGGGGTAGAAGACCAGTAGTTGTTTGCTACGAAACCAAGAGCTAGTCTCCCCAACTCAATCATGATAACCTCTTATCCCTTGTCTAAAGTGATAGATCTTTTAACAAGGGGTGGGGAGAGGAATTTTTTTATCCACACTTGCACTACCATCAGAGGTGCAATTCTGGGAACATTTCTTCTTCTGAAGAAACTTTTTCCAATTTTCTGCTTGATTTAAAATTTCTATTATTTTTTGAGATAAAAAGAAATAATTATCCTTTTTAACTAATTGATTGAGTTCATTAGCTATTCGGACATGCACCATTAGTACATTCATGTTATCTTCTAATCTCATCAAAAGATTTATTCTTTCGACCCTTTCTTTACTTGAACTAATTTGATTAATTAACACAAGACTGTCCACACAGCATTTAATCATTTTCTCCCCTAGAAGATATTTATATTCTTTACTAAATTTAGGAACTCTTATGTATAGTTCTTTTAACAATGAAAATGTATTGTTGTATATTGGAAGATTAGAATAAATAGACATAAACGACAAGCCCTCTCTCGAATGCTCCTCCTTACGTCGGAGTCATTCGAGAGAGAATGTCCCGACATAAAGTCGGGATGTAATAATGAATTCTAGGCGAACACACTACTACCTAACACAGCGAACATAGTACCCGAGAGTCTGACTGTAGGAGGTCAAGCTACCATAGGCCATGATCTGGCCGTAAGCGAGCGTAGTAGGCGACGACGGAACGGGGGTAGAAGACCAGTAGATGCTTGCTACGAAACCAAGAGGTGCCCAAGGGTCTACATCTCCATCAGTATTAGCTTTAGAATACCATGCATGAGATAGAGTTCTCAATTGTTCAATAGAAGGGAGACGTCCACCAGATAAAGCACATCTGTTTTGAGCATTAGTCCATGAGGCTGTAATGTCAGGGGTAACAAAAGCTCCTGTTGAGTTTACTCCTTGTGTATCCCATTTAACTACACCGTTTTCATCTACAGACCATGCTTTGAGTTCTCCTGTGTCGTAGATGAGGGCCGTGGCGGCGAATCTGTTATAATCGTCTCCTGTATAATTTCCTCCATAGGGACTTCCATAGAAACTAAAGCATTTAACTATTATTCCCTGGTCTTCTAGTGGTTTAATTATTGGAGCTAAGTTGCCAGAACAGGTTAAGTTTGAATATGAAGGATTAGATCCAGTAAAACTACCATTTTCTACTTGATTGATGGCAGCTTGGTTGTATAGTTGTTTTAAGGTGGATTTAATAGAAGCAATCTTGCTCTTTTCTCTTGCAGAGTTTAGTGATGTGATGACTACTGAGGAGAGTATTCCGATGATTGCGACGACGACGAGGAGTTCGATGAGAGTAAAGGCATTATTAGTGTTTTTATAATTCTTAATCATAGTTTTATTATACAATAGAATTAACCAAATTAAAAGAACTGATCGTTACATTATGCCTACGATTCTAAGTCTTAGTTCTTCTCTGCCGGCAAAGTTATTTTTCTCTAAATTGGCGATCAAGTTAATCTTATTTCCTGGTGTTAAATCAATACCATTAAAATCATTTCTAGTTTTAAAAAACGAAATAGCTTTAATTGTTTTATTCTTAGTGTTTTTAAAAGATAGTTCGAGATGATTTTTTTCTTTTCCAAATTCTTTAACTTCAAAAATTTCCAAATTGTCGAGCTTGAAAACTGGTTTAGGATTCCCCATGCCAAAAGGGGCCATCTTTTCTATAACTTTATAGTTATCTTCATTAACATCATCTATTGAAATTTTTGCATCTATTATAAAATCATCTTGGCCTTTGATATCTTCTACTTCTTCAAAAATTGGTTTTAGTCTTTCTTCTAGTAAAACAATTTCTTCTCTATCTGCTGAAAAGCCACCAGCTCCTTTATGTCCTCCAAATAAAGACAACGATCCTTCTGGTAAACGAGACATTATCTCTACAAGATTAATTTCCCCGTATGAACGGCAAGAACCTCGGATCATGTCTTCTTCCCCACCCCAAACAAAAACAGTCTTCTTGTATTCTTCTGTAATCTTTGAGGCTATTAATCCCAAAACCCCGACATGCCATTTTGGATTTCCAATAACAATAAATGGTTGATTTATAAAGTCCTCATTCTCTAATCTCTTGTTTAAAACTGATTTAACCTCTTTCATTATTTGAGCCACAGTGTATTTTCTGTCAGTATTTATTTTATCAAGCAATCCGGCCAGTGTTTTTGCTTTTACACTGTCATCTGTCGACAGTAAATCAAAAGCCAACATAGGATTTGCCATTCTAGAAGCCACGTTTATTCTTGGTGCTAAAGTAAAAGAGATATCTTCTTCAGTTATATTAGAGATAGAGACTCCAGATTTAATAAACAATTCTTTCAAACCTTCTCTTTTCGTTTTTTTTAAAACTTTCAATCCATAGTACGCAAGGGTACGATTCTCTTCTAACAAAGGAACCTGATCTGCAATCGTTGCCACTCCAGCCATATCTAGAAGCCACTTCTCCCATCCATTTTTTATATCCCAATATTCTCCATATTTTGAAATTGTGGCTTGTATAAATTTGTAAGCCAACCCTGCCCCACAAAGCATAGCTGAAGAATTTTTATCTTCCGTATCTGTAGGAATTTTATTTTGATTACGATTTAGATTTTCATCCAATTCAATCTTGGGATCAATAATTGCAAAAGCGCTCGGCAAACTTTCTTGTGGTAAATGGTGATCAATGACAATAGTGTCTATCTCGCCTATCTTCGCTTGAGCTATTTCATCTTTGGCGGTAATGCCTAAGTCTAAAGTGATTAATAAATTGACTTTATCTTTCACAAATTCCTCTATCGCATCAGCGTGAAGACCATACCCTTCGTCATGACGATGTGGAATATAGACAGAAAAATTTTCGTAATTAATCTTTTTCAAGAAGTCATGAAGAATAACCGCTGCTGGTATACCATCGGCATCATAGTCACTGTAAATCACTATTTTTTGATTATTGGAAACAGCTTCGAAAAATCTAACTACAGAAGTTTCCATTCCCTTCAACAAAAAAGGGTCATTCAAGTGATCCTCATATGATGGATTAAGGAATTTTTCTCGGTCTTTAATTTCAATACCTCGATTGTTCAAAAGTATTTCAAGTAGTTCTTCGTGGTTTGGCATATTCTTGATTGTAACATATAATAGAAATATGGATAAATGTATTTTTTGTAAAATTGCACAAGGAGAAATTCCTAGCACAAAGGTTTATGAGGATGAGAAATTCTTCGCTTTTCTTGATATCAATCCCGAGAGCGATGGACACACGCTAATCATTCCCAAAGATCATTACGTTTGGATGCAAGATGCTCCAGATGAATTACTGGGTGAAGCTTTTGTTGTTGCAAAAAAACTAATGCAAAAACTAATCAATGATAAAAAATGCGAATTTGTAAAAGTTAAAGTCATAGGTAAAGATGTCCCTCATTTTCATATTCATCTAGTCCCAGAATACTAACCTAAAAAACTTCGACATTGATCGAAGTTTTTTAGGTTACATATTTGTAAGCGATAGCACACAAATATGTAAGCATGTTTTTATCTAACACAACGGACATAATAACCAGAACTCAACGAACCAGAGAATCCTATATTTGAGCTCTCTGTGATCAAAGAATATGATCTAGTCTCTGGCCAAAGCGGTACAGAAGTTGATGACCAGTAGTAACCATTTGAAAAAGAACCTTCTGTTGGTATTGGAAGATATGACACATTGCCAGTAGATGAGTACCATGAATGAAACAGGGTTCGAAATTGTTCCACAGAAGGAAGACGACCACCATTTTTCGCACAAGCGTTCATAGCTATAGTGATATCATTTAGGTCCTTCCATGCCATGGTTATATCTGTTGATCTTGTTGTCCCATCAGTATTAACTCCATGAGTATCCCATTTAACTACACCGTTTTCATCTACTGACCATGCTTTGAGTTCATTTGTATCATATATAAGAGCGGTTGCAGCAAAGCGAAGGGACAAATCTCCAGATGCCGGACTATTAAAACTAAAGCATTTAACTATAATTCCTTGATCAATGAGTGGTTGAGCTATTTTAGCTAGATTACCTCCTGGGCCTGTACAAGTTAAATCTGAATATGATGTATTAGAGTTTGCAAAACTACCATATTCTGCTTGATTGATGGCTGCTTGGTTATATAGTTGTTTTAAGGTGGATTTAATAGAAGCAATCTTTCCTTTCTCTCTTGCACTGTTTAGCGAAGCGACAACTACGGCTGATAAAATTCCAATGATTGCGATAACGACTAAGAGTTCAATTAAAGTGAACCCTGTAGTTTTATTATCTGATTTTAAGAGTTTGTTTTTCACTTTTTTATTATAACATAATCTTTACCCCCACACCTATATTTTTATTGTTTTTAAAAAACATATTAAAACAAGATACAAAAAACTGTATGTTTAAATAAGGTAAAAGCTATGTGATTAAATTCTGTAAACAGAATGATAAAAATATGGGTGTGGGGGTGTACCTGTGGATAACAGCCGAGGTCGGACCTCGTACGAGGTCCGACCTCGGCTGTTAATACAAAAAACCTTCTAGAATCCAAGCTGTGTGGTCTAAAAGGCTCATGGTCAAACTATTTTTATAGAGTGGTATTATTTCAATGCTCGAATTCCAGGAAGAGTACCTTTAGCAAGAAAGTCTAGTGTAGCCCCACCTCCTGTTGAAACGAAGCTAATTTTATTCTCAATTTTTAGTTTAGATATAATAGCGGTAGTATCTCCCCCACCAATCATGCTAATAGCCTTACTCTTGGTAATAGCTTTTAATACTTCTTCCGTCGAGCCACCAAAACCATTTTCGTATTTACCGAGAGGTCCATTCCAAAGAATAAATTTTGATTCTGAAACTAATTTTTTTAAATTTTCTGTTGTCTCTTTACCAACATCCAAAATACAATCATCTGGCAAAACCTCTTCTAGTTTTACATTGATATCTTTATTTTTTCTTTTAACTATGACGTCTATTGGTAATGTTAAATTTTTACTTTTCAAAAATGATTTAATATCAGGATTTGGGCCACCACAGAGAGAAACACCAATTTCGTATCCTTTTGCTTTTAGAAAATCATTTGCGATTGCTCCACCGATAAATATATTATCAGCTTTTCTTAAGAATCTTCTAATAAGAGGTATCTTGGTATCAAATTTTGCCCCTCCTAAAATAAATAAAAATGGATGTTTAGGATCAAAAGCTTTTGAAAGGTTTTGAACTTCTATTTCTAACTGTAACCCCGCATAGCTAGGCAAGTGTTTTGCTATCCCAACAACAGACGCGTGTTCTCTGTGTGACACGGAGAAGGCATCATTCACATAAATTTCTCCATATCGTGAAAGACCTCTAGCAAAAGATGGTGAATTTTTCTTCTCTCCTTCTTCGCTTCTTAAGTTTCGAAGCATGACAATGCCACCCTTTTTCATTTCATTTATTTTACGTTCAGTTTCATCAGACAAGATTGGGTGATCGATAAATTCAACTTCCTTTATATACTTTTTCATCCGCTTAGCCACAATTGCTAAACTTTGACTTCCATCCTCTCCCAGGTGAGAAATAATGATTGTTTTAGCACCTTTTTTCTGCAAAAACTGTAAAGTTGGAATAACTTTTTTTATTCTAAAATCATCAACAATTTCATCATTTTTGATTGGCACATTCAAATCAGCACGAATAATGACTTTTTTGTTTGATAAATTTTTAATTTCTCTAAGAGATTTCATTTTATTTTATAGCATCTAACAATGCTTCAAACTTTTTAAAATTGATACTATCTCGACCGACGAGCAAACCGTCAGCTCCAGCATCTAAGAAAGATTTTGCGTTGTTTGAATTGATTGATCCCCCGTATATTATTTTGATTCCATGTGCAGACTTTGAATCATACAAATCTGAAATTACTTTTTTTATAAAAATCTTAACTTCAACAAACTCTTCTCTGGTGGCTTCCCTTTGTGCATTTTTACCAATAGCCCAAAGTGGTTCATAAGCAATTACAACATTTTTTATCTGAGATTTAGTTACTCCGTTCAATCCTTTTTTAATTTGATCTTCTAAGAAAGAAAGGAAGTTGCCATCCCTGTCTCTACTGCTTTCCCCTATACAGAAAATAGGATTAACTTTGTTCTTTATCGAAGTTAAAACTTTTTGATTTATAAATTCGTCAGTTTCTCCAAGCTTTCTTCTTTCTCCGTGTCCCAAAATCACATTCTTCACTCCTAGACTTGAAAGCATTTTAACAGAAACTTCTCCAGTGTAAGATCCCTCTAATTCCTTGTGAACATTTTGAGCACCTAATACAATCTTTGTAGTTTTATTTTTCTTAAATAGAAATAAGTAAGGGAAAGGTGGACAAATTATCAAATCAATACCTTTTAAGGTTTTAATCTTTTTTGATGTTTCTATTAAAAGTTTCTCAGCTTCTTTCTCTGAAGCTGGATTCATTTTCCAATTAGCAATAATGAGCTTATTCATATAAGCTCATTATATCATACTTCGTATTTTTCTAAAATTAGGAGTTATTTGTCTATTTCTGGTAGGTTACACGATGTTTTTGCTGCTAGAGTTTCTAATTCTTGTCGTCCAGAAAGCTCGGATCCATCAGCAAATTTCCAAGTAGGAAATCCTTCTATGCCCTCTTTGCTACAAACTTCTAATTGGCTTCTACCATCGGCGCTTGAACATTCAACATACGGTAAATACTGTTTAGCTGAACCAAACATTTGTTTTTGTTCTCCACAATGTGAACACCAGAAAGCACCATAAAACCTTGCTCCAGAATCACTAATACATTGGGCAAAGCCATCAAGATTGGAGTATTTACCCTCTTCTGTCTTTGGTTTTGTTATTGTTCCAATCACCAACACTATTGCTACTAATAATATAATAAAGGCTAAAAGCTTAACTATTTTTAATTTTGATTTTTTATCCATAGGATTTAATTATAGCAACTAAAAAACCACTGGCAAGTGGCTTTTTAGTTTTTATTCTTATAAGATATCGCAAGTTCCTGAAACACAAGCTAGTTCTTTCTTAACCTCAGTCTCGTCTATTTTTTCATAAATAACAATTTTAGAAAAATCTATTTCTGGCATTTTACCAATTAACTCTTTGTATCTTTTTTCATCTATTGTCTCATAAGGAGCAAGCTGATAAACATAATTTGATCTTGGAAGGAAAGATAGACCACCGATAATGTCCCAATTTTGATACAACCAGTGTGCCACCTTGATCCATTCATCGTCTCCAACAGAAATAGTTACGGAAGGATTATGCTCGGTATAATTAATTTTAACAACTTTCCAATGTTCTAGTTGTTCGATGGCACTGATATCGTCTTTACAAATTGCTCCATTAGGTGCTTTTATAGGAAATTCCAAAACAAAAGTTGTTGCATTCTCATAGCTCTGACCTACTTCTGGATAATAAGGTACTCCTTGATCTTTAAGCATTTTAAATAGTGCATCTGTTGCAGAAATTCGAACTCGTCTGATGTAGTATGGGGCATGTCTTGGATGCATTCCTGAAGAACAATCTACTGTCTGAGAAACTGTACCAGATGGTTTAACACATGTTATACAGGTTGATTCACTTATTCCAAATCTTTTTGCATATATTTTATTCAAACGGATTGCCTCCTTTTTTAATTTTTGAAGAACCTTCTCGTCTCTTGCAAATTTACTATCCCATTGACCGGTAATTGAAACTCCGAGCAATCTTTCAGCCTGACAATTCTCTTTCCATTCTTTTGATAGGTATTCAAACTTGGTAAGAGTGGACTGATATGTACCTAAGATAGTTGCCACCTTAATCTTCCTCATCAAATCTTCTTCTTTATCTTCGGCACGTGCTACAACTTCTGATAAGTTACAAAATTGTTTTGATCTCAAAATTATTTCTCCACAAGGATTTGTCCCCATCTCTCCTATATAATTCTTTGAAACTTCTAATCGTCTTGCTGGCAAAGATTTGTATAGTGATCCTCTATTAAAGATTCCTCTTTCCCCTGCTCCTGACTCCATCAATGCGATCCATTCTCGCAAAAATTCTGTTTCTGATGGTTTTGTGTTGTAAACAGCTGAGTTATTCGCAAGCATTCGTTGTCCTTCATTAATCCAAAATTGCCCGATTTTTGCATCTCTCATTTCGGTATCGTCCAAATCAGATAGTGATATGAGGGCACTTCGTCGAACTCCTCCAGATACTACACATTCCCCTATTTTACAAATAATGTCATGGGCATCGATATTTCTAAGGTGTCTGCCTTGTCTTTTGATGATTCTTTCTCTGGTAAATCCCAATAATTCTATGAGAGGTTTAGGACCAGAACTCTTTCCACCAAAAGTTTTTAGTCTAGCACCAGCTGGTCTTAATTGTGAAAAATCAAATTCTACATCTTCACCAGAAAACCATGTCTTCATACCAAATGATAGAGCATCTGCCCACCCTTCTTTACTATCAGGCACCACATAAGTTGGGATTTTTTTACCGGATTGAACTTTGATTTGAGGAAGGGATTGGATGTTGTTACTCTCAACAGAAAAACCAACTCCTGTTCCGCACATTAATATGTATAATATCTCTGCAAAATCTTGAATTGAAGATGGTGCTACGAAAGAACAGTTATATGCACAAACATTTGTGCGGTCAGCTGCAGGACCAGCGAATTGCATCAATCTCATAGAAGGCATCGCCTCTTGTTTCAAAATCGTTTCTCTAATTTCTTTGTATTCACTCTCTTTTAGTTTGTCTCCGATTTTTCCTTTCATGAAATTTATATATCGATCGACTGTTTCTACCCATGTTTCTCGTCTACTTTCTGCATCTATCCACTTTGCGTATGAACGATAGTAAACAAATTCTGAAAGAGGGTTTCTAAAATATTTTTTACTCTCTTCTGCTAGCTTTTTTACTTTTTCTGGAACAAGTAGACCTTGTTCTCTTAGTCTTGCTCTCTCTTCACGATAAAGGATGTACTCCTTCGAAGCCTTCACATAGTCCGAAAGCATTAATTCTTGCTCAACAATATCTTGAATGTACTCAATTTTTGGAACAAATCCTTTTTCTTCTTTTGCTTTCTTACTAAGCACAGACAAAACTCTCTTGGCAACATTCATTGCCTCTTCCACTGAGCCTTCTTGGCTGGCAAGCATCGCTTTATTAATAGCATTAGCAATTTTTTCTATCTCAAATGGCACGATAGAACCATCTCTCTTCTCAATACTCTTAATAAAAATATTCTTGTCAGGTTTTTTATTTGTTTTTTTAGTTGCGACCTTTTTTGCTGTAGGATTTTTCTTTTTTGAAGGCATATCTTTTATAAAAATTAACTAATAAAAATTCTAAAAAACGAACTTGTAGTTATCATTATACATTCTTCTCAAAAATAAGACCAAGCTATTCTTGCCAAAAAAGACACTAGAAAAAACTATCAGCATTTCGTCAATAAAGTTTTTTTTAACTCCAAAAAACACCTACAAAATATAGTCTTTTTTGAGTTTTTTTTACAATATTTTTAAGTTTTAAAAAATAAACAGAAATGCTCAATGGTCTTCAAAAAATAGCATTTTTTGAACCAATTTTCTTAAATAAAAGAGCCTTTAAATATGTTTTGTTTTAGAGCTTTTCCAGGAAAAATAGCTAAAGAATAGGAAAAACGAGAACATTAGAGTAAACCAGTACACATTCCAATTATTGAACGAATTTTCCACAAATATCTTCCAAATGTTCTTAAATAAAGAGTAGTGGTTAATGAAAATATCCCAACTGTTAAATCGTAAGAAACGTCCTATATAAATACCAAGGCTTATCAACAGAATAAGCCCAGCAATTACTACTGTCGTCCATTTCTTAGAAAGAAATTTCCTGATTATTTCTTCCATATGAAATAATGAATAGAAAAAGAAAATCATACCAAGATAAGCGGAGCTAAATAGAAGGATTGTATCAAATAGTATTGGGACTGTTCTTGACTCCCCTAAATGGATAAGATCAGTGACTAAATACGGAGCATTCGGAATAAAAAGAAGCCACAACAAAAAACCAGGGATAAAGACTAATTTCAAATATTTACTCTTGTGTATTTTGAGCATAATAAAACTAACAAAGAGAGGAATGAAAGCTAAAAATAAATTCCACAAAATATAAACAAAAGAATACTTCCCCCAAATAATTATTCTTAGAAGATTAAAGACGAGCGCTATCACTAGTAAATAGAGAGCCGATTTCACTGCCCCATCTTTAAGCAAATCTATTTTGTTTAATTTTAAATTTCTCATCATCATTGAGACATTATATCATGCTCTAATAATTTTTTGTCACGACAAAAAATTAAAACAAGAACAACTTATCAATAGTAGTCCCTAAAGCTTCGGCTACATCATGAGCCAACTGTAGAGATGGATTGTATTTGTTTTGCTCAAGAAAAATTATTGTCTCTCTCCTAACCTTGGCTTTTTTAGCAAGTTCATCTTGAGTTATATTTAATTTATTTCTTAATTCTTTTATATTGTTTTTCATATTTTATTTACATTCAACTTGTGGAGCGTCAAAACTTGGATTACCATGTTTAATCCACTGTCCATTTTTACAAACCCAATTGTCTTCCCCACTAAAAAACCTAACACTAAAAAAGCCAACAAATATAGCCACTAGAGCTACAACAATTATGTAGTTTCTTTTATTTTTGGAAAATGTTTCTTTATTGTAAAAACGAAAGATTAAAGAATATATAAACATGAGAAGACATGTGGAATACGCGAGTGTCATCCCTATCGGTTCATAGAAAGGATTTAGGTCTTTTGAAGCATAAAGAACAAGCATTACAATTACAGTAATCCAAGAATAAATCTGTATTGCCATTAAAGCGGCTTTTCCACCTAGAGCCTTGTCTCTTTCATCTACCATTATTTCTTTAACTTTTCTTCTTAAGTAGATAAGCAAAAGTGAAGATACGTCTAGGGTTATTATAGGAATTAAATAGTTATCTAAAACAATAGCTTGTCCAAAGACAATTGCTGTAATAACAACTATTATTAATCTTATTTTTTGATATTGTTTATTTGACATAATAATTTAAACGTTAGAAATAATTAACACACTTCCAATGTTATATTTTTCTAACACGGTTGTCAAGCGTATTAGAAAATAAGCAAACGTAACCATTTACTTATTTATTCTTTGGTGCCGTAGTAGAGGATGTTAGAACTATTTTTAAGAGAAGAAACGATGCAGCAATTTATATTCCGGAGTTCCAACCTATTATAATGGTCTAATTTTACCCTGCTCTACTTCTCACTATTTTAATAAATCCTTTATTTTTCAATTACATATTTCATAGTTATTGAGTTAGAAAGTTTCTTCGCATTACCGTGGCTTAAGAGCCCAAGACAGGACTGGACCGTTTCTTTTTTGCCTTCCCTTTGTCTAATATGTTTTAACATTCTGCGTTTAGTTATGGTTCTTACTATCCGATGGTCGGGAAAATGGACCCACCCGAGAAAATCAACTCCAGAGACAAGAGTTTTTATAAAAACCTTGTCTGGATGAAGCAATAATTTGAGCCGTATCTCAAGAAAAATTGCTACTTGTGGCAATAAGTTTTCAAGCCATTCTTTTTTGTCAGACATAATAACAAAATCATCGGCATAACGAATATAGTATTTTGCTTTTAGTTTATGTTTTACAAACTGGTCAAACTCATTCATATAAATGTTCACAAGTATTTGTGATGTTAAATTGCCAAGAGGTAACCCAACATCTTTTTTTGTAGATTGGAAACTTACAATAATTTCAAATAATAACGAAATTATATCTTTATCATAAATATATTCTTTAATTATTTCAACAAGTATTTCCTGGTCTATTGACCCAAAAAACTTTCGTATATCACCCTTCAAAACCCAGCAAGTTTTTGTATTGTTTTTTGATACTTTATTTGAAAACACCCGAAACCTCCGCATTGCTTTATGCGTTCCCTTATTTTTCCTACAAGAATATGAGTCGGCTATAAATGTTCTATCAAAAAATGGATAAAGTTCGCGATAGAGTGCGTGATGAAGTAATCTGTCCCGCACTTTTGCTTTATGTATGCTTCGTGGTTTAGGGTCAGATATATCAAATGCTTGGTAATCAGAATGTTTATATGTTTTATTTGAGAGTTCGCTGTGAAGTTTTAAGATATTAGTCATCAAGTTTCTTTCAAACTCTAAAACATCTTTCCTTGATTTTTTGCCTTTCAAAAACTCCTTCCAAGCAAGGAGGAGATTTTCAGTAGAAATGATATATTGATATGTATGACTAAATTGTATACGAGACATAGTAATGATTTTACCCCCCCCCCCGCTTTTGCCCCTACTGGCAAAAGCAAAAATGACTTATCTAATTTGGATTACTTTTTACCAAACTCTGCCTAAAATACACAAACACTCTCTAGGACAAAAAATTGATACTATCTTTGTGGAAATTATAGAAGCAATTTCTATTGCTAGTTTTTTATCTAGAGAAGAAAAACCTCCGTGGGTCCGACTAGCGATAAGAAAAACAGACACCTTAAAAATACTTTTGATGGTTCTATGGGAAATTAAAGCATTAGATGATAAAAAATATATTACTCTTTCTGCAGGGATAGATGAGATAGGCAAAATACTTGGTGGTTGGAATGGACAACTTATAAAACAAAACTCTCCCAAATAAATAGTGAGAGAGAAATGAAAAGATTTGCGAAGACGGAAAACAAAACGGTTGTTAGCATTCCAGAAATTGACAGAATTGCCATTGTTGCCATTGAGCCACAAATCATCGTCATCGTGTTCAACGTTGAAGATGTTGAGGTTGCCATCCGAGTCGGTAATGTATAGTAAGCCATCTAACCCACCACCCTTTGAATACTCTCGGGGTTGAACCTTATTCGTGATATAAAATCACCCAGCTTTCTACACCAAGTATCTTCATTTTTTGAAGTTTCTACATACATCACTCTATTTGAAACCGTGGTCGCAAATACTCTCGATGTATGGATACTGGGTTCGGTAGCGGAAAACCTTAATCTTCCACATATTCACCTACTACCATATTTATTTTAGCACAAAAAAATAACCCCTGTTTTTTTAATTATACAGGGGTCATAGAGGTTGTGTGATACTTCAAAAACTTTTTTAAGGACAAAGTCCAAAGGGTCAAAAGAGACCAAAGTAAACAAGGTCCAAGTGCTACTTGCGAAGACGGAAAACAAAACGGTAGTAAGCACTCCAGAAAGGGACAGAATAGCCATAGTAGCCATAGAGCCACAAAACATCGTCATCGTGTCCAACGTGGAAGATGCTGAGGTTGCCAAACGAGTCGGTAATTGGTTCCATTGCAATACACAGGTGTTCGCCCTTGGGCTGGTCTTTGTATTGCAAACGCAATTGTGGACCGACTTCATTGGGACAAAGTTCCAAGCCAAGTTCTTTGGCTTTAGCACAGATACCCTTGTAAGTGGCACCGTTTTTGAAACCAAGGTCAGCTACTGAAACATTCACCAACTGGATTTCTTCTTCTGCTCCAGCTACTGTAAATGCGGGTTTGTCGAGGATGTCGTTTGCCCAGTCGCCGGTTTTGAAACCATTTTTTTTGAGTGCCTTACGAAACTCATCGGCATTTTTGTAATTGCCGAGTTTAATAGTTTTCCATACATTGAACAAGGTTTTTTCATCCGATGGAACCTTCACAATAGTTTTGCCAGAAAGAAAGTCCATTACGCCTTCTATTCCACCTAGTTTGTTTAAAACTGCTTCAATTTGTCCTAGGGTAAAATCATTGTATTTCATAATAAAAGTATTATGAGCTTATAGCTCTTTTTTCTTACTTCCCGTAAGTGGGACTAGACAACAGTCATAGCCAGAAAATACCTATAAATAAGCACCTTTTGGCTATGACCATTATACGCAAGTAGATTTCAAGGAACTACCTAATAGTATATCATATTTGACAGAAAAGTCAATGTTTTAGTATGACAAAAAACACCTTATTTTATAAGGTTTTTATCATTATTTTATTCTTTGGTGCCGTGGTGGAGGATGTTAGAACTATTTTTGAACAAAGAAATGATACAACTATTTATATCCCAGTTTATCAACAAAATATTTAATCCATTCCCCTCTCAATTGAATTTGATTTAGTTCATCTACAGAAAACCATTTTATATCCAGAATATCATTTCCTATACATAAACTACCACCAGTGATTTTTGCTTGAAAAATAGTTAAATTTATTATATTGTCATCAAAATTACTCGTACTCTTAAATTCTCTTCCTTGAAGTTCTAAGGTTTTATTTTTATCCAGAGAAACATTTAACCCTGTTTCTTCTTTTGTCTCTCTTATAGCTGTTTCTTTTTCATTTTCATTTTCCTCACTATGTCCAAGGGGTAGTGACCAAAGACCATAAGCTTCTTTGTGTTTTTCTTGAACTAAAAGAACCTTTCCATTTTCAATAATTAAACACCCTGCAAAATTTTCTATTTTCATATAAAAAGTATATCAGAGTAGAACTAAATCTACCAAGCTGCACAAAGATATTATTTAGAAATTTCACGCTGGGTGCCTACACCCACACCCATTTTTTTATTGCAGGCTTTGGCTTATTCTTTTCCGTAACACAGATAAAGCTCGACCATCTTTCTTAATTGAAGCTTCTCTCTTTCTGGCATCATTTTCATTAGAATAAGCTTCATAATATTTAAGCTCAAATGGTAATCTAGGACGAGTAGAGTTTACTTTACCACTGTTGTGGTCTAAAAGCCTGCGTCGTAAATTATTTGTAGAGCCAAAATACAAATTATTATCTTTTTTACTTTTTAACACATAGAAATAAAACATATACATATTATATATGATTTACGACTATAAAAATATAGGTGTGGGTGCCTACAGAGACTCGAACTCTGACTAAGAGATCCACAGACTCTTGTGCTAACCATTACACTATAGGCACCATAAAACCACTCTGTGGTTTTATATTTATACCAAAAAAACGTTAAAAAATCTAGACCCCTTGTGCTTGGGTTTTTTCTACTATGTTTTGTTCACAGATTGTTCCTTTTGGAAGAGTGCTGATTTCTATATCCCCACCTTTGCTGTCTATACAATAATATCTATTAAACTCTTCCGAGGTTGCTATATTTTCATAATCATCCACCAACGGAATTGAAAAAGACCAGTCCGTTAAGTTTGAGTAACAAGATCCAGTGCCTTTAGTTAACCCAAGAACGTAGTTCAAGAAAGATGATATTTCACTAACTGGAGTAATTGCAGATTTAGGATGACCAGTTGGAGAAAAGAGAGAACCTGAAACAGGGTTCATACAACTTCCTTTCAAGTTTGAACTGTTTCCATACTTCTTCTCAACCTTCTTAAGATTGAGGGCTAGTGTATTAAATTCTTTTACTTTGTTTTTAACACTTTCTATTTTTGAATTTTTAACAAAATCACTTATCTCTGCATATCCAGAAGGCATTTCAATCTTATTTTCTACGTTGAAATCAAAATAAGTTACTTTTAGAGAGATACTCATTGTTCCATCACCGATACTTTTATCTTCGAAACCTAATATCTTGGTCATTGGAGTATCCAAAACTATACGATATTGGTAAATTGCATTATTACCCTTCCCTACCCACACATCAAAAGAAGAAACATTTGTCGAGCTAACGAGTAAGTCAATATTTGCTAAATCATTTTCATTAATATCTCCTGCAAATTTCTCAACTATTTTTTTCATTAAGTTTTTGAATAATTCTTTGTCTGGATTAATACTATAATGTAAAGTGTTTATTCCTTTTATCATCTCCTCGCCTTTTTTGGTTATTTGAACATTCTTAATCAAATCATCATAATTCCCGAGTGTTTCTTGATCTAAATAAGAAGAAACTCCACTTGAGATAATTTTCTGTAGATTAATCTTTTCAATAATTTTATTGGTTTTAGGTCCAAACAAAGATGAGACTAAGTAAAATTCTTCGTTGTTCACCTTCACAGAACCTTTCAAAGATGTTGGCTCTTTTAATGCTCCTGATAAATCAGGGAAATTCAAATATAAAGCATTCCCATCATTATATATTCTTCCATTTATGAATTCTTCTAGAACTGTTCCACTAATAGAAATTGAATTATCGGATGTGATAACTCCGTCCTGTTTATTAAAAATCGCATTTGATCCAAAAACTAAATTATCTTTATCCAAGGAAGGAACTGCCTCACCGGTTAAAAGGCCTGCAGATATGTTGGCAAAGGAAGGAACTTTTAGTTCAAGTACGGTTTCAGCTTTATAAGAATTTAAGGATGCTAGAAGCTGAGAATTTTTAACTATCAAATTCCTAGGGTCTTTATTAATAAATGGAATGTTTAAATTACTGATATTAATCTTATCTGTAACTAGAGCCCAAGCAAATCCTCCACCTACTACCAAAATCAATAATACAAGAGCGATTATTTTAACTAATTTTTTACTAATTATACTTTTTGTTGGGACTGAACCACCTTCACTCTTTGCTTTGTTAATAGCTTCTTCAATATCTTTTGAATAAGTAGAGACTGGTGATATCTTTGGTAATCCATCAATAGCAAATCCTTTCTCTTCTTCTAGAAGTGTGTTTTCTTTTAGAGGAATTTCTCCACCGTTTATTTTTTCAAAAATTTCTGGACCACTTACGGGGGTTTCAACTTTTGGTTCTTCTTCTACTACTTCAGGTGCTTCAATTTCTTTTACAGGAACAGCTTTGGGTAACCAAATTTTAGATTGACCATCTCCGCTTTCTAATTCATTCGCATTCAAAATCGGATCAACTAGTGGTTCTTCTTCTGGTTCAACTTTTTCCTTAGGAATAATTTCATCTGGTGTGGATCTAGCATCTAGTCCTTCTATATTTATAGGTTCTGACACTGGTATGTTTTGAGAACTAAGCTTTTGTTCTATCATCTTTTTAAGCTCAGACAAATCACTTATTGGGGCTGGTTCATTTTCTACCGTTACCTCAGGTTTTTCCTTATCTGGTTCTGTTTTTGATTCAGCTACTTCACTCAAAGCTATTACAGGTTCAACATTTTTAATTTCTTCAACTATCGGCTCTGTGTTTACTTTGTTTAGATCAATTAGAGCAGGTTCCTCTTTAACCAAAGACTCTTCTTTTGTTTCCACCTTAATCTCCTCTTTAACTTCAGGCTGTAAGCTTGCATTAAATTCATTTTGACCGTCCTCGTCGTTCTCATTTTTTTCTATAATAATATTAAATGGATTTACAACATCAACAAGATCCTTTTTGGCAGGTGAAGAATTTTCTCTTATATACTCGTTGAAGTCGAATTCTGGTTTTTCTTCAACTTCTGGTTCTTTAGTATAATCTCTAGTTTTTATAATTACAGGCTGACTAACAACCTCTGGTTTAATTTCTACTTCTCCCTTCTTGGGTTCAACTATTTCTTTCTTTTTTGCAACAACTGGAAAATCCTTTTTCGCCAATGGCTCTGCATCTAAATCTATAGGCTCTCGATACCTATCTGCCAAGGATTGTTCATTCTCATCAATTTCTGGACTAGAAATGTCATCACCTTCTTCTCGAGATATATTTTTTTCTCTGCTTCGAAGTTCATTAACTTTATAAAAACCTTCTTCTATGTCTTCTGGGTGCCAACCTACACTCTCAAGATTAGAGGTTATTAAATCATTAGATATATTATTATCTTGTTGTTTTCTAATATAAGAAATAAGATCAGCTGTTATCATGATTTTATTATAACATTCTTAAAAGATTTTAGTAAATAAAAAACAGAGACATAACATGTTTCTGTTTTTGCACAAAGCTTCACTTTGTGCCCGGGAGAGGACTTGAACCTCCAAGCCTTGCGGCACTAGCACCTCATACTAGCATGTTTACCAATTTCACCACCCGGGCATTGTTATTTATTATTTTTTTGTTGTTGTTTTTCTTGTTTAAGAACCTTTTTTATTTTTTCTTTTTTCCGAGACAAGCAAACAACCTTTGGATTATAATACATATTTTTAATTACTTCTAGGGATTCTTTTTTTGCGTATTTTAAATTGTGGGTATTTCCTAGTTTACTATGTGTAATATGTCCTTTTACTCCAAGTCTTTTTCTTAATTCTTCCCTTAGCCAATTAATGTATTCAATACTACCAGAAGTAAATTCTAGATAAAACATATAACTCGAGCACCACCTTTTGTCCCAATAAGAATAAAATGACCCATCACCATCAAAACACCCCCTCAAAAAGTCGAAGAAATACTTATCTGGTACTTTTACCTTACTAATAGTCAAAGACTTTTTTGGTGATAATCCAATAGACAAAAGAAAATCATAGAAAATCCTATTTTTAAATTGAATTCTTAAATTCTTATTACCTTTACCGTTTATTTTTTCCCCTATTTTAAAATTAAAACCTACACATTTAGAAAAATTCATTAACTGTTCTTTGTCTTTGGAGGTCAAATCTACAAGAAGTCCATCTTTTGATAAGTAACCGTCTGTTGCAAGCAACCCAATCGCATAGGCTAAACCAGAAGTCCATTTTGTACTTATTATTGCTTTTGGCTTTGGTCCTCTCTTTACCATATTAACATTTTATCACCTCAAAGAGAAAACGTCTACTAGTTTTTTTCAATAATAAAACCCGACTTTTGTCGGGGTTTTATTATTCTTCTACTTTTGTATTTTCTTCTTCAACTACAGCGTTTTGTTCTTTAGCAATAGTTACACTCTTTAGTCTCTTCCTTACTTCTTTAACTGCTTTGTTTCGAATTGAGTATAGTTTACTTCGTCCTGTCTTTGCTTTCTTTAATATTTCTATTTTTCCTATATTAGGAGAGAAAAGAGGAAATATTTTTTCTACACCAACACCCATTGAAACTTTTCGCACAGTGAAAGTCGCACCTGCTTCTTTGCCATGCTTTCGGCACAAAACAAGTCCTTCAAAAGCTTGCAGACGAGTCTTTCCTTTTTCTATGATTTTACTCCAGACACGAACAGTATCTCCTGATTTAAAATCAAGGTTTTTTCGTTCATTTAACTCTACTGGTGTAAATTTTGACTTTGTTATTTCCATGGGCTCTACTTTATCATATAAAGCTATTTTATGCAATCCCCCTTTATTCTAGGCTGTATTTCTTTACAACCTTCTCAAAATCTACAGGTAAAGGAGAAATGACTGTTTTTCGCTCACCGTTTGGCAATATGAAATTTATTGAATACGCATGAAGAGCTAGTCTGTTCACACCTAAGGATTTTTCTTTTGAACCTCTGTAAATAGGATCTGAAACTACAGGGTGATTAATATACCTCATATGAACACGTATCTGATGGGTGCGTCCTGTTTTAGGATAAGCCTCAACATATGTAAATTGATGTTCTTGGTTCTTCCTGCCTTCTTCGGTTTTCGTGTCAGAAAACTTTTTTAAAATTATGTACTCGGTTATAGCATCACGAACAGGTTCCTTTGCCCCTCGTCCTGCAGTGTAAGCCCTAATATCATTTGACGAACGTCCGATAGGAGCATTTATAATACCCTTCTTACCTGTCGCCAAAGAAGCTTTGGGGTCAGTAACAAAACCATAAACAAAAGCACGGTAAGTTTTTTTCACTTCGTGGTTTTGAAATTGATTTTTAAGAAATAAAAATGTTTTTTGATTTTTGGCTACAAGCAAAGCTCCTGATGTTTCTCTGTCTAAACGATGAACTATCCCGGGGCGAGAAAGTTTTATGTTTTCTCCCTTGTATTCTATTTCCATGGGCTCCCCTACTTTTTCTAATTTAGGATAATTTTCTAAAATCCAATCAGCAACAGTCTTTTCTTTTTTATTCTTACCGTCTCCGTGTACAGCAATTCCCGCAGGTTTATCTAAAACCATTAAATCTTTATCTTCGTATAAAATATCTATCTTCATAACGACATCCTAGCACATTATTGAGTTTTTTTGAAAATATGATATGATTCAATTACCAACAAAATAACGCGCGGTTAGCTCAGTTGTAGCGACCCGTGAGAAACACATAATATCGTTGGTTTAAATAATAATACAAAAAATGCGCGGTTAGCTCAGTTGGTAGAGCAACCCGTTTACACCGGGAAGGTCAGGAGTTCAAGTCTCTTACCGCGCACAGTAAGTTTTACAGATGCCCCTGTAGTTAAATGGATATAACTGCGGACTTCTAAGCCGTTATTCGAGGTTCGATTCCTCGCGGGGGCACCATGAAAAAATTATCGGTTTTATGCCGGTAATTTTTTTGTGGTCCAAGGAATCGAAAAGGTTAATTAGATATTTTATGAGCTAGCGAAATAAAATATCAATAACCTGCACTGAACATGTAATGTTCGATTCCTCGCGGGGGCACAAATTGCAAAAAGCAGATAAACTTCTTTATCTGCGGGCAGTTTGTGCGGGCGCAGTGATGTTTCGTCAGCAGACGAAACCATGAGCCGGGGTCGCGAGCACTTACATATTTTGAGAATACTTGAAGCAAAATATTTAGTGACTCGTGATCACCCTGTTCTATTTAAAAAGAGCAAACTTCTTTGCTCTTTTTTGCTTTTGTGAGACGGAGCGATAATTTTGTCAACGGACAAAATCGCGAGTCAGGGTCGTGAAAATTTTGTTGTGACGACAACAAAATTATTCCTGACCAAATTATGGTCCAAGGAATCGAAAAGTTAATTAGATACAAAAAGACCGTTGAGTTTTTGGTTCAACGGTCTCTGCCTTGTTTTAAGGACAAACGATGAAAGTGTATTGGTTCTCTGGGCAGAGAATGGCAGCTACTTCGGTCATCTGATCAAACGTTACCTTGTTTAAATCATCCAATTCTTCTTGTAAGGTAACAATTCTATAGTCCGAAGACAAATCTCTAGCTGAGAGGTTGGCTAAATCTCGCCCCGAAAGATCAACCATCCGATAACTCTGTTTAAGTGACCTGAGTTTACGCTCGAACAAATCACGCCTCGACGGAACCATTTCAATACATTTCCGAACAAGTTCATCAATGTATGGAGTGGCATCAGGGTTAATTCTACTTCCAATAACATATTCATATACATCCTGGAAGTTTGTATAGTCCGTTCCTATACTGTAGGCGAGACTTCTTTTTTCACGAATCTCATGGAATAGAACATCTCGAAGCATTTGGTTAAAAACTCTGCGTGACTGCCACGGGAAATCAGCTGGAAAAGCCCATGTCGCACTGTATTCTGTCTGATCAGTCTTAAAACTAGAGTGGTCAGATAATTTCACAGTTTTTGACTTTTCTGTAGGAATTTGAATTTGATATGGTGGTTGTGGAATCGAATTTCTTACACCATCTTTTACCATCCCAAAAGAACTCGTTTCTAGCTCAGCAATCAACTCTTCGGTTTTAAAACCGCCGACGATTACCAAACTAATGTTCGCCGGAACGTAATGTTTGTCATAGAATTCCTGAAGGTCTGATTCCTTAATCGAAAGAAAACCCTCGGGGCGACCAAGAGGTCGATTCCACGTTTCAAGACGGTGTCCTTTAAACAGTGATCTTCGAATAGACATGTCCCAATCCAGTTTTTCAATAAATGGGTATCGTCCATTGAATTCGCGGAAGATAACATTGCGTTCACGTTCCACATTCTTATCAATATGAACGTCAAGAAGCATCGATCCAAAAATCGAAAGGGCTTCACGAAAGAGAGTGTGGTCAGTAGGAATACTAAATCTATATTGGGTAGAGAGATAGCATGTGCTTCCAAAATGGGCTCGCCCACCACAGTTCTCGAAGAACTCTTTGACAAAATTAAACTCTCGGCCAGGAATGTTTTCGCAAACAACATGTTCCACAAAGTGGGCAAGCCCTGGCATAGTCATTGGATCCTCTCGCCCGCCACTGTGAACAACAATTTCCACTACTATCCAAGGACGATCCCAAAAAACAGAATGGACCTCAAGCCCATTAGAAAGAACGGACTTGGTAAATCCTGCATACGGATCATTCATTTTTACCTCCTTTTTTATTTGTAAATATAACTTAATTAAATCATATAATAACACATTTTGTATAAAATTGCAAGATGTAGATTTTTACAAGAATGGTGGAGCTTATTCTAAATAAATTTGTATTTTAAAAAATAAACGCAAAAATCAATTTTCTATCTGTGTTTGTATAAAAAAGTAGGGGGTATATAATACTTTGTATATGAATACAGAGGAATTTAAAAAACTAAGCCAAAAGATTAGAGATAATCAAGCGAGCGAGGAAGAAGTTTCTTCTTTTCTAAAAGAACTAGACAACACACTGTCAGAAGTAAGGTCTATTTTAATATCTAAGAAAAAAACTAAGGTTATGGAGAATTTTAAACCTGAACAAAAAATAGAAAAATTACCAGATATTCAAAAAAATATTAATGGGGCAAAAGAAGTATTAAAGGAATATTCTGAAAATCCAGAATATTTTGAAATACTAACAGATAATGAACAATCAAAACTTAAAACCAATTTAGATAAACTAATGAATGGTTTTTTGGTTTTGACAGGAAGTGCCACAGTGACAGCTCTTGCGGGTGGTGCTTTAGAAAAAGCACTGGAGGTTGCACAGAACAATGATACATTCTTCGAAACTTCAGGTGGAGTAATGGGAACAGGAGTTGCTATGGCTATTATTACCGCACTTGGTGTATATGAGGGTGTGGTAGGTGCTAAAGGATTATTAAAAAACAAGAAAGAACAAATCGGATAGATATTTATTTTAAATAATTAGAAAAATATTTTAAAAGAGCAACACAAGTTGCTCTTTTAAAATTGCACAAAATTTAGTGAACCCGAGCTCCAGAAAGTGCTTCGGTCTCTGGGACCAAGAAAATAGGACGACCATCTACCCCATCTACAGCCATGAGCATCCCGTTCGATTCATAACCTTTTATTTTTCTTGGCTCTAGATTAATAATATATAAGAGTTGTTTACCTACCAACTTCTCGAAATCAGGATAATATTCGTGAAGGCCAGAAACTATTTGACGAAGCTTCTTATTTCCCTCTTCGTCAACTTCTCCAAAGTCTATTTGGAAACAAAGAAGCTTGTCTGTTTCTGGAACTTCCTTTACTTCTTTAATCGTTCCAACCCTGATATCCATTTTTTTAAATTCTTCATAAGATATGTATTCCATTTTTATAATATACGACAAAATTTACTCTAAAGCAAAAATTTTAAAAGTGTGCTAGTATGGGTAAAAATCATTAAAAACTAAAGGTTATGGAGAACGTAAAAATAGTCCGTTTTGGATCTATATTTCTCCTTAACCTTGCAGTTAAAGAGATTATAGATATAGGGTTAACCCCCTTCCTGATAATTAAATTTGGATACATCACCAGCTTAGTGACAACAATTCTGATCTACTTAGTAATAGGTGTCATGTCTGTAACTTTGTACGATAAGTATAAAAAAGATTTCTTATTTATAGAGACGCTCAAAAAAGCTATGTCTCTTAATGAAGAGATACCGGACGCAAACAAACTTATTCATTTTATTCTTAAGTGGATAAATAAAGGTAGGTTTATCCTTGGATTATTGCTGTCTTTTAAGAATCCAGGTCTCCCGGTGATTTGTTACAGGAATGGTTATGGATTGTACAATGGCTTCTCAGGAAAGAATATCAAATGGTCTTTCTTAAGAAACATATTACTAATACAAATTTATTATCACATTTTCCTATATACTGGATTTTCTCTGTGGAGATATCTGGGTGAAATACTTTAAGCTACACAAGGTCAGACTTGCGTAGTTTTTTGTTTTTCTAGTTATTGATATTTTTTCTATCTAAAAATCTCTGTAAAATTAGCGTAGCTGCCGAAGCATCTGCGCTATCTATTTTTTTCTTAGCGACCTTCTTTGCGATCTTTGTGTTTTTTTTCAAAAAGCCAGATGCCTCACCCATCAACTCTCTTGCAAAAACAGTAGTCATAAACTCTTTTTCTAAATAAACAGGAAGACCAAGCTCCCCTTCTATGTTTTTCTTGAATTCTTCAATGCTGCCCATTATTTTATTTTTCTCCCCATTTGAGTTAAAAGATTCCCCTAATACGATCGCTGAAATTTCTTCCTGTCCGCAAATATTATGGATGGCATCATTTAGTTCTAGGTTGTTTAATAAAATTTTATAAGGAAAAGCAATCTTGCCATCGTCATCAGACATAGCAAGCCCCACCCTTTTTTCTCCATAGTCTATTCCTAGATATCTCATATCAATATATTATCACACATTGCAGGCAAAAAACATTTTTGATAAAATGTAATTTATATGGAAGCTTTTATATCAACTAACAGTATTTGGTTCTTAATTATAACTATTTTTTGGGTTCTTCCCTGGAAAGGTCTTAGTCTGTGGATTGCTGCATAAAAAAGACATAAACTTTGGTTTATAATATTATTAGTATTAAATACTTTCGGTATTATTGAAATAATCTATATATTCCTTGTCGCAAAGAAAAAACCATCTGAGTTGCTTGGATTATTTAAAACAAAAATATAAATAAAACACCTTCGATTCAAATCGAGGGTGTTTTATTATTCTAGACTTTTTTGGTATACTGGATTAGTGAAAGAATTATATATTAGAAAACCAAATACCATTTGTCAGATATGTCACAAGAAGATATATCGGAGACCTGGCCAAATTAAAAATGGAACTGTATTCTGTAGTCAAAAATGTTATGGAATATATTGTAGAAAAGAGATTCCCTGTCTTGTGTGTGGTGTCCCAATTTTGTCTGGCTTAAACAAGAAAACTTGTAGTAGAAAGTGCGCCAATATATATCGCACAGGAATAAATTATAAAATTGGTAGACCAAAAGATCTCGCAAAAAAGGCAAGATCTCTAAAAATAAAATTGTTTAAAAAGAGAGGGGTGGTTTGCGAACGTTGCGGATACAGCAATCAAAGCATTCTACAAATTCATCATAAAAACAGGAAGAGAAACGATAATAAAGAAGAAAATCTAGAAATTCTTTGCCCCAACTGCCATTACGAGGAACATATATTAAAAAATAGGGGTATCTTGAAAAAAACACCAAAATAGTGTAATGTTGGTAGCGGAAGCGTGTCGGAGTGGTCTAACGAGACAGTCTTGAAAACTGTTAGGGGTGAAAGCTCCTCGTGAGTTCGAATCTCACCGCTTCCGCAGAGTCGTGATAGCACGAGATGTGTCGTTTATAAAAAACATGTACTAGCAAACAAAAAAGAGTATTTTAAATACTCTTTTTTGTTTTATTGATATTTATTTAAAATTAACCAATTTTTTATTAAACAGACACTTCTTTCTTACATTTATCAATTACTTCATTTAAGGTTAAATCTTCTGCTCCCTTTATATCCTGTTCTTTTTGCCATTTAAGATGTTCTCCAAAAGTTTGCTCACGATCTTTTGGATTAACTACTAATGTAGTAAATCTTAAAAATTCAACTGCTTGTAATATTTTTGAATCTAAAATGTTACCATTTCCCGAACTAGTTAATTTACCTTCACTTGGCTTGTCATATTGCAAAGCAACCAAACTTCCTGCTGGTATCTTAATGCCATTTAAATAAAAATCTTTTAAAGATATAGCTGAATGATTTTCACCTAATCCAATTTTTTCCATAAATAATGGTTCTCCTTTTTCGTCTTTAAAAATATTCATCTTTGCTCTTTTGTTTTCAAAGTTATCACCATACATTGTATTTCCTCTCATATAATCAAAAAAGTAGTTTTCTGCTGTTGTGCATGTGCCTATTTCCATTTTTTCTTTTGAAGATGGAAGATGTGATAAATTAGTATCTATATTATTAGAATTAAATATATCACTAATCATTCCAAGTAATATCTTACTTCCTGGTCCTTTTATTTTACTAGAAATTTCTTTTAATTTGTTTTTATCAACATAGTCACGAAAATCTACGGTTTTTAATTTATCTTGATTACCATTTTTAAAAAATCCATCTTCAATTTCATCCCTAAAAGAATTATCAAAAATTTTAAAATCTTTACTAGAACGTTCACTTCTTACAATATCTGCCATATAACGACTTGCTTGCGTAAAACCACTGCCACGTCTACCACCTTGATGTTCTTGTGATTCTTCTAACATCCCAACAAGTTTCCAGTCTAAGGGCATTCCAGCTTCTTTAAAAGCATCAGAAACTTCTCTATTCTCATATTTTTCTTGTACCTCGGGAGTATTTTGTGTTTCTTTTATATCCTCCTTAGAGGAAGTATTGTCCTCTTTTTTATTATCTAATTTTACAAATTGGCTTACATGTTTTAATTGTTCATACCAAGATGGTTGATATGAATTTGTATCAGTATAATTTTCTTCTCCATATTTTAAATATGCTTTTGCTTTCTCTGGATTATCTTTTACAAATTTCTCTATGTGTTGATAAAACACAGATGCTCGTGGACTATTTTTGTATTTCATTAAAGCATCTACATCGTCACTGATGTTTTTAAAGAATGGGTCTTCGTTTGGATTTTCAAAAATCTTTTTTATTTCTTCATTCTTTACACTTTCTTGTAATTTTAATTTTTGATCTTCTTTTTCCTTAGCATCAGGATATTCGTTAAAAAACTTTTGTTTCGTAATATTAATAAATTCAGAATAATTTAAATCGCCTGTTTTACCTCCAATATTCATTAATGGGGTAGACATAGTTTCTTTACCATCAAGATCAATTAAATATCCTTTCTCAGATAACCCAGAAAAGTTTTTATCAAAATAATCTTTATCATACGTTTTTAATCTAAAATATGCTTCTTTTTCTAACATCTGACGAAAACGAGGATCATCTTCAGTGGAATATTCTGCTTCGTTTATAGTTTCTGTCCCAGCAACTTGGTTTTTAGAATCTTCTATAACTATTACTGCATCTTGATTAAGATTATTTAATTCAATTTCTACCCCCGTTTCATTCTTAATATTTTCAAAAGTTTGATGGTCAAGTTCAACAGAATTAAGTTTACTTATTTCATTAGTAGTTTCTTGTTTAAAATTTTGTTCTTCTGTATTTGCAATCTCTAAAAATTCCTCTGGTGAGATTTCTTTTTCTTCTATATTTTCTGGAACAGTAGCTAGAATTTCATTATTTTCAATTTTATTTTGTTCTTCTGGTGTTGTCATAAAATTATTTATTTAAAATTGAATTTTTAATCTGATCAATTTTCTCTTTTTCAATTCTTTTTTTAAATTGAGTAATGATACTTTTACGCTTCAAGCGAAGCTTTGCAAGTTTTATTTCCATCTCTTTTTTAATCTTAGTAATACTCTGGCTCATTTACTGATTATACTATTTTATGATCATTTTTACTATTATCTCAAAAGTGATATTTTCTTATTGTTCAACAATATCCTGCTTTTCAAACACCCCAACAATTCTCTTTTCTCAACATCACTCCCTTCCTTCAATACATATCTAGCATATCCTCGAATATCAATATTTGATATTTTGGGTTTTTCTTTTGTCCCTAAAAAGAAATTTTGCATTTTAGAGAACTTTTCAACATCAGCTTTTATTTTTTCTTTTATTTGGATCTCGTTGAGATCTATTTTTTCAATTAACTCCTCAAATTGTTTGAGAATATTTTTTTCTTCGGTATAACCACATTTACAGTCGGTACCTCTAGCTTTAGTACAACCATAATATACATATCTTGTAATAGTTCCATTCTTGTATTTCTTAAACTTCTCGTCGGCTGATATTCCAGATCCACAAAGTCCACAAGTCATCATTTTTGTGAAGGCAAATTCTTTGTTTTCAATTCGAAGCACATTACTTTTGATTTGATCTTGGACTAAGTTAAATAATTCTTTTGTTATTAACGGTTCGTGTTGTCCTGTATACCAATTACCAGATTTTTTAGGATATTCAAATACTCCATAATAGAAAGGATTATCTAGTATCTTGTATATATTGCCTAAACTTAGATGTTTCTTTCCATTAGATGTTCTGAAGTTTAAATCAAATCGAAGCCAGTTATATAATTTTCTCCCACTCCAGTGTTCATAGGCTACTTTCTCAAACATCTTTTTGATAGTTGGTGCTCGTTCTGGGTCTAATATTGCTTGGCATTTCCTATCTGTTCTTTTTTCATTCAAGTATCCAGTTGGTGCTACTCCTGGTCGCAAACCCATTTCACACCTTGTTCTTAATCCACGTTTTACGTTTACACTTTTGTTATCATTCTCAAGTTTTGCCTGAGAACAGAGAATCATTAACAGAAACTTTTCATTTGGTGAATTCTTAAAATGTTGCCCATATGTTCTTATTTCTAAAAGCAATTGTTGATCCATTAAATCAACTATACTTCCTAAATCACCTGCATTTCTTGAAAGTCTATCTGGTGCCCATGTTAGTATTCCATTAAACCTACCTCGTCGTATATCTTCTAATATTTCTCTGTATACAGGTCTTTGACCTGATTCTTTAGCACTATGTGATTCTCTTCTAATCTCAACCACTTCTAAACCATCTCGTTCAGCAAGTTGTAACATTTCTTTAACTTGTGAATCAATAGAAAGCACTTGTCTTTCTTCTGATTCGGTTGATTTACGAGCATACAATACATATTTAATTTTTGGTGCTTGAATCAATATTTCCTTATTAATCCTAGCTGTTGTATATGTTTCCATATACTAGTGGTGTCAGAGAACAATAGTTTTGCTAAGTCTATGCAGAACTATGGATTCGTCTCATAATCATTGTTAAAAAGTGACATTTATATGTAACTTTATATGCTTAAGTAGTGTCACTTTTGTCACTTTTTTGGTTCGCACGAGATACGTCGTTATGGTAAAATAAATTTATTAAAAATAACCTTATGGGGCTTGTCAGTGAAAAGTCCTAACACGAGTATCCCCGCAATAAAAACAAAGTATCGGAAGACTCAAGTATCTCAAATTATATATTTATGGTATAATTTACATATATGGAAGGATTGCCAAAAATAACCCAAGAAAATAGAGTAGAAAAACCTAACATTAGAGAGGGTGTGGATTTTGTATTTGAACAAAATCCAGAATTAGTACAAATTGGGACAAAAGAACAATATTCTGAATATTTAGATACTATTTTCCCAGAGAGTAAGATAAAAGATATCGTATATCATGGCAGTGCTAGCACATTTGATGAGTTTGATAATACATCTGAAGACATAAAATCTAAAGCGTATGGGACTCCTGATAATGTTGTCTTTTTTACTAAAAACTATGAAGTAGCAAAACAATATTTTAAAAGTATTCCACTTGGAACTTCGTATGAGGGGGGTGAAAAAATATATTCAGTAATCATAGATATTACAAATCCTTACGAGGTAGATTTTAAAGGGGCAAATTATCAGGGAGTTGGGTATAAGGTTGTTGATAAAGAAACTGGATTAGATGCAACTGATGAATTTGATATAAAGTCAGAATATTTTTCATCAAAATCAGATATATTTAAAACCAAACAATACCAGAATGCTAAACAATTTTATACAGTTGATGAGGTTGTTGTGTCAGATATTTCCACTGATGAAATTGCAGAGTATGCTAGAAAAAATGAGTTTGATGGTACGATAATTAAAAACGTGGTAGAACAAGGTACTCTTGGTGATGATATCGCAGTATTTAACTCATCAGAACAAATTCATATATTAGGATCTAATCAAGACATAGAGGGTTTTAAACAATTTATTGAAAATAAGCAAGACTCACAGGGCTAGTTTATATTCTTCAAAATGTGCTAAGATATCCTTATTAACATTAGTATTGTGGGTACTGAACTCACATGACCCGCAAAGAAATAAAGTATCAGAAAACTCAAATACCTTAAATTATATATTTAAGGTATAATTTACAAGTGAAAGAAAAACCAAACAAAATAGATCAAAAAAGTGAGGCTGTGGGGATTCAGGATATGGGTAAAAATACTTCAAAAGTTTTTTACGGGGAAGCAAAAACAAAAGCATCTCAGGAGACTTACAATGAAACCCCGGGTTTGCTTTCAAACGAAATTAGAAAGAGATTGCCTTCTGGTAAAAAATACACCATTGGTGATATCGAGTCTTTTAAAGGAGAATTAGTAAATAAATTACTTCAGATTACCCCGGAATATGATTTTCACACAATAGCAGTTGATATAAACGAGAGGGCCTTATCTGAAAACAATCTCGATGAGAAAATAATTGCAAATGCCGAAAATTTGCCATTTAAAGATAATAGCATCGACGTATCAGTTGTAAGATTTGTACTTCAGTGGAACTTTTTTGAAAGACAGAAAAAAATAATAAAAGAGATAGCTCGAACTACTAGAAAATTTGCACTTATTGAACATGCTGGATCCGAAAATACAAATCCTAATATATGGAGACAGAAAATTAATCTACTATTCAGTGGGGAAATACCAAAATTGAAAAGGGGTGAGCGCTTTTTTCTTCTAGGGATGAGATTGAAAGGATGATGACTGAAGAAAATATAAAATTTGAAAGAATAAAAGAGAAAATAATTAATAATCTTTCTGATGTATATACAGAAAGATACGGTTTGGATATCAAAGAAAGCAAAAAAGCTAAAGCAATTATGGGAAATAAGGACTTTTTTGTACAAACAGACTGGATTATATACCCTAGCAACCAATAGGGTTAAAAAGAATAGTTGTACAATCTTACAATGCAAATACCTAAAAAACTAGAATTATAATATAATTATTTACATGAACACATTTAATACAGCAAATCTAAAAAAATTCATATTTGAAGCTAACCGATCAACATATGCTTCGGGAGACGAAAATATCTGGAAAAAGCAACCGGACGGTTCTACAACTATCGAATACGAAAATGATCTATATAAATACCACGATAATTTTTTTGGAGGAGAACCATACGGAGGTCGCGAAGTTATTTTCTTTGAAAACAAACCCGTTTGGATGATGGTCTATTACGGTTTAGTCTACGACGGGGTAAATAAAGAGGTGTACGGTTTTCTTACGGAGTCGCTCTCAAACACAACGGTTGATATGCCCTATCGCGGTCCTATCGAATACAAAAAAGACGAATGGAGATATGAGAACAAATTAGTTGGTGGTGTAGAAAAATTTTCTGGAACTGAGAAAATATTCAAAAATGAAAAATGTATTTACGAAGCAAGCTATATTGGTGGTCTTGTAAACAAATAAAAATATTCAGGTGATTTACAAAAATAAAAAAGTACTATTTATATGTAAAGGCAATTGGTTTAGAAGCCAAATGGCTGCAGCTATTTATAATAAACTCACAAACTCCAATGATGCTGATTCTGTTGGCACTTACGTCGGAGCTCCGGATGAACCAGAGGGTCAAAAGTTATCAGGCCTTTTTAAAACTCCAGATTTTTTTGAAATAATGGAGAGAAACGGTATGAATGTCCGAGACAATACCACTAAAAAGCTATTACCTTCTATGGTTAATGATTATGAAGTGATGATTTCTATGGCAGAAGAACCTTTTATTCCAGATTTTCTAAAGAATAACAGCAAGGTAATTTGGTGGAACATAGAAAACCCAAATCATGTTGATCAAAAAATCGCAGAGGAAACATACGAAAAAATCTATAAACTGGTACAGAATTTAATTACTAAAAACAAATAGTTTAATTTTTATTCTTTATCAGGAACGACATTAACCGTTATCGAGGTTGTTTTTGATGCGCCATCTTGGTTTATATTTAACATTTGATTTTCTTTAATTCTATAATCCTCTACTTTTAGTTTTTCTCTTGTCTTCCCCCCTTCGTATGCTAGCGAGAAAAAGAGAACCACCACCAAAGCAAGTAATATTATGTTTGAATATAATAAAGCAACACTGTTTTTATTAGAAAATTCTTTTATGGTCATTTGTGTAAATTTAAAGTTAATAATTAATACGTTTTACTTATCTATTATCTATTATACACAAATGAGCCAGTATGGCTATTCTATTTAATTTCAATTAGTGATAAAATATATGAATGGAATCAGTATTAAAGTCAGATATATTTTTCTTTATCAGTTCAATTTCTGTAATTGTAATAAGTGCAATTATAGTAGTTGTGCTTATTTATTTTCTTAAAATCCTTAGAAACTTTTATAAAATATCTAAAATTTTGAGAAACTATTCTGAAAGTGCCGAGGTTGGACTTCGAGACCTCGGAGAACAGATTAGAAAAAGTCCGCTTTTCACTTTTATTTTTGGGAAAGAAAAACCTAAAAAAGAAGCAGATACACGGGCAAAGAAAATTTAGTTTTTATTATTAATAATTTTAATAAACGATCTCTAAAAGAGATATATTTTATGGCAAAAAAACAAACAAAAGGAGTTAGTGCAAAACAAGTTATAGGAGTTGGTGTCGGAGTAGCAGCATTAAGTGCAGCAGCATATCTTTTATTCGGTCCAAATGGCAAGAAGAATAGAAAGACCATCAAGGGTTGGGCAGTAAAAATGAAAGGTGAAATAATTGAAAAATTTGAAGAAGCAAAAGAACTTACAGAACCTGTGTACAATGAAATCATAGATAAGGTTCAACAAAAATACTCAAAAATACAAAATATAGACAAAGAAGAACTACAAGCTACAATTGCAGAAATCAAGAAAAACTGGAAAGCAATCCAAAAAGGAAACGCTCCTAAAAAAGCAACAAAAGCAAAAACCACCAAAAAAGTTACAAAAACTTCAAAAAAATAATTAAAAAGCCATCTAAATGATGGCTTTTTAATATCAATTTATGGTATAATTTGTGAAGACATGAAAGAAAAAAAAGTTGAAACAATTAGTTGGGTAGCTCCAGAATATTTACACAAGGAACATTCAAACGACTGGTTTTGGACTATAGGGCTTATCGCAATTGTGGGAACAGTAGCCGCCATTTGGTTTGGAAGCTATGTTTTTGCCATATTTATCTTCGTTTCAGGAGTATCATTAGTAATGTTTACAGTTAAGCAACCAAGAATTTTTGAATTCGTAATAAACAATAACGGACTTAAGGTTGGAAGAGAAGAATTCCCTTGGAAAGATTTAAAAAGTTTTAACATAAAAGAAGTAGAGGGTGGAGAGTTCGATAAGCTCATGATGGAAACTAATAAAAAGTTTCTTCCAATTTACACCTTTTTTGTACCAAAAGAGATTACGGATTTAGTAAAAATAGAAGCAAGTAAAATGATAAAAAAGTCTGAAATTGATGAATCTAGAACAGTTCAGTTCGCAGAAAAAATAGGATTCTAAATAACAAAAAAGACTGGCTTAAGCCAGCCTTTTTTGTTATCGGCTTGCGATAATTGGTTTGATAGTGTAAATTAACTTCAATGGTCCAGTCATTCAATGCCCGCCCGAACGACTGGACGAGATTGGTAGTCGTTCCAGTCGGGCGGGAATAGGATGTAACTTATGTATTATGTATATGTCATAAAAAGTAAATTTTTAGACTTTTACTATAAAGGTTTCTGTTCAAATCTAGAAAAGAGACTGTCTGAACATAATAGTAAAATAACAAAGTCCAACAAGCATTATGCTCCGTTTGACTTAGTTTATTTTGAAAAGTGTTCAACCCTGAAAGAGGCAGTAGAAAAAGAAAAATATTGGAAGACCGCTTCTGGTCGAAAATATTTAAAAAATAAGTTGCTCTCATAGTTCAATGGATAGAACGTAACTTTGCGGAAGTTATGATGTAGGTTCGATTCCTACTGAGAGCACAAGCGTTGTCATTCAATGCCCGCCCGAACGACTGGACAAGATTAGTGGTCGTTCCAGTCGGGCGGGGATAGGACGTAACTTTGCGGAAGTTATGATGCAGGTTCGATTCCTGCCGGGATCACATAAAACAGTTTGACCCAGATATGAAGATATTTGGGTCTTACTGTTTTACTGATATCCGCAGGAATCGAACCTGACTCCGACCCAGGTCGGAGGAGCTGGCTTATTGCTTGGCCAAGCACGGCTTAGAGTGACCAGACAAAACTTTTTGACGAAAAAGTTTTAGTCGAGGTCGATAAGTATACTCGCGGTCCTGCCAGTATCCCCCTAACTTAAAAGACTGGGATCTACCCAGTCTTTTAATTATTTCTTTTTCTTAGAAACAACTTTTTTGTCTTTTGATTTTTTCTCTGCAGAAACTTTTTTTGCAACAGGCTTCTTGTCTTTCACTTCTTTCTTTTCTGCAACCTTAGCTACAACTTTTTTCTCTGCTTTTTTTGTAACAGGTTTTGCAGAAGAAACGATAGTGTTAGGAACTTTTGGGCTTTCAGCTTTTTCAAGTAGAGAAGCTAATCTATCTAATTTTGCATTTATATCTGCTAACTGTTTTTTAATATCATCACCGGACGACTTTTCAAATGAAGGTTTAGAAAAGTTTTGTTTATTTCCAAAATCTCTATTTGAATCTCTGTTTTTAAAATCACGACGAGGAGCCTCATTGCCTCTCTTGTCACTAAAACAATCATTGCAATAAATTGGTTTATCGCTTGATGGACGGAATGGTACTTCACAACTCTTGTGACATTTGTCACAAATAGCTTGGTGCATTTGGACTTCCCTTCTATCTCCACCTCTTCTGTTCCCACCAAAATTTGAACGACCACCACCTCTGTTTTCGCCCCTGAAATTTCCACCCTTACCTCTCCTGTCATTAAAATTACCCATAAAAATATATTCTTTTTTATATTATCTAGTTTTTACTAGATAAGCTATTAGTAAACGACACTCGGAGTATACTACAAATAATCTTTATTTACTAATAATTAAAACCCCGACGCTCGGGGTTTTAATTATTAAAGGTTTTAGCCAAACATCAAAACCTCCGGCTTAAAAATTAGCAATATCCCAATAATAAACATTAGGGTTCCTCCAATTAGATGTGAGTATCTCGAATATTTTGTAGTGATTCCCGTGATTTTAAGAGTTGTCATAGCGATTATAAAGACAATGAGATCGTCTATCATAAAGAAGAATATGTAGAGAAGGATGTATCCATAATATCCTACTTCGGACAAATTATTCATAGATAAGACTTGAGCAAATAGAGCCGGTAATCCTGCTGAACAGACGAGCTCTATGAGATTTACCATGAAAGCCAAAACGGTTACTCCAAGCAATGCCAATAAAAGATTTTTTTCTTTTGTTACCCTTTTTAGTTTGTCTATTATTTTTTCTTTTTGTTTTTCATTCGTTACTTCACAAGTAGCATCCTTTTTTGTAAAAAATTCTTTTAAGTTATAACCTCCACCAACGAGAGCAAGTAGACCAATAATAATCCTAATAATGGCTACAAAGCCAAGAAAGATTATTAGATTTAGCCACGCAGCCATGAATATAAAGTAAACCGCCGCAGATGCAACAATAAAAGTTGTCCCAATGGCCCACATTCTTTTTCTATTTCCCATACCAATTAGCATACTTATCAAGAAAATCAAAACCCACATTGCGCATGGATTAAAGCCGTCTAGTACACCCATGGTGATAGCTAAGACAGGAATCGAAACTTTATAAACATCAACTTTCCCAATAAAAGGTAACTTTAGAATTTTCTCGTTAATATTACCTTCTTCTGATTCTCTGTTTACTTGTCTGTTGTCTTTTGAAGTTTCCGAAACAGTATTTCTTTCTTTTATTATTTCTCCAACAATATCAGGCAAGGTGTTAGACAACCCATATTTTATTTGATTTTCTATTTCTATGTTGGTTACATCTTCTGCATAGCCAACTAAAAACTTATCCCCTATTATCAAAAAAGGGACACCGCTTGCATTAGCATTGAGTCTATTTGAAACATCTTTCATCAATGAGACATTTTCTCTGTTGTGATAAATTTCAAAGCTATTAACTTCTAAGGTAGGATATTTATCTTTTATACTTTCAAAAAAGGCTTCTTCTTTTGCACAGTGTGGACACCCCTCTCCATAAAAGAAATAGGCTTTGACACTATTGTCCTCGGCAAAAGCATTATTGGTGAAACCCAAAAATACGAAGATTGTAAAAACTAAAATTAAAAATTTTTTCATACTCGATTATTTTATTATATAAACGCAGAATATCCAAACACTATAAAAACCCCTTTGTTTAAGGGGTTTTTATAGTGTTATTATTTTGTTATTTTTGAAAGTTGAGATTTCTTGCGAGATGCTGTATTTTTCTTGATTACTCCTCTCTTGGCTGCCTTGTCGATAGCCTTGTAAGCTTCTGGTAAAACCTTTTTGGCTTCTGAAACTTTTTTATCTTTTAGAAGTTTCTCGATCTTTTTTGTTGCTTCTTTGATATTCTTTTTGTTTCGATCATTTCTGGTCTTTTTTGTTTTAGAACCTCTCAAAGCCTTTTTTGCTGATTTTGTTATTGGCATATTGTTGTGATTATATTATTAACTAAACTTTATAAAATAAAACTTTTTTGATTTTTCGTTTGAAATCCAAAATGTCGAGACACTGACAGTTTTTGAATAAATAGATAATAACAGAAATTTACTTTAAAGTAAACGCTATTTTTTATCTAACACAGCGAACGTAACCACCATTTGTAACAGGACTAGTGCCAATACTAGTATCAGCACCAAAGTTAACGTAGTATGCTTGTGAATTATCAGATGGAAGTGGAGAAAGCACAGAAGACCAGTAATAACTTGCTTTAAAACCAACACTAGTGGGTTTGTAAGATGTATTTCCAGAAGCGGTATAATAAGCCCTGCTAAGAGTAAACAATTGTTCAAGAGATGGAAGTCTTCCTCCTGCTTTAGCACAAGCGGAGTTTGAAATAGCTAATGTCATACCCGAGGTAATATCTGCATCAACATATGCACCTGTCGAGTCTACCCCTTTTTGATCCCAAGTTGCTACTCCGTTTTGGTCTGTAGACCATGCTTTGAAACTATTAGTGTTATATATGATAGCAGTGGCACCGAAACGGAGGTAGACATCGTTTTGGGACGAACTGTTACGAGAATAGCATTTAACCGTTACTCCTTGATTAGTTAAACTTTCTGCCATTTTAGTTAATGAACCAATACAATCATAGGTAGAAGAGTTATATAAAGTAGAATAATCTCCGTTTGTTGTGTAAGTTAATTCAGCTTGAGACTGCATGTTCTTGAGAGTAGATTTGATCATTGCAACCTTCCCCTTTTCTCGAGCACTGTTTAGCGAAGCAATAACCACAGCAGAAAGTATTCCGATGATAGCGATGACGACAAGAAGTTCAATGAGGGTAAATCCTTTTTTGGCTTTATTAGGTTTTAGAGATTCCTTTTTCACTTTTTTATTATAATATATTTTTGTCCAGAAATCTCCTTTGGTATTCATCAAAGAAAATTCCTATCCAAAACTGTTATTGCAATCATTTACATATTTTGTAAGCGATAGCTTACAAAATATGTAAATTGCAAAATCTTGTTTATATAGATAAAACCACAGCACTCTCTCTTCTTACTCTTCCCTTATCTCAGGGACAGAAGAAGAATATCGGCTGTTAAAAGTTAGGGCTCTGCAAAAACCTAAATTTTTAGTATAATAGACTTATGATATCCAAACTTAAAGGAAACATAGATTATGTATCAGAAAAATTTTTAGTTGTTGATGTAAACGGAGTTGGTTACAAGGTTTTTGCAACTTCTGACATTTTGTCTATCTCAAAGAAAGATGAGGAAATATCTCTTTGGACATACACGGCAGTTCGAGAAAATGCAATTGAACTTTATGGTTTTAGAGATCCTAGCGAATTATCTTTCTACGAATTATTGCTTGATGTTTCCGGAATAGGTCCCAAGTCGGCTTTGGCAATTTTAGGAATAGCCCCTATAGAAATATTAAGAAGGGCAATAGCCACAGGAGACACAAGTTATCTTAATAAAGTTTCTGGAATCGGAAGAAAAACTGCAGAAAAAATTATTGTGGAACTTAAAGACAAATTCGCAATATACAAAGACGATAGTTTCTCTGATGGTCAAATAAGGGAAGAAGAAGATATTCTAGAAGCGCTAAAATCTCTTGGCTATTCTCAAAATGAAGCTAGAGATGCTTTGAAACAAATTCCAAGCGATACAAAGGGAGCCAATGCTCGTATTAAAGAGGCTCTAAAAATTCTAGGTAGCGGAAGAAAGTAATTTGGCGATTTTTATAGTCACTTCGTTCCTTAAAAATCAGCCATGCCAGAGCTACCTGAAGTAACAACAACCCCAGAGGTAAAATTTTAAATCGAATGCATTTAAAATTTACTACGGGACGCGAAGTGCTATTTTTAATTTTAATAACCTATATTTATATTATATACATGCCAGAGCTACCTGAAGTAACAACAACAGTAAATGGATTGAAGAAAGTCTTACTTGAGCTTCGTTTTACTGATGTCTGGACTGATCTAGCTAAGAAAAACCAGCCAATTAAACATTTTCAAGGCACCATTAAAGACGAGAATTTTTTTAAAGAATTCAGGAAGAAGATTGTCGGGAAGAAGGTTTTATCGGTAGAGAGAAGGGCAAAAAACATTTTAATAAATGTTTCGGGTGGATATACTATTCTTATTCATTTAAAAATGACCGGGCATTTACTATATGGAAAATATATTAAAAAGATTGTTGGGAGGAAGATTGTTTGGGAACCAAAAGATTCTAAATCCCCTCTTATAGATCCTTACAACAGATTTATTCATTTTGTTTTTTGCCTATCAAACGGTAAATATCTTGCATTCTGTGATTCTAGAAAATTTGGTAAAATTACTTTTTTTGAAACTAAAAATATGGGGAATACTATTCACTTAAAAAACATTGGTCCAGAACCTCTAGAAGAAAAAACAGACCTTGGACTTTTCAAAGACAGGCTCAATCTCAAGCCAAGAGGCAAAATTAAAACCGTTCTGATGGATCAATCAGTTATTGTTGGTATTGGAAATATATATTCAGATGAAATGCTTTGGCTATCAGGTATTCACCCAGAATCTATTGTTTCTAAAATTCCGAATAAGGAACTTGGGCTTCTTTATAAAAACATGAAGATCGTGCTTAAGAAAGGAATTAATTTTGGCGGTGATTCTATGTCAGATTATCGGAATATCGACGGAGAAAGAGGTGGCTTTCAACATCATCACAATGTCTACCGTCTCAACAAAACAACTTGCAAGAAAAAAGACTGCGATGGTGGTATAATAAGAAAGGTCGTTAATGGTCGAAGTGCTCACTTTTGTAATAAGCACCAAAAACTATTTAACTAAATGAAAAACCTTTATAAAAAAATAATAAAAGACCAAAGAGGAGAACTAAGTTTTGGGGCTCAGATTTTAATCTTTTTGGTTATCTTGTTTGCTGTTTGGATTTTGTTGGGAGGAGGACAGGAAGAAGTTATAGACAAAAGACTATTTATTCCTATCAGTGAAAACCAATAATTACTGTTGGAATACCCTGAAAAGAAAAACTCCACAAGCCACAGAAACATTTAAAGATTCTTTTTTGCCAGACATCGGAATCTCTGCTATTTGGTTGCATCTCTTTAATATATCCTTATCTATTCCACTCACCTCTTGCCCTAAAAGGAAGGCCATTTTAGGTGCAACCTTAACATTACGATAATCAACAGAATTTTTATCTTGTTCTAGCGCAACAATTTCGTAATTATTTTTTCTTAACTTTTTTATAAGTGAGACAGCGTCTTTTTCGTATTCCCAGCTAACAAAATTTTCTGCTCCGAGAGCACTTTTCGCAATATCTTTTTGAATTCTCCCAAATTGGTCTGTTGGTCGAGGTGTAACACCGACTAGAAAGATTTTATTTATTCCAACCGCATCTGCGGTACGAAAAATAGCTCCAACGTTTATGGCTGAACGAATATCAAGCAGAACCAAAACTGATTCTTTTATTTTTTTTGAATTTAATATTTTTTCCATCTAAAAAACAATAACGCTTGCGATTAAAAAGTAAACAAGAATACTAATCATATCTTGAATAATAGTTGAGATTGGGCCTGCCCCCAGTGCGGGATCCATGTTTTCTTTGTTTATCAAGCTAGGTATAAGAATAGCAAGGACGGGAGCAATAGAAAGATTTATGAGCATTGTTAAACCAACTGTCGTGGCGATGGTAAGAGACTTCATCCAAAACAAAACAAAAACAAACATAGCAAGACCAGAAAGGATTCCAAGTCCTGAACCAATCAAGCTCTCTCTAAAAAGATATTTTTTAATGTCTATTTTTTTACCACCGGCTAAAGCTCTGACGTAGACAGATTCTGTCTGAGAACCAACAGCGTCACTTAAATAGACAATCACGGTGATAAAAAACGCTATTCTAATGTCTGAGGATAGTATCTCTTCATAGTTTGAGATGATAACAGTTGAAATTATACCCCCTAGAAGCCCTAGGACGAGCCATGGAATACGATGCTCTATAAGGTGGTCTATTCTTCCTTTCAAAACATTTTCTTTAAAATAAGCCCTTGTGTGTTTAAGTTTCATGTTTTTAATTATAATATAAAATCACAAAAAATTCATTTTTTGCAATTTTGTTGACATAGCCGTCCAATAGTGGTAAATTGTTAAAAACTTAAAATATTAACAATGAAAAGGTATTCTTTCTTCGTGGATTTTGACGACACGATTGTTCCCACAAAACATTTAGTTGCTCAGTACCTGAGCAATAAATACAATGTTCCCGTTGAAACAAAAGACCTCACAGACAATAATGGTTTCAACAAAACCATTTTAGATAAGGGGGTTACTGTTGGATACAACGAAGTCTACTTAGACTTCGGTAAAAACTTTTTTCCCAATTTTGGGATAAAAGATTTTATCTTTTATCCAGGCGCAAAAGATGCGATAGAAAGATTGTCTGAAATATACAACTTGTATATTGTAACTTCAAGACAAGAGGAAGAAAAAGAGAATCTTAAGAATATATTAAAATTCAATAACGTTCTTGAGTGTTTCCAAGATATTCATTGTGTCTGGAAATGGGGAAACAATCATTTCGTGGAAGATTCCAAAACATCTTTTATGAAGAGACAAGAAGGGACTAACATAGGATTTCTTGATGATTCTTTAGCTGAAATTAAAAGCGCCCTAAAGATGTCAATCATCTACCCAGTTCTTTTCGACCCCTACCACGCGCACAAAGGCGAGGGGTTCGGTTATGATATTTGTTCTTCTTGGGAAAAAGTTAAGAAAACATTTTCTTGAAATTTAATAAAGTAAGCACCAGGCAAAATGCCTGGTGTTATTTTTTATCTAATAATGTGGACGCTTTAGTTATTTAAAATTTTTATTTATTTTATTAATTTGGTATCAATTTCTTTTTTTATAAACTCCTTATCTAGGTTACTTGCTTTTAGGTGTAATATTGGTAAATCTGCTATTCCAGTTATTTCATCTATGAATTGGTCTCTCGCTTGTTTGCTTTTGAAATTATGGACATAACCATCTAGTTCAATTATTAGTTGTGGAATTATTTTGTCTTTGTCGCAAAATACAAAATCAGCGGATTTTCTGTCTATCTTACTTCTATATCTCCTTTCTTCTTCAAAATTAGATTTTTTGAGTTGTATAAGGTGGCTATAATTTATTTGAGGAAATATATAATACTTATCACCGTATAATTCGACTAATACTTTGTATAAACTAAACTCAGAATTTGCATCAAAAAGATATGGTTTCTTTTCGTATGGTAATTCTTTTTTAACCTCTAACTTGTTTTTATTCAAATACTTAGTTACTAACCAGTACCCTACAAGTATAACCACTATTAATATAATTAGTTTTGTCATTTTTAGATTATACCACACATAATAATGCTTATAAATAAAGACAATTTTGACAACACATCTAAAAATGATTATACTTTTAAAAAAGAAAAGGTGTGAGTAAAAAAATTTTTTTAATGTTGATTCTTGGAGAATTAATATTAACAGGGTTCTCTCCCTGGGGAAAAAGAGACAAAGTAGATCCCTCAAACAAGGATGTGTTTATAGCAGGAAAAATTTCTTTCAAGAAAGAAAAATTATCCACTATAAGATTCTGGATTGAAGGAGATAAGGGCTACTATTCCATAGTTATATATGGGGAAGAAAGCTCTCATGTTAAAAAAGTGTCCAATATTGTCGCTGATGCCTTTAAGGATAACGTCTCAGACTCTGTAAACTGTTATGTTTTTAAATATAAAGGAACCGATTATTCAATAATTGATTTCGATAATAAAAAGACAAGGGGTTTAAATGGGTTTAAACTTATTCCTCTTGGGCTTCAGACAGTGAAAGAAATTGAGACAAGAAGCAAAGGGAAAGCTTCAGGACGTGTTGTGTGGTAAAAAGGATAAATATAATTTATATTTATCCTTTTTTAAATTTGCTTGCTCAAACTAGAATTATCCTAAAGATCACTGTTTTTTGAGATAATAGCCCGGTAGGACCGCGAGTACGCTTATCGACCTCGACTAAAACTTTTTCGTCAAAAAGTTTTGTCTGGTCACCCGCTCGTCTATTTTCTCTGGTGAAAAAATATGACTCCGCCGTTCGATTCCTACACGCAAGCAAAACAGTTTGCTTGCTCGGGCGGACCACATAAAAAAACACCCACTAAAGGTGTTTTTTTATGTAGTCCGCCCGGTAGGAATCGAACCTACGACCATCTCCTTAAAAGGGAGCTGCTCTACCATCTGAGCTACGGGCGGATATATAAACATTATTTCAAAAACTAACACTGTGACCAGTAGAAGCTTTAGACCTACCAAAACAGCTACGGGCGGATGTTTTCTGTTAACGAATTAACCCTTATAAATTACCATAATCTGCAACAAAAATCAACAACTTTGGGCATATATTCTTTTTGTCCCAATAATTTAGTTGCACTAAAATATTAATAATGTTATAATATATTTAAGAGTAATTTGTAATAAAAATCTTCAAGAACGTTCACCCGACGATAATAGGGTTCACAAAAAACAAATCGAGAAGATTTAAACACAAACAAACAGTACATTATATATTTTGTCCGATTAAGGACATGTTCTTTCATTAAAAAATTAAGCAAAGGCTTAGGAGCCATTTCTCAAAGAATTGAGGGCTGACTCCTAGGCCTTTTCTTTTTGGTTTTTATTAAGAGACGATAGTATAAACTGCTCTAAACCAATAGAAAAGTCCCTCTTCCCTAGATGGGCGTCATGATATAAAGAAACGAGGTTGCTTGAAATCTTTTTTAGTTCTTCTTTTGTAAAATTTTTATTTTGATAAGTCATTAACATTTTTATTTTCCAAAAGAGTATTCCGCTGATTTCTTCTGGTGTAGTATTTTTTGAAATTAGGTCTTTGTATATCAACCATGTCTTAAATTTATTTCTGGAACCAAAACTTTCTGCTATTGCAAAATTTTCTTTTGAATCACTCTTACTGGTGGCTTTCTCTTCGTTGAATACTTCTATGGTTGCAAACTTTTTAAACTTACTAACTTCTGGCGCTAAGAGTTTGTCTTCAATTAAAATAAAAGCATTGCTAGACTTAGAAAGCATGTCTAATTCATTGTTTTTAAATTCTATATTAGTTTTAGTTAGCCCCTCTATAATTACAGCGGTTTTTTCACCAAATAGACTGTTTGCTGATGTATAGGAAAGAATGCTTTCTTTATCAAGATCTTCTGACTCTAAGATAACCACAGAAAAAACCTTTGACACTTTTTTGACAAAGGCATTCTTTTTTTTATTATCATTACCATAAACAAGGTAAATCATATTACATCCTAACCCTATTTTTATAGTCTAAATAAATTTTTCCGTATTTTTTCTCTAGAATATTTTCTTCTCTTCTTACAAAAGTTAGCTTCACAATAAGATAAGTGATCATTATGAACAAAATAGAGAAGATAGATTTTATTGCAATTCCAAAACCTAAAACCATAAAGAATACTCCTAGATAAGTTGGATGTCTGAAGTGTTTGTATGGTCCATACATAAATCCTTCAAGGCTTTCTTTTTCCTTTGATATTTTACTGGCCCTAGAAGATGCCTGTTGAGCCAAGAAAATTAAAAGGGTTCCAAATATGATCAAAATAAAACCAAAATGTGAGTACTCAAAATCAGCCAAAAGATTTAGTTTAAAAATTAAATCGAACAAAACTCCTAAAACTATCGAAATAAAGAAAATCACATACACATATATAAGCATTGTGTGAACAACCTCTTTACTACTTGTGCTATTTTCAGTTTTTTCTTTTAACGTCTTTTCCATAACTACAATAAATGATACCACCTTGTGAAAAAAATACCACTACTTTAGGTCCCCCCATTTTTTGCCAATTGAGACAGATACCACAAGCGGAACATCCTCCCTACCATCCAAAAAAGATGAGGGAATAATATCTTCTAGAGCGTTCTTTATAACTCTGGATACTTCCTCACAATATTCATCCTTTACTTCATAAATTAATTCATCGTGAACCTGTAAAATTATATTCGCTTTATCTAGTAGTTTATTTTTTAGGAGTGCTTCTTCGGCTTTTTGCATACCAATTTTTATAATATCAGCAGTTGCTGTCCCCTGAATCGGAGCATTAACTGCCATCCTTTCTGCCATTGCTCTAATAAACGGAATTGGTGATTTTATAGTTGAAAAATATCTTTTTCTACCAAATAAGGTTACCGTGTATCCATATTTTTTTGCAAAGTCTTTTATGCTCTCTAGGTATGATCCAATTTTTGGAAATTGAGCAAAATAATTATCATAAAAATCTTGAGCCTCTTGTCTTCCAACTTCTATTTTTTGACCAGTCTCTGGATCTTCAGTTGAAAGATTTTGTTTGAGAGCATTAACACCCATACCGTATAAAATTCCAAAATTAATTATTTTTGCTCGCCTTCTCATCTCTTTTGTTAATCCTTTTTCGTCTACTCCAAAAACCTTCATGGCTACAGCCTGGTGAATATCCTTCCCTTCTTTGAATGATTTTATAAAGTAAGAATCTTGTGATAAAAGTGCAGCTATCCTTAATTCAACTTGTGAATAGTCAAAAGAAATTAGGGAGTAACCATTCTTTGCGATAAATGCATTACGGATATTTCTCCCCCTCTCTGATCTCGTTGGTATATTCTGAAGATTTGGATTATTTGAAGCAAACCGGCCGGTTGTCGTACCAGTCTGTACAAAACTAGCGTGCAATCGTCCATCCTGCCCTACTAAAAGAGGTATCGTATCTATGTAGGTTGATAATAATTTTTGTAATTCTCGATATTTCAAAATTTCTTTAATTACAGGGTGAGTATCTGCCAATTTTTCAAGTTCACTTTCTCTTGTAGAGATTGAACCACCTGCGCTTTTTTTGATACCTTTAGTAGAAATTCCAAGTTTTCCAAAAATTACTTCTCCTATTTGTTTTGGTGAGTTGATGTTAAATTCTTGTCCAGCAAGTTCAAAAATCTTATTTTCTATTTCGCTTAAATCTTTGTGATATTCTTCACTAATTTTAGTAAAGTATTTGAGATCAACCAGGACTCCGTTTTTCTCCATCTTGTCAATTATTGGAATAATGGGAACCTCTATGTTTTTGTAAACAAACTCTAATTTTTCTTTTTTGATATCTTCTTCTAATCGAGAAAAAGCTTCTTTGAAATCACGGCTTCCATTATAATGTTCTATTTCATCAATGTCGGGATTTGTTCTTTCTGAATTTAAAAGCCAAAAAGCAATTTTTGCTTTTTCTATTTCATCTTTGCTACCCGCCACCTCTTTTTTGTCTTCTTTTTTTGAATCGTCTCCGTCAAAAAGTTTTAGGAATCTACTCTGCAGGCTTCTAAATTCTAATTCTCTAAAAAGATTCGCAACTTTTTCTTTATCAACTTCTTTAATCCAATCTTCTTTTGGAACATCAAATTTAATAGGTGCATCCAATCTAATAGTGGCCAGAGTTTTTGAAAAGACAGCCTCGTCTTCACCTTCTTTTAAGAGATTTAGAATCCTTTCTGTTATACCTATCTCCTTAAGAGAAGATTCGTTTTTTTTAATATTCTTATAAAGATTCTCAATCGTCAGATATTTAGATACTAAAGTTATAGCTGTTTTTTCTCCGATACCTTTTATACCAATAATGTTGTCAGATGGGTCACCTCTTAATCCTTTGTAATCCGGCAAGCTGGAAGGTGGAAAATTAAATCTATCAACAACCTTGGATTCATCATAAAGGATAGTATCGTTTATCCCCTTTTTTAAAGTATAAACGTAAACAAAATCTTTTTTGACTAGCTGAAGAGTATCCATATCCCCAGACGCTATAATTATTTCATACTCTTCTTTTTTATTTTTTAGTTGCTCAGTAATTGTCCCTAAAAGGTCATCGGCTTCAAAACCTTCTTGCTCGTACATAGGAATAGAAAGTGCTTTGAACAGATCTCTAGCTCGAGAAAGTTGATGAACCAAAGCATCATCTGCTTTTGCACGACCAGCTTTGTAGTTATCATATGCTTCGTGTCGAAAAGTTTTTTTGGGTAAATCAAAACAGGCAATTACATAGTTAGGTTTTAACTCTGTAATTATTTTAAATAGCATCGTAGCCAAACCATAGATTGCACCTGTTGGCTCCCCCTGTGAATTATTGAAATCTGGCAACGCATGATAAGCTCGATGAATTATTGCATGAGAATCAAGTAAAACTATCTTTTTCTTATCTTTTTTGGGGCTAACTTTAGGCATATATGATAATTATATCATAAACAGAATTTTCCCAAATTCCATATTTTAATACTCAAAAATTCGAGTTTCTTCATCTACGTGCCTTAAGAAAATGTAGTGAGTTTTTTTGTTTAAGCTATCTTTTACGTTTTCTGGCCACTCTACAATAATTAGGTTTTCTTTATCTTCAGAAAACTTTTTCCAACCTATCTTTTCTAATTCTTTTGATCCATCTAAACGATACGCATCTATGTGGACAAGCCTTTTTATACTCTTCAAAGCATTATCTTTCGGATTAGTTTTATATATCTTCATGATTACGAAAGTTGGAGAAACAACTGATTCTTTTATTCCTAGTTCTCTTGATATTTCTTGTGTTAAGGTAGTTTTGCCTGCACCTAAGTCTCCTGACATAGCTATAATTCTAGCCTTGTCGGTTTTTATTTTTGCAACTTTTAAAAGAAGCTCTTTGGCAACTTTATTGATATCAGATTTTTTAATTTTCCTTTTCATATACCCATATATTAACATACCCCGACATAAGTCGGGGTATGTTAATATCTTTTTATTGTTTTATAGGCTCTTTTGGTTCTTTGTTGTAGTAAGTTCTAGCTATTAGAACGATTACCAAAATCAACAATACTATAAACAACCAGCCAATCAAACTTAATCCTAGGAATCCTCCTTGTAGAGCAGATGCCCCCAAAAGATTTCCTGATGTGTCTCCTGGATTGTTTAGAACATACGCCATTGCATTTTCTTGTGCTCCGTTGGGATTGGTGTAGATCAAGATTGCAGTAGTTACGATTTGAGCTCTAGTAGAATCTATAGAATCTACTCTCGCAAGGAAGTAAATTATCCCTTCTTCTTGTGGAGCTAGATCTTCTATCGGCACTGACAAGGCTCTGTCATCATTAGAATAAGTACCCGCGGAATTATTGGTTATAGTTACGCCTTCTGGAATATAAACTTGAACCATTGGATTCTTAAGAGTGGACTTGCTTATATTTTTGTAATAAACAGAATATTCAACAACATCACCTCTGCTCAAAGTTGCATATTTATTTTCTATTTCAAGCATTATAGGTGAAGCAGAACCAGTAACTGTTGTACCTTGAACAACTCTATTTACCACAGTAGTTCCTGAACCAACAACTGTGTAACCTGAGGTTCTGAAAACTTCTATGGCACCACGATAAATTCCATTGTTTCCATTTGATACAGCCTGGAAGAAGTAGATTGTGTTAGGGGCTAATCCTGAAACATATTCAGTAAAGTTAGCACTTCCGGAAACAGTCTTGGAATTTGTTCTACTACCTAAGTTTACGGTTGTTCCATACTCAAAGTATACATTTTGTGTATTATTTCCAGTGCTGGTTAACAAACCATTTAATGATGCGCTAGTTTGAGTAACATTAGTTGCAACTGTTGTAACAACATTTGTATTGTATTCGTAGACAAAGTCACTACCAACATTAATCTTCAAAGTATCGGTATCATTATTATTATCTCCGTAGGCTTTCAAAATAAATGTTGTAGTTCCATAAGGATAGACTATTTCACTTCCATCTTCAGGAACTCTACCAATGTTAGAGATTGTAACATTATCACAATTTGTTGTTTTCCAAGTTAGCTTAGATAAATCTCCTTGATCTATATATGTATCGCTAGCTTTAAAACTATCTATTTTACAACGACCACTGTCATTTTCGTCTTCATCGTCGTTATCTTCGTCTACATATATCTTAACTGTATCTTTTACAGAGTCACCATCAGAATTATATGCGGTTAAAGTATAAGTGGTATCTTCATCTGGGTAAACAGTTTTTGAACCATCATCAGAAACATTTCCGATATCTGAAATTTTAACTTTATCACATCCAGTTGTTTCCCATTTTAATTTAGTTGAATCCCCGTCTTCGATAGAAGTATCTGATGCAGAAAAATTGTTTATTCGGCATTCATTGTCATTTCCTTCGTCAACATACAAAGTTACAGTTCTAGTTTTTGTAGATCCATTATTTCCGGTAGCTGTTAAAGTATATGACTTAGTACTTGTTGGGTATACAGTTCTTGAACCGCTATTTCCTAATCCATATGAAGCGATTCCACTAATTGCTATGTTTGAACAATCAGTTGTTGACCATGAGATTACAGCGGAATCACCTTTCTCTATTGATGAAGGATTTACTTGGAATGAGTTGATGACACATTCGTCTTGGTTTCCTTCGTCAACATACAAAGTTACAGTTCTAGTTTTTGTAGATCCATTATTTC
>CAYZYV010000004.1:36293-63842 GCA_964482735.1 uncultured Candidatus Saccharibacteria bacterium | reverse complement strand
CTTTCTCTATTGATGAAGGATTTACTTGGAATGAGTTGATGACACATTCGTCTTGATCCACTATATCAACCTCACAATAATTACCGTTCCATTCTGAACCAGAGGCACAAGAAGCTGAAGCACTAGTTTGATCTAGAAGTTTACCGTTATTGTATAAGTAATAAGTTTTGCTACCATTGGTTAAACCAACAGTTTTACTACCATTATTACCTGTAGAAATTGTACTACCACTTGATGTTACAGAAGAAGTAGATTCTGGATTTGTTGTTGACCATGAAAGAGTTACAGAACATGTACTATTTCCAGCAGAAATAATACATGACGAAGGAGAGACAGATAGATTACCTGACATCTCGTCATTTATTTCATTAACTGTAACTTTTGTAGTTGAGGAATCTTGGCTAGAAGTTCCATAAGTATTTAGAGTATAAATTGTAGTTGAGGTAGGGTAAACAAGTCTACTTCCTGAAGTAGCAACAGTTCCAAGTCCTCCGATATTTGCTGAATTACAGTTTTCGGTTGACCATGAAAGTTTTGATGATTGACCTTCGTCTATGCTTGAAGGATTTGCAGAAAAACTAGTAATAGAACAAACTTTTGGTTCTATTACATTATTGCTAACCTTAAAACTTATGACCAAAGACCCTTGTGTTGCCCAACCTGGAGCAATTGATCCAATAGAAAGTCCACCGTCTAGTATTTCAGAACCATCTTGTCCGCCTAGCAATGGTGTTAGGGTTTGACTGGTGTTTTCGGTATACCACTTAACAGAATTTAGAGACAAAGATTGTGCAGGATTTGTGGTTACATAAACTGGATCAAATGAAAGATTCCCTGCACTTGAAGTTATGCTTCCTGTAAATTTGTGACTAGTAGAAGAAGCTGTCCCGGCGTTAAGAAAGACCTTTGTATTATTTGCGGTTGTTGTACCAGTGTTGTGATAATAAACTCGAACGCTTATATTTTCGCCCGGTTCAGCAGAAACATTTGTTCCTGTCCAGCAAGGGTTGCTCCACCCTTCCTTTGTGTTTGCATTTGCAACATTAATAGACGGACAATCATTTGAGGCTCCGTTCCATGTAGCAGCAAAAACATCTTGTGCTAAAAACAAAGCCCCAAGAGCAAATATTCCGACTATTATTTTTTTAATATATTTTTTCATAATACTTTTTATTTTACTTAACCTAATAAAAATCAACTTACAATTTTAAATTTTCAACCATTTGGTTAAAAACTTAAAAGAGTAGAGGACTAATCACTTTTTCAAGTTTTAGTCCTCACTAATTTTTTATACTGGAGCGCCACCGGCGCTTCCGTCACCACTCGGTGTTCCTCCAGGGTTACCAGACCCCCCGTTGCCAACAGGTGCCCCACCAGGCTCACCAGGTGCGCTTGAACCCTTTCTAAAAAGAGTGTAGATAAAATAGGCTGCTCCGATTGTTATCGTTATTCCACCTACTACACACACTATTTTCCACGGGTTCTTCTTCTTCACTAGATTGGTAGCTGGTTGGTTTTGTGAAGGCCTATAAGAAGAATGATACACAATTTTAAATATTTCTGACTTAATTTCCGGCTTTGTTTCTAGAGTATCCTCCACAGGAGGTGGTGGGTTTTCCACAACCTCTTTCTCTGTTGTTATGATAGGAGGATTTTTGTTCTCTATCGGGTTCCCACAGTCACATTTAATTACTGGAATACCGTTGATAAATAAAAAGTCCACGTTTTTTCCTTCTCCCGAGAAACTGTCTATGCATCTCACACCTTTGTAGGCGTAAGAGTAGTAATAATTTCTATAAGAGCCAGAGACGTCGTTTCCCCATCTCATTTTTTCTGCATCATTAAGACAGTAAACAATGTCATCCTTTGTTAAAGCAGCAGGATTTGCAGACCTGACAGCTTTTACAATATACGAGAGATATAACGCAGGCTGAGGAATTCTAAGCCTTGCTCCAGAAGACAGAGTGAACTCTTTGTTTGCGATAACTTTGTTATCGTAAATCAAGGAAGCAATCTCAGCCATTTCATTGGCCGTCACTTCATGGTTTTCTGGACTAACCCAGTAAATCCATCTCTGATAGCTTTCGGCTATCAAAATCTGAGTGCCCATAACCATGAACAGCACCAGAAATAAAATCTTTTTCATGACAGTATTTTATTTTTTATTTTCAATTTTAATGTTGTTATACACACCCCCAAAATGCTTATTTCTATTGGTTTTTTAGGAGAATATATAACAACATTAAAATCGGACTATTTGATTAAAAGATAGCATATTTGACACAAAATGTCAATACTTGTCAAGCGTATTTTTAACCTTATTTTATTAGCTTTTATTGGGCTAATAATATATAATAAAACCATATGGTTGTATCATTTGACGACGAAAAACAGACAAAAGATCTTGAAGATTTAAGAAAACAAGAGGAGGAAAACCTTATTGAATTCATATCTCAAGCAAAATATGGTATTCCCCCTATTAATCTAGCGGGGGTTATTATAGACAACGACGCTCTTAGATCTATCACCGAAAAAGAAGCTCAGGAATTCGGCATTGCTCCATTTAAACTTGTCGGTAAAAATTTACACGTAGCTGTTAAATCTCCTCAGCCAGAAAAACTACAGCAGTTAAGTGAATATTTTACAAATAAAAAATATAATCCATACTTTTACATGGCTTCTACAGCAAGCCTAGAGAAAGTTTGGGAAAGATACAAAGAGTTGTCATACGCTTCAGAATCAAGATTAGGAACTGTGTCTATTACAGGAGAAGCTTTGCAAAAAATAATTCCAGAAATTAAAAATGTTGATGATATCACAAGATTAATTAAAGAAGCCGAAAAAGATCGAATAAGAACAACTTCTAGAATTTTGGAAATAGCGATTGCGGGAGCAATTGCAGTCAATGCATCTGATATTCACTTCGAACCAGAAGAAAAATTTGTCAGATTAAGATTTCGACTTGATGGAGTTCTTCATCAATTGATGGAAATTTCTCCCGAAATACATAAATTTATAAATTCTCGAATTAAACTTATCTCTGGGTTAAAAATTACGACAAGCGAAGCTGCTCAAGATGGACGTTTTAGTTTCTTCTTTGGAGAAGACGAGATCAATCTTCGTGTCTCATTTATGCCAGGAGCTTATGGTGAGTCTATTGTTTTGCGTATCCTTAACCCAAAGTCCATCAGACATGAATTGGAAGAATTCGGAATTGAGCAAAAGCTATATGAGGTTTTTATGGATGAAATTAAAAAACCTAATGGATTAATTCTTCTAACAGGACCAACAGGATCAGGTAAAACGACAACTCTGTATGCTTTCTTACAAAGAATTTATTCGAAAGAAATAAAAATAATTACGATTGAAGACCCTATCGAATATCACCTTCCAGGAATTTCACAGACTCAAGTTGACGAAGAAAAAGGTTATACTTTCTTTTCAGGATTAAGATCTGCTCTACGACAAGACCCAGACGTAATAATGGTGGGAGAAATCCGAGACCCAGATACTGCAAAAACCGCGGTTGAATCCGCTCTAACAGGACACCTTGTTTTCTCTACCCTTCACACCAACAATGCCGCTGGCGTTATACCAAGATTGATAGACCTAGATGTTAATCCAAAGACCTTAGTATCTGCGCTTTCCTTATCTATTGCACAAAGACTTGTCCGTAAACTTTGTACGAATTGTAAGAAAGAAAAAGTGTTAACTGATAAAGAAAAAGATTTGATCAAAATGATAGTTGAAACAGCCAAGAGTAATGGAAAAGAAATGGATAAATATGGCGTTGATTTGAACAAAGATTTAGTTGTTTATGAAGCCGTTGGTTGCGATAAGTGTAATCACACTGGTTATGATGGACGAATCGGAATATTTGAAGCAATTAGAACAGATGAAGAAGTTGAAAAGATCATGCCACAAAATCCTAGCGAACGAGAAGTTAAAAGAATTGCCGTCTCTCAGGGAACATTAAACTTGAGAGAAGATGGAATCATAAAAGTTCTAAAAGGTATAACATCTCTTGATGAAGTTGCAAGCGTTGTAGACTTACTAGAAGAATAAAAACACCCCGACCAGTGTCGGGGTGTTTTTATTTCAAGAAAACATAAATCTCTAAACAATCCTTTGAGAAAATAATTTTCCAAAGTAATATAGTATTACAGGATAGTCCCAGTAACATAAAGAAACCAGGGCGTCCTACTCTAAGATATAGAGCCTGTGGCCGATTGCTTAGAGATTTATATCCTCTTAATTAAAATGCTATAATAAGGAAGTGAACTTTTTATTTAACCTTAATTGCTTAGAGTATAGCATATCGTAAAAAAATGTCAAGCCCTGATAAAAATAAAAAAGAAGATAGCTTTTTAGACCAAACTTTAAGGCCTAGTGTTTGGGATGAGTACATTGGACAAGAAAGTATAAAAAATAATCTAAAAATTCTTCTTGTGGCAGCTGAAGAGAGGTCTCACCCTGCTGAACACATACTTTTCTACGGTCCTCCCGGTCTTGGGAAAACAACTCTGGCTCATTTAATAGCCAAAGAAACAAATCGTCAGATGAAAGTTACTTCTGGACCAGCTATCGAAAAGGTTGGGGACCTTGCTTCTATCCTTACGAATCTTTCACCAGGAGATATTGTTTTTATAGATGAGATTCATCGGTTAAATAAAATGGTTGAGGAAATTCTTTACCCAGCTATGGAATCCGGCGTCCTTGATATTATAATCGGGAAAGGTCCATCTGCTCGAACAATACAACTTGATCTTCCTCCTTTTACTTTAATCGCAGCCACAACTAGAGTAGCTCTTATTTCCTCACCTCTCAGATCTCGATTCTCAGGAGGTGTGTTTAGGCTAGAATTTTACAATAACGAAGAAATTAAAAAAATAATAAAAAGATCAGCAAAGATTCTTGGTGTTGAATTAGAAGAAGAAGCTTTAGATGAAATCGCCAAGCGCGCACGCTTTACTCCAAGAACTGCAAACTATTTACTAAAAAGATGTCGTGATTATGCGCAAGTAAACAAGACTATTCTTTCCAAGGATTCTGTTAAAAAAGCCCTTGCACTACTTGAAATAGACGAGTTGGGGCTATCTTCATCCGACCGAAGAATCTTAGATATTATAATCAGTAAATTTGGTGGTGGACCTGTAGGTTTGAAAACTGTTTCTGCGGCTACTGGCGAAGAAGAAGCAACTATCGAAGAAGTTATTGAACCATATTTAATTCAACTCGGCTTACTAGATAGAACCACCAGGGGCAGGATTGTGACAAAGAAAGGTTATGAACACCTTGGCTATGAATATGATAAAGAGTAGGATATTAGCAATTGATCCAGGATATGAAAGACTAGGCGTTGCTGTTTTAGAAAAAAATTCTTTAGGGAAAGAAGAGTTATTATTTTCTGAGTGTTTTAAAACATCATCTAAACTCCCCCACTATGAAAGATTGGCAGCTATCGGGCAAGAACTTATTTCTGTTATAGAAAAATATAAAACAAATGTTTTGGCAATTGAAAAATTATATTTTACTACAAATCAAAAAACAGTCATGGGGGTTTCAGAAGCAAGAGGAGTAATTTTGTTTGTGGCCAAAATAAACAATCTAGAGATTTTTGAATACACTCCACCTCAAATAAAAATCGCTGTTACTGGATACGGTAAGGCTACAAAAGAAATGGTTATGTCTATGGTGCCAAAGTTAATTAAAATAGAAAAGGAAACAAGGTCAGATGACGAGTTAGATGCGGTTGCAATAGGGCTCACCTGTTTCGCTTGTGAAAAACTATAGATTAACCAAAAAACCCTTATTTAATAAAGATTTTTATACTATTGCAAAGTATATAATATTTTGATACAAATAATTTATTATTAAAGAGTTATTTTTTAGTTCACATATTTAGATATGGACAAAGACGACATAAAAGATATTGATTTGGAAGAAGAGGAAGAAGATATAGACTTTACTAAAAAGAAAAAAAGTAAGGGTGTTAAGGGTGATGAAGATGAAGAAATTATAGGTGAAGACAAAGACCAGATCGATGACGATTTCTTAGGAGACGATGATGGCTTTGATGAAGAGGAAGAAGGTTATTACATAAATGAAGACGGGGAAGAAGCTGACGAATGGGATGATGTTTATGGATATAAAGACGAGTACGAATCTTAATTCTTAAAATCCCTATCCAATAATTTGGATAGGGATTTTAAATTATTTAAAAGATAATTTTATGAATCTTTTTTTACCAATTCGGTAAACACCAGGCTTTACCTTTTGTCCAAGATCTGTAACTTTTTCTTCGTTAGCGAGAATTACAACAGCTCCTCCTTCTATCAGCCTCCTAAAATCACTTTTAGAAGAAACTATCTTTTCTGCAATAAGTACATCTACCAGTAAATCTTCAGGCTTCACTATAATATTATCAACATCGTCGGGGATTTCTTTTTGTGAGAAAGTTTTTTGCCAATTCTTTTCAGCTAATTCACTCTTTTCTTGGCCGTAAAACACTGAGACAACTTCTCTCGCTAATCTCATTTTAATTTCTTTAAAATCAGGATTTTTACCACTAAGTTCTTTTTTGATTCTCTCAATTTCTTCATCTTCGACATTAGTACAAAGCTCAAAAGCTATCGGAATCATTTCATCTGTCCAACTCATAACCTTACCGTACATATCGTCTGGTTTATCAGAAATAGTGACCATATTACCTTCTGTTTTTCCCATTTTCTTGCCGTTTGGATCTTCGAGCAATTTCATGGTAATAACAAACTTTTCTTTTCCTTTCATATTCTTAATCATGTCTCTTCCGCAAAGCATGTTAAATGTCTGATCGTTGCCTCCAATTTCACCATCAACATTCATGGCAACAGAATCGTAGGCTTGCATTAGTGGATACATAAACTCGTGTATAAAAATGGGTTTGCCTTCGTTCATTCTTTTTTTAAACATGTCTCTTTCTAACATTTGCTGAACGGTCATTTGAGATGCTAGAGACAGAACATCACTAAATTTCATTTTAGAATGCCATTTAGAATTAAATTTGAGTTCGGCTTTGTTTTTTCCACTAAAAGAAATTATTTTACTAAGTTGTTTTTTATATCCTTTTAAATTATTGAGTACGTCCTTTCTTGAAAGCTGTTTCCTTGCAGCACTTTTATCGGTTGGGTCCCCTATCATAGCCGTAAAATCACCCAAAAGAAGTATTATCTTATGACCAGCTTTCTGAAACTCGCTTAATTTTTTAATAGGGATAGCATGTCCTAAGTGTAAATTGGGTCCAGTAGGATCAATGCCTAAATAAATGGTCAATTTCTCTCCTTTTTCTAGCCTTGATTTTAAATATTCACGAGATGGGTAAATAGAGGCCACTCCGCGGTTTAGTATCTGTTCGTTTATCTTATTCATTGTTATATTTTAACATATTTACAATTTTTTAAGAACATTATATGGTATGATATTAAATAGTATTGTCCTCCTGTTTTTGGGAGACCAATCTATATTATTTTATAAAACAAACTTTAATATGATAAAAGAAATCAAAAAAAACATAAAGAAAAATCCAGCAAAAACAAAAAACTTAATTTTTGTTGTTCTTGGCCTTGGAATTCTACTCCTTGGATTATTTATCCTTTGGATTAGTACATTAAAAATGCCTGATTTCAAATCCTTTACCGAGAGAAAAATACAAAGTTCTACAAAGATATACGACAGAACAGGTGAGATACTTCTGTATGACGTACACCAAGATATTAAAAGAACAATTATCCCCTACGAAGAGATGGGCGATAACATTAAGATGGCGACTATAGCCATAGAAGATTCTGAATTTTTTAACCACAAAGGAATAAGAATTTCTTCTATCATTAGAGGAACTATTTGGGCCAAACTAACAGGTAAAAAAATTCAGGGCGGTTCAACTATTACACAGCAACTAATTAAAAACACCCTATTAACGCAGGAGGTTTCTATCACAAGAAAAATTAAAGAATGGATTTTAGCTGTTCGACTAGAAAAGATAATGACAAAAGAAGAAATTCTAGCTCTTTATCTTAATGAAGCCCCATACGGAGGGAGTGTGTATGGCATAAGAGAGGCCTCAAAAACATTTTTTAACAAAGAACCTAACGAGCTTACTTTGAACGAAGCGGCCTATCTAGCGGCTATTCCAAACGGTCCAACATATTACTCTCCTTATGGTAAAAATGTTGATAAACTTGAGAATAGAAAGAATTTGGTACTATCTAGAATGCTAGAAGTAGGATATATAAATCAAGATCAGTATGATGAGAATAAAAACACTAAAGCTACATTTCAACCTCAAAAAGTTTCTAACATAGCAGCTCCTCATTTTGTTTTCTTTGTTAAAGACTATTTGGAAAATAAATATGGATCAGACACTTTAACCGAGGGTGGTTTAAAAGTTATAACAACTCTCGACTACGACATACAGAAAAAGGCAGAAGAGGTTGTATTGTCTAAGGCTAAAGAAAACGAAGTCAATTGGAATGGAAATAATGCAGCAGTGGTTGTAATAGATCCAAAAACAGGACAAATTTTGGCCATGGTGGGATCTCGAAACTATTTTGATAAAGATATTGATGGAAACTTTAATGTAACAACAGCAGCAAGACAGCCGGGTTCTTCTTTTAAGCCAATTGTTTATGCTTTAGCGTTTGAAAAAGGTTACACAGAAGATACAGTTCTTTTTGATGTAAAAACAGAATTTAATTCGTCTTGTAATCCACAGGGTGAACCAGGAAATGATAAGTGTTACACCCCAGGCAACTATGATGATTCCTTTAGAGGGCCAATGACGTTACGCAACGCCTTGGCACAATCCATTAACGTTGTTGCTGTAAAAATGCTCTATTTGGTTGGCCTACCTGACACCATCAAATTGGCTCAAAATTTGGGTATAACCACAGTTAGAAACGATCCAGATAGATATGGTCTATCTCTAGTTATCGGAGGTGGGGAAACAACACTTCTTGATATGACATCTGCGTATGGTGTTTTTGCAAACGAAGGTGTTAGAAACCCATATCAAAGTATTTTGTCTGTGGAAGATAAGTCTGGTAATGTATTAGAAAGTTTTAAAGAAGACTCTAAACAAGTATTAAAACCAAACACGACGAGAATCTTATCAAGTATTTTATCTGATAACACAGCGAGAACACCAACCTTTGGTGCAAATTCTATCTTGAATATTCCAGGAAGTGAAGTTGCTGTAAAAACAGGTACGACAAATGACAACAAAGACGCTTGGACTATTGGATACACACCATCTGTAGCTGTTGGTGTTTGGGTTGGAAACAACGATAATAAACCCATGAAAAAAGGTGGGGCTGCTCTTGCTGGTCCTATTTGGAACGCTGTGATGACTGAAGCAATTAGAAAAATGCCGAGCGATAGTTTTAATCGACCAGAAGGAATCGATACAACTATTCCAGCTATTTTGAGAGGTTTTTGGCAAGGGGGAGAAACATTTACAATTGATAAAATATCTGGGGGATTGGCTAACGAAAATACTCCGGCAGAATATCGAGAAGAGAAATCAGTAACAGATGTTCATACTATTTTATATTGGTTAGATAAAAAAGACCCTCTCAAAAAAGAGAGTGGTTTAACAAACGATTCACAATTTAGAAATTGGGAATATGGAGTAAAGAAATGGTGGGAGTTAAATAAAAATAAATATCAAATTGTCACAGAAAACAATATCCCCAGTTTTTATGACAATGTTCATACAGAAAAAGATCGCCCTGTAATAAAAATAGATGGTATAACAAATGTGGTCTACAACAAAAACGATTTAATGAAACTTGTTTTGGATATTACAACCAAAAACATCATAAAAAAAGTAGATGTCTTCATAAATGACTCTTATATATCATCACTTAAGTATTATCCATTCGAAACGACTGTTGATCTAGGAAAAATAAGTGGATTAACAAACATAAATAACTTGAGAATAGTGGCTGTTGATTCTCTGGGAAATGTTTCTGAACAGAGCACAACCTTCTTTGTTGCTGAATAAAAATTTACTTAATATCTACAACACAAAAACTTGAATCAAGTTCTGATTTAAGTTCCTTTAGAATTTTTTCTTTGCGCATTATAACCTCGTTTTTTAAAACGGGGGAACAATTTAAAAATATAATTCCATCTTTATAATTAAAAAAACTATCATCTACCTCAAATGAGATATTTTTTGAGATAATATTTTTAATTATTTTTTTGGTTTCTTGTTTTTGATAAATTATTTTTTTAAATTTATCAAAAAAACCATTTATGTGATTAAAATCCATTACCTATTCATTGGCATTACAAGATACATAAAAGAAGTATCCCCTACTCCTCTAAGTATCATTGCCTTATTATTACCACTAAGTTCCAGACTCAAACTGTCAACAGAGATTGATTGTAAACAATCTAAAATATATTTAAAATTAAAACTAGCTGAAACGTCTTCTCCAGAAAGAGCACCATCTATTTCTGTGTTGTTTTCTCCAATATCTGAATTTTTTGATTCAAAATTAAACAACTTTTCTTTTGGTTTTATTGTTAATTCAACCTGATTAAACTTATCTGAAAATATGTTTGATATTTTTAAAGAAGATAACAGGTCTTGTTTTAAAATAATTGCTTTTGTTGATGGAGCTTTTGGAATTATTTGTTTATAATCTGGAAAATTTCCATCAACAACCCTGGAAGTTAAGTATATATTATTGGAGGACAAGGAGATTTGATTTTTCTGTAGATTAATTTTTAAATCATCATCTATATTCTCAAAAATCCTTATTATTTCAACTGTGTTTTTAAAAGGTATTAAAATTCCATCAAAATTTAACTTTTGTTTAATTTTTATTTTTTTCTCTGCTAATCTAAACGAGTCTGTTGAAACGAAGACCAACATATCATCTTCTGGATAAATATAAACACTTCCTATCTCTGGCTTAATTTCTGAAATAGAAGCACTGTAATAAACAGACTTGATTCCTTCTATAAATTTTTTACTAGGTAAAACAATTGATTCTCCTTCAACTGTTGGAATTGTCGGAAAATCTTCGTGGGGAATGCTTTTTAATAAAATAGTGCTGGTTTTTGTTTTAACCAAGAGATTTCCGTTTATTAATTCAAAAATAACGTTTAAGTCACCTTGTAGGATAGAAAACAGGGATGATAAGATATCACCTCTTACAGCAACAGTGCCTTCTTTTTCTATTTTTGCAGGAACTTCTATTTCAATTCCTATATTTAAATTGGTTGCTCTTAGTTTAAGTGTTTTACCAGAAGCAACCCATAAAACGGATCCTAATACAGGCAAGGTTAGATTTTTACCTGTCACTCTCTCAACTGCAATGAGAGCATTTTTTATTTTATCAATTGAGCATTCTATTTTCATATAAGTTATTAGATTAATTATCTTTCTTTTATATATTATAAATTATTATTAATACTATTGGTGTGGATATGTGGATTAGTTAATTTTTTATTTAAAACAATAACTAAAATTGAAATTTATTTTTTGATATCTTGTTTTATAATTGTTTATTAAAATAATAAAAATGTTTTACTTAATAATTTTCCACTTTTTATTTTCACAATAATCACATCTTATCCACAAACTTATTACTTGAGCATAATTCGAATCTTTTCTATTTCTTGCAGTAATGAAGGATCTGTTTTTAAATCTTCTTTAATCTTTAAATGAGAGTGAATAACTGTTGTGTGATCTCGGTCTCCAAGTTTTTGTCCAATCAAAGGATAAGAGATATTAAAATCTTCTCTTAAAATATACATTGCAACCTGTCTAGCTCTGACAATTTCTTTTCTTCTTGTTTTATCGTAGATAACATTAGTAGATAAATTGTAATGATCAGCAATTACTTTAACAATATCAGTGATAGCAACAGATTTTTTAGGTTTAATATTGTTTTTGATAAGATTTTTTACTTCAGTGATTGTTAAAGCCTTGTTTTTAAGCTGTGATTGGCATAATACGGCATTTAAACTACCTTCAAGCTCTCTTATATTACTATCAAGAGATTCAGCCAAAAAACTAATAATTTCAGGATCCACAATGTTATTAACAGATTCAAATTTAGCTTTAATAATAGCAATTCTTGATTCGTAATCAGGTTCTATTATTTGGACTGTCATTCCGGAAGCAAACCTTGATTGAAGTCTCTCTTCCAACCCTTGAATAAAATTAGGGTGTTTATCTGAAGAAAAGATTATTTGTTTATTGTTTTCATACAAGGTATTAAAAAGATGGAACAATTCTTCTTGTGTTTTGTCCATTTTTGAAATGAATTGGATATCATCCATTATAAAAACGTCGTATTTGCGATATTTTTCTTTAAAAGCGTTTGGGTTTTTGTTTTGAATCGAGTTTATATAATCAATGGCAAATTTTTCTAGACTAACATAATAAACACGTTTTTCAGGATACTTTATTTTGATAGTATTTCCTATTGCTTGAATCATGTGAGTTTTTCCTAAACCTGTTCCACCATAGACAAAAAATGGATTATAGTTTTTACCAGGATCTTGAATAATAGCTTGTGCAACAGCATAAGCTAATTCATTAAAAGGTCCAACGATGAAAGAATTAAAAGTATATTTTGGATTTAGGTTGTCGTCCTTGTTTATATATAAATCATTTAGAGGCAGTTCTTTGTTTAGATTAACTTTATGAGTCGCTTCCCCATCTTTGTTGTCGGTTCGCATCTCTTGTTTGTTAATAACATACTCAACACCTCGAATGTTTTCATTGTTGCTAATTAAAGTTTTCAAAATTAGTTTATGAAACTTGTTGTAAAGCCAGTCCTTAACAAATTCATTAGGAACACCTATCTCAATAATTCCATTTTCTTCTTTTAAAATAGAAGTATTTTTAAACCAAGTTGTAAAGTTGGCTTTAGAGATATTTATTTCTATTTCGTTTAAACACTTATTCCAAAATTCTTTGTTATCCATTAGTATGTTTTATGTTATTAAATAAAATTAAATCTATCTACAAGATTCATTATACATTTTTTCTAAAATCTAAAAAAATCAAAAGGTTGATTAAGCTGTTGATATCCTGTGGATATTTATTTTGATGAGTTATTGCAATGTTTTTAAATATGTTATATATTCTTGGTATGTCACAAACATATCAACCAAACAGAAGGAAAAGAGCAAAAACTCATGGATTCTTAGTTCGAACTAAAACGAAAGATGGTAGAAAGGTAAATACCGCTAGACGTAGAAAGGGTCGTGCTAATGTTTCTATAAAAAAGTAATATGCTTCCTAAAAAAAAGCGAGTAAATAAAAAGGATTTTGAGTTTATTATAAAAAACGGAAAAACCTTATATTCCTCGCTTTTTTCTTTTTTCTACATACACTCTCCTTCCCCGCACTACTCATTTGTTGCCCCAAAAAAGGCTTTCAAAGGGGCCGTTAAGAGAAATAAGTATAGAAGAATTGGATATAATTTACTAGGAGATATTCCCTACAGAGAGGATGTTTCTGGCATTTTTATGTATAAAAAAGAGTCGCTTTTGGCAACAAAGGAAGAAATAGGTAAAAATATAAGATTTTTACTCAACAAAATTCCTAAAAATGAAGAAGTTTCTAATTAATATCATAAATATATACCAAAAAATCCCTTTAAAATCACATTATAACTGCAAATTTATACCGACTTGTTCAGAATATACAAAGGAAGCAATTGTAAAGTACGGAGCACTAAAGGGGTTGTTTTTAGGATTTTTGAGGATAATTAAATGTAACCCTTTTCATAAAAGTAAATATGATCCACTAAAATAGCTTTTTATTTTGAATTTTAGCCTTTTTGATATACAATGGCTAAATGACTAGTTTGTGGAACACCTTTTTATACGAACCAATATATAATGCCCTTATATTTATAATCAACAATGTCACTTTTGGTGATGTTGGTTTTGCTATTATAATTGTCACTATAATTGTTAAGGTTGCACTATTCCCTCTAACTAGAAAATCAGCTCGAAGCCAGATTTTAATGAAAAAAATGGAGCCCGAACTAAAAAAGATAAAACAAGATTTTCCGAACAAAGAAGAACAGGCTAAAAAGACAATGGAGTTATATAAGAAATATGGGACAAACCCGTTTTCTGGTTGTTTGGTTGTCCTTTTGCAAATGCCGGTCATTTTTGCCTTATATTATGTCTTTTACAAAGGTTTAACGATTGACGAGTCTTTAATTTATTCTTTTATACAAGTTCCAACAAATCTATCAACTAACTTTTTAGGCATATTTGAATTGAGCGAAAAAAGCTTATTTTTTGGTATTTTAACTGGTTTAAGCCAGTTTGTTCAGGGATATTTAGCCTCTCCTTCAAAACCAAAACAGGTTGAAGTTATAAAAGACAAAGAATTAATAAAGGACAATAAGTCAGACTTCCAAGATCAATTGTCTGAAAGTATGCAGATGAACGTTAGATATATATTACCTATATTTATCGGTTTTATTGCATGGAAAATATCTGCCGCGGTTGCTTTATACTGGACAGTCAGCAACATTTTTACTATTGTACAAGAGTGGTACATAAGAAGAAAATTATCTAAAAATATTATATAATTATATTATGAAAGAATCCAAGATAAAAGAAACTATAGAAGAAATTTTTAAACTAACCTCTTGTTCCCTAGCAAGCTTGGATATTAAAGATGAGAATAATATGATTTGGTGTGCAATTGAGACTCCTGATTCAAGATTTATGATAGGACGAGATGGGGAAACGCTTAGGTCCCTTAATCATCTTATCCAAAAAATGCTCGAAAAAGACTTTGAAGAAAATGAAGTTAAAAATATACTAGTTGATATTAATGGTTATCAAAGAAAAAGGTTTGATAATTTGAAAAATATAGCTCACATGATGGCCGAAAGAGCCAAATACTTCAAGAGTAATATAGAGATTGATCCGATGCCTGCCTTTGAAAGAAGAATAATTCACCTTTTCTTAGAGAATGATAAAGAGATTAAAACAGAATCAGAAGGAGAAGGACAAAACAGAAGAGTTGTTATTAAATACATAAATAATCAAATATAAAACCCTGGGTTATCCAGGGTTTTATATTTGATTATCTTATGTCTATTCCCCAAAGTGTATAATCTTTCTTGTTTATAAAGAAGATAGTATCTTCGCTTTTATCCAAAACTAGGTTAAATCCATCAAGTGGTGTTTCGTCTTTAGAATTTGCATAAGTCGTGCTCTCCCCTGTGTTTGTATCTATTTTAACAACATAATCATCAAACGAAACGGTGCCCTGGTACCAAGAATCAGGATACTGGTTACCCCTTATAGTGTTTGGAACAAAACAATAAACGTTTATACTATCCCCACTCCAAATACATTTATCAGCTAATCCATAAGTATCTAAATCCTTAGTTGTCCTGCCGTTTTCTATAAAGGTCATCAACATAGGGCCCTTATCGTTTGTAGAGCTATACAAAACTCTTTTACCATCAGGACTAATTTTTGTAGTTAAACCATTAATGCCACCTAAAATTTTTCTAAGAGTCCTGTTGCTTTGGCTCAATATATACATATTGCCAGGAGAAGTAAAAGAAGGTTTGGTGGTCAAATATACATTTCCGTTATTGTCCCAATCAGATAGCCACTCAGTAAACTGGTGGTTGAATATAGTTTGGCTTGCACCTGTTTCAAAATTTCTTACAGTGCCAACTGAAGCGTTATTGCTCTTTGTGATATAAAAGAATTTGTTTTGATCTTTTGAAACACTTAAATCTGTGATATTGGCTGGCAAGTACTCACCTGTTGGCTTCCCTAGAGTAGCCAAGAATGTATTCACAACGCCCTCGGTTGATAAATATCGATATATTGTAGTATTCCCCTCTTTGTTAAAAAATGCTTCATAGATACCAGGTATTGTTGAATTGGATATTTTCTCTTGGTTGCGGTCTTTTTCAAGCATTTTATAAAGGTGACCATTTTTCCTTTCAACATATCTGATAGCTGGTAACATTTCATACCCTGCTTTACCCACTTCTGTTTTTGGTTCTGTAAAAGTTGGAGCTGTGTTTTTATCTAGCTTACCTGTAACAGGCAAACCTTTTTCTTTTTGGTATAGCTTAATTGCTTCAACTGTAGCTTGGTCCATGATTCCATTCTCGACTAGCGGGCTAGAAAGCTTAACATTTTTATTTAAGATTTGTTGAATTTTTACTATGCCCTCTTTTGTTGTGGTATTTATTTGAACTTGAATTTCTTTTGGTTTAACAGAATCTTCAATTAGTGATTTTTCCTCTGTATAAGTAACCCCCGATACGGCAAAGTCTGTAATCTTGAAGAATCTTGATTTAGTTGCATTGGTTTCCTCTCCTGTTCCAAGGTCTATTCCTCCATCTGGATCTGTTGGCTGCCCAACGTTTTCACTGGTTCCAAAAGGATTAAATTGCTGGTACCAGGGCATCTCCTCTTTTGGTGTTTCTTTACTGCCTCTATTAAACCAGAAAAAGCCAAGAATAATAAGTATTCCTACTATAATAAACGTGATTATAAATATTTTTTTCTGTTTGTTTGACATAAAAATTATTGACCTGTTGTTGACCAGTGCCAAGGTTCTTTATCTGTTTTAAGGTTTTTAAGGAAGCTAGTGGCATTTTTTGACAACCATATAAAACAAGGGTCTTTCTTGCTGTTGATTGAAGTATTATCACAACGAAAATCTATTGCCTTGCCAGATTCGTGCATGGAATAACCAGGGCGAGCCGTTGGTGGGGTGCATTGACTTGATGGGGTGTTGTCGTCTGGACAACCATGTTTAATTCTAAGAGCCTTCTGTTTTGCCGTACTTCTAGTACCAAAACCCCCTAGATTTATTTTATCAGTCTTGGCTTTTTCTAATAACTTTGTTAAATCTGGAGCAATTGTTTTACAGACATTTATAGGGGAAGGTGCGTAAGGAGCTGCTACGTCTACGAAACCCTCTGGGCAAAGAGCTTTATTCCCTGAAGACGAATATTCTGACAAAGGAATATCTTCTGTTTCTGGATCTATTTCTGCTGTTACCGCTCTTATGCTTAACCCCTCTCCCCCAAGAAGTCGTGGGTCTATCGTGTTTAGAAGAGCATAGGCGCTGAGAGCAATTAAGAGCCCAAATATAGCGCTTTTAAATCTTTCTCTCCACTTACTTTTCTCAAAAATAGATTCTTCCCCCATGTACTGAATTCCAGCTAAAATCATCATCAAAACGGCTAGGGCTCCACATAGACCAATCCCAATCATAAATATTTTATTTAAATAATCACCAACGTTTTCAGGGGCCTTATCAAAACCAGCAAAGGGAGCTAATAGTTTATATTCACTCCAACTTGGTGTGTTTTTTTCTTTTGGTGTAACAGGTATGGCGTCACCGATTATTGGAGTACCGTTACTATCAGAAAGAAAACAATTTTGCCATTCGTAGAAAACATTTTTATCGGCTCCAAGTCTATTACTAGAAGCTTCTTGACATGAATCTTGAGTTGAGAAAACTTTACTGCTAAGATCTTTGTTTTCGTTTACATAATAGCTCCAATAATCAGTGGCCACTGCCTTTTGTGAAAAGATAAGTAGAAATAATATAGTAAAAAGTGTGATACCCAAGGTTTTAATTGTTTTTTTCATATTATAAATTTATACTAAATACATTAGTAACTTTTTGGAATAATTCCCGAAGATTTTCTATCCCCAACCCTATTTCTGCATAGCCACCTCTTGATGTCGGCCTAATTGATATTTCGTTTTTCTTTGGAGTGTAAACTGTTTCTCCGTTTACTGACCATGTGTAATTAAAAGATTTTTCGTTTCCCAAAATAGCTAGGTTGTATGGAGCCGCAACAAAAGTAATCTGATCTTCGGTCATATCGTACTCGTCGACTATACCATTATTATAAAGAACTCCGTCTGTTGGAGATTTTTTATAAAAAACTAAATATGGATTATATGTTGGTATATATATCTTTTTTGTTGCATTATAATTACCTGCAACAGAAGAAGCTTGAACTTCAATGTTGCTTGTTGTTTCAAAAAGACTATTTTTAAAAATGTAAGAGTTTAGGTTATAGCCTGAATATTCTTCTAGTGTGTCATCGTTGCTTTTCCAGGTGTAATCAATTTTACCAATACCTGAAGTTATTGTCTTTGAATTAGGAATAGCCACAACTTTAATTATTCCACCACGAGAAGGCAGTGCTTTTCCTTTGTAAAACGGAGGTACATAACCATCAACAGATTCCCACAAGATATCCAAGTCAGATGGATTAATCACAATTCTTTTTTTTATTGAAGAAGATTGTCCCGCTGGACTAACTGAAATATCAAAATACATTGAGGCATCTGCCCCTGGTGCGTTAAAGGTTAAACTTTTCTTACCTATTCCTGATTGAACCACTCCGTTGCTAGATTCCCAAGAGATAAAAGCTTTGTCTATGTCTGTCGCATAGCTAGAAAGGTTGATTGTTACCCTGTCGTAAGGCTCAGGGTTTTCTGGAATCATTTCGTAATCAATCTCGTTTTCTTGAACCAGAATCTCTGATTCAGCCACATTAACAAATGGGAATAAAAAAATTCCAAATATAAAGAATTTAAACAAAAAAGATTTAAAATCGGTAATCTTCACAGTCTTATTATACCTTAATATTAAATTATAGACAATTTAGGCCCCTCCTGAATTTAACAACTCATCTTTGGCCTTTTTGATTGCCAAAATTTGAGATGGATCAGAAGTTATTATCTGGTCTTCTGTATAAGAAGCGATGGTTTTGATGGCTACGTGCTTTAAACCTGCGAAAAAGATTCCCTCCCCCACGTTTGCTTCAAGTAAAAGATATTTTTCTTCGTCTGTAAGGTTAAATGTCTTTTGAAGAACATCAATCGTTGATGGTGATTGCTTTAACAGTAGTTGAATCGAAGAGTTTGTAACAATAGGAATTCCGTAAGGACTTTTCATGAAGTCCCCAACGTCTTGAGTAATAGTAGCTAGCCCTAGCCAATATTTTCTGCCTCTTTTTGCAATTGAATACAAGAAAGATGCGGTATCATCTGATTTCATCATCCACCAAGCCTCATCTACGACTAGGAGTCTCTTTCTAATGTTTTTACGGACAGCGTTCCAGATATAATGAGTAACAATATACATAGCAACTGGTTTCAAGTCATCCTCCATGTCTCTAACAGAGAAAACGATAAATTTCCTATTTATATCTACGTTTGAAGGCTGGTTTAAGAATGAAGACCAAGAACCTCTGGTGTATTTTACTAATCTTTGCATTAAAGATTCACTTCCTTCCATACCAGACAAGACTATTTCAAAGTCTGATAACATAGGAGGTTCTATGTTCGCAAAATCTGATTCAGCAGTGATATCTTTAAGGGCGTAAGTTTCAGTAATTGCGTGGTCTATTATTGAATCTTCTTCTGGTGTTAGTCCTCCAAGCATGATTCTAAATAAGCCAACCAAGTTGATAACGTTAGCTCTTAAAACATCCGCACTTGTTTCTTCCCCCGTTGGAATTGGTAAGTCAAAAGGATTTATGTGGTGATCTGAAGAAAGAGAAATGTTAAAGAATCTTCCACCGACAGCTTCGGCTAAGTACTCATATTCTTTTTCAGGGTCTATAACAATAACTTCTGTGTCAAACATCAATGTCCTCAATATCTCTAGCTTGGTAGCATAAGATTTTCCGGCACCAGAAGTAGCAAAAGTGATTGAGTTGTAGTTGGGTAAAGAAAATCGATCAAGCAGAATCAAACTAGAATTGTGCCTGTTTACTCCATATAGAATACCCTTGTCTTCTGTAAGGTCAAAGGAAACAAATGGGAATATGCTAGAAAGGGGCTCTGTGTTTAGCTTTTGGTTGATAGACAAAACATCGGTTCCTATTGGAATAGAGCTTTTAAATCCTTCGTATTGCTGGAATAACGCAGGTTTAAGATAAACCAGCTTTGATTCTAGTATAGATTTGATCTCGTTCTCTATTTTAAATAAATCATTTTCGCTATCTGCGTAAACAGTAACATACAGACTAACATCAAACATTTTTTCCTGTGCCTGCATTAGATTGTCTCGCAATTCTTCAAGATCTCTATTGGCGGTGTCTAGCATTGGGTCTCTAACAAGACCTTTTGATTCTCTAACTGAGATTTGGCTTTGAACCTCAGCAACTTTTTTTTGAAAAGCTCTCAATATCTCTGATGTGTCTATTGGGTGCACAAAAATTGAGACATCAAAGACTTTATCAAGGTTTATGATTGGGGAAAACCAGTTATCACTCAAGTATCTTGGATATGAAATAACGAAGAACGTTCTGGCTATTTTATCACCAAGGTTTAAAGATTTTGGTGTTATCTGCATTGCTGACGGAGCGATAATATCTTGAAGCTCAAGAGCAGCAGCCTTGTAAATTTCATTAGGTAAAATAGGCATGACCACCTTTTGGTCTGTTATTAAGGTTGTCTTTTTATTAAATAAAGAAGAAAATAATCCCATAATTAGTCTATTTTAATCCCCTGGCTGATATCTCCAGGATTAAATGTCTTATAAAACAATTCTACGACTTGATCTGTTTTTAATTCGGTGGCCCTAATACCCATCCTACCTAATCCACCTATCACAACTCCAATTCTTTGATCTAACTGTGTTCTTTTCTCTTCAAAGGAGATCAACTCAGAAGCCTCTTTTGATTTATTTGGATTTGCTCCTACTCTGACCTCTTTACCGGCACCTTTTAATAAATCGTCAAAAATTTTACCAGTTTTTATAGTGGTCTCTGTATAAGGAACAACCACAAAAAATGTTTTTGTCATAATATTTACTTCGTCTGTAAAAGTTCTGATAAAATCTATATATTCTTTTGTTTGGATTTTTAGAAGTGGTTCAACCTGATCACGCATTCTGTTTTCTAGGGTTAGAAGATATGGTCTGATATCCAATCTTCTTGATTGAACACATATTTGAACGCTAAAATCTAGGCTATTTAAGAAATTTTGAAATTCATTAATAATAGCTATTTGTTCATCAGAAGATTTAAGAGATAGATTTAGAGAGGATGCAAGAAGAACAGCTCTAAGACCCCCGTCTTTTAAAACGATAATTCCATTTCTAACTTCTTTAATTGGAACGAAGTCCTGTGAACTTTTTGCGTTTATTGCCATATAATATAGATCTTTTGTTGAATGCTACAATTAGATTGTAACATTTTTATAAACATAAAAACAGTTTATTTATCCTCGTTTTCTTGAATATCCAAACTCCACGCGATATCTTTTAATTTGTTTGAATTAGACATTGGAACTATTGTCGTTATTGTTGGATCAATTTCTTCTTTTTTCTTTTCTTCAGCATGAACTAGTCTTTGTTTCCATATAAAAAGCTTGTTTGAAAATAAATAGTTAAAGCCAGCTTGTAGATAAAAGATAAAAGGCTTTCCGTTAACTTTATAAAAAGCCAATAATCCTGTTAATATACCAGTAGGAATAATTAGAATAATAGCCATCCACAAAGGAAGGACTTTGTATATTATATAAATAAGTCCTATTCCACCAGCTAAGTAGACAAATTGTTTAAAGGTTAAAGGGCCAAATAGTTTGTCTTCTACATCTATAAATTGTGGTACTCTAAATTGCATATATTTAATTAAATTATCTCACGATATGGATCGTGATTTATTTTAGATTCTACTTCACTAGCAATATTGCCCTGCGTTTTTACAATGGAGTTTTTGTCTTCTGTCTTAGGGATTGAAAAATCTAAACTTTGTATTCCACCAATGTTTGGTGTCATAGTTTTATCAGACAAAATATCATTAACCAACAAATCTGAATCTGATAAATCTTTTTTTTGTGCCCCTACTTCCTCGATTGTTTTTTTGTATGGTGGTATAGGTGGTGCAATAATTATATTGTCATCCACTTCTTTTCCAGAGCTTTCTGTTTGGTATGGAGGAAGGGGTATTTCATTTTCGGTGTAATCAGATTCTTCTTGTTCTCTCATTAATGTCCTGATTTTATCAAATATTTTTTCGGCGACAGAAGAAACTATTTTTGAAGCTCTCTCTTTGTCTAATCCAAGTTCTGACGAAATTTTTGAAGGATAATCGCTATAAGAAATTTCATTTTTCATAGTTTTAATGGTTATATCTTCCAAAATTCCCGATTGTTCTATGTTTAATTTGTTTTCCCTTGCAATTTCTAGTAATGACCCTTGCCAATCAGATAAAGAGATTGCATCTTGGACGTTTTGAGGTAAATTATTGAATCTAAGATCGTCTTCAGAAATTATTATCTCTCGAGACGATATCTCCGATAATTCTTTTTTCCTTTGAATTTCCTTATTTAGAGTATCTAAGATTTCTTTTATTGAATAAATAACATTTTTCCCCACAGAAGCATTGTCGGTTGTGGAATTATTAATTTCCTCGCTTAATTCATCGCTGTCAATTAAATTTGCAATCTTTAAGTTTGATAAAAATTTGATATTATTTGTAACCTCTTCGTTGAGTCCATTCTTATCACAAGCTTCTTTTATTTTTGAGTCAAAGTTTATTTTACCCATCGCTAAAACAACTTCATCTGAAAGTTTTCCAAAAGCTGTATTAATTTGTTCTGGCGTTAAATTAATCATTTAAGGTTTTTTTGTTTGTTCCCTTTCATATCTGTCTATGGTTTCTTGTTCTTTTTCGATAATCTCCTTCTGTTTTTGTATGATAGACTGTTGTCTTTCGATATTGCTTAGTTGAGAGGTTTCTTTTTCTTTGTTCTTGTTTTTCCTTTCTAGAACATTAGACATATTCTTTATTTTAGCTTCTCCATCTCTTTTGGCCTTATTAGCTTCAATAAGTTCCCTTTGAGCGACCTGACTCCCAGGGTTTTGAGCTAAGATATTATTTAGTGAAATTATTCGAGCCTCTGCCCCTGAAACATCGCCTCTAATCTTTTCTACTGCTTGCTTAATATGTTCTTTGTTGATGTTTTCTGGAGCTATTGTTTGTCCTAATGTATTTGCAACGTCTGCAAGCTCTTTGTTAATATCCTCCATCTCTTCCCCAATGGCTTTTTTAACGTCCTCCATCTTTGTAATAGTGTTTTCTACTTCGTCAATCTTGTTTTTTGCCTTAAGTTTGTTTCTTTCGGCCAAGAAGTTTTCTTTGTGGGTTAGTGGTTTTTCAGCATTAGGGTCTTTTGATTTATCCTTTAGACTTTTATCAATTCTAGCCATAGTGCTGTCGTTTGCACCCCATACGCCGTCTCTTTTAACAGACTCTTTGTATGTCTTAACTCGGTCTCTGTAAATTTCCTCTGATGATTTGCCATCGTTTTTGTGTTTCTCTGTGTATTCTTTTTCAAATTTGTCCTGTTCTTTTTGGTCAAACGCTTTGTTTTCTCTTGCAAGCTCCTGTATCCTTCCACTCTTTTCTTGTTCTTTGATTTTATTTTTATAGTCATCATTGAAACTTTTGTCTGTAATCTCACTTTTCTTTTTGTTGTTGTATTTAGCTTCGAAATCGGCATCACTAAGGTTAATTTTATCTTTTTTCATTTCGTACAGACTCTTCTGATATTTATCATTGTAATCTTTTGCAGCGGCATCTTGTTCTGCAGCTTTTGCATCAGAAGACTTAAAGGTGTCGGCTCTCGCGGTTTTTCTTTTTTCAATACTATTTTGATATTCGACGTATCCGCCAGCTTTACCCTTCCCAAGTCCTTCTACACCCATCTGTTTACCAGCCGTCTGCCCAACCTTAGTACTTCTAACATCAAAACTACTTTTACCAGTAAAACTACCAACATTTCTGAGTTGTCGTGCCCCCCAACCAGAGAAACCTCCTTTAGCCTCAGCATTTTGAAGTTTTTCGCTGTTTGCTAAACCTGCACCCATTTTACCTATGGTAGATCTCATGGCAAAAGCCCCTGCTCCAAGAGCGCCACCTAAGGCTAGTCCACCGACTTTAGCACCAACATTACCAACAGCAGAAGTTACAGTTCCTGCTACTTGTCCAGCAAGTTTGGTTGAAATTTTTTCTGCTTGTTTCAATAGAACAATGATTACGATAAAAGGAATTATTACAGAAAGTATTTTGTTGAAATTGGTTAGACCCGAAGATTCCCATAGTTTGTCTAATCCCATCTTTGATTCTAAAAACATGACAATAATATACATGAAAAATACAAAAACTGGGGCCATAAAAGCTGTTTTTACTGTTTCTGACCACCAGCTTGACCAACCAACATATTCCCATTTTTTCGTTTCGGGTACTGTATAGCTCAAGAATGCTAAAGGTGATAGGACCATTGCGACCCATAGTCCGACCACTCTTCCTATAAAGGAAAGGGAAATCGTCAAAAAGGTCATCATTCCAATAAAGTTAACAATAGAAGCCATCAAAATTACTAATATAAAAGTTCCAGCAGTTATGTTCTTTTCCTCATTAGCTTTAATGTTTGCACTGTCAGTAATTTTATTTGTATTGTCTTTGGCCACATCCTGGTTTTCTGACTCTAACAATCTCTGTGGATTTATTTTTGAGACAATTGCTTGTGAAAGCTGAATGGTACCCGTCTCTGACTCTCTTTCATTCTTAACTTCCCCAGAAGTTTCATCTTTTTCTCCAATGACAAGGACTTTTGGATTGTAAAAAACCCTAGCCATTATATTAGAGGCGTCTATTATTAAGTGAGTAGCAAATAAGCTGAAGTTTATAAAGAGACCAATTATAATAACGTTTACTACTTGAGATTTATTCTTTGACCCTCCGACATCTAAAATTGTAGTAATGGCGATATAAAGGAGTATAAAAATAAAGAACATATTGCACAAATCTCTAACAACTTTCCATCCCTCACTGACAAAAGGAGTTCTGTAAGAGCTGTCAGAAACTGAGTACATTATGGTGAAGTCCATTACCTTACCAGCTAGGCTGAACAGGAATGATGTTGGAACAAATAAGACATAATAAAAAATCCTAGCAACACATCCACCGATATTTCTAGATCCGCAGTCTGGAAGATTAGATTGTGGAATCTCTTTTTTTGCTGTAATGTTTTCTGTGGTTGTATCAGTGGTTTGATCACCCGCAGTATTTGTAGTAAAAGTAGCTTCTTTTGTTGAAAAAGGGTTGAAAAGATAACTATCGTACTTCCCTTCTTCCCCATCATAAACAGCTCCTTCGTAAACATTAACTACTACTTTATATTCCGAATTCGGAGTTAGATCATCAACTTCTAGAGTTAAAACATCTTCTTTTTTAAATCTTTCTTTTATTGCTTTTTTAACCAACTCGTCACCATTAAAAAGACTTGTCTCTAGTTTGAATATCTTCATGTAAGAATATTCTTCCCAACCCTTAATATCCATTGTTCCGGTTTGGTCAAAAACAGGAGTTACGGTTATCGTAGCAGTCTTGTCCGTGTGTGATGTGTCTATTTGAAAATTTAAATTAAAAACTACTTTATTTTCTGCAAATGCAACCCGATGATTTATTTTTGGTGTAAAAGATCTTACGTCAATCGCAAAAGGCGCAAAGAATTGCAAGATTACAGAAGATATTAAAATGAAAGGCAAAAATCTTTTCACAATTTTATTATAACATTTTTTTGCGAAAAAGCCCGTACTTTTTGTTGAAAAACTATTAAAACAAATTACCAGACATTAAGTAGAGCCTCGTATTCCTTGATTGGGAATGTATAAACCCATTCACACCCTGTCATGTAACCTCTTCCATACATACGACAAGATTCAAAAGTTTTAAATTTACTACAGTCGAAGTTCTTACCATGAGGATCTTCTTTACCTTTTACACAGTAGCCAAAGGTGTTACTGATTTGTGGTTGACAGGCCTCGGTTCCAGATGTTTCTTCTGTACACCCTTTAATAGCTTCAATACCACTATATGCGTATGGATCCTCCTTTAAGTAGTCAGCAATAGCACTTTCGTCTAGATATGAACCTCTATTATCATAATCATACCAAGGGTTTCCGTATTTTATCTTTGGTCCAGTATATGATACCCATTTACCGTTAACATCATAACGCCCCCCCAAGTTCCCGTTCTTATCAATTGTCTCTGCATAGCATTCTTTCGTTAATGTATCTAGTTGCCCTATAAAATTATCTTGGTCAAGAATATCCAAATAAACGCTCGAAATACTATCTTCAGACTGAAGACTTGGAGAAATCAAAAAGAATTTTTTGGTTAAATCAGCTAATTTAGCCTTCTCTTCTTCTGTAAAGGTAATTGGATTTTGTTCTATTGCAAGACAAACATCCTCTGTTGGAGATTCAGATTCTGAGTCGTGTGTAGGCTTATATTCATTAGTTAACAAACCATCAATGTGACAATTTGGATCTAGTGAGTCTATATAACTATCCTCATCATTATCTATGGTATCATTACATTCATAAGATACTTGTGATTCTGAATCGTATTTTGGTAAATATTCTCCATTAATGTCACCATCCTCGTGACAGACCGGATCTTTCTCGTCTATTAAACCATCTTCATCGTTGTCCAGTGTATCGTTACATTCATAAGATACCTGTGATTCTGAATCGTATTCAGGTAAGTACTCACCATCAATGTCACCATTTTCATGACAAACTGGATCGTTTATGTCTATAAGGCTATCACCGTCATTATCTTTTTCATCACTACACTCTGGTCGAGTTCCATCATCAGGTAAAACGTTTGTTACAGTAAATGTTGTCCAACCCCCACAGTTATTATCTTCATAGGCTTCGGTTATTACTCCAGTGTCAGAAATATCTTTTTTGTCTGCACAAGCTCTAATATAATAAACACCTGTATTTGTAAAAAATTGTTTTACCGATGCAGAACCTTCACTTTCTGCAAGAATTTCTGGAATTGTTGTCGCTAGATAAATATTATTGCTAGACTCACCATCTCTTACATCTGAAATTGTAAACAAAACATTTATTTCTTGTTGTGAGTTTTCATTTCCACGGTTCGTAATAACAGAATATAACTCAACTTCGGTATTAATTTGAGAATTTGTGGGAGAAACAGTGTCGGCCCTTAAATCAATTCCATCAATTCCAAAATCTGGATCAAAAGGGCTTTCTGATTCTGAAAAATGTTTTGGAACATATTCTCCACTTAGGTCGCCTCCTTTATGACAGTTTGGATCTTTGTCATCGGTTAAACCATCTCCGTCATTATCTTTTCCATCACTACAAACAAATTTAGAACTAAATGGACTAGCTGATTCTGAAAAGTGTTTTGGAACATAGTTTTCGTTTATATCACCCCCTTCGTGACAATTCGGATCCTTCTCGTCTATTAAACCATCTCCGTCATTATCTTTTCCATCACTACAAGCAGGTGTAAACTTAAAAGTATTATTTAGAAAACTAGAGAATGAATTCCAGAAAGAGTTACCCCCCGTATCTAAAAGCTCTATTTCTCCAATTTCTCCTGGATTAATATCATTAATTGCTCTACCGAGAATATAATTATCGCTGTCTGTGGTTTTTTTAACCTTTCTTGTGTTTCCGTC
>CAYZYV010000004.1:3515-36193 GCA_964482735.1 uncultured Candidatus Saccharibacteria bacterium | reverse complement strand
CGAGAATATAATTATCGCTGTCTGTGGTTTTTTTAACCTTTCTTGTGTTTCCGTCTAGGCCTGTTTCAGAAACATTGTCTCCTGCATATATATATCCATCGGCTATAACCATTTCTTTCTTTTTGTTATCGGATGTTTCTAGCGGACTAAATATTCTTGTTAAAACAGATGATGTCTTTACTCCAAAAGAATCTTTATTTTTATAAATTAAAAACAAGGCTAAAGATAGTACTATGAGTACTATGATAGATATTATTATTGCTTTGTTTCTTTTTTTCTTGTTTTCCATAATTATCTATGATATCTATTATTGCCTTGATTAATTTTGACCATTAAAAAGCATACCCTCCATGATTTCCAAAAGCGTCATCTCCAGGGTTCATGTCTCCTCCCCCGTTTGTAGTTCCACCTCCAGAACCACCCCTTCCATTTTTAGGACAATCAGGATCCAGTGAGTCAGTTAGTCCGTCGAAATCGTTATCGAGTCCATCATAACATCTATCTTCTGTTTTTCCGTCGCCGTTCATTATTTCTAAATCATCATAGAAGACTATTTGCTCTGTCTCTAAACAATTAGCGTATTTTTTCTGATATTCTGCGGGGGTAAGAACGGATGTACCATTTCTTTTTGCTTCATCGTTTAATATTTCAATCATTCTTGCATCTCTTCTTTGCTGAGCTGCCTTAATGATCTTATCTACTTCCACTTTAATTTTTTCAAGTTCATAAACTCCGGCTTGGACTGTAGCAACATTATCTTTATAAGCATTCGTTTTATCCTTAATTTCTTGATCGTAATCCATTATTTGTCCTGCTATCGGATATGCAACTTTGCCGACTGGTAAATATGCACTATTAGGGATCTTCTCTGCTGTGTCTTCATGAATGAAATACTCTATGTTCACTAACCCATCTGTTCCATAGATAGAGTTAACTATAGAAGTATAATCTTTTTCAAATTGATCTATACCGTCTTCTATGGCACTGATAAGCATGTCAACTTTTTCTATTAAGTTTTTTTCTACTAGGTTGACCTTCGTGGTTTTAAGATTTCCCGTGTTTATAATTTCTTTCCAAGTAGAAGTACCTGCAATTTTTCCTGAACCATAAGTAACTATATTACCTGCTCCAACAGCAACATTATTTAACATCGAAGGAGAATCTTTAAAGAGGTTGAGATAATTATCAAAATTATCTTCTCCAGGTTTGGCTACAGAAAAATCAGTATACCCTCTCTTAAACCATTTAGCCTGTGTAGATTTTGTTTTTAATGAATACACAAAATCAGTAAGAGCATCTTGAGATCCCTCAATATTCAATAACCAATTTCTATTTGGACCCGGAAGACAATAATCTAATTCTCCTATTTTGGGCATGATAACAGGAAGTCTCTGGAGCATTTCTTTTGCAGCCACTATATAATCATATTGTATTTGTATAACCCCACGCTTTTTAATCGGAAATGTTTCAGAAGTACACTTTCCTTCAATGTTTGTTTTACACTTTTTCCAATTCTGCCATTTCTCCCCGTCCCAAAATGCTCGATCACCAACTTCCCATGAGGTATACCCATTGTCAAACAATTTAGCCCGTCCTGATTTTGTGACGGTATAGTATACATTAGTAGGGTAATCAATACTTCCATCTGATTTGATAACTAAAGGACCAGTACCTTGTATTAGGGTTTCTCTAGCACCATTTTTTTGAGTAGCAACATTGGCTGATACATCCCAGGTTCCAAGATTATCTTCTTTTGTGACTCCAAAAATAAATCTATTACCTAGGTCTCTAGTTAAATCAAAAGATCCGTTTGTGTAACCAGTTGTTAATGATTCACCGTCGTCAAAACCCATACTTGTAGAAAGTCCAGAAGTCCAATTGAAATCATCGTCATCGTATGTAAAGCTTTCTTGACTGTTAATTCCAGATAAACCACCCGACTCAAGTTTGCTTACTAGTGCTGAAAAAACAGAGTTTAGGACATGGTTGATATCATCTGCTAATTCCAATTGTCTCTCCGGAGAGTTTAAATAAAAAGATATTTTATCTTTAATAATACTTCCAGGAGTTACTGTTTCGTATTTAATACATATTTTCTTATCACTAACTACTTTGTTTGTAATATTAAGAGCTGTTTGAATTGATTGATCCAAAGAAGAATCAACAGATGTAGGTTTTGCCCACTCTACGCATTTCTTTTGGCTCATAAAACCACCATTTTGCATTCTCTCGTCTCTCACCTCTTGTTTTTTTGTCTCAGCTTCTTCAGAGATGATGTCTGATGCGGCCATATAATAACCGAGAGGGTTGTTGGCTTCATTTTGGGTAAACGCATACCACGCATCCCAGCCACCGGTATTAAAATCATTAAAGAAAACCTCCACTGCTTTTTTTGACTTTTCCATTTCCGTAGCTCTTTTTTGGTTTAAATCGTTAATGGTATCTTTTGAAAGGTATGAATCAGGATCTGTCACAAAGTATGACATTGTAGAAGTTAGATTTTGCAAAGCCGATACACCCCCCCTCTTAAAACTTTGACCATTCACAAAAGACCTGGCGAATCCATAACTATAAGGATAGGCCCCGTCATAAGTAGGCATAAGGTATGTTAGAGATTCTTCGAAAACGTTTCTCTCTACATTGTTAAGAAAACTTTGTACGTCTTGTACAAAAAACGGGTCGCCACCAAAACCAGTATTTACCCAGTTCACAGCATATCTAGCCATTGAGGTTAATTGGTTTTTTGCTAAAGTATAGGCTACACCTTTTAGACACTGAGCATAATCTAGTTCAGCTTTATTTCTTTGTTCTTTTTTGTTTTCCCAAAAATATTCAAAAGACCCCATTCTAGTTTGTACCTCAGCGTCACACAAGTATTTAGTTCCATTAATAATAGCAGCAGTTTTTCCCGCTGTTGGTGTTTGAGATGTTTCGGGGAGAGCTGTTACAGTTGCTATGTTACCGGTGGCTTTATCGCATTGATCTTTTATTTTTTCTACTAGTTTTTGCCCCATTACTAAAGAATCCCAAGCCGAAGATGATAAATTTGTAAAAGTGGTAGAAAAAGTATTAACAAAACCGGTACACCCTAATATTTGTCCAAAAAGCTCTGTGTTAACAATATCTGTTACTTTAACTTTATATGGAGAAACTTTATCGTTGGGGTTTTCCCAATTCAAAACTTCCGCTTCTGATTTAGCAAGACCCACAGACAAAAAAACAAAAACGATTATAGTCAGATAAAGCAAAGGTTTTAAGTTTATTTTTTTGTTTACTTTTTTAGGCATTTTATTCAGTTGAAAACTTTTTTTGTAAATTAGCCATATTAGATTCCATATCTTGATTAATTTTATTATAAAGAAGAATAGACTTCAAACCAACAAGTGGATCTGTAATTGAATTGGATAGTCCATCAATTGTTTGGGCCAATTTTTCGTATCCGTTTATTATATTTAAATGATACATGTGTATAGTAGAAGGTACTTCTGATAATAACATTAGTTCTGCCAACCCCCTATAGGCATCTGCCATTGATCTTGCCGCTATTAAAGGAATTGCATCCTGGTTTGCGATTCCTTGTGATATTAAGGTCATTTCGCTTCCAAGATCATTTTGCTCATATATACTATACCATATTATCATGTCAGCAGCATAATTAGCAACAGAATCTTCGGTGTCGGCGACGATTTTTAGGTTTTCTTTAGTGTATTTGTCGGGGATTTCTTCTGCAACGGCTTGTTGTCCAATTGCTTCTGATATAGAGTTGATTGTTTCGTCGTTTAATTGATCAGATCCAGACAATGATATTATGGTAGCGAGCAATTCCCTAGACAAAGCTTCGTTATCAGAAATTCGGTTATTTGAACCTTCTTCTACGATGTCTCCACTATCTGCAAGGGACTTTTTCTTGGCCAAGATAAAAGCCTTGTTTTCTGGGCCGTTTTTGGTAGGATCAAGACCCCAAATATACTCTTCCCAGTCAGCAATTCCATTATTGTTGCTGTCTTCTTGGATAATATCTGAAACAGTAGTTACAGCAACTTTGCCATTAGAATTATTATCTTTATTAATCAAGTGTTTAACAAAAACAAAAGTTTCTTTTATCAAGAAACCAAAAGCTATAACAATTATTATTGTTAATAAGCTAGCAACAAATTTTTGACTCGGAAGATATTTTTTGAAATCTGTTTTAGACATAAATTAAGTCTATATATTATACTTCTTATTATGTAAAAAAGCTACAAATTAAGTTTGTTAGAAATTTCTATCCAGTTATTCACGGACAAATCTTCAGCTCGGATATTTTTATTTAACCCAATTTTGATAAAAAATTCTTCTAAATTGTCTTTTGCTTTTAAAACTTTCTTTAAATTGCTAATGACAAGTTTTCTTTTGTGAGCAAAACCAGCTTTAAGCAGTTCGAAAAAGATTTTTTCTGAATTTTTACTTTTAAAATTCTTTTTTGAGATATCAGATATGGAAATAACAGCAGAATCTACTTTTGGAGAAGGAGAAAAGAATTTTTTATTAACTGTCATTATATACTTTGGTGCCCCGTAGACTTTGATGCTAATAGATAAAACACTCTCTTTACCATCTCTTGCAACGATTCTTTCTGCAACTTCTTTTTGGACTAACAAAACCATTTTTTCTGGTTGTTTTTCCTCTTCCAAAAACTTTTTAAAAATTGCTCCGGTGATATTGTATGGAATATTTGCAATTAGTTTGTATTTTTGAATATTTTTAGGAATTTTAAATTCTAAAATGTCCTCATTTAATAAAATTAGTTGGTTTGCTTGTAACTCCTTTTCAAATTTCTCTTGCAAGAACTTTACCAACGAATCATCTTTCTCAATTGCAATGACCCTTACGCCATTTTTTAGTAGTTTTTCTGTTAGAGCTCCTTTGCCTGGTCCAATTTCTAAAATAGTTTCGCCTGGAATGAGATTACCAGTTTCGCATATTTTTGAAATAACCTTTTGAGATTTCAAAAAGTTTTGTCCGAGAGATTTTTTGGCTTTATGTTCCATTTCTGTATTTTAACACCTATTTCTTTTTATAAAAAATTATAAGTAAACAATTTTTTCACCACTTATACTATGCGCTTGTTCAAAAGATGTCAGATGAGCTGGAATGTCATAAATAAATTCGCTTGGTGAATTAACTTGTTTCATCCCGAAGATTGTTCTGAGTGACGCGTAGGTTAAAAATAATTTTTCTCTGGCCCTTGTAACAGCTACATAGAACAACCTTCTTTCTTCTTCTTTGTCCTCTTTTGTTTTTGAACCATCTTTGGTATGAGGGAAAAGGTCTTGTTCGAGCCCGGTTATGAAAACATATTTAAACTCCAGTCCTTTTGAAGCGTGAACGGTCATTAATCGGACGCCTTTATTTTTGTGTAGTAAGGTATCTTGATCAGAAGATAAGGCGGCGTCTTCTAATAATTTTTCAACGCCGTCTTCCTGATTGTCGTATTTGAGAGCTAATGTGACGAGTTCCATTATGTTCTCTAGCCTCTCAAGATCATCACTAGAACCTTTTTCTAATTCTTCTTTAATGCCAGTTTTTTCAATAATAAATTTGATAATCTCAGACGGTTTATTGTTCTCTGCAAAATCATGGATACATTCTAAAGTTTGATAAAAACAATTTATTTTCTCTTTGGTTTTTAGGGGAAGTTCTTCTTTTTGACCAGAAAAAAGTTTAGCAATTGTAACCTTACCGAGTCCTCTGGCTGGAAAGTTGATAATTCTTTTGATGTCTGACAAATTGTCTTGATTATAGGCGGCACGAAGATAAGCTAAAACGTCTTTTATCTCCTTTCTCTCAAAGAATTTAGTTCCAAGAACTTGATATGGAATTTGTCTTTGTAAGAAGGCTTCTTCTAAAACTCGAGATTGAAAGTTTGCTCGATATAATACAGCAATTTCTTCTGGATCGACTTCAGTTAAGAGTTCGTCAATCTTGCCAGCGACATATGACCCTTCTGTTTGTTCGTCAAAAGATTCGCAGATGGTGATAGGCACACCCTCTTCGTTTTCAGTAAATAAATTTTTTGGGACACGATACTGATTTTTCTCAATAATAGAATTTGCAGCCTCAATGATAGTTTTAGTAGAACGATAATTTTGTTCAAGCATAATCATTTTTGCACTAGGAAAATCTTTTTCGAAATGGAGCATGTTCTTAATGTTAGCTCCACGCCAACTATAAATATTTTGGTCAGTGTCACCAACTACGCAAATATTTTCATCTTTACCAACAAGAAGTTTTGTTAACTCATACTGAACTTCATTTGTATCTTGGTATTCATCAATATGTATGTATTCCCATCTTGTTTGATACTGGTGTTTTATCTCAGGATATTTTTTTAATATCAAAACAGCTTCAAGTAACAAATCATCAAAATCCAAAGATTTTTCTTTTTTGTTTCTACTTTCATATTCTCGCCAAATGCGAGCTACCATGTCTTGAAAATGTCCGTTTGATTCTCTCCCAAAAGTTTCTGCCGTGATAAAATCTCCTTTTGCTCTAGAGATAATAGACTTTATTTTTTTTGGATCATTTTCTTTTGGATCGATATCAAGATCTTTCATGATATCTTTGATATTTGAGATAGCATCAGACTCATCTAAAATCGAAAAGTGCTTATTTAGTCCTATAAGGTGAGCGTTTTCTTTTATTATATAAACTCCAAGAGAGTGGAATGTTGAAATAAAAGGAATTTTTTCATTTTGAAAGGAAAGATCAAAACCGTTTTCTTTCTTCTCCATCATTTTAAATACACGGTCTCGCATCTCTTTGGCAGCCTTATTGGTAAAAGTGATAGCCAAAATAGTCTCAGGCGAAATTCCTTCATGCACCAAGTGCATAATTCTAGAGGTGATGGTTTTGGTTTTTCCAGCTCCAGCTCCTGCAACTATCAAAAGAGGGCCCTTTGTGTATAAAACGGCTTCTTTTTGCTTTTCATTTAGTGAATCTAAATAATCCATTGACTCCTATTATATTCATAAATCACATAAAAACAAAACCTGATATTTTTAATATCAGGTTTTGTTTTTATGTTGTTAAAATTTACTCGTTTTCCTCTGCATCAATGCTTTCTGACTCCTCAATCATTAACTTTTCAAAATCTATTTCAGCTTCTTTATCTGCTTCATCTAGTTCCTCTAAGTCTTGATCAATTTCTTTTATCGTCTGATCTATTTCAGATTCTTTTTTATCAACATCTTGCTTAAAACCATCCGAGATGCTTTTGATTTCATCGTTAATCCCTTTAGCCTCATTGATTAATGATTCTATGTCAGTTATTAATTCGTCTTCGTTTTTTATTTTGTCTTCGTCTTTCATTTTGTTTCAATAAATTTATTTATAATTTTTTGATACATCTCCTTTTTTATTTTTTTAACTTTGTAGAATTGCTCTACTATTTTCAAAAAGTTTTCCTTAGTCATTTGATTATCATCTCTAATTCTCGTTGCGCCTTCTATCTCATCTGGGTTGATGAGCAATAATTCTGAATCTTGTCGCATTATTCCATTTGCGTCTTCTTTTACATATTCAGAATTTTCTACAACTAAAACATTCCATCTCTCAGTTAAGATATCAAATCTTTCCATGTCAGGATATATATTTTCCAAACTATTTTCTGGTTCTATATAGTTAGATTGTCTCTCATATATTTGATTTCCTGGTTCTCTAGGATGACCGTGGACTTCGGCTGTTCCCTTCCATTCATCAGCATATTTTCTTTCCTTTAATCCAAAATCAACAGGTCTATTGTTTTTTATTCTAATAAACTCATTCTTTTTGTTTCTGTACGGTTCCGCCTTTTTGTTGACCTTGGCAACCTTTTCATTGATTTTATTTCTTCTCTCTGCAATTTTTGCTTGTTCTAGTTGGATACCAGTGTAAATACTACTGATTTGATTGTTCAATTCTTTCATTGCGGCGTCTTTTTTGATTTGTCTGTCAGAATACCCTGCCTTTATGTATAAAGCTTCTCTTTTTGCTCTGGTTTCTTCGATCCTTTTAATCTTTGCTTTCTGCTCGTCTATTTTTACTTCAGAAGAAACACAGAATAATTCGATTTCATTTTTTCTGTCTTCAAGAACACTCAATTTTCCTTCAATTGGAGAAAGTTTCTTTTCATAGTGTGTAATAAGTCTGTCGGCGATGGCATCTCTCTTGTTCGCAAAGATACTCATTCGATTTTCTCGATCCTCTATTCTGCTTTGAAGCTTATCCATCCTGTTTTCGTTTTTAGAAATTTTATTTTCTATTTTTCTTTCTTCTCTAAGGTTGGTAGCAGAACCTGGCAATCCAAGCTCTTCCAACATTGTGGCTGCTTTAGAAACTTCAGTTTTAACTTCTTCTAAGGCATTATTCCTAGCACCAAAAGAATCCATTTTATTTTTAAGGCGAACGGCTTTGCCTTCTTTTTTATCAATCCAAAATTGATTGTAGGCAATTTCCATTTTTCCAACCACTTTATTTAGCCCTGGTGTCATGTATATACCTTCATAGGCATTAGACATTATTTCTTTTGCTCCACTGGTCATTCTTGACCACAAACTTCTGTTTGCATTCTCTATAAAAGGAGCAACTCTTTCTGGTTCTTGGAGCTGTTGTGTATTGTTCTCTATTTGGTTGTTTGTGTTATTTGCTGTTTCCATTGTTATGTTATTTTCTTCTTTTAATGAAGTAACTAAATCAAATCTTGGCCATAAGTACTCTGTATTTGTTTTAGTTTTTCCCCTCTCGTTTTTTTTGTCGTAATTAAATATTTTTTTAATTAAATTCTTGATTGGTTTGTTTGCTTCTTTTTCTTTTTTCTTCCAAATCTTTTCGCTTAATCTGATAGTCTTTTGACTGGTGGGCTTTTCTTCTTTTTCTTCATTTAGTTCTACCTGTTGGTTTGTCTTTTCAGGTTCTTTTCTAATTTTGAAGTGATTCCTTTTTTGTTTTCTATCACTTCCTTCTTTCAACGGAGTAACTAAATCAAATCTTGGCCATAAATACGGAGTTTCAATTTCTTCTTTTTTATTTTCTATCTTTGGTGAATCTTTAATTTCTTCAATTTCTTTTTTTAAACGATCAATATCTGCAATTTTTTTCTCAGATTTATTTTTTGCTTCCTTAATAAATCTGTTACTAGAAGATTTTTTGAGAACCTTTTTTAACTCTGTCGAATCTACTTTTGCATCGCTTTCGTTTATGGGTTCTGTTTGGAGATCTGGGGTTTTTATGTTTTTCATGTTTTAGTTTTTTGTTAGTACTCTATATATTAAAACAAACATTTAATAATTTGTTTACTCATATATATATTATATCACACTATTACCCATATTGTCAATGTATAAAAACAAACAAAAATAGCGTCAACTCTAATTAGAATTGACGCTACTTATATTAGCTAGTTCGTATTATCTACGAACCGTAAAGTTCATCTTCCCATTATTGTCACGGGTGACGACGGTTTCTGAAGCTCCCTGAACACTCAGACTCATCGAACCATCTGTTTGTGTTCGGTAATAGACCTCCGGATGGTTTTGATTCAGTTGTCTCACGGGGCAGTTTGCTTCATGGCAAGTACTGCAACAATGGCAACACGAACGACAGCACCTGTGATAAGTAAGCAATCCTATTCCACCTAAGAGGAAGAACAAAATAACTACTACACAGGCTGTTATTACCAGCCATACCCACCATGGGAGACCGACAGTTTCGGTGGTTGTTTTAACGGTTTTTTCTTCTGAAATAAAGGTTGGATTTACTACCTTACCTTTTATTTTAACGGTTTCTCCTGGATATATGAGAACTATCCATTTTTCTCTTTCCTGATCATAGTATATACGACCGGGCTCGTTGAGAAACGGATTTTCAATGACGATTTCTCGCCATTGCATACCAGTTCCGTAAGTCTCTTGGGAGTAACCCCAAACAGTGTCCCCTTTGACAACCTTCTTGAGAAGGAACCCTTCAGTTCCGATCTCTTTAACGGTTGTCTTAACAGTTGTGGTGGTTGTGATATTCTGCTTTTGGCAAGAAGCCAGGGTTACCATGAAAATGGCAACCATAATCAGGAAAGAAACAACTTTTTTCATGATGATATAAAATGATTAATTGGTTTTTAGAACAGACAAAAAAATCAGCTCTAAAAGCCAATTAATCTAATTTCAAAGAATCATTATTAAATATATTGTATCACAATAAAACAATAAAGTCAATACTTAAGCCATATAAGGGCTATTTTTTGACCTGTGTATAACTCGATTGACTTAACTCCCCATCTAGGCTACCCTTAAATAGTAGGGTTCTTGATTGAGCCCTAATTTGTACCGAAATTCAAAAATAGCCTTATTTATCAGGCTTTTCAGATAAGATTGTAACCTTTGCACAGTAAACGTTTAGGCTTCAGCTAACGCTTTTGCGGTCGGACTAGAAGTTCCCTTTTATGGAGACGTGAATGTGTAATTATTTTATTTTATAGAAAACCAAACTACAAAAGCAGAAGAGGGTTCATATTCTTCAAAAACCCATTTTGCTGAAATATCATTGTTTAACAAACCTTTTACTACAAAGGCCTCCTTCTTTTTGGCCGTTTTGTTTACGTTTACCAGCACTCCAGGCATAGCCAGTGCTGGTCTTTTTTCTAATTTGCTAGGTGATACGACTAATAAAGCTGAAGGGTCTTCTGTTGCAACAGAAGAAGTTGGTGTTTCCCTTAACTCACAGATAATGCCAATACTAGAAACTACATCTATCAACCCAGACGTGAAAAATACAGCTGAGGAAGACGTGGTGATTATTCAAGACGATTCGTTTATTTATAATAATGGCCCGGTAGATATGGGTGTTTCTTACGAAAAAAGTACTATTTCCGATAAAATGTATGTTTATACTGTCCAAAAAGGAGATACTCTGTCAGAAATAGCTGAACTTTTTGATATTTCTACAAACACAATTAGATGGGAAAACAAAATTTCTGGAGAAAAAATTTCAGTTGGTCAAAAATTAAATATTTTGCCTGTTACTGGGGTAAGACATACCATACAAAAGGGAGATACCATTGCCAAAATTGCTAACAAATACGAAGCAGAAGCAGAAGATATTTACATCTTTAATGATTTAAGTACAGATAGTACTCTAAAAGTTGGAGACATGGTGTTCGTTCCAAACGGTGTCATGCCTCAACCTGCAGTTTCTGTATCTAAAACTTCAAGTTATTCTGGAAGTAAATCATCAAACACCAAAGTCGATACTGGATATTATCAAAGACCTGTTTCGGGAATCATTACTTCGAAGTATGGTTCTAGAAAAGGAGGCTTCCACTATGGAGTTGATATTGGTAATAAGAGAGGAACAGCAGTGGTGGCTGCAGCATCAGGAACAGTAGTAAAAGTTGTTAGTGGCTGTAGGGAAGGTAATTCTAGCTGTGGTGGTCGTTATGGTAATTACATTGCGATTCTACATGCTAATGGAACAAAGACCATATACGCTCACTTGAATACTGTCGGTGTATCTTATGGTGAAAAAGTTTCGCAAGGAGAAGTAATCGGAACTCTTGGTAATACTGGAAGATCTACTGGGCCACACTTACACTTTGAAATTGAAAATGCTAATGGATCAAAGATGCGTCCTCCGTTTTAAAAACAAAACATACAAAAAGCCCCTGAAATATTCAGGGGCTTTTTGTTGGATATTGTATAATAAAAAGAATAAAAATAATCCATACTCATACTAAGCTATAGCTTAGTATGAGTATGGATTATTTTTTGTAGTCACCTGATAGACGAAAAGTTTTTATGGATTGATTAATCTTAATCTTTTTTAGGTAGTCAATAAAATCACTTGGCAAAGGATATGGTCCAACCCAAACACTTTTTTGAATCATTTCATAACCAAATCTAACAAGTTGTCTGCGCAACCATTCTCTCTCCGCTTTTCTTTTTTCTTCTATATCAAACAATAACAGCAGGTCTTTCTTAGATTTTTTATTAGTTTTTGATTCAAACGTTGGCAGAAAAACACTCCTCTTTTTTAAAAATTTTTTACCACCCTCTGTTATCTTTACATAAGCCCCCTCGTATCTGATAAAGTTTTTAGCTTGAAGTTTTGAAAATGAATTTCTGACAGACTGTTTTTTATATTTTTTAAAAATAGGTAATCCTATAATATTTACTGGGATTCCCTTGCAATGATAAACGGGAGTGTTTAATGTTTTGAGAATTTCTTCGCTTATACTCATATTATGCTATAGCTTAGAATGGTTATTAATAGTTAATTTTAGCTACCTAATACATTTCTTTTGGTCTGTATTGCAGAGCTTCTAGAATGTGAGAGGTTAAAATATCTTCACTACCTGCAAGGTCTGCAATTGTACGAGCAAGTTTGATTGTTCTATGATATGCCCTGGCGGAAAGTTGCAATCTTTCTGCACTTTGGTTTAGAATTTTTTTAGTTTCATCATCTAGTGGCGCATAGATATTTAATTCTTTAACATTCATTTCACTATTGGAACAGATTTTTCTAGGTGCGGTTTTGAATCTTCTTTTTTGGATTTCTCTTGCTTTCAAAACTCTCTCTTTAATCATTTCAGTAGTTTCACCTTCTCTTTCTTTACTACTAAGTTTTTCAAAATCGATATTACCAACTGTTACCCAAAGATCAATACGATCCATTATCGGTCCTGATATTTTTCTTTTATATCGGTCTAAGTCGGATGGTTTACATATACATTGTTTCTGTTTATTACCTTTATTGCCACAAGGACATGGATTCATTGCTGCGATTAAAATAAAATTAGATGGAAAAATTGCAGAACCCTTAGCTCTAGAAACTGAAACAAAATTATCTTCGAGTGGCTGTCGTAATGCTTCCAAAACTCTTTTTTCAAATTCGGGGAATTCGTCTAAAAATAAAACTCCTTTATGGGCAAGAGTTACTTCTCCCGGTTTGATATTTTGCCCTCCTCCAATCATTGAAACATAACTAGCGGTGTGGTGCGGAGCACGAAAGGGAGGCTCTGTTAAAATGTCTTCTTCTAATGTCCCAACGACAGAGTGTATGCCCGTTATTTCTAAACAATCATCTTTGTCTAAGTCTGGTAATATCTTTGAAAATACTCTAGCGAGCATTGTTTTACCTGTCCCAGGAGGTCCTGACATTACGATATTGTGACCACCTGCTGCAGCTATTTCAAGTCCTCTTTTGGCGGCCTCTTGTCCTTTGATATCAGAAAAATCTAATCCCCCTTCTTTTTCTTTGTGTTCTATTTCGGTTTTTGGTGACGGTGTAATCTTTGGTCTTTCTTGCTCTAATAATTTACCATTGCGATCTTTTTTTGGTATGTAAATATGGTCAACAACTTCTTTTAGGTTTTTTGCTCCATAAATAGTAACCCCTTCTACTAAGGCTGCCTCTTTAGCGTTATCTATTGGTAGAAAAATTTCTTTAAAACCTAATCTCTTAGCTTCTTCTGCTAATGGTAATGCCCCTTTGATCATTCTCAAGTCTCCATTCAGAGAAAGCTCCCCTAAGAAAATTCTCCCTTCTGGGCAAAAATTAATTTCTTCAGCGGAGAGAAGATAAGCAAGGGCAATGGCGAGGTCAAAATATGGACCTTCTTTTTTTAAATCAGCTGGCGAAAGAGAAATAACAATTTTTTGTTGCTGGTTTTTAGGAGAAGGAAATCCAGAATTTTTTAAAGCAGAACTCATTCTGTCTTTTGATTCCTCGACAGCTTTGTCTGGTAATCCCACAACCGTAAAACTATGAAGTGTTTTATTTGTGATATCGACTTCAATAGTTACGAGTTTCCCTCGTAATAGATTTGTTTGAGCTGAATATATTCTTGAAAATGACATATGATTAAAATAAAAACCACAGGGTTTCCCGTGGTTTTTACAAGTTATACTTTATTCATACAAACAGTGCAGGTTCTAGCGGAAGGATTAATATCTAATCTGTCTTCCTCTATCTTGCCCCCACACTTTTCACAAATACCGTACTTTTCTTTTTCTATTTTATCTAGAGCCTCATTAATGTCATCCAACTTTTTTTCTAATGAATTAACCTTGATAGTTCTTTCCTCGTAGTCTTCTGATCTCTCTGCCATATCTGCTTCATCTGGAACTTCTTGGTTGATTATTTCTGTTTCAGGAACAGCTTCCCAGTCACCATACTCATCTTTTTTGGCGATAAGAGCAATATCTTCTTCCGCTCTTGCTTTTTCTTCCATTAGTTTGTTTTTATATTTTTCTGTTTTCATTTTTTTTGAAGAGTGAATTCAATTCACCGACATTATTCTCTTAATTACAACCTTAAAATCTACCCTTATCTTATCATTTATAAAATAAATGACAACAGTTAGAATAGATGATATTCAAAGCCTTTATTGTGGATTTTTAATCAAAACAGCATTTATGATCCTCTTTAAAACTTCTGCGTTTTCTGCAATAACGAGAGTGCTTTTGTTTGCAAATGAGTAATAAAGAACTCCTTCTCCGTCTACCCCATACAAAACGCGAGCGTCTTTGTTGTTCACAATTATATCTTTCCAATCTTTTTCAAATAATGCAGTGTCTGAATCAGAGAGAGTAATATCAAAAAGTATAAACAAGTCAGAAAAAATTGATTTCTCCCAGTCCAACATTGAAGCGTATGCAAGTCCGTAGTCATTGATACCAAAGATGAGGAAAGCTGTTGAATTATTTGCTATAGTGTCACCTTTATATTTTCCAAAAAGAAAATCTTCTTTCATTGACTTTGTTAATGAACCTGGCGCTGTTGATTTTAGAATTGTAAGAAATTCATTTTTGGATAATTGTACATCATTACCCTCGGTATCCTTCTTGTTTAAGAAAATCGCATTGGTACCATTTTTTTCTTCAGCCTCTCTAGAGTGAATTACACTAACAAGATTCATTAATCCATTGATTTTTGAAATATCAATTTTAATAGCATTGTCATAACTTATGAACGTCTCAATCCTTGGTTCGTGTCTAATTATAGAATTCTCACGAATCTTTTTTTGGTTTATAAAATAATATATTCCAAATATTGATCCTCCGATAAAAATAATCCCTCCGATAAAAAACATAATCTTTGAAAATCTTGTGCCACCAGATCGTGCCAAGGCTTCCTGTTGATCACGTCTTTCTTTTTCAGCCATCGCTATCTTTATCACAGAAATTTGATTTTCACGTACGGCTTCAGCCATATCAGAAGAAAAGGTTCTGACAGTTTTTAACCCTTGTTCTTTTTTAGGTTGTTCAATTTTTTCTTCCATAAGCTAAATAAGAAACATTACTAACTCTAAATAAAATTATTTTTCTATTTTCTTGGGCTTGAAGAATTCTTTATCTGCTTCCTTAATAGAAAAACTTATTCTATCTCTATCGTCTACTTTAATAACCTTAACCGGAACCATATCCCCTTCCTTAATGATATCAGAAACTTTCTCTACTCGGAATGGGGCAATTTCAGAAATATGGACTAAGCCTTCTGTGTCTTGACCAACTCTGACAAAAGCTCCGAAGTCTGTAATCTTTACTATTTGTCCTGTGGCTGTCTCACCAACTTTCCATTCGTGAGTCATCTCGGCAATTATCTCTAGGGCTTTTTCTGCACCTCCGTTCTTACCTGTAATAAATACGGTTCCATCCTCCTCTATGGTAATTTCTGTTTCGGTTTTTTCTCTTATGGCGTTGATATTTTTACCGCCTGGACCGATAACCATTCCTATCTGATCTTTATCTATTTTGATTGTTAGAATTTTTGGAGCATTAGGAGAAATGTCTGACCTTGGAGAACTAATTTCTTTGCTAATGGTTTCTAATATTTGAGCACGAGCAACCTTAGCTCTCTCCATTGCCTCTTTCAAAATTTTTGGTTTGATTCCTCCAACCTTGATATCTAGTTGTATTGCTGTGATTCCATTTTTTGTTCCAGCTACTTTAAAATCCATGTCTCCATAGTGGTCTTCTGGTCCTTGGATGTCTGTAAGAAGAACGTATTTGTCGCTGTCTTTTTCGTCAGACATTAGTCCAATAGAAATTCCAGCAACTGGAGTTTTGATGGGCACTCCTCCATCCATCAGAGCTACTGTCGAAGCACAGATTGAAGCTTGGGAAGTAGAACCGTTTGAAGCTGTTGATTCTGAAACAACTCGAATAGAATATGGGAAGATATTTTTTTCTGGAATAACGGGTATAAGAGCTTTCTCTGCCAAGAAACCGTGACCCATTTCTCTTCTTCCAACACCACCAACTCTTCCTGTTTCACCGCTTGAGTATGGAGGGAAATTGTAATGGTGCATAAAACGTTTCTTTGTCTGAGATTCCATTCCTTCGATTACAAGTTTATCCTCAGGACCCCCTAGAGAAAGTATGGATAATACATGTGTTTCTCCTCTGTAAAAAATTCCGGAACCGTGTAACACTTCTGAGATACCGCCTGCTTTTACAAAAAGTTTACGGATTTCGTCCACCTTTCTTCCATCAGCTCGAACACCTTTTTCGAGAGCCATTCTGTGAAACTCTGTATCTAAGTATGTATGTAGATAATCTTCGGCAACACCAATGTAATCTTCTTCTTCGGCATATTTTTCTTTTAGAATACTTTTCCAAAGATCTTCTGCTTCGCTTGAAACTTTTTTACTTTCGTTGGTGAAAAGTTTTTCATCCAACATTGGTTTAATTTTTTCATTGAAAAGAGAAATTGTTTCATCCTTTACTTCTTTCTTTGTGAAAGAAATTTTTTCTTTACCGAATTCTTTTTGTAATTTCTTTTGGAAATCTTCCCACTTAGTGATTTCAGTGACTGCTAAGTCAAAACATTCACCAATCTTTTCTTCCTGATACTCATAGGCCATAGCCTCGATCATGTTTATAGTGTTGTCTTTTCCGCAAACCAACAAATCTAAATCATAAACAGATTCTTCGTTAGATGGAATGTAATTATTGATTTTAACTTCTTGCTCTCCTTTGGCTATACCTATTTGAACAGCTCCTACAGGACCGGCCCAAGGAATATCAGACATCAAGATAGCAATAGAAGCCGCATTAATTCCAAGAACTTTTGGATCGGCTTTACCAACTGCAATAACCGTAATGATGACTTGAACTGCGTTTTTTATACTTTGATCAAAAAGAGGTCTAATGGTACGGTCAATCATTCTAGATGCAAGTATTGCTTGGTCACTAGCTTTACCTTCTCTCTTGTTGTATTGTCCGCCGAGAATTTTTCCCGCTGCATAATATTTTTCTAAATACTCAACTGTTAAGTTAAAGAAACCAAGGTTTTCGTTGGCACTTTTAGAGATGACGGCAGTGGCCATAACTACAGTACCTTCACTTTTTAAAATAACTGAGCCGTTTGCTTGGTCGGCTAAGTCTGTAAATAGAGCGGTAATTTTTTTACCACCTATTTCTATTTCATACTCTTTGCTTTGCATATGTTTTTGTTATCCGGCTATCTCGTGATAACCTAGGATAATTTAATCTCCAGACCCTAGTTTTGAAACCTGTCTGGGGCTTCAACGCTAACCGTCCGAAGATTAATAAATTATCTTTTAATATAGATATTTATACCATAAATAAGGATTAATTCAAAAACCCCTCCGACCAGAGTCGGAGGGGTTTTTGTTAGTAAATTAAATACTTACGATAGTTAACTGAAAGGTCCAAAAAGTCATCAGCTTGTTCTTTTAGTTTCATACTGGCTGATTTACCAAATGAAACAACTTCAACTTGAACCCCCGAAGTGCTCTGAAGGTATTCAACAAGAGGAACAAAGTCTCCATCTCCAGCAATTAGAATCACAGCATCTAGCTTGGGGGCCATTTTCATAGCATCGACAGCCATGCCAACATCCCAATCACCTTTCTTGGCACCACCAGCAAAGATTTGTAAATCTTTTGTTTTAGTTTCTATTCCTAGTTTGGTTAATGCATCAAAAAAATGTTTCTCCTCTCCTCCTTCACTTGTAATTACGTAAGCTATAGCCCTAACTAATTTTCTACCAGCTACGGCGTCTTTTAAGACAGCCCCAAAATTAACTTTTCTCTTATATAAATTTTTCGCGGAGTGGTATAGGTTTGATGTGTCTATAAAAACTCCAACCCGCTGTTCTTTATGTTTGATAATACTCATAAAAAATTTTCTTCAATTATTAAAAAACTCGACCACAATGTTAATAATACTACTTTTCAAGGTAATAATACAGATTGATAACAAAAACCTTCGGTTTTAACCGAAGGTTTTTGTTATGATTTGATTTTTTTGGTTTCTTCTAAGAATTTCTCTTTATCTTTCTTTTCGATAGATTTCAAGTGTGTTCTTCGATCAGCAACCATTTTAATTAGTCCACGGCGAGAGTGGTTGTCTTTCTTGTGGACCTTCAAATGATCTGCAAGTTCGTCAATCCTCTTACTCAAGATAGCAATCTGAACCTCAGGACTACCTGTGTCTTTATCATGTCTTTGGCTTTTCTTGATAATGTTTTGTTTTTTCTTTGTTGTTAACATTGCTCCAAAATAGTAGCATAAAATCATCAAAAAAGCAAATCCAAATAAAAGCTTATAGGACTTGTATTAAAATTAGCTTAGTATATAATAATATTATACCTATTTATTAGGGATCGTTTGCAAACGGTCGAGTATTATATTAATTAGCATTTGTGTTTGTAAAAATACAAAACTAAAATAATGAATAAACAAGCATTAGTAGAAATGGTTCACGAAAAACTAGGCGGAACAAAAGTTCAAGCTGAAGATATAGTGAATAGTATATTTGACTCTATCGTTGCTACTTTGAAAAAAGGTGGCGAAGTATCCGTAGCAGGTCTTGGAATCTTTTCAGTTAAGACTCGTGCAGCACGCATGGCTCGTAATCCTAAAACAGGAGAACAAGTTAAAGTCGCAGCTACAAAAGTTCCAAAATTTAGAGCAGCAAAAGCTCTTAAGGATGCTGTAAAATAATTGTTCAACAATTATCTTTAAAAAAAGAAACCACTCAATTCTATCTAGAGTGGTTTTTCTTTTTCTTATTATTCTAAAAGGAGAAGCACGATCATAGATAATATTCCGATCAGTATAGAAGAGATTTGCAGAATCGAATGCTTGATATTCTTCGTTTTATGTAATTCTGGAATTAGGTCAGCAACGGCAATGTAAATGAAACCTCCAGCTGCGATTGGAACGAGCCAGCTAGCAAAATTTTCAGCTAGACTCCCAAAAACAAAAACGACGAGTGTTCCTAAGATTGCGGCTGAGGCAGAAATGAAATTAAATAGTAGAGCTTTTTTCTTGCTAAAGCCTGAATGGATTAGTACAGCGAAGTCCCCTATCTCTTGAGGTATTTCGTGTAGAACGACTGCTAATGTAGTCGCTATTCCCAATGGAATGCTAACTAGAAAACTTGCTCCGATAATTACTCCATCAATAAAATTATGAAATCCATCTGTGAATAGAATTAATTTACCAACAGGGTGCACGCCTTGTTCGTCACAATCCTCTCCGTGATGGTGCCAGTGAATAAATTTTTCGATAACAAAAAACAGAAGAATGCCCCCGATTATTAAAAGGCTGATTGCTTGTCCGTTGATCCCACTTTCAAATGATTCTGGAATTATGTGGATAAATGCGTCTCCAAGAAGAGCCCCGACTGCTAGGCTTATAAAATAACCAATATATCTTTTTAAAATATCATCTCTTATGGATAGAGAAAAAACCCCGACAAAAGAGATAAGACTAACCAATACTACTCCGAGCAACCCATATAAATAATTTGTAATCATATTTTTATTATAGCAAACGTGTCAAGCTTTCAGAGATTGTTTTTATTAAAAAGTATGATAATATATATGAGTTATATATCGAGGTGTGGTGTAACGGCTAACATTCCTGTTTTGGGAACAGGCGACTCCGGGTTCGAATCCCGGCACCTCGACAAAGTTTTTAAAATTTCTTATTAAATAAAAATGCTTCCACTAGTAAGTGGAAGCATTTTTAAGTTTTATTACTTTTCCTTTATTTGTTCTTGATATTCTTCTGGGGTTATTTCTTCTGATAGAGTTCCGTCAGGCATGACTGTAAATTTGTGACCTTCGGATTTCTTTTCTTCTGTGTGATTATTGTTATTTTCAACCTCAGGATTGTTTTTAAAAGGATTTTCGTTGTTCATTTTTATGTATTGACTTTATTAATAATATGTTATATTATATTACAAATCAAAAAAAATGTCAATATGGATGCGTATATTCCAGTATTGGGGAAAATAGACGAGAAAAAAGAAGAGTTGTTTACAAGAAAAATAAAACTTTTAAATTCCCCCCTAGACAGGCTTGTTGTATTTATACACAGTCAAGGTGGAGAAGCCAATGTGGCTTCTAGAGTAAATTATGAGGTGGATAATTTATTCCACCAGACTATCGTTTTCGGAGGAAATGTCTCGTCTGCGGCTGCCATAATATTTGCCGCGTTTGAGAAAAGGTTCGCGTTCAAAGATTCTATGTTTCTGATCCATCCTTGCATACCACCTAAGGGCATGGAAAGACTCGAGGTCTTTGATAAGTTTGACAAAGAGGTGTGGAATTTCATGTCAAAAAGAATGAAAATTTCCTACTCAGATCTGGCTATTTTAGCCAAGAAGGATCAAAAAATTTCAGCAGAATACGCCCTAGAAATAGGATTAGTTGAAAAAGTTTTTGATTCATCGTACATGAAGCATAAAGAAATATTAAAAAAAGAAGGCCTGGTATTATGATTAATACGAGGCCTTTTTATTTGCCTAAAAATAGTTTTTAGGTTAAGATATAACCACTTGCGGGATTAGTTAATCGGTATAATAACAGTTTTCCAAACTGTGGTGAAGGGTTCGACTCCCTTATCCCGCACAAAATAAAAAGCACCTAAATGGTGCTTTTTATGTGGGATAGAAAGCAAACTTCTTTGCTTTCGTAAGGGAGTCGAAAGGGTTTTCTTTATTTGCAAAGCAAATAGAAAACCACCCGCGACGGTAGTCGAGACTCCCTTATCCCGCACATAAAATACTTTGACCCGGATGCGAAAGCATTTGGGTCTTAGTATTTTAGTGTGGGTAACGGAGTCGAACCGAGCCCTGGCGAAGCCCGCGAAGCGGACAGGGCGAGTGGGGTGAGAAAGCGAACTCTTGGAGCTTTCGCAAGACCTTGAGCGTTTTGTAATCAAAATGCGAAAGGTGTACAGAATCTGTAAGATTCGAGCGAGTGAGATATTTTATGAGTGATAACGAAATAAAATATCCACGAGAGTGACCGACTCCCTTATCCCGCACATAAAATACTTTGACCCGGATGTACCCCCTAGGTCCGACCTCGTACTAGGCAAGACCTCGACTGTCAAAAATAGCACTTCCCCTAGGTCGGACCTAGGGGAAGTTGTTTGTTGAATAATAATTGATTATTCCCGAGGCCTTGCCTCGGTGCGAGGCAAGGCCTCGACTGTTATCCACAGGTGATTACATAAGTTCGGTCTATGCAAGCATATGTAAGCAGGAATTTTTTTTAGACAAAACCTTGTTCTCACATAATACTATGATATAATAAAAATATGAGTAAAAAATCTATTCTTAAACTCTCAAAAAGCGAAAAAGCTTTTACCCTCATCGAACTCCTCGTCGTTGTCGCTATCATTGGCATACTCTCCTCTGTTGTCATCACATCACTAAACTCTGCCAGAGAGAAAAGTAAAATAGCTTCTATTAAATCAACTTTAAAACAACTATATAATCAAGCAGCTATCAATCAAGTAGAGGTTGGTAGTTTTGCTGGGTCTAACACATCATACTCTGATTTAACCTGTACAGGTCCAGGAGGTAACTTAGCTAAAATAGCCCAACCACTTATTGATCAAGGGATCATTGTTAAATGTTTTAGCTATTTAGGCACTAGTGGTGTTTATTTAGGTGATAATAATTTCCGTTTCGGAGCCACAGCCCTCATCTATGACACTGGTGAACTCAAAGCATGGTCAGTAGACGAAAATGGAGTAGTAAAATGGGATTTAGTAGATTTAACATCAGCTAATCTCCCAGGTAGTAATACAAAAAACTGGTCTGATGCTAAAACCGCTTGTGCCAACAACGGTGGCAGACTCCCATCTATTGAACAATTAAGAACTCTATATTGGGCATCTTATGCAGGTGCTGGAGCAACTGCTACACCATACACACCTTCGGGCTTCCAGCCGAGCCACTATTGGTCTTCTGTTCCTGTCCCTTCGCAGCCGTTAGTTTATACTTACCTCCAGGTCATGAACCTTGGTAACTTGAACGTCGGCTATCGGTCTGGCACGTACTATGTTCGTTGTGTTCGTTAGTGGCCTCGCCTAGAATTTATTTCTTCATTTCTTCATCCTCTCACTAATAATTTTGGTAATCCAAAATATTAGGGAGAGGTGTTTTTAATTATGGTATTGTATGTTAGATAATTTAAATTATCTAATAAGCAAACGATAAATAAGATAATTAATTTAAAAACTCTCGATTTTGTCGAGAGTTTTTAAATTCCTAAAAATTTTCTAAGAGCACTTTTCTTCTCGTCATCTTTTTTCTTCCCAAGATATTTTTCTATAGATTTCATTAAATGCTTCTTATTATCAACCATTTCCCCTTCTTGGATTCCAAAATCTGGATCTATGTTTTCTTTTTGTTCTAGAATTTTGTTTTCTTCAAAAAATCCTTCTGGGGTGTCATTCTCAACAAAGGCTTGATTTTCAAGCTTGTTTTTTGTTTTTAGGTCTGGTGTTTCTGGTTTAAATTTTTCCATATTATTTTACGCTCGCATTATATCACAAGATTATATTCTCGACTACTCTCACTCTCGCTCTCCTATTGCTCATATCTATATAGACCAATAATAAATCAAATTGCCAATTAATATTCCCTATTCGTTGACTTATCAGATAAGTTTCAACTACCCTTCTTAATCTCATCATTTTCCACGCATGCATGTTTTCTTCTGGGTGGATACCCTCTTCGGTAAAAAATTTTTGATTATCTTCAAAAAAAGAGCCGGTAACTTTTCTAGATTTTACCTCTATAAAATAAAGAACGCTATTTTTGACAGCGATAATGTCAATTTCCCCCCACTTACGAGTGTAGTTTCTTTCAAGAACTCCAAAACCATGTTTCTCGAGATAGCGACAAGCGATATCTTCCCCTAGTAGTCCTGTCTTTTGAGTGGTAGAAGTGAACTTTTTCATTGATGTCTTTATTTTTTATTAATATTCTGAGCTTTTCTATTTTGATATTTTTTCAAAAAATATGTAAGTTGTTGTTTTTTTAAGGACATTTTTAATTAAAAATTAACTATTTTTGTTTCACGTGAAACAAAAACCTATTTATTAGACAGAGAATTCGTTTTGTAATGATGTCTTTCAAAAAAAATGCTTGTTTTATAAACATATTTTCTCTTGTCTTAAAAAAATATAGGGTATTTTAATGAACAAAAAATTTGTCTTTTATAAACAATACACACATAGTTATCCACACTTTTCCTTATTTTTAAGGCTTTTTGTTGTTGATAAGAGACTTATTCGTTCTGACCTTTTAAATGTCCGATACTCTATTTTTTAATATTTTAACGATCTAGAATTTTTAGATATTTTATTGTGCGGATACCGGGAATCGGACCCGAATTTCGTCTTTGGCAAAGACGTATTTTACCATTAAATTATACCCGCAATTACAACTCCATGTTCGAAGCAAGCTTCAACCACATCAAAATCTTCTTTTTTACTATTACCGTATTGGATATTATACTAATTGCTATCCCATTTTGCAACCTCTTTGTTTTTTCTTTGCCTTGAATAATTTGGGTTTTGTGGAAATTTTCTTTTTTAATAGATAGCTCCTTTGACCAAGAATTAATACACTCGTCCATATTATTATCCGGATAAATTATTAAAGCGAGTTTGATAGATTCTCTTGGTATATATAGGTATTTTTCAGAAAACTTAATAAAAATTTTGTGCAAATAATATTCCGTGTTTGTTATTCTGCTAATGTTTCTGCTTCTTTTGTCTCCTTCTCCTGCATAAATCATTAATCCTGCCATGAATAATGGATCTTTTTTAAAATAATTAAACTGTATAGACGCCTCTTTTTCTGCCTTTTCATATATTGATGATAAGTGTTTTAATCTGTCACTGTTTAGTTTGGCGAGCCTCTCTGTTGATATTTTTGTGTTTGTTTTGATGTTTTTATTTTTTAGATGTTTTGACCACTCTTCGTTATGAAACCAATCACACAAAGTACTTCTCGAAACACCCGTTTCCTCTTGTATTTGTCTGTAGGATTTACCTTCTTTCCTTAGTTGAAAGATTATTGATTTGTCAGGTCTCATATATATTAGTATATCACGCTGGTTCGATTTTGAAAATATAAAGAAAGGTGTATAATAGTAGAACTGATTATTAATTATCAGCAATAACGCACCCATGGTGAAATGGATATCACGACAGTCTTCGGAACTGTTATTGGGGGTTCAAATCCCTCTGGGTGCACAAAGTGTGGGACACTTTGTGCAAGCCACAGGCACGACGGTGCCGAGGCGGGTGAGAAAGCGAGCACCTGGAGCTTTTGCAAGACCTTGAGCTTTTTGTAATCAAAATGCGAAAGGTGTACAGAATCTGTAAGATTCGCGAGATTTTTCAGCCTCGCCTACATCGCCTATGCGAGGCATTGCGGGCAGGCAGAAAAATATCCGTGACCACAAGCACCCCACAAAACTAACCAATATTTATGTTTCCCATGAAACACAACCTAAATACACAAATAAATAATAAAGATATTCCAGAGTTTGTTACACGTGTAACAAAAACACTTCAAAACGGTGGTTTTGAGGCTTTTCTTGTTGGTGGGTGTGTAAGAGACCTTATTTTAGGACGAAAGCCAAAAGATTGGGATATAACAACAAATGCCAAACCCGATGAAATAATTAGTCTTTTTGAAAAAACTGTTTATGAGAACAACTTTGGAACAGTAGCCGTTTGTATACCAAAAGAGAATGTTTCGCATGAAACAACAGAGGCTGATGTTACACCAGAATCTGACGTTGTCGAGACGGGCAGGCGGGAAACATCTAAAAACACTAAGGATGAAGTTACACCCGAAGTCAACTTTGTTGAACCGGGCAGGCATGAAACAAAATACCATATTATAGAGGTTACTCCATATAGAACAGAAACCACCTATACGGATTTTAGACACCCAGATGAGGTAAAATTTAGCGATAACATAGAAGATGACTTAAAAAGGAGGGATTTTACTATAAATGCTATGGCATATGATCCTCATAAAGGACATTTGATAGATAATTATAAAGGACAAGAGGATATAAAGGACAAAATAATAAAAGCAGTAGGAGAAGCAGAAGAAAGATTCAATGAAGATGCCCTTAGAATGCTTAGAGCTATAAGATTTAGCTCCGAATTGGATTTTGTTGTTTCTCATGAAACAATGATGGCCATTTTAGATAAAAAAGACCTAATTAAGAACATTTCATCTGAGAGAATTAGGGATGAGTTTACAAAGATAATTATGAGTAATAACCCAGCATCAGGTATTGGAATGCTACAAAAGCTTGGATTGCTCAAATATATAATTCCAGAAGTAGAAGACGGTATAGGTTGCGAACAGGGCGGGGCCCATAAATATGATGTTTTTGGGCATCTTTTAGCTGCGCTTGATCATGCTAAAAACAAAGGTTGGGGGTTGGAAATAAGGCTTTCGGCTTTGTTCCATGATATAGGAAAACCAAAATCAAGAAGATCCGGAGTTAAAAAAGCCTATACTTTTTACGGCCATGAAGTAATAGGGGAAAGAATAACTCAAAAGATAATGGAAAGATTGAAATATCCGAAGAAAACCACAGACCTAGTTGTTTCACTTGTCCGAAACCACATGTTTTTCTCTGATACTGAAACAATAACCCTTTCGGCGGTTAGAAGAATTGTTCAAAAAGTCGGTAAGGAGCATATTTGGGATCTAATGAATGTGCGAGAATGTGATAGAGTTGGTATGGCAAAAGCCGAAGCCCCATACAGATTAAGGAAATATCATGCAATGATAGAAGAAGTTCTTCGTGATCCTATTTCTGTTGGACAACTTGCAATAGATGGAAATTATTTAATGGGGGAGTTACATGTGAAACCAGGTCCAAGGATGGGGTGGATGCTAAATGCACTTCTTGAAGAAGTTCTTGAAGACCCAAGTAAAAATACTAAAGAAAAATTGTCAGGCTTGGTGGCAGGATTGGATAAGCTGAACGATAAAGAATTAAAAAAGCTCGGGGAGAAAGGGAAAGAGAAAAAAGAAGAACTAGAAGAGAAAGAAATAGAAAAATTGCACAAAAAGCATGGGGTATAATTGTGTTGACAAAAGTGTCAAAAATGATATAACAAAACTAAATTCTTTAAAAATATTGTCTCAACCGCCACCGAGCGATTTCGGTAAAATAAATAACTGTATCGATGGAAGAAATTGAAACATCTAAAATAATTACAGCCGACAGTCCGGAAGGACAGATTGCTGTTAAAACATTTTGTGAAGAGTACAACAGAGCAAAAATCTCAGAAGAGCGGGCTGGTTATCTGAATAAAGAAAATAACCCTGTATTCTCTTCCTCCTTATTTGAGGTAATTGTAAAACTTTCAAGTAAAGAACATGAATCTTTTAAATTTGAGTATAAGGATATCAGGAAAGAAATTGAAACATCTAAAATAATTACAGCCGACAGTCCGGAAGGACAGATTGCTGTTAAAACATTTTGTGAAGAGTACAACAGAGCAAAAATCTCAGAAGAGCGGGCTGGTTATCTGAACAGAATGAATCACCGTCTTTTTGCTTTTAGTATAGGTCTTTGTATCAGGAATTCTTCACACTATATTCCTAATTACGAAGAAGCCCGTGAAATACTTGGAAATGATTTCATTTCTCCCGAAGAATTAAAAATAAAAAAATCACAGCGGTGGTTTGATTATTCCCAAAAACAACTTTCATTCTTTAGGGGGTCAATCCCATCAAAAAGTGTTCTTGAGTTTGGACGTAAATATGATTATATTCTTTTCCCTGGTCCAGGATGGGATATGGATACAGCGAGAATCCTTTTTGTGAACTCTGCAGGAAAAAAAGATAGTTTTGGTTATGTAAATAATTGGGTTGAGATTAGAGATTTTACCGTTGGTCCGAGGTGGTATATGATGCGCAAGTATCCTGTGCCCGGATCAGATTCAGTGAAATATTATTCTTCTATGGAAAATCTTATTTCAAAACATGAATTTATACCAAATCTGGCAATGGTTATGTGGGGAATTACAACATATGCGATTGCTCGCAACATTAATCTGTTTAATGATTTTGAAATAGTAACCCATATGCAGCCTTTTTGTATTCCTTATATAACTCTTATTAATGGAAACAAGGGGTTATATATTGGTGAAAATTACAGTGAAGCCATTAATCGTTACCCCGCTAGTTGGAACAAAAAAACAGTGTTAACGAGTTTTGTAAGGCTATAAGTCTTTAGAGCCTCCGTGAAAAATTTTTCACGGAGACTTTTTGTTGGGAAATAAAAAATTATAACAAAAAATAAAAAACCCAAAAATTTGGGCCGGACCCTAATTATACCATTTTTTATAAATCAATTGCAATAGGGCAGTGGTCTGAGCCGGGGTAGTCGGTGAGAGTTTTGAAACCTTTAACATTTTTTACAAAAGATTGATGAGTGAAAAAGTAATCTATTCGCCAGCCGACATTTCGGTCTCGGGCGCGAGTTTTCTGATCCCAGTATGTATAGATATCTTTTTTATCTGGATATAAATTTCTAAAAATATCCACCCAGCCATTATTTACAAGTTCGTCCATCCAAGCTCTCTCCATTGGAAGGAATCCTGTATTTTTCTCGTTGTCTTTTGGTCGAGCTAGATCAATTTCGTTGTGTGCAGTATTTACATCTCCACAGAAGATAACATTTTTACCTTGTTTATGAAGTTTGTTTATAAATTTTAAAAATTCATCATAAAATTCCATTTTATAATCCAATCTGTCTTGTCCTCCGCCACCGTTTGGAAAATAACAATTTATTAAAACAAAATTAGGATAGTGTGCAACGATCGTCCGTCCTTCATCATCAAATTTTTTGATTCCGAATCCATATTCTACTTTTTCAAGTTTCACTTTTGAATAAATTGCGACACCGCTGTATCCTTTTTTGTTTTTAGAAGATGAAAAATATGAATGATAACCTTTTAGGTTTCTCGTGTCTTCATCTAACTGTTCTGGTTCGCATTTTGTTTCTTGGAAACATATAATGTCAGGGTTTTGAAAAGAAAACAACGGCATAAAATTGCCTTGCTTAACCGTTGCCCGTAATCCATTTGTATTCCAACTGATAATACGCATGTTGTTAAATTATTATAGCACAAAGGAATCTACACAAAACTAGTAAAATTATTTCCTCTTTACCCCAAAGGGGCCCTACGAGATAAATAATTTTGCTAGTTTTGTTTCGCTCTCTATTAAGGTTTGCTGTGAAATTTTTTGTGCACATCTCGTAATTGTTTGTCTGTGATGTGCGTATATATTTGTGTGGTTGCAATGTTTGCGTGGCCCAACATCATTTGAACAGAACGGATATCTGCTCCATTTGAAAGTAAATCAGTTGCGAAAGAGTGTCGAATGATGTGTGGAGTAACTTTCTTTGATATACCGGCAGCTATCGCATAGAATTTGACTATTCTTTCTATTGAACGAGGTGTGAGTCTGTTCGATTCCTTTGTGGTTTTCTTTGAAGTACTGCTATTTGAATATTGAACAAACAAAGATTCTTCAAAGTCTGTTCTCTCTTTTAAGTATTCTCTGATTGCTTTTTTTGCAGATTCTGACAAGAATACTACTCGTACTTTTTCTCCTTTTCCTCTGATTGAAAATTCATCTTTTGTTAAATCCAAGTCTCTGTTTAGGGAACAAAGTTCAGAAAGACGAAGACCTGTCGAAAAGAATAATTCTAAAATTGCTTTATCTCGAAGAATTTTTATTTCCGAATTTTTATTTTTAGAATTTTTTAATATATTTAACGGAGCTTCAAGAAGTCTGTTTAGTTCTTCGACACTGATAAGGTCTAAGGACCTCTCTTTTATTTTTGCGAGTTCTATCCTTTCTGGAGAGAGGGAAGAGATGTCTCTTTTCATCAAATATTTAAGAAAAGATCGAAGAGCAATCAAATGATAATTCTGAGTATTCTTTTTGAGAGAGGTCGATTGCTGACCTTTGATTTTTACACCTGGCTGTCTGTTTAAGAAAAGGCGAAACTCGCGGATTTTATCATCAGTGATTTCTTTCGGATCAGAAATTTTGGCAAATTCAAAAAACCGAGAAAGGTAATGTTCGTAATTACCAACAGTTTTTAGACTATTTCCTTTTTCAATCTCAACGTGTTCAAGAAATTCTCTTTTAAGTTGTTCTAACCTTGTTGTCATCCACATTCATTATACTCTATAAAATAAGTGTCGCAAAATATCTGGATACTAGAGGCTGATTTTGTTAAGATAGAAATTTCAAATAGCTCTTCTCGAAAAACACGAATAAAATTCTGCTGAATTTTTTCTCTGCTCGGGCCGTCGCCCTGCGCAAGTTTTTTCTCAAAGACTATTTGGAATTTCTATTAATGGAACGGATGAAAATTTCTCGTTTACAAAAATCAGCTCAGCTCAATAGATGATTTTCTTCAGAAATATTAAATAGTCTTTGAAAAAAGACTAGCGAGCATGACGATGCGAGCTCGAGGAATTTTCTAGCAAGAAAATATCCGTGCTTTTTGAGGAGAGCTATTAAATATTTCTGAAGGTAGCATTTGTGTATAAAGCTTCGACTGCGTTTTATAGAAAGAAATCCAACACATAAAAAACTTTCCACGAAGGAAAGTTTTTTATGTGCGTAATTTAATTTTTATTATCTCGCGTACTCAACAATTCTGTTTTCTCGAATCATTGTGACTTTGATTTCACCAGGGTAGGTGAGTTCCTGTTCAATTTTCTTTGCAATCTCTCTTGCCATTTCTTTAGCCTCTACATCCCCAACCTTTTCAGGAGTAACAAAAATTCTAATTTCTCTTCCTGCAGATAGAGCATAAGATTTCTCAACACCGCGCATATCTTTAGTGATGGCTTCCAATTCTTGTAATCGTTTGATGTAATTTTCTACACTATCTCGTCTTGCACCTGGGCGACCTCCTGAAATCATGTCGGCGGTTTGAACGATAACAGCTTCCAAAGATTCGTGTGGGGTATCGTCATGATGACTTTTCATTGCAGTGATAATGCGAGGATCAGCTCCAAATTTTTGCAAAATTCTAATACCAATATCTATGTGAGTCCCCTGAACTTCATGGTCAAGAGCCTTACCAATATCGTGAACCAAGGCAGCAGCTTTAGCTACTTGAACATCAGCACCAAGTTCTTCAGCAAGCATTCCAGAGATGTGAGCCATTTCTATGGAGTGTTGCAAAACATTTTGTCCATAAGAAGTACGGAAATAAAGTCTTCCGACAATAGCACTAATTCTTGGATCAAGATTGAAGATTCCACATTCATAAACAGCTTGGTCTCCTTTATCTTTAATAATTTTATTGATATCTTCTTGTGCCTTAGCGACAACCTCTTCGATTTTTGCAGGTTGGATTCTGCCATCTAGGATTAAGTTTTCAAGAGCAAGTCTTGCAACTTGTCGGCGAACAGGGTCAAAAGATGAAATAACAATTGCCCCTGGTGTCTCATCAATAATTAGCTCGACACCTGCTTCTTTTTCAAAAGCACGAATGTTTCTTCCTTCTTTACCGATGATTTTACCTTTAATTTCATCATTTGGAATATTAACTGAAGTTGTCATCATCTCGCTTGCAGTCGATGAAGCCAATCTGTTAATACTGGAAGCAATAATATCTTTTGCGCGGCGATCCAACTTCTCTGCATTTAATGTTTCCATTTTTTGCATTCGAACAATTAAATCTTCCTCATACTTTTTTTCTATATCCTTAAAAAGGATATCTTTTGCATCATCAACAGAAAGTTTAGAAATTTTTTCTAACTCTTTTAGTTTTTCTGACTCCATTCCGTCAACACGTTCTTTGATTTTTTTGACCTCTTCTACTTTGGTTTTAATTTTTTCAACCTCCTTGTCTATCTCTACTTGACGAGCATCTAGAAGTTCGTCTTTTTTAATCAAGCGATTTTCTGTTTGTTTCCACTCCTCTTCTTTTTTCTTGGATTCTTTGTTGAGTTCTTCGAGATGATCTTCTGCCTTTTTCTTGGCTTCATCAACTATCTTTTGGGCATCTTCTTTGGCGGCTAGCATTATTTGCTTAATCTCAAGTTCCATGGATCCTTTTTGACCCATTGAAATAATAAGACGCAAATAATAACCAATACCGACTCCAACAGCGAGTCCGATAATTATTATTAATATAGTACTCATGCGACTTTGCTGTCGCTTTTAAAACACAGGCTTTATGGCCAAACAAAAATTATTAACTTTTGATATAAAACTCTTGTAAGAATAAAATGTGTTGTTCATAAAAGGGAAAATTTGAAATTCGTTCTGTATTTAAAAAGCGGACATGTAATAAAAACTTTTAAATTTCGATATTTTTATAATACTCTAAAAGGTTAATTTTGTCTAGGATAACTAAAAACACCCCCGATAGAGGGTGTTTTTAGTTATTTGTTTTTTGGTTTAGAAATGATGTCATCTATGATTCCATACTTCTTTGCTTCGTCTGAAGTCATCCAGTAATCTCTATCTGTATCTTTCGCAACTTGATCAACAGGCTTACCCGTATTTTGAGAGAGGATTTTATTTAACAAATCTTTTTTCTTAATAATTTTCTTGGCTGTAATTTCTATATCTGAAGCTTGTCCTTCAACACCTCCCACAACTTGATGTATCATTATGTCTGAATTTGGAAGAGCAAAACGTTTACCTTTCTCCCCTGATGAGAGAATCATAGCCCCCATTGAAGCGGCAATCCCGACACAGATAGTTGAAACATTGCTTTTGATAAAATTCATCGTATCAATGATAGCCAAACCAGCTGTGACTGAACCTCCTGGAGAGTTGATGTAAAGATGAATATCCTTCTTTGAGTCCTCGTGATCCAAAAATAGAAGTTGGGCGATTACCAGGTTTGCAACATTGTCATCTATTTCTCCACCAAGAAAAATTATTCTATCGTTTAAGAGACGAGAATATATATCGTAGGCTCTTTCTCCAAATTGTGATTTTTCTATAACTGTAGGTATTAACATATATTTAAGCTTGAATTAAATTACTATACTAATAATATATCATATTTACCACTTCGCGCCCCGTAGTAATTTTTAAAAGCACCCTGTCCCGTAGTAAGCTTTGCTTTACTACTGGGATCGTTTTAAAAATTTACTTCTGGGGTTACTGTAGGTATTAACATATATTTGAGTTTTAACTAAATTAATATACTTATATTATAACATAAAATAGTCTTACAAATGGGCACACAAATTTTTTGCTAAAAATTTGTTCAGTTTTCGCTCCGTCGAGCTCAAAAGTCCCATTTATAAGACTATTTTATTTTTCTCTATTGTTCATCTAGGAATTTAAACA
>CAYZYV010000004.1:0-3415 GCA_964482735.1 uncultured Candidatus Saccharibacteria bacterium | reverse complement strand
AGCATTTGTTCTACATAAGCTCTCGCCCGGGCAGGGTCTGCCTCTTTATACATTGATGTAATTTGTGTAACTTCTTTCTCAATTTCTTCTTCGGTTGGTTTAAGATTTTCTTTATCGGAGATAGAATGAATTATCATTTGTAGTTTCGCACGTTTCTCGGCGTCGGCGTGAAACTCTTTTCTAAGGTCTTCATTGGTTTTTCCGATTTGTTTTAGATAATCTTCAAATTTAAATCCAACATTTGAGATATCTGCTTCAAGTTTGTAGATTATTTTATCTATTTCACTTTCAATTAAGATGTTTGGAATTTCTCCTTCTGATTGTTTCACCAACTCTTCTATGATTGCTAGTCTTGCCCTGTCTTTTTGCTCGGTTTCTTTTTCGGTTTTTAGATTTCCTTTAATTTTTTCTCGAAGTTCTTCGGCGGTTTTGAAATCTCCAAAAGTTTTAGCAAATTCATCGTCAAACTTTGGCCATTCACTTTCTGGAATTTCAGCGTGAGCCTTGGCGTGTTCTTCTTCTGTTTCACCTTCTTTGTGTTCGTGAGGAGGACGTGCTTGTTCGGCTCGCATCTTGCGAAGGTCGTTGATAACTTTTTCTAGGTCGGCATCTTCGATAACAATTTCTTTTTTATTCTCTTCCTTCTTATTCTCTTTTTTTGCAATACCTTTGTAGTCTCCAAGCTTTATTTCAGGTAGGACTGCTGTAACTATTTTGAATTCTAGGTCAGAGCCTTTACCAATCTTTGTAATTGAGATTTGAGGTCGTCCGATAGCATCTATTTTGTTATCCTCAAGTATTTTCATATAGTTATCATAAAGAGCGGATTCTGCCATTTCTTCCAATAGTTCCATTTCGGGAACATTTTTTCTAACTATATCCAAAGGGGCTTTCCCTTTTCGAAATCCTTGTAATTCTACCCGCTCATTTATTCTCTCAAGAGCTTTGTCTTCGTATCCAGCAAAAACAGAGGCTTCTATTTTACCAGAAATTTCTACTTCGCTTTTATCTAATTTTTTTACTTTTATATCCATATATTTTTTATTAAAAGCTAATAATTATTCAGTTCCATCATCGACAATTCCGTCATCTAGCAAATCCTCTTCGCCTCTAATGTTTTTTATTTCCTCCTCAGCTATTCCTTTTATGTCTATTCTCCAACCTGTAAGTTTCGCAGCAAGTCGAACGTTTTGTCCTCCCTTACCAATAGCTAAAGATAGTTGGTCTGGAGTAACTTCGATAACAGCTTTATGCTCTTCTTCATTAACTTCGATATTAAGAACGTTTGCTGGAGACAGGGCACTAGATATGTATTCTCTTGGATCAGCTGACCAAGGAATAATATCAATTTTTTCTCCGTTTAGTTCGCCCATAACAGTAGTAACCCGAACTCCTTTTTGACCAACACATGAACCAACAGGGTCAACGTGTTCGTCGTTTGAATAAACAGCCATCTTTGATCGGCTACCTGCTTCTCTGGCAATAGATTTTATTTCTACTACTCCTGAAGAAATTTCAGGTGCTTCCATAGAAAACAATCCTTCAATAAATTCTGGATGGGTACGAGAAAGTTTAAGATTTACCCCACGAGGACTTTCTTCTACTTGATACAAGTATGCTTTGATTCGGTCACCTCGACGGTATATCTCTCCAGGAATTTGTTCCTCAGGTAAAATCATACCGGTTGCCCTATTGAAATCTATGTAAACAACTCCACGTTCTATCTTGGAAACAAAACCATTAATTATTTCACCTTCTTTTGCACCGAATTCGTCTATGATAACGCTTCTTTCTGCTTCTCTAATTTTCTGAATAATAACTTGTTTTGCAGTTTGAGCGGCGATTCTACCATAGTCATCTTTTGATTCGAGAGGGAATATGAGCTCTTCTTCTGGTTTTGCGTCGCTTTTTATTTTCTTTGCATCTTTGATAAAGATGTGATGTTCTTCGTTGTATCTGATTCTTTCATCGTCTTCATCAATTTCATCATCTTCGTTTTCTTCGGTAACAACGCGAACCATCGTATCATCAACGACAATTTTTACCTGATAAAAATCTACTTTACCAGTATCAATGTCTATCTTTGCTCGAACAATTTGTCCCTTTTTCCCGTAATCTTTTTTATAAGCGGCGGCCAAGGCTTGTTCTATCGCATCAACTATTTTTTCCCTTGGTATTTTTTTCTCTTCTTCTAACTGCTCTAGAGCAGATCTCATTGTTTTTAAATCTAACATATATTTTGTGAAGGCTGTTCCTTAAGTCTCCTTAAAAAACCACCCCCTTTTATTAAATTGTTATTAAATTTTGTATTTATAAGGTCTTTATAAATAAAAGCCCGGTTTTTCGACGGACTTACACTGAAATCATACTTTGGAAAATAATAAAAGTCAAATCAAAAAGTACACACCTATTCCTTTCACGAGATATTCTAATATGATATAATTATAGCAATCATTTATTATTATTTTAACTATCAATTCAATGAAATTAAGAAAAATTTATTTAATACTAGGAGTTGTTCTATTCTCGGCCTTTTTCACAACCAACGCTCTAGCAGAAGACGCTAAACCAAAAACAGAAGGGAAGACAATTACCCTAGCTCAGGTTAATTTACAAAATGCTAAGATAATTTCTCAAGAAGGTAACACTGTAAATATATCTTTTAATCTGAACAACAAAGATGGGGCTCAATCGGGTATCAGATATGGAATTAAGTTGATTGAAATTTCTGAAGGAAGAGATATGGTCAGAGAAGAGTATGTCTACCCTGAAGTTTTGTCTTTACCCGCTAATTCTGTTATTGAAAAAACAATTTCTTTCATACCATCTTTTAATATAAAAGGAGATTACGAGATGATAATCTCTGCAAAAAATTATAGCGGTATGCCTTTAGGAATAGCTACTCTTGGCAAAATAACTTTCACAGAACAACCTAAGACTGTAGAAATAATTTCAGAGACCTGTTCAACTTTGGTAGAAGGGGCTGGAAACAAAATTCCTGGCACCAATATGAATACGATAGTTGTTTTGGCTGGTGATAAAATATCTTTGAATTGTGTTTTAAAAAATAATCTTAAAGAAGAGGTTTCTGTTACACCAAAATATGAAACATATTTAAAAACTTTATATGGTGAAGAAATATTAGGGTTACCAGAGTCCGCAGACAAGATAACTCTCAGACCTCTAGAAGAAAAACCATATTCTTTTTCTATTCCGAAAAGTAATCTCCCCCAGATATACCTAGCGAGAATTTCTCTTCAAAATGAAACTATAAAATCTAATAGTATAACAGTTTCTTACACCATCTCCGGTCTCAGCGCCACAATTCAAAACGTCTCATTGGATAAGAACTCATACAATGCAAACGAAACTGCCAAGATTGCATTCTTCTGGACTTCATCAGCTAAGAATAAAG
>CAYZYV010000003.1:0-158971 GCA_964482735.1 uncultured Candidatus Saccharibacteria bacterium | reverse complement strand
GACATATCTGTAACCTTTGAAGTATTCCACGCTAAAGGCTGTCCTCCGTTGTTGAAAGAAACCCTGTCATTAAAACCGGAAAACATACTACCCATATCTTTCACATTGGAAACTTTCCAACTGCCTATATTTTTATTAAAAGACTTGGCGCGTTGAAACATATTACGCATCGAGGTTACATTAGAAACATTCCATCCACCAATATCCTGGTTAAAAGATTCTGCACCATTAAACATTCCATACATATTTGTAACACTCGAGACATTCCATCCACTTATATCTTGATTAAAAGACGTTGGACCATTTTGTAAAGATGAAATATCTGCAAACATGTTAGACATATCCGTAACCTTTGAAGTATCCCAAGTTAATGGTTGTCCTCCATTATCAAAATTTATAGCACCAGCAAATAAACCAGACATGTTCGTCACATTTAAGGTATTCCATGAACTTAAATTATTATCAAAATATTTAACACCATAGAAAGCTTCCTCCATACTCGTAACATTTGAAATATCCGGGGTGTCAGTAGCATTTATAACCAAATTCTCCGCTCTTTTAAAAGCACGGCTCATAGACTTCCACTCTATATTACCCCATTGTTCAACTGATAATAATTTTAAACTATCACGTTGATAACTAGATACCATACTATCTGGAAAACCTAAGCCTGGAAATACTCCTGTAATAGAGACAGTATAAGTTCCGGGTTCGTCATAAGTATGAACTACTGGGCTACCATTAGATATCCCAGTATCACTTTTAGTATCACCCCAATCTATATTGTAATTATAAGAAGTAGAAGATTGAGGATATATTTGAATCTGATTACTTTCTGTAACTCCAGGATTGTCTGTCTTCCATGTCGTCACAAAAGCATTTTTACAGGGATCGCCGTCCCCCTGATCTGGCCTACAGAGAGATTCTGCAAAAGATACTTTTGGTAATAATACAAAAGATAGAACTAGTATAAATAGAAACGAAAAAAGAACACCGTATTTTTTAAAATGATTCATTGTGATATTGTTGGTTATGTTAATATATATACATTATACCCCGTTTAACAAAAAATAGTAAAGATAATTATCTTTACTATTTTTTGTTAAAACCATATTTCTTATTTAGCCAGTAAAATTTCTACGGCCTTATCCATTTGAGGATCTTTCTCATTCTTTTCATCTTCCACTGTCATCTTTACTTCTACGTCAGGAGTTATACCCTCTTTGCTTATCGAGATTCCATCAGGAGTAAGCCAATTAGCTACAGTTATTTTCAAAGAAGTATCATCAGTAAGCTTAACCAATTCTTGAACAGATCCTTTACCGAAAGTTTTTTCTCCTACCAACGTACCTTTTTTGTGACTCTTAATAGCCCCGGCCAAAATTTCCGAAGCAGATGCAGATCCTCCATCAACTAAAACTACTAATTTCAATCTTTCATCAAAAACTTTTGGACCTGTGCTTTTATATTCTTTTATCTTATCCCCATTCATTGTATCTTCTTTAAGGATCACATCTCCTTCTTCTATAAATATGGAGGCTATCCTAGTCGCCGCTTCTAAGTAACCTCCAGGATTACCTCTGAGATCTATGATTAGTTTGTCGGTCTTGGCATCTATAAATTCAAGGATAGCTTGTTTGAATAGCTTGATTGAATTTTGAGAAAAGCTGTAGAATTTAATTACAAAAACTCCATCTTCTCTGTTTTCTGTTTCAATAATAGGAATTTCTATTTTATCTCTCATTACTAAAATTTCTCTGGTAGATTTTTCTCCAGGTCTCAAAATTGTCAGGCTAACAGAAGTTCCTTTTGGACCTCTTATTAATTTAACAGCATCGTCCGAAGTAATGTCAGTTGTACTTTTTTTATCAATTTCAATTATTTTATCACCAGACTTTAATCCTGCTTTTTCTGCAGGAGTGTTTTTCAAAGGAGCTATGACTGTTAGAAGTTTATCTTTAACTCCAAGCTCTGCTCCTATTCCTTCAAAAGAACCTCTGACTTCTTCTTCGAACTCTTCATTCTCTTCAGGTGGTAAGAAAACTGTATATGGATCTCCGAAAGATGAAGCTAGACCAGAAATTGCTCCCCAAACATAATCTTGCTCGTCAACTATATCTTTAGCATAAATAGATTTTTCTTTTAAGATACTCCAAGCTTTCCAAAACGGATCGAGGTCTGCCTTTATCTCTACGGTGTTATTTTTATTTATAACACCTGCAATTTTTTCTACTGATGGACGTTTAGTGTACCCATAATAGGTGCCTGCCATAAAAATTATAAACAGGGCCAGAACAAAAACTATGACGTAAACTATTAATTTTATATTTGATCTTCTCATTGTTTTAATTCTATTACTTTAATTATTTTTTTCAATAAGCAGGGCCTCTAGGGTATATTTATTGCTTGGGTCCCAAAGCATCCAAGACGTTAATTTATTATCATAAACGGCCTTAATTTGAGCTCTAACCAACTCTTTGGTGTAAGTAGCCCCTAAGTCAAAATCTTGCAACCATGGCCTTATTTTGGCTATATTGAAGCCCCTAGGCTCTGTTTTTGAGATGGCACCCTTGATAGATCTATCAATAACTTCGTATGGGTGAGCTGCGGGGTTAGTAAAACTAGAATATCCTGCTGGGTAGTGAGATGGGTAAACCATAGGACAAAGGAAATCAAAATATGGTAAAGCCTTTTCCCAAACTTGTCCTATCCCCATGTCATCAACAGCTTCTGTTGTTAATCCAAACAAGTCTGCCGATAGAGGTATATTAATTTCTTTTTTAAGTTCTGACGAAAAATATTTGAAAAAGTCTTCTATATTATCTGCCCTACTTTTACCTTCTTTAAGATTGTAGTTTATATCCTTCATATTTCCATCTGACGGATAGCGAATGTAGTCTAAATTGATTTCATCAAAACCAAGATTGTATGATTCTTTAGCTAATTTAACAATATAATCGTGAACTTCTTTTTTGGTTGGATCTAAAAAGGATAAACCTTTTCTATCTTTCCATACCCCACCATCGCTAAGTCGTTTGATTGCCCATTCAGGTTTGGCTTTTGCCATGAAGGGATCTTGGAAAACAGAGATTCTTCCAATAACATAAATATTTTTAGAGTGCAGTGTATCAATAACTGATTTAACATTTCTTATTCTGTTTTCAGTACTTCCATATTTCTCTATTTCTGGATCATCTAAATGAAAACTTATTTTGCCAGTTGAATCTTTAATGTCTATAACCACCGCGTTTAGTTCTGTATCATCTATTATCTTCACTAAAGAATTTCTAAAATCTTTTGAGCCGGCAACCCATGCTGACATATAGAGAGCTTTTAGAGGGTCAGGGGTCTTGATGTGAGTTACAACTATTTTATCTTCAGTATTTACATCTTGGTTCTCCGTTTGACTATCTATTTTTTCTTCTAAATCATTTTTTCCATCTTCTAATATCACTTCAATTTCAGGATTTGAATCATACTCTAGTTTATTACCAAAAGATGACGAGTAAGCTATAGCCATATATGAAATCAAAAAAACACACACAGCTATTAAGATATAAATCTTGAGTGATTTTTTTGTGTGATTTTTGTTCATTTTTAAGTTATTTTAAATTTTAATTTCTGGGCGACTAGGATGCTTTTCGTTTTCCTCTATACTATCTACAAAATTTTTATCTTGTTTAATTATCTTTGATAATCTAGTTCTAGTTTCTAAATAGAATAAGTAAGCTAGATAGATAATTGCTAATCCGGTAATCAAAAATAGAACTTTTCGCCAATTACTTGGAAAGCCTAAATAAGGTAAGATCATAACCCATACACCTAGCAAAAATAATGTTTTTTCTTTTCTCATCCCGTTTAGAAGCAGATCGCGGTCGTTATTTTTCATTAATCAACCTATCCCTGCAAATTAGTATAATAATGTTTAACAATTTATATTTTTTCCCGTGATCGCGGCTTCTAACGGGACTCATCTTCACATTATACCTCTCAAAACCTTTTTTTCAAAATTATTTTATTTTAACTATAACCACGAACTCTCCTTTTTCTAAGTCTTTATCTTCTAACAGTTTATTTATCAAATCTTTTGGTTTTCCCTCTATAAAATTCTCAAATTGTTTAGTGAGTTCTTTAGCTAAAACTACATTTCGCGATGGACAATGAGTGTTAAGAGATTCTAAAGTTTTCATTATCCTGTGAGTTGATTCGTAAAAAACCATCACCTTATCAGCGGAGGCTATTTCTTTAAAAATTTTCTCTCTACCCTTCTTGTGTGGAATAAATCCGAGAAATGTAAAAGACGCTGCAGATACTCCACTAGCCGACAATGCTGATATTAAAGCGCTTGGACCAGGTATAGGAGAAACTACAACTTCAGAACCAAATTCTTTTTTTATGTTAGACACAAGCAAAACCCCTGGATCAGAAATACATGGAGTTCCAGCATCAGAAACAAGGGCTAGGTTTTTACCAGCTTTAATCAGATTAATTATCGAGTGTTCTTTATCTTCTGTACTGTGAGCATGATAACTCATAGTTTTTGTTTTTATATTGTACTTATTCAAGAGTACCTGAGTTGTCCTAGTATCTTCACATAAAATATAATCCACCTCTTCTAGTACACGAAGAGCTCGAAGTGTGATATCTTCCAGGTTTCCTATCGGTGTCGCAACTATATAAAGTTTTCCATATTCTTCCATGTTTTTCATTATACCATAAAAAAGAGCGACCGATGACACGGCGCTCTTAATCAATATTTTTTACAACTGAGCATTACGCTTCGTTGCTAAATCTTTCCATGTATCTTTTTACAGAATACATTTTTCCTATAATAACAGATCCAATCAAAAGGGCTACGCTCACGGCCATTTTGACATAATCCGTTGGGATCGGTGGTTCTATTTCGCCCACAGAATCTATAAATAACACTACGCCCAGAATCCCTATCAACACGGCAACGTATGACAAGATCTGGCCTTTCCTCTCAACACTAATACTAATAAATTTTTTCATATTACAATGTTTTTTAGGATTATTTGAAAAGACAATGTTTATCTCCTCAAATAAACCTAAAAAACATTATCAAAGAACTACAATGAGTATATCACAATTAGACATAGATGTCAATGCCTATACCCTTTCTTTTTTATTGTACTAAATGTATAAATATAAGCAATAAAACTTGTAAATATCCCGATTTTTTGTTATTTTAGGAGTGGAGTTTACAAAATTTTTTACGGCCCTATCGTCCTCGCCTGCAAAAGCTATGCTTTAAGCATTGCGGGCAGGCCCGCCTGCATCGCCTATGCGAAAGCATTGCGGGCAGGTAACGGTTTATAGAGATTGTTTTGACAAAACTTTTTGAAATATAAATAAGAATAAATAATACATGGCCCTATCGTCTAACCAAGTTAGAAAATAGCGGACATCGCCTTCGAGAAGGCTTAATTAAAAAATGTTAGTATAAAATAAAAAAATATTTTGTTCATGGCCCTATCGTCTAACGGTTAGGACATCGCCTTCTCAAGGCGGTAATCAGAGTTCGATTCTCTGTAGGGTCACAAAAGCGTGAATTCAAAAAGACTGGACTGCTCCAGTCTTTTTCGCTTTTGTGAAGACGGAAGCATGTTTTTCTAGCAAGAAAAACAGCTGAGTCCGGGGCTGGAAAATTTGTGAGCGACGGCGAGCAAATTATTGTGGCTCACATAGATTTTACATGCAAAGCATTCCATCTTTACAGCGTTCCGTATTTAATTTTAAAACCCCTGGATTTTTTATCCCCAGGGGTTTGTTTTTCTAAACAAGATTTTTATTTTGACTTAAAATACTCTGTTATACTTTCGCCAGGAAGAAACAACTTATATCTTGGTACGTTATCTTTCGAATCTCTCCAGATTACCAATCTATTTTGGGTTCCATCTCCCATTTTCTTATCTCTACGCCAACTACTTAGTTCTTGATGTTCAAAAGTATTTCTACCATCTACAGAATAAGAAATACTTTTAACTGTATCAATTACAGCATCTTTAAAGTTAAAAAATATTTTATTGTCAAAATTCTTGAAGTATTCATCACCGTATTTCGATAAAATTTTATCGTAACATTCATCTTTCTGGATTTCAAAAGAGTCTAGAAGTGGTCCGATATGGCAACTACCATTTGGAAAATTTTCTAACATTTTTTCAATGATTCCACCAACTAAACCTCGCCACCCAGCATGACAAGCTCCAATTTTGTAATCATCCCAAAAAGTAATAATTGAACAATCAGATCCATAGACAATAAGCCCTAGATCTTTTTCAGTAGTAATCATACCATCACCTAGAACCCACAAAGGTGTATTAAAGTCGACAAAATTAATTGTCTGACTATGACATTGTTTTTGAATAATCCGTTCCATTTTTAATTTTTTCTTCAGTATACACTTAAACAATCAACTTATCAAAAAACTTTAATGATTGACAGAAGATATCAAAAGTGATTTAATTTATTCAAGAAAACTTTACAATTATGGAAGCAATTTTTACTGGACTTTTTATTGGAGTAACTTTGATGCTAATAGGAATAACAGTATCTATTAGGAAAAGCTACTCTTTTCGTTGTCTAAAGATTCGCAATGAATTGAAGGATGGCAAAAGAAAGTGGTACCTAACATCTATCCAAAACGGATTAGTTTTTGCTATCTTACCCCTAAGAGATCCAAAATCTCTTGAGTTTGGAAAATTAGATGATAAGATGGTTTTGTTGGATTTAAAAAATCTAACAGACTTAATAAGGGATCAAAAAGAAAAAATCTCTAACACCTGTTTTGTCGAGGAAATACTCTCGCATACAGAGGTAAAGATACAAAAATACGAGCCTGCTATTAATAAATAGCAGGTCTCTTTTTTTTATTCCCCCATCTCAATCTTTATCTTTCATTTTTATATTCAAAATAAAAAAGTGCCTAACGATATCCGCCAGGCACACACTCTATACTTAAAGAAATTATTACTCGTTTAGTTTCCAATCAGGAACAGAACATCTATAAAAGGTTTTTGCAAAGTCTGGAAAACCTTGATTCTCCGAAATGTCTTTTAACATAGTCATTATCTCTTGATGAAATGGGTTTTCCCTTCTACCTAAAGGTAATGATTCTGGATTGTAAGCATACTGCAATAAATCCAGAAACTTTATTTCTTCTGGGGTTTTTAGTGTTTTTATAGACACCCAAGAAGAGATAAATGCTTTTACTCTTGCCACCTTATCCTCTTTTATTAAATGAGAAGATAGCACATTCTGATTCAGGAATGATTCTAGTTCCATTTGTGTATTATTTTAAAGTTTTTCGTAGTAGATATTACTCTATTTTTATATTTTGTCAAAAACCCATCTTTTAGATGGGTTTTTGGTTGTTATTTAAATAATTTTATCTTTACTCCCACTCTTTGTCTTGGCGACAAAGTAAAGATTTTTTGTTATCTTTGTCTTTCATTATTTTTTCTACTACTTTTTCTAGACGCATTTTTTGTGACCCTTTAATTAAAATTATATCCCCGCTAGAAATTATTTTTTGTATCACAGGTATTACTTCATCGTACCTATCAAAGCAAAAGATGTTCTCTCCTTTAATTTTATCTTTGACTGTGTCTCTCATTATTTTGGATCGTGGACCAACGGTAATAAGAATGTCTGCAATTTCACCCACCTTTTCTCCTACTTTTAGATGTTCCTCTTCTGTATATTTACCCAGTTCAAGCATGTCTCCTAAGATAGCTATTTTCCTCCCGCCCTTAAATTCTTTTAATATTTCCAAAGCCTCATAGAGAGCTGCAGGAGAAGAATTATATGTATCATCTATAATAAGTGACTTATTATCCCCTTCTAAAAGGGACAATCTTCCTGGTGGGGTTTTATAATCTGAAATATTTCTTATTGATTCAAGTAAATCTATTCCAAATTCATTTGCACAAATAATAGCAGAGGTTGACTGTACTACATTATGTAATCCTAAAACTTTTGGTAACACCACAGGAAAAACATTCCCCTTGTATTGTATTCTAAAATTTATTCCTAGAGGCACACTTACTCCGTTTATCATTTCCCTAGAATAATCAGGATATAAAATACGATAAGTTGAATTTTCGTCCTGTCCAAAAGACACAGCTCTCTCTTTTGATTTATCGTGAAGTGCATATACCCTATCATCATCCTGGTTTAAAATAAGCAAACCATTTTTCTTTAGGGCTTTAACTAACAAACTTTTTTCTTCTATTAATTTATCAACGTTATCAAAAAATTCAACATGTACTGGCTTCTCTGGAAATCTTGTAACAACTAAAATATCAACCTTTAACCAAGGTAATATATTTCTTCTAATGTCACCTGGTTTTCTTACTCCTATTTCTAAAATCAAAACTTCTGGGTACTGTCTTCTTTTGATTATAAGTAAGAAGCCTTTAATTATATTCTCTAGCCAATCAAAAGGATCTCTCCAAGCATTTGGGAGCCCTAATATAGTAAGTGGTAATCCAATCTCGCTGTTATAACTTTTCTCACTTTTACGAACTGTTTTATGTTTAGATAAAACAGTAAAAATTGCATCCTTGGTAGACGTTTTGCCGACAGATCCTATCACCGTAATAACCCTTGGATGATATTTTTTTATTACCATCTTGGCTTCCCAAGTGAGTATTGTTTTTATTATTTTTTTAAAAATTTTGTTCATATATTATCTGTCTGGCGGTAAGTTATAATAATTAATTAAAAATTTAGCAAGACTGTTAAATGGAGGAATCAAAGTTTGTGAGGCATATTTTATTCCTTTGGGGTTTTTAACATATAAAAAAACTAAAAACTGAGGGTCTCTTGCTGGAAAATAACCGAAGAAAGAGTGCATATTTCTATCATCATAATATCCTCCACCGGTTTCCTTTGCCACCTGAGCTGTTCCTGTCTTGGTAGCGATTGAATGGCTTGGAATTTTGTGACGACCAGAATCATAAGATTCATAAACCTTAATTAACATTTCAGTTATTGTGTCAGTGGATTCTTTTTTCAAGATATTTGTCTTAACAAATGGATATTCAACTTTTTTGCTTAATCCGTTTTCATATTTTATTTCTTTTACTAGGTGTGGAGTAATCATATTTCCACCATTAGCAAGTATAGAGAATGCTCTTACTGCTTCTATCGGAGTCAAGGCCAAACCTTGACCAAAAGAAGCGTTCGCGTATTCTATATTTCTTGGACTTTCTAAGTTCTTTATCAAACCAGAAGTTTCGTTAGGTAAATCAATACCTGTTTTTTCCCCTATACCATAAGACTTCATGTAATTTCTAAATTTTTCATGACCCAATTTTTGTTCAGCAAAAACCATCCCCGTATTAAGTGATTGATTTAAAACATCTTGCATTGTAACTTTTCCTCTGCCCTTCTTGTCAAAGTTATTAATGACTTTTTTATCTACTACAACACTTCCAGCATCATAATATTCTGTCTTTGGAGTTACCACCCCAGCATCTATAGCACTTGCCATAACAAGTGGTTTAATAACAGATCCAAACTCAAAAACATTTTCTACTAATGGATTGCGATAAACACTTATGTTTTTTACTTCTTTAAAATTATTTAAATCAAAGTCAGGTAGTCCAGTCAATGCATAAATTTCACCATTTGTTGGGTTTATTATTATTCCACCTGCTTCATCTGCTGACCAATTCTCCATAACACCCTCTAATTCTTTCTGTAGGGCATGTTCTACGACTGGTTCTATCGTTGTGATGATATCCCCTTTTGCTGTGTCCGAAAAAGTTTCTTTTATGTTAGAAAAAACTTCTGCAAAAAAGTTCACATAAGCTTCATTTTTTGGCTTTGACAAGACATCGTTGTAATATCTTTCTAAACCATACTGCCCTACCAAATCATCTCCTTTGTAGGCTAAGAATCCTATGGCATGGGCTGCTAAGTGTCCAGACGGATAACTACGCCAATTTTGTTTATAAATAGATAATCCATTTATTTTTAATGCTTCAATTTCTGCGACTTGTTCTTTTGTCAAACCAGTAGCTATTTCTTCATATGGATCATTTTTTCTTTGCGCTTTATACATAAAAGACTCCTTGGGCATTTTTAAATAAGGAGCAAGTTTGTCATATACAGCATTTTCATCTTCTATTTTTTTCGGGTTTATCGCTAATTTAAAACCAGTGGTAACACTTGCTGCAGAAACAAGAGTGCCGTCTTTCTTTGAAAAGAAAATATCCCCGCGGTTAAAGACATTACCTGAGGGAGTTATATATTGCCTGTCGGCTTTCTCTGTATAAAAATTTTTATTTACTACTTGTAATGAAAATAGTCTAACCAAAAATACTACCGCCACTAAAAATACGCAGATAGCTACAATTCTTATTCTTGCTTGAAACGAAGGTTGTTTCATTAACGAATGGCAACATGATTAATATCTTTAGAAACAAAAAGATTATTGCGATTTTCCACAAAACCGTTAGCAATTGCATAATCCTTATCTATTTCATTAATTTTATCTAAATAAACCAAATCCAATTTATTTACTTCGCTGGATAAATTAGCCAAACTAGTTTCAAGTGACTTTCGAGCAATTACATTAAATGTAATATTACCTATTAAGTAGATATAAGAAATGGACAACACGATAACTAAAGTTAAAAGTATTCTCAACAATATCTTTTGGGTGCTTATGTTACTTTGTATATCTTTAGTTATTGCAATTGCTTTTGTCATATTTATATTTTTAAAAAATTAATAATTTACTAAATTTTTTCTAACAACCTTAGTTTTGCACTTCTGGAACGTGGGTTTTCTTTTACCTCTTCTTCTTGTGGTAATATCGGCTTTTTATTTACAACTTTTGCTTTTCCTGTATTCTCAAAATTTTTAAAGGCTCTCTTAACTATTCGATCCTCAAGGCTATGGAAAGAAATAATTGCCATCCTTCCTCCGTGATCCAAAGCTTCAAAACCATCTTCTATCACCTTCTCTAAGTTCGTTAGCTCACTATTGGTAGCAATCCTTAAGGCTTGAAAAGTTTTTGTTGCGGGATGAATTTTCTTACCTTTATAACTTCTACCTATTGCCTTTTCTATGATTTCTACTAGGTCAAATGTGGTTTTAATCTCTTTCTGCTGTCTTGCCTCACAGATAGCCTTAGCTACCCTTCTGGCAAACCTTTCTTCTCCAAAACCATAGATTATATCCGACAGTGTTTGTTCTTCCCAAAAGTTAACAATCTCATGTGCTGTTATGTCATCACTACCAGGTTCTTTTTTCATGGTCATCAAAAGAGGTTCATCTCTCAAAAAAGAAAAACCCCTGCCCGCCTCTTCTAATTGAAAAGAACTAATTCCAAGATCAAGAAGGATGCGATTTACTTTATTTATTCCTATCTTGCTTAAGATTTTTTTTAAATCTTGGAACCCAGCATTTTCCAGATAGACTTTTTTAAAGTTAGGATCAATCTTTTTTTCTACTCTTTGGATAGCATCCTTGTCTAGGTCAAAACAGATTGTGGTAATTTTATTTCCAAATCTGTTTAAAACTTCGAGAGTGTGTCCTCCTCCTCCGAGTGTTCCATCAACAAACACATCACCCTCTTTGATAGATAAACCATCCAAGGATTCGTTGCGTAATACCGATATATGCTTCATATTAAAGAACTCCTATCTGCCCTAATTTATCAGCGAGGGCGTCGGCCTGACCTTCCACAACCTTTTTATAATCATTCCAAGCTTTTTCATTCCAAATTTCCGCTCGATTTTCTACACCAATAACAACGACTTTGTTGGTTAAGCCTGAACGATTTTTTAAGTTTTCCGGGATCAAGATTCGGCCGTTTCCATCAACATCAATTACCACAGCTTGACCAAACATAAATCTCGAGAAACTTCTATTGTCACTTGCTAACATAGATGAATCAGATAATTTTTTAGAAATCTTTTGCCACTCTTTAAATGTATAAAGAGAAAGACAATTATCTAATCCTGGAGCAACAACAACACTCTTGCCCATCTCCTTTCGGAATTTAACGGGTAGAGACATTCTATTTTTCTCATCGAGAGTGTGAATATATTCTCCTATTAACATAAGCTTGTGAAGTGGAAATTTTATTTAAGTTAAAAACAGATTTTGTGTTAAAAATGTTTTAACCCACTTTATCCCACTTGGATATATTATAAACCACTTTGTCCCACAATACAAATACCCTTTCCCACTTAAATCTGTGGATAACTTTTTTAAAAACAATTCTTTTAAAAATATGGACAAAAAGTGAATATTGTTATAGTATGAGGGAAATTCTCACATTATGGAAAACGACAAAAAAAAGTCTACTGGTTTAATGGTCGGAGAAAAAATCAACATGTATGAACTTTTTCCGCCCAAAAAGAAGAGAAAAAAAACTCTTCCACTAGAAAATACCAACCCTGTCCCACTTTGTTACAACGGAGTGGATGAAGTTGATTTGATAGCTATGTAAATACAGACTATCAAGCAAAAAACTGTTCAGATAATTCTGAACAGTTTTTTATATTCTATCGTACACGACTGTGTACTATTTTTTTCTTTCCTTTTTGTATTTTTATTCTTAAGAACGAGAACGTCTTAGAGAGTAAAAATAATAATATCAGAACACCGACAGAGATGAAAAACCATTTTCCAAACTCTGTTAAATAAAGGCAGAGTAGATTATTCATAATGTGGTATTTTTTGATTTCTTGTAACTCTACCACAACTAAAAACGATAGTCAAAACACACCGAGGTTGATAAAATACAACTTCGGTTTATTAATCACTAACAAAATTGCTTAACAATTATTCTCTTGGGTGCATTATTGGGAAGAAAATTACATCTCGAAGGTTTTTTTGCTCAGTTAGAATTGCAACTAGCCTGTCTATACCCATTCCAAAGCCAGTCATAGGGGGCATGCCATGCTCCATAGCAGTTAAGAATTCTTCGTCTATATCCATTGCCTCATCATCCCCTTTTTCTTTTGCTTTAGCTTGAGAAACGAGAAGCTCTCTTTGAACAATAGGATTAACTAACTCTGCATATTGGTTTGTAATTTCAGCTCCAGCAATAATTAATTGTGCTACTTCTGCTGTACCATCTTCGTTTTGTTGAGCAAGGGGTTTTAAGTCTCCAGGGAAATTTGTTACAAAAGTTGGATTAACTATTTTGTTTCTAGAAGATTTTTTGTAAATAAAATCTAACAAGTTACCTCTACCAGCCTTCTTAGCTTCATCTTTATCCATACCCCACTTAATTGCCTCGCTTCTAGCTTCGTCTTCAGTTATGGATTTAATATCAATACCCGCATTGTCTTTTAACAGGTCAGAAAAGCGAATCCTAGTCCACTCTTTTTCAAAATCTACTTCTATACCATTGCCATCTTTGTCATAAACTGTAAAAGTAGTTTTCCCTATAATATCTTTGGCTAACCCTTTGATAAGCGTTTCAGTCCAATTGATATTATTCTCTAGAGTCTTATAAGCTGCATACCATTCTATCATTGTAAATTCCTGCAAGTGGGTAGGGTCAGATCCCTCGTTTCTAAAATTCTTTCCAATTTCATAAACACCTTCGTATCCTCCTACCATTATTTTTTTGTGTTCTAGTTCAAGAGCAATCCTTAGAACCATAGGCATAGCATAGTCGTTGTGATAAGTTTCAAAAACTCTCGCCATTGCCCCACCAGCTTGATTTTGTAGTATAGGTGTTTCTATCTCTAAGAATTTTTTATCATCAAAGAATTTTCGAATTGCACTAACAACCTTTGATCTAATTTCAAATCTTTTATAAGAATCTTCATCCATCAAAATATCTAGGTATCTCTTTCTGTATATTTCTTCTTGATCTTGTAATCCGTGCCACTTATCTGGTAGTGGTAGAAGGGCTTTGGTTCCCATCTTCCAATCTTTTATTAAAATACTTTTCTCACCTCTTGCCGTCGTAAAAAGAGGACCAGAAACCATTATATAGTCACCGTGGTCAACTGTATCTACAAACAAGTTAAAAGTTTTTTCTTCTAGCTCATCTTTTTTAAGCACAGCTTGGAATTTGGCCCCTCCAGAAAAGAGAACAATAAAAAGAATGGATCCTTGCCCTCGCGTAATCATAACCCTACCAGCCGTTACTATATGTTTATCGTTTGACTTTGTTTCCAGTTCTTCAAAATTATCTTTTATATAAGAAAGTGAATAATCAATAGGAAGAGAAACCGGAAATGCCATCATTCCAGCTTCTTCTAAAATTTTTATTTTTTTGATTCGCGTATCGCGAAGTTCTTCAATTGATGCCATATACTCCTATTGTATATCAATTAGGGTGTATTTGACTAGTCCTTTTGGAGTTTCTATTGAAAAGATATCACCTTTCTTTTTACCAAACAATGCTTGTCCTAGTGGTGATTTGTTAGATATTTTGTTTAAAGATAAATCTGCTTCTTCTTGTCCTACCATGTGGTAAACAGTTTCCCCTCCTTTTTCTTTTTGTACTACAACAGTTGTCCCAACTTCTACTATAGAACTTGAGTGTTTTTTAACTATCACTGAATTTTTAAGAATACCTTCTATTTGATTTATTCTGTCTTCGTTTCGTCCTTGTTCCTCTCTGGCTTGATGGTATTCTGCGTTCTCTGAAAGATCACCTAGGGCTCTGGCGTCATCTATTCTACCTATAATCTCCTTTCTTTTAACGTTTTTTATATAATCAAGTTCTTCTATAAGAGATTTCTCTTTTTCTTCAGTTATGTAATTTTTCTCATCCATGATTGGTCTATATTATCTTATTTTTACTAATTAGTCAAAGTATTCTGGGGTGTAAATTTTCATGTAATCAACCACCTCTCTCATTACCCTAGTGGCATTTCCAGAAGCACTCTTTGGCCCTCTTTCCATAACTAAAGCAAAAGCATACTTGGGTTCTTCATAAGGGAAAAATCCTATTATCCAAGAGTTAGTATTAGTGTTTCCTAGACCAACTTGAGCTGTACCTGACTTTGCCGCTACTTTAAAATCTCCAATGTTTAATGCCGTACAAGTACCTTCTGTTACAGCCATTCTCATTCCATCAAAAATTACTTGTATTTTATTTTCATCAATTTCAATTTCTTCGGTAAGAGTAGAAAAGTTTGTGTCATCTTTTAAAATATGTGGCGTATAAAACTTACCCTTATTGGCTAGCCCTGCCACTGCTCTAGCCATTTGTATTGGTGTTACTTGAAAACCATATTGCCCTATTGAAGTATTGTAAGTATCTCCAACTCTCCAAGGGTCACCGTTAAAAGTTTTAGCTTTCCATTCTGGAGTAGGAATTAAACCATTTTTTTCACCAACTAGGTCTACCCCAGTCTTATCTCCTATTCCAAAAAGTTTTGAGTATTTGTCGAGGTTTAAAATACCTAGGCCTTTTTGATCTTCAAAACCTCCACCAATTTCATAAAAATAAATATCTGATGAAATAGAAATCGCTTTTTTCATATCGACGTAACCAAATGAACCGTGATCTTTAAAAACTGATTTTAATTCAGGATGGTATGGGTTGGGAATAGAAATTGAGCCATTTGCTAATATCTTTTTTGCTGGACTTATAATTTCTTCTGCCAAAGCAGCATAAGCAAAAAATGGTTTAATAATAGATCCCGGGCTATAAAGACCTGAGACACTCCTATTCAAAAAAACTTTTCTTTTATCTTTAAAATAATTATTGATTTTTTCTCTATCCTTACCTTCCGACAAAACATTGCTATTATATTCAGGATAACTTGTTATAGCCAAAAGTTCTCCATTATGAATATCCATTATAGCGCCTGCTCCTCCTTGGAAATTTACACTTTCCGCCATTCCCGCAATCGATTCATACATTTTATTTTGTATTCTTGAATCTATAGATAAGTATAAATCATCGCCCTTTTCTGGAGACAACACAACATTTTCTGAATATACATTTCCTCCAACGTCGATTTCTGTAATTCTTTCACCGTTTTTACCAGTGAGTCTTTCGTTATAGAAATTTTCAACACCATCTTTCCCTATAAAATTATCTTGCCAGTATCTACCAGATTTGTCCTTCGCAGGAGCGCTTACATAGCCCAGTAATAATCCAAAACCAGGTTTAGCAATATAGCTCCTTGTAGGAGACTCTAGTTTGTTCACATCTCCACTTGGCCAAGAATTCCACGCTAACATTACACCGTTTCGATCATAGACAAGACCTCTGTCAGCAAATATGGGTTGCTTCATCAAAGTATTATTTTGGCTTTTTTCTAAATAAAAATCTCCTTTAACTATTTGTAAGCCGATTGTTTTCCACGAAAAAATAAACAAGATTACTAAAAAAAATAACCCCATGAAATATATTGCGCTCTTAGGGATCGCCCTTTCCATACGACCTTCAAATTGTTGCATATTAAAATTAGGTAGATTTTTTGAATCCAAAAAAATCTCATCTGGGTCTATATCCTTTTTTATTCTTTTGTGATTGAGATGAAAAGCCATTTTTATTTTTTATAAAAGATAATATTCTTTTTAGCAGTTTCTATTAAAGCAAAGGAAGCAGTCAATATTAAAGAAAAATAAAATGGTGATGAAATTACCCTGTTGCTTAATGGTGAGTACAATTCAAATATAATTACCCCATACACCAGATATTCATAAAAATTCTTAAAAATAAAAAGACCCAAGACAGCCATAAATAAGCTTGCCCACCATGGTAAAAACAGAATAGCTAAAAACAGTAATATATCAAAAAAAACTCGCTTCATTGTTCTCGTATTATACTTTACGAAGGATTGTTTTGACAAATATATTATTTATGTTTAAAAGATTGAAATATTTTTTTAAACACAAAGAATAATACTAAAACTATTAGTCCATAAAAAACAATCTTGTTCTCAAAAATAAAAGACAGAACAGACAACCCGAATAGTTTCAAATAGGCAAAAGGCTTTTTAACAACATCCTCTATTTTTTTATCTTTGGAAGCTAATTCTTTTGAAGTATTTGTGTTTTTAATTATTTCAACTTCCTCTTTAGCTTTTTCTTTATTTAAATCTATTTTTTCTGAAGTCTTACTTCGAAAATCATCTACGCTATTATACCCTTCGTTAATTTTTGTTGTCACATTTGGAGGCAACAAACCTTCCCCAACCAAAACATCATCGTTAGAGGTCTCAGTATTTTTAGAAGTTTCTTCTTTTTCTACCACCTTTTTCTCTTTTTCAACATCCAACTTATCAGTGTCAGTTTCGGTATATCTCAAAGAAACATTTTTCTTTTCTTCTCCAACCAACACCACAGAGGAAACTATTTTTGCTGAAATAAGGTGTTCTCCTGCTGTAACTTTCCATGAAATGAAAACATCTTTTAACTCTTGAGGCTTGATGATGGCATCTCTAGAGCCTAGTAAGGTATTGTGATCATAAAATTCAACTTTTACCAAAACTGAATCGTTCTCTCCATTCCAAACTGGAGTGTGGACTTCTACCGTATCCCCTTCTAATAATTTTTCTTTTGAATACCAAATCTGTTTCGGAATAAAACCAGAAATAGCAAGAGCTTCATTGGCAAAAGTTAATCCCAAGAATAAAGTTATTATAGTTAATAAAAGATATTTTTTCATTTTTTATTTAAAAGTTTTGATTATTTTTATCCATCTTATTATATCACACAATACTAACGATTATTCAGCTAGCCATTTTTGATATTCTTCAATAATTTTTTTACTTACATCTTCTAGTGCTGTAGAGGAAGTATTTATCACTAAATCAAAATGGCTCTTATTTGTTAGATCCTCTATATTATACAGACTTTGATATCTTTTCCTTTCACTCTCGAGTCTATTACTGATACTTTCCATTATTGATTCTTTTGAATCAAAAGCTGAATTATCTTCTTTGTGACGATTTGGATTATTTTCTTTATCTTTTAAAATTCTTTCAGAAGCCACACTAGGGTCTAATTCTAAAAACACCTTGAATGATTCTGGGATAAAATAAAATCCGAGTCTACTGTCAATTACAATCTCTGTCTTTTTGCCAATTTCTACATTTCTATCATCCAACTCTTTATCTATCGTACTATCAGTCTCGGCTAACTTACTCAATTCCATTAAAGAAATTCCTCTCTTTTCTGCAATATCTCTCATAAAATCTCCTGTGGACATGTGAGTATAACCCAAAATAGATGCCACTTTTTTTGCAGTTGAAGATTTACCGCTTCCGAGGTTGCCAGCTATAGTAATTATGTGTTTTTTACTCATAGACAAATGATATCACAAAATGGCAAAACACTTAATCTTGTGATATATTTATGGAACCTGTCCCGTACTAAATTTTTGATTATTAAAACATAGAGATATCAACAATTTAATTGATTAAGACAAGATAAGAACATAGTCAAAATTAAAAATTTTAGTACTGGGATGAAAATATTATCCACCCCAGAAGTAAGATAAAAAATCGAATGCATTTTTTGTTTACAACGGGGCGAGAAGTGGTAATGTATCTTTAAGTAATTAATATTAATTTTTTATTTCTAACAAACTAACTATGAAAATATTATCCATTGAGACTTCGTGTGACGAAACAGCTATTGCGCTTGTTGATGTTTCTGAAAAAGGAGGTAAAACTAAATTTAAAATATTAGCAAATGAGGTCTCATCTCAAATCGCTATTCACGCCCAATACGGAGGGGTTTTCCCTGCTATGGCAAAAAGAGAACATGGTAAAAACATCACTCACATTTTAGAAAAAGTATTGGTTGATTCTAAGCTAGCTAAACCTGTTACAAAAAGTTTTGTTTTGCCTAAAAAAACAGAAGAAAAAATTAGAAAAATTTTAGAAAGAGAAAATGATTTAGCAGAAAATTTTGTAGACTTTGTTAACCGAATTAGAACTCCAAAAATTGACGCTATTGCAGTAACAACCGGTCCTGGACTTGAACCAGCCCTATGGGTTGGAGTTAGTTTTGCTAAAGCACTCTCCTATTACTGGAATATCCCCTTTGTTCCAACAAATCATATGGAGGGGCATATTTTTTCAGTATTTCCAACAGATCAAAATACTTTTACGATAGATTCTAATAAAAAAATATTCCCAGCAATTTCACTCCTTGTGTCTGGAGGGCACACAGAAATTGTTTTAATGAAAGATTGGATGAAATACAAAAAAGTTGGAAAAACAAGAGACGATGCTTCGGGTGAAGCTTTTGATAAAGTTGCAAGAATGCTAGACCTTCCTTATCCAGGCGGACCAGAGGTTTCAAAACTTGCTGCAAAAGAGAGAGAGCTTTCACACTTTAGCGAGGAATCAAAATTTTTAGGTCCTCGGATCTCCTCGCCAAAAGATTCTTCTTCGAAGATGGAAGCTCGGACAGACCATAAAAATTCTGATTCTTCGCTTCCGCTCAAGCTGATACAACTCCCCCGCCCTATGATATATTCAAAAGATTATGATTTTTCTTTTTCTGGATTGAAGACGGCGGTTTTGTACATGGTTAGAGACCTAAAAGAAAAATATTCAGAAAAAGAATTAGAAAAATTATTTGGGCCAGATTCAAATTGGAAACAAAAGATTGCTTGCGAGTTTGAAAATTCTGTTATTGAGGTTCTTGTTTCAAAAGCTCTTCGTGCAATAAAAGAATATAAAGCTAAAACATTAATTGTCGGAGGAGGCGTTTCGGCTAATAAATATCTACAAGAAATAATGAAAAAAGAAGTGGGAAAAATTAATGAGGGTAAAAAAGAAAAAATTACTGTTCATTTCCCTTCTCGAAAATTAACTGGCGACAACGGTCTCATGATTGCTATTGCTGGATACTACCAGTTTAAAAATAAAAAAATCGCCAAAAATCTAAACAGTGTAAAAGCCAACGGAAACTTAAGTTTATAATCTTTGAAATATAGGGCTAAAAGTGCTATATTTTATACATGAATCCCGTTAGAAAAACCTCGGTCACGGGATAAAAATATAAAGTATTAAACATTATTAAATTAATTGGCAGATACTGGTTAGTTATGAAATATAACGACCGAGACCTGCTTCTAACGGGATGAATGAGCAAACAAATATTAATCCGAAATTTTTAAAACCTTACAACCCAAAAGAGACCGAGGACAAGATTTATAAATTATGGGAAGACTCAGGACTATTTAATCCTGATGAATGTATTAGGAAAGGATTTACCGAAGAAAATGCAGAGCCTTTTTCTATGGTTCTCCCCCCTCCAAATGTGACAGGAACTCTTCATTTTGGACATACATCTCCTTTAACTATCGAAGATATCATGGTTCGTTTTGCTCGCATGCAAGGGAAAAGAACTCTCTGGTTACCAGGGACAGACCATGCCGCCATTGCCACACAATCAAAAGTTGAAAAAATTCTAGAGAAGGAAGAAGGGAAAAGAAAAACTGATTTAGGTAGAGAGGAATTTTTAAAAAGGGTTAATGAGTTTGCTCAGAATTCTCACGACACAATTATCAACCAATCAAAAAAGATGGGGGCATCTTTAGATTGGTCTCGTGAAGCTTTTACTCTTGATGAAAAAAGGAATTTCGCTGTTCGCAATGCATTCAAAAAAATGTACGACGATGGAATAATCTATCGAGGACACCGTATTGTGAACTGGGATCCTAAAGGTCAGACAGTTATTTCTGATGATGAAATAGTTTATGAAGAGAGAAAAGCAAAATTTTATACTTTTAAATACTCCAAAGACTTCCCTATTTCTATTTCTACAACAAGACCTGAGACTAAACTTGGAGATACCGCTGTTGCTGTCCACCCTGATGATCCAAGATACAAAGATTTAGTTGGAAAAACTTTTAAAGTAGAAAATTTCTGTGGAGTTTCTCTTGAGATAAAAATTATTGCTGATAAAGAAGTTGATAAAGACTTTGGAACTGGAGCTCTCGGTGTTACCCCTGCACACAGTCAAATAGATGCTGATATAGCAGAGAGACACAACCTCCCAACCAAGCAAGTTATAAACGAGATGGCAAGAATGATAGTTGGAAACGAAAACATAAAAGACAAAAAAGTAACGGAAGCAAGAGAAGCTGTAGTAGAATGGTTACGAGAAAATAATCTTTTAGAAAAAGAAGAGGAAGTCACTCAAAATGTTTCTACGGCCGAAAGAACAGGTGGTATTATTGAACCACTACCTAAATTACAATGGTTTATAAACGTTAATAAACCGATAGCAGAAAGAGACAATAAAACTCTAAAAGAATTAATGATTGGAGCCGTTAGAAGTAAAGAAATTAATATTATTCCAGGACATTTTGAAAAGGTTTATTACAATTGGATAGAGAATCTTCACGATTGGTGTATTTCAAGACAAATTTGGTATGGACATAGAATTCCTGTTTGGTACCCCAAACACGACACAAATACACAAATGGAGACGAATGATGCGAATAAGGAGCAGATATATTGTGGAATAAACCCTCCAGAAGATATAGAAAATTGGGAACAAGAATCCGACACTCTCGACACATGGTTCTCCTCTGGGCTTTGGACTTTCTCTACTCTCGGCTGGCCTGACTTAAACTCCCCTGACCTTAAGATGTATCACCCTACAAACGTCCTTGAAACTGGTTATGATATTCTATTTTTTTGGATTGCTAGAATGATACTAATGAGTACATATTTATTAGGAGAAGTTCCGTTTAAGACTGTTTATCTCCATGGATTAATTAGAGATACTCAAGGAAGAAAAATGAGTAAGTCGCTTGGTAATGGCCTTGACCCCTTAGAAGTTATAGAGAAATACGGAGCAGATGCTGTTCGTATGTCACTTATCATTGGAACTGGTCCAGGAAATGACAGTAAGATGTCAGAGGACAAGATTCGAGCTTATAAAAATTATGCTAACAAACTTTGGAATATAACACGTTTTGTTCTTTCAAATACAGAAGGGGTTAAATCAAGTGATTCGTTTAATAATTATTCAGATAAAGATAAAGAATTATTAAAAGAACAGGACGATTTTCTAAAAGAAATAACAAAAGAAATGGAGGAATATAAGTTCTATCTCGTCGGAGAAAAGATATACGCTTATACGTGGTCAAAATTCGCTGATATTATTCTAGAGGAGAGTAAAAAGATTTTTGCTGAAGGTAGTGAAGATGAAAAAATTTCTAGAAAATATTTCTTGATTGGAACGTTAGAAAAAATATTAAAGATCCTTCATCCTTTTATGCCTTTTGTTACTGAAGAAATTTGGCAAACCATGGATAAAGACAGATTATTAATGGTAGAGAGATGGCCAAAATAAAAAATGGAAATATTTCAAAAGGACCCACAAACTATATTGTTTGCAATTCTAGGAGGATTAATCCCAACCTTATTTTGGTTATGGTTCTGGCTTAAACACGAAGACAGAGAGGAGCCAGAACCGGCAGGATTAATAACCATATCTTTTATTGTTGGGGCCTTAATGGTAATAGTTGCTATCTGGATGGAAAAGGCCAGTCTAGGACTAGTCGGAGGCAATGATCAGGCTCGAATCATCCTCTGGTCTGCAATAGAAGAACTCCTTAAATTCTTCGGAATTTCTATCGTTATATTAGGAAATAAAAATTTAAACCAACCAATAGATTATCCTGTTTATTTTATGACAGCAGCTTTGGGGTTTGCTGCTTTTGAAAATACACTATACTTAATTGATCCTATTTCCGCCGAAGGCGCTCTTACAGGTATATTTACTGGTGGTTTAAGATTCCTTGGTTCTACCATTCTCCACGCAATATCAAGTGCCATGATAGGTAGTGCCCTAGGATTATCTTTTTATTTAAAAAAGCACCGAAAGGTGTATCTTTTGTTTGGAATAATCTTTGCTATAACATTGCATAGTATTTTTAATTTCTTTATAATGAAATCAAGTGGCGAGAACTTTCTATCAGTATTCGGATTCTTATGGGTCGTCACGATTATAAATATTCTAGTTTTTGAAAAATTAAAACGCATGGCAAAATATTTGCCCGCACAACAATAATATATATGAAGAAAAAATCATTTTTTGAAAGATTAACAGGTAAAATGGATGAAGATGAAGAAATTCTTGAAGAAGAGGAAGAAACTTCTACTAAGAAGATTCCAGGATTAGAAAAAGACTTACCCGTAAATCAAAGGAACACAAATTGGGAGGAAGAATTGGAAGCAGAATTAACTGTTGATTTATATCAAACTCCTTCTGATGTCATTGTAAAAACGATGGTGGCAGGGGTACACCCTGATAATCTTTCTATTAGTATTACAAGAGACATGATTACTATAAAAGGTAAAAGAGAAGAAGGAAATACTGTAGATAAAGATAATTATTTCATACAAGAACTATACTGGGGTTCATTCTCAAGAACTATTTCTCTTCCAGAAGAAGTTGACCCAGAAGAAGCAGAAGCGATAGAAAAACACGGACTTCTAATAATTAAACTTCCAAAACTAGATAAAAATCGTGAGACAAAACTAAAAATAAAATCTATCTAAATAAAAACACCCTCATAAAGAGGGTGTTTTTATTTAGATGTACTGAGATGCAGGGTCGGCTACTACATAGCCAGGTATTTTCCTGGTCGCAAAGCGACACTGAAAAATCTTTCGCCCCTGGAAGAAAAAGAAGCAGTTCTTTTTCTTGCTCAGCACAATAATAAAAAACCCCTTCGGGTTTTTTTATTATTGTGCTGAGACCCAGGGTCGAACTGGCTATCTCTACTGAAGAAATATTTTGAGTTTGTGTTTGATGTGCCGAGACCCAGGGTCGAACTGGCTATCTCTACTGAAGAAATATTTCGAGTTTGTGTTTGATGTGCCGAGACCCAGGGTCGAACTGGGGACCTATCCCTCTTCAGGGGAGCGCTCTACCAACTGAGCTATCTCGGCAAATTCTTCTTATGTTTTTTAATCTTTTTTATTTAACAAATTAAGAAGTTCTTTCATTATATCTTGAGAATCTTCTACTGTTGTCATGTTGGTTATTCCTTTTAATCCAGAAATATCTCCTGAATATATATTAAGCAAACTACCAAAATAAGGTTTAATGAAATAAAAAGCACCAACCGATATTCCTATTATCAACAACCAATAAAAGACTTTTGTTATTTGGGCCCATTTAAGATAATTTCTTACTTTAATAAGCATAAGATTGTTTTCTTGGGACAATCTTAAATTCTCTTGAATCAGACGCTTAATTTCCGGGTCCATGAGATAAATATATCATATTTTTGTTAAAATACAAACATTAATTAGAAGCTTCGTAAACATACTTTGAATAAGATCCACACCATGCAATAGTACTGTTAAAGTAAAATTTGTAATTTTTTAATTCACATCTAAGTGGATTTTGTTTGTACTCTAGTCTGGCTGTTAGATCATATTGTGCTGAGTAGTTTTCCTTTCCAACATTTCCATAAGCATATGAGTAACACTCAGAAGAAGTAGTCCACGGAGAACAGGATGAATTTTTTGGGTCTCTTGGTAATTCCCCTTGTAAATAAGGTGCCAAATAATTCTGTAAAGTTAACCAATTCGTAGAATAACTTTGTGAATAACCGTTACAGTCCCAACCACAACCTGATGGTGGATAATATCCATTATACATATAAAAAGATTCTAGGGCTAATTTAATTTTAGCCAAATCTGACACTCTTTGCGCATCTCTGGATTTTTCTCTCGAAGTAATATAACTAGGTGTCACTACAGCAAAAAACAATAGCATAATACCCATAACAACCATTATCTCTACAAGAGAGTACCCCCTGTTTTTAGTCAATAATTTTCTATTTTTCATATAAATAAACTCTTTCATATATTCTTATACATGTGTTCCACCTCACAGGAGTCAAGCCCACGGAAGAGACTCTGTGCCCCCGGCGGGAATCGAACCTACATCTATCCCTTAGGACGGGACTGTTCTATCCATTGAACTACGGGGGCATAAATAAAAGCATCCTAGTACAGATAGGATGCTTTTATAATACTTTATTCTTTAAAAAATATCTACTATTTTATATCAAGCAATTGCTCAATTCTTTCTCTGTCAAAACCCACAATTAGTTGGTCTTCAATAAGAATTACAGGCACTCCCATTTGACCACTTTTATCCATCATTTCTTTTCTTTTTTCTAAATCTGTGGCTACGTTAAAATCTTCAAATGGTATACCTTTTGAAGTCAAAAAATCTTTTGTCATGTGACAGAAGTGACACGTAGGAGTACTGTATATTGTTACTTTTTTCATAATTTTATTATTTTATTAACTAATAATCTCACTATTTAATTATAACATACGAGTCAAGAGAAAAATACTTTGTGCGGGATACGGGAATCGGCTATTACATAGTCAGGTGCTTTTCCACCTCACTTCGTTCGTACGGAAAAGCCTTTCGATTCTCGTCGCAGAAAAAGCAGTTTTTCTGCTTATCCATTACTTTGTGCGGAATACGGGAATCGAACCCGTGTCTAATGCTTGGGAAGCACTCATTTTGCCACTAAACTAATCCCGCAAAATAATTTTATTCTCTTTTGAAAATTGACCAAAAGCGATCAAAACTACTTACCTCCTCTGTAGCTATTGGTTTTTCATTCTCTTCCTCTTCGACAATAACTACCATTTTTTCTCCTTCTCTGGTATAAGGCAGTTTTTCTCTTAATTCTTCTTCTTTACCAAAATCAGTCTCCAGTACTGTTATTTCTTTATTTAAGGTGTCAGATTTATTTTGAAGATACTTAATCTCATCTAAAATTAAAGATTTTTTTTCACTTGTTTCTTTTGCCTTCTTAGTTAAATCGACTATATTGTAACTAAAAAATACTACCGCAGCAAACAGAATGAACAGTGCAAGTGGTGAATGCCAAAACTTATAATTATTTGTTTTCTTGAATTTAACCATAAATGATGCTATTATTATATCATGTTTTTCAGTCCAAAGAATAAAAAGAAAATAGAAAAAGGATTCGGTATTATAGCTGTGCTAGTAATCATCAGTATGATTCTTTTGTACGCTCCAGGTTTATTTTAAACTTAAGTTTTAATCATTACTACCTCTAATCATTTTTAGGAAAACATCATGAGAGATGTTTATTTTTGCTCGTGCCTGCATCTTTTTCTTCCCTCTCTTTTGTTTTTCTAATAATTTTAATTTTCTAGTTACATCTCCACCTCCGACAACCTTACTACCGTGCATTAAGACGTCTTTTCTGAAAGCCGAAACTGATTCAGAAGAAATTATTCTCCCTAAGGCTCTTGCTTGTATTTTAAAAGCAAATTGTTGTCTAGGAATAACATCTTTAAGTTTTTCTACTTGTGTTTTAGCTTCTTCGTTTACTCTTCTTCGAGAAATTATTCTACTAAAAGCGGGCATCACTTCATCTGCCACAACGATATCCATTCTAATAACATCAGCGGGTTTGTATTCTCCCAATTCGTACGAAATAGAAGAATAACCAGAAGTAATACTTTTCATATCATCAAAAAAGTTTCTCATCAATTCACGTAGAGGCATTTCTAAATCAATAGAAGATCTATTATCTCCAAAGTTATCAGTTTCTTTTACGATAGCCTCATGATCATAAAGGAAAGGCATTAGTGTCCCCATGTAACCAGTTGGGGTTATGATTTTAACGTTAACCCAAGGTTCAAATATTTCCTTTGCATCACCATCGTTAGGAAATAAATGCGGAGAATAAATAATCAAATCTTTACCATTCTTCATAACGGCTTTGTAAGTGATAGAAGGCATAGTGATTATCAAATCTAGGTTAAATTCCCTGTTCAATCTTTCTGAAATTATTTCTAGATGTAACATTCCCAAAAATCCACAACGAAAACCTCTTCCTAATGCTCCAGAAGTTTCTTCTTCATAAGAAAAAGATGAGTCAGATAATTTAAGTCTTCCCAAGGCCTGTTTTAATGTTGGAAAATCATCTTGGCTTTCAGGATAGACCGAAGCCCATACCACTGGTCTTGGATTTTGATATCCAGAAAGTGCAGGCATGGGTTTCTTTAAGAAAGTTATAGTATCCCCCACTGAAGCTATACCAGGTTTTTTAATTCCTGTTACTATATAACCGATTTCTCCGCTACTTAATTCTGATTTAATCTCCTCTTCTGGGTTAAATACTCCAACCTCTAAAGAGATAAATTTTTCTTTAGATACTGCAAAAAATAAAGATTCTCCTTTTTTAAAAGATCCTTCCATAACCCGTACATAGACAATTACCCCTCTGTGATTATCATATTTAAAATCAAAAACTAATGCTTGTCCTGTATTCTGACCTTCCATGGGAATCTCTTTTATTTTAGGAGATGGTACCCTTTTAATTATTTCCTCCAATAATTCTTTTACTCCTTCTCCGGTTTTTCCTGAAACAGTTAAAACAGAATCAGGGTCTATGTCGAGAAGAACTGCAACTTCCATTTTTACTTCATCTACTTTTGCTAATGGCGAATCTATCTTTGATAAAACAGGAATAATCACCAAGCCTAAGTCTCTGGCCATTTGTAATGTAGTTAAGGTTTGAGCTTGCACACCTTGAGTTGCATCTACAAGAAGAATAGAGCCCTCAACTGCCTTTAGCGCTCTAGATACTTCATATGAAAAGTCTATATGACCAGGTGTATCAATTAGATTTAAAACGTAATCTTCTCCAGCAAAAGGATATTCCATTCTTACTGGTTGCATTTTGATTGTAATTCCCCTTTCACGTTCAAGATCCATAGAGTCAAGCACCTGATCCTTCATTTTTCTCTTTTCTATCGTTCCTGTAATCTCCAGCATTCTGTCAGCCAAAGTGCTTTTGCCGTGGTCTATATGGGCTATAATTGAGAAATTTCTTATGTTGTTGTCATTAAAAGACATAAACCTATACTATCAAAAAAGACCGTAAAATCAAAGGTTTTGATAATTTTTATAGATCAGCTTGCTCTGGAGCCACCACTGTCTTTTTCCAGAATTTATTTTTCAAAGCCTTGATAATATCTAGAAGTTGTTTGTTTTTTATAAGAATTAAAATAATTATTCCTGAAGCAATACCTATAATCCCCGAAAGAAAACCTTGTAAGAAAATTCCTACTCCAGTATTAATGTTAAAGATGTCATCAAAAATTCCTAGGAATAAATATGATACTAGACCCATAGTAATCGCACCTAACAAGCTTTGCAAAAATGTTTTTACAATGTGAAAGTTTTTACTCAAAGGAAAATCTTTAGCAAACAGTATCCAAAGCAAGAAGAAATTGATAATTGACCCTAGAGCAAAAGCTAAAGGTAGCGATAACATGATCGTCCCTGAAACACCACTCACCCTAAATATATTTTCTAACCACAGAAGCGTTTGTGGGTAGGATGAAAATATAAAAATAAACACCTTAGCTAAAACAATTACCATTACCGAAGAAAAAACATTCACAAAAAGAGGCTTCTTCGTATTTCCTGAAGCATAGTAACCTCTAACAAAAAGTAATACGAGACCTTGGAAAACTAGAGAAATTACAAATAATGCGACAGAAGCCGCAGTTAGTCTTGTGTCAGACCAGGAAAATGAATTTGAACCAAGTATAACTCTAACTATTTGTGCTCTAAGAACAATAAACAAAGACATTATTGGCAAAGACCAAAAAATAACTTGTTTAATTGCCTCTATAATATGTTCAACAAAAGTATTTATATCTTTCGTTGAAAAACATTTGACCAAGACTGGAAAAGCTGCAACAGAGTAAGATATTCCTATTATTCCGACTGGAACAGACTGTAGGTTGTAAGCAAAAGTAAATAGAGAAATAGATCCTGGTTTGAGAGTAGAAGCCATCGAAATTAGAAAAATAAAAGCCAGACTATTGCATGACAAAGTCAAAGTTCTAGGTGCGGATATTTTTACCACTTCCCATATTTCTTTCCAATTTATTTTTGAAACAAATCTTGGGAAAAAGCCATGTTTTATAACCACAGGAACTTGAATCAAAAAGTGGAGTATAGCTCCAACTATAACCCCTACAGCAAGACCATACACACCAAGGCTTGGAAAAATAAAATATATGCCAAATAAAATTCCTAAATTGTAAAATATCGGAGAAAGAGAAAAGACTAGGAAATTTTTAAATAGTTGGGTGACAGTTCCTATCAAGTTAGAGAGCCCTATAAAAATAGGAGAAAGTAACATTATACGGCTAGTCGTTATGAGCATATGGGTCTGACTTTCGGTAAAACCAGGGGCAATATACTTAACTATTTCTGGCATGAGTATTGCTATCAACGCACTTGCCAAAAACATAAAATAGGCATAGGCACTAAAAACATTATTAAGAAAATTTCTGGCTTTTTGTTTGTTTTCTTCGCCCTCTGTAATCTTGTTCATTAAAAATGGCATCAAAACAGTAATTGAAGCTAGAGATGCTATTGATATATACAAGAAATCAGGGATTCTAAATGCTGCATAGTAAACGTCAAGAACAGGTCCCGCTCCAACCATATAAGCCAATGACCTATCCCTAATAAGACCAAGTATTTGAGAAAGAAGAGTAAATCCTCCCAAGAGCAAAGCAGCTTCATTCAGACCATGAAATTCTTTACCAATTATTTTTGCTATTTTGTTCATCATACTTTAAACTACTATATTTATTAGACGCCCCTTTACATAAACAACTCTTTTAATTTCTTTTCCTTCTATCCATTTTTTAGTGTTTTCATCACTTAAAGATATTTTTTTGACTATTTCCTCATCATCATCTTTTGAAACAATAATTTCTGATCTGACTTTACCATTTACCTGAACCATAAGTTTTATATTTTTATCAATTATTTTTTCTTCGTCCCATTTAGGCCAAGAACTTTTTGTGATTGATCCTTTTTCTCCTAAATTTGTCCAGATTTCTTCCGTTATATGTGGAGCAAATGGGGATAAAATTAACAAAAATAATTTAAAGTCTAATATTGAAATTTCTGCTTTTTCTATTTCGTTTACAAGAATCATCATTGAGGAAATTGCTGTATTGAAGTTAAAACCTTCAATATCTTCTGTTACCTTCTTTATTGTTTTGTGAAGTAATTTTTCTAATGATTCTTCTGTTTTCTTTTCTTTACTCTTATTTTCTAAAGCTCTCTCTCCTGCCCTCCAAACCCTTTCAAGAAAACGACGAGAACCAATTATACTCTCTGTAGACCAAGGAAGCATTTGATCAAAAGGCCCCATGAACATTTCGTAAACTCTTAAAGTGTCTGCTCCGTAAGTATTTACCATGTCATCAGGATTAACAACATTCCCCCATCTTTTACTCATTTTTCTACTATCAGATCCTAAAATCATTCCCTGATTTTTCATCTTTTTAAAAGGCTCTTTGAAAGAAATATATCCTATATCATATAAGAAGTTCGTCCAAAAACGAGAATACAATAAGTGTCCTGTGGCATGTTCTTGCCCACCAACATACATATCCACTTGATTCCAATAATCTGTAGCCTTTTTAGATGCAAATTCTTTGTTATTTTTTGGATCCATATATCGAAGGAAGTACCAAGAAGACCCAGCCCATCCAGGCATTGTGTTCGTCTCGTATCCATTTTTAACCCAAGACCTTACAAGAGATAATGGAGATTCTCCTGTCCCTGATATAGAGTAAGATTTAACTTTTGGAAGTTCCAGAGGTAAATTTTTCTCTTTTACTTCTGTAATAGTTCCATCTGGATTATGCTTCAAAGGAATTGGCTCTCCCCAATATCTTTGACGAGCAAAAACTGCATCTCGCATTCTATATTTTATAACTTCTTTAGCTTGTCCTCTGTATTCTAATTCTTCTACTATTTCTTTCATCGCATCTTGACTCAAAAGACCATTAGCTGATGGAATTCCTTCGGAGTTAATTACAATGCCATAGTCAGTATAAGGTTGATCCTTTGGAAAATCTTTTGGATATTCGATAACTGTTTTTATTGGTAAATTATATTTTTTTGCAAAAGCCCAATCCCTGTCATCATGTGCTGGTACTGCCATAACCATACCCGTACCATAAGTAGCAAGAACATAATCAGCAATCCAAACTGGCACCTCTTCGTCATTTGCTGGATTAATTGCTTTTATTCCTTTTAATTCTACCCCCGTCTTTTCTTTATCCGTTGAGGTTCGATCTTCTTCAGATTTACTTTTTAAACTATCAATATAATTTTTTACATCTTGCCAATTAGAAATATTTTCTTTAAGTTCTTGAACCAAACTATGTTCTGGAGCCAAGACAACATAAGTCACACCAAATAATGTATCTGCTCTAGTAGTAAAAACCTTTATGATTTGATTGTTATTTTTTATTTTGAAATCAATCTCTGCTCCTTCAGAACGACCAATCCAATTTTTCTGAATTTCTTTTATGTGGTCACTCCAATCCAAGTCTTCTAGATTTTCTATAAGTCTATCAGCATAGGCAGTAATCCTCATAAACCACTGGCGCATAGATTTCTTCTCGACAGGATGATTCCCCCTCTCTGAAACAAGATTTCCTTTTTCATCGTTAACTATTTCATCATTGGCCAAAACTGTCCCCAAAAACGGACACCAGTTTACCTCACTGTAACCTTCATAGGCCAAACGATATTTCATTAAGATATCTTGTTTTTCTTTTAGAGAATAATTGTTCCAATCTTTTTCAGTAAAAGAAGAAATCGGAGATGTGCAAACCGCATCAACATTTACATTACCTTCTTTACTGAATATTTCTTCTAATTCTTTTATTTTTCTTGCCCTTCCAGAGTTGTTATCAAACCAAGCATTATAAAGTTGTAAAAATATCCATTGTGTCCACTTGTAGTATTTAGGATCAGTAGTATTTATTTTTCTACTCCAATCATAAGAAAGACCAATCATGGAAAGTTGTTTTTCAAATGTTTTTACATTTTCTTCTACAGCCTTCCTGGGGTGGATTTTATGTTCAAGGGCATATTGCTCTGCTGGCAAACCGAAAGCATCATAACCCATAGGATGAAGCACATTAAATCCTTCCATCCTTTTCATCCTGGCATAAACATCACTCCCTATATACCCTCTTGGGTGGCCCACATGAAGACCTGCACCTGACGGATATGGAAACATGTCCAGAACATACATCTTTTTGTCATTCGTATTATTCAATGTCTTATAGACATCTTTTTTCTCCCAATTCTTCTGCCACTTCTTTTCAATTTCTAAATGATTATATTCCTTCATGTTTTATAAGTAATTTTACCTCTAATAAAATAATTAACCTTGAATTCTTGTATTATAGCAGAAATATGGTATATAATAAAATAAGTTATGGAGGAATTAAGAAGAAAATCTGGGGACACCATAGAAAAAATATCAACGAAGGCAACAAGATGGGTTGGATCTACCAACTCGCTTTTAGTACATACAGCACTTTTTATATTTGCTTTTGCTTTGTATTTTTACGGGATAGACCTCGATGATATTCTTTTGGTACTTACCACTATAGTTTCCCTCGAGGCCATTTACCTATCTATTTTTATACAAATGAGTGTTAATCGTCAGGCAAGAAAACTTCATTTGGTTGCAAAAGATGTTGGAGAAATTCAAGAGGACGTTGATGAGATTCAAAAAGACGTTGATGAGATTCAGGGTGATGTCGATGAGATTCAAAAAGATGTTGATGATATTCAAAAAGACGTTGATGATATCCAGGAGGATGTTGAAGACATCCAAGAAGAAGATGAGGATGAGAAAAAAGATGACCTAATGCTAGCTAGAATAGAAGACACCCTCGGCAAACTAATAGAAGAAGTAATCGATTTAAAACAACAGCACTTAAATCATCTCAAAAAAACTAAAGATAGTAAACAAAAATAAAAATCTGATTAATCAGATTTTTATTTTTGTTTGTCCTTGCCTTAAAATTATAATTTTATCATTTTCAAACTTTACAATTGTCGAAGGCAATGATTTTCTTACCCCCGTATTTATATATAAATCAACATTGTTCTCAAAATAATTTTTTGCTTCTTTTATCGTTTCTGCTGGTTTTTCTCCTTGCTTATTTACGCTAGGGGCTACGACGGGGCCAATTTTATTTATTAAATCAAAAAGATTTTTATTCTTTTGTCCCACCATTCTAAAAGCGACAGTGTTTTCTCCCCGATGAAGATAGTCCCACTTTTTTGAGGGAGTCGGCAAAACAACACTTACCTTACCAGGCCAAAACTTCTGAAAAGTTTTGGTCTGCTCTTTTGTTATCTTAATTCCAAAAATTTTCAACTGTTCAAACGAATTTATTAAAACAATAAAAGGTTTATTTTCATCTCGTCCTTTTATTTCATATATCATTTCAACCGCCTTCTTAGATAAAGCACTACCAATAATGCCATACAGTGTATCTGTGGGTAAAACTACTACCCCATCTTTTTTTAATATTTCTTCTGCCCGTATCCAAGGATTCGGATAGACTTTCTGTAAATTAGTAATCATTGGTTTTTTCTAAATAACTTTCTAATAATAAAATTAGTTTATCTTGATTAAATCCTAATTCCATATTTTTTATTTCTTGAATGGACCCCCATTTCATTGCCATTCCCTCATTCAAAGTTGGTATTTGGTCTGGGTTTATTTTACACAAATACACTCTAATTTCATTATTTGGATAATCTGTTATATATTCACATTGTTCTACATTCAAATCCATATCAAACTCTTCTTTAATTTCTCTCAAAAGAGTTTTTTCATAACTTTCATTTTCTTCTCTTCCTCCACCAGGAATACACCATTTGAATGGAAATTTTTTACAATTTTTATCTCTTTGTTGCAGTAATATTTTGTTGTCTTTGAATAATACAAATATTACCCCTTCTTCTCCTTTGCTCATATTAGATTTTGAATTCTATTACGTCTCCATCTTTAACAATCCCAGTAGTAAAACTTTAAAAAACAAAATACTTTTAAAGTTTACTACGGAACGAGAAGTGATTGTTTATTTTATTACGACTAAATAAAGTTATATTTTAAATTCTATTACATCCCCATCCTTAACGATATATTCTTTACCTTCTGTTCTGATTTTTCCTTTGGCCCGAGCTTCGGCATAGCTTCCAGCGTTTAATAATTCTTGCCAATTAACTACTTCAGCCCTTATAAATTTATCTCTAAAATCTGTATGTATAGCCATTCCTGCCACAGGAGCTGTGCTTCCCTTCTTGATAGTCCAAGCACGTGTCTCATCTTCTCCTGTCGTAAAATAAGTCTCTAGTCCAAGGAGATTGTACCCTTCTTTAATAAGGCTATTAATACCATCATCATCTCCCCCCATTTCTTTTCGAAGTATTTCTTTTTCCTCTCCTTCAAAATCTTTTAATTCATCTTCAATTTTTGCATCAACAATTACATAAGTAGACCCAGTACTTTTAATATAGTCAGTCACCATTTTGAAAGTCTCTGGATCAGTTTCATCTAAATTTCCACCTTCACCTCTTTTATTCAATCCATAGATAAATGGCTTCATTGTTAAAAGATTCAACATTTTTATTTTCTCTATCTCTTTTTCATCAAAAGAAACAGTATTTGCCATTTGAGCTTTTTCAAAAGCAATTTCTAATTTTACAAGAGCTTTATCCTCTATCACGGCATCTTTCACTCCTCTTTTTAAGTCATGAGATAAATTAGTTCTTCTTTTTACCACCGTTTCTAAGTCAGCAAGAATTAGTTCTAAGTTTATAACTTCAATATCTCGAAGTGGATCCACGTTTCCATAAACGTGAATTATTTCATTTGTCCTCTCTGTCTTTACTGGGAATATTCTTACCATCTCCAATATAGCATCAACTTCACGGATGTTTGCGAGAAACTTATTTCCCAACCCTTCCCCTTTTGAAGCACCTTTAACTAGACCGGCAATGTCTACGAATTCTATTGCCGCTGGGATAGTTTTTGCAGACTTGGAAAAATCAGACAATTTCCAAAGACGATCATCAGGAACAGCCACAATCCCTACGGATGGGTCAATTGTACAAAATGGATAATTTTCTGAAGGAACCCCCTTTTTTGTTAAAGCATTAAATAATGTGCTTTTCCCAACATTTGGAAGCCCTACAATGCCGATTGATAAACTCATAACATTAATTGTCTACTAAATATCTAATTTGATAAAAAACTTAATAAATATCACCTTTTACCCCGTAGTAAAATTTAAGTGCAAACGATTTAAATTTTTACTTCTGGGGCCGATTAATAAACTCATAATCGTTATATTATCAGAATTTGTTTAAAAATGCACCAATATTATTATTTGATTAAAAGTATAAGTTAAGATAGTATTAATATCATGTTAACCAGTCTTTTTAACTTTTTTATATCTATCACCGAAGGCCTTGGGTACACAGGCGTTATGATTCTAATGACCATAGAGAGCTCTTTTATTCCTATGCCTTCTGAAATAATAGTGCCTCCCGCTGCTTATTTAGCCAGCCTAGGGAAAATGAATATTTTTATTATTATCATAGTTGGAACGTTAGGAAGTTTAATTGGAGCAATCTTTAACTATGTAATTGGTTACTACTTGGGTAGACCCATTGTCTATAAACTTTCAGAACATAAGTATGCTAAATTTATTTTTATAAACAGAGAAAAAATGGAGAGAGCAGAAAAATATTTTCTAAAAAATTCTAAATCAGCTACTTTTATTGGTAGACTAGTCCCGGTTATTAGACAATTAATTTCAATTCCTGCTGGTTTTTGTAAAATGAATTTTACTTCTTTTTTGGTATATACAACATTGGGTTCGTTTATTTGGGTTACCATATTAGCTGGTCTGGGATATTTTATTGGCATGAATCAAGAATTATTTACAAAATACTATAAAGAAATTTTAATAATATTATCCTTGGTTGGTATAGCTTATTGTTTTGTAAAAATATATAAATCAAAGAAAATAAAAACCCACTAAGTGGGTTTTTATTTTGAGAAAGACATTATTGCATTTTAACTTTCTTGTAAAAAATTATTGCTCCAATAAAGATTGCTATGAAGAATAAGCTTCCCATTACACAGGTAGGCAAACCTAGTAAATAAGCGCTAAATCCATTTTTGAAAAGCGATGGCAATTCTGGAATAGCAAAATTTAGAGAATAAATAACCCCTAGTAATGAAATAAGGAGTAGCTTTTTGGAAATTGTTTTTGCATCTTTTTTGTTTAATATAAAAGCTAAAGAAATCAAGAAGAGTGATAGGAATAAAATAAACCCAATATAACACGCTGGCATACCCAAAAATAACGGGCAGGTCTCACCAAAAGCACAAGTATCAGAAAACAATTTAACTCCGCTCATATATCCCGAAAACAAAACTCCTGCCGACGACATTATCATAAAGAACACTTTAAAACTTTTTAAATTTTTCATATTTTTAAATAAATTATTTTTATAATAAACCTTAAAAACCAAACAAAACCGATCACTTCAATATAATTATTATATCATTTTTAAAATTTTCTACTGTCATACGCCCAATGTAACAAAGCCTGACGTTGAACCCTGCGACAATAAATATCACCCACTTGGCAGTTTTTGACAACTTGAGCAACGTGTCTACTCATGGCTTTCCATCTTTTTATCTGTCTCTTATCTTCTTCGCCTAGTCTTCGCCCCATATAATATCTACAATACCACTGGAACCAACCCCTTGGATCATCTTTGTAAATCCATCCCTTCTTTCTCCATACGCTAAGTGGTTGGCTTGCATTCACTCCAAAATAATTAAGTTTTGGGTCATGAAAGTCATGACAAAGTTTAGTTTTTACCCACCATTCTTTAGGAAATTCTTTTTTACAATCTGTCATATACTTTCCACCAAAAACACCCAGCGCTAACATTTGTTTAGGAGTTAGATCGGGTTTGAAATCCTTGTCAAAATTCCTGCCTTCTGGTTCAGATAATTCGTACCGATAATTCTTTTGCATCAAGTCGTTTACGATTATAATTTTCTTTTTAAAATTATTTTTCATAAACAAAAGATAAATTATTTCTGCATTAAACGAAGAAGAGGCTCAAGTTCTTCTCTGTATTTCATTATTTCATTCTTATACTTCCCCATAACTAAAACCGCTGCGTACTGTTCTGCAAGTCCGCCTTTTTTCTTTTCTTCAATTTCTTTTGTAATTTTATCAAACAAGGCTTTTACTTCTTTATTGTCTTCTAATGACTTCATACTCGCAACCATTTCTGGATTTTCTTCTAATTTTTTTGCAATTTCTTCAGCTTGATCAGCAGACACACCTTTCATCTGAAGTGCTTTTTTCGTAATAAATGATTTGAATGACATAATGTATAAAAATTCTTATAGTATTTTTTGTATAAGAATGTTGTTATTTTGTAAAACTAAAACCAACTTTATTCTTTATAACTGATAATTTCAAAAGAAGTTACGTTAATTACTTTTGTTTTCCAATCAGCAAAACCACCAGCCTCAGGAATTCTTCTTTTTTCTTCAGATAACAACCCTGTAACTTTTATTTCATCTATACTATCAAAAGAATCAAGGGAGAGAAGAATTCCTTGTATCTTATCACCCTCTAATAAATACTCCTCCATCTCATAATCTCCATCGTCTTCAAGTCTAATAGAAAAACAACAAAAAGGGTGCTGTAATCTAATAAGGGAACCCTGTACTGTAACTATTTTGGGCACAAACGGTTCTTCGATTTTATTGTTTTTATAACCAAGAATTTTGTATGAGGTTGCATCTATCATAAATTCAGCAGAGTCTCTAGCACCAAAGGTTGTCACCTTCCGACTAAATAACTTTCCTGTAACTTCTATCTTGTTAATACTCTGAACATTATTAAGGGTTATAATTTCTTGTAATTTATCTCCTGTTATTTGATAAAGTTTTCCGTTCTCGGTGCGAACCACAAAATCAGATTGTGAAAAATCTAATTCAACAAAATCCCCTATAATAGTTGTCTCTTTATCTATAAAAGGTTTAATTTGCCCCTTTTCTCTACCCGTTATTGGGTTATCGTATATAATAATAATTGCCAATAAGACTACTAAACCAGACAAGAAAACGAATGGTGTTTTCATGTTTGTATTATAGCAAAAAAGTCTTTTTTATGCGAATATATAATGACATGGAAAAGAAACCAAAAATCATCATAATACTTGGACAAACAGCCACTGGCAAAAGTGATTTTGCCGTGGATGTAGCTAAGAAGTTTAATGGAGAGATTATCTCTGCGGATTCTAGGCAAGTGTACAAAGGAATGGATTTAGGCACTGGGAAAATAACAAAAAAAGAAATGCGAGGTATTCCCCACTATATACTTGATATAATTTCGCCAAAAAATAAAACTTTTTCTGTTAGTGACTATCAAAAGTTGGCTAGTAAAAAAATAAAAGATATTTTAAGCAATGGAAAAATTCCAATAATTTGTGGGGGTACAGGATATTACATAGACTCTATAATTAACGGGACGTCATTCCCTGAAGTTCCCCCTAACAAAAAACTAAGAGAACAACTTAATTCAAAGACAACGGATTATTTATTTAAATATCTATTAAAACTCGACAAGGAGAGAGCTCATAACATCGACAAGAACAACAGAGTGAGAGTCATTAGAGCTATTGAAATCGCAAAAATACTTGGGAAAGTTCCTAAACCATGTATCAGCGAAAGTTCTTTTAACATAATAAAAATTGGACTGGGCTTCCCTAGTGAAAAATTAAAAGAAAGAATTTATATAAGGCTCATTAGAAGGATTAAAATGGGTATGTTAAAAGAAATGGAAAGACTACACAAAGAAGGGGTTTCTTGGAAAAAAATGGAATCCTTTGGACTCGAATACAGATATTCAGCTTTTTATTTACAAGGAAAAATCAGTAAAGAAGAAATGGTAGAAAAACTGTTTTCTCAAATATGGCATTTCGCAAAAAGACAAAATACTTGGTTTAAGAGAGATAAAGACACTATCTGGATAAATCCCACCAAAAAGACAGACTTGAAGAGAGCTGAGAAAGAAATTGTAACCTTTTTGAAAAAATAGATTTTTATAGTATACTGCAATTCAAGGGCGATTAGTTTAGTGGTAGAACAAAAGTCTCCAAAACTTTTGGCGGGGGTTCGATTCCTCCATCGCCCGCAGAGTCGTGATAGCACAAGATATTAGATAATTAATATGTCATTAGAAAACCTACAGTTAAATAATAAATTTGAAAGAAAAGAAAAATTAAAACAACTCTATCATAATAATGAGTATACTTCTTTATATCGTTATGATACCCCGAATACTGAATATGATGAAAAACGTGAAAATGTAGTCTCAAAAAAAGAAATTATAGGAAATTGGTTTACTGATAATATACAAGATTTAAAGAATTACATTAAAACAAGATCAACAAATGGTTCAATAATTACAATTAGAATACCATTAGCTGATTTGAAAAATTATGATGCTTCAATTTTAGAAAATACTAAAGATATGGATATAGAAAAAGGTAACTATATAGTCCCTAGAGAAATACAAGCAGATTCTTATATTGAAATTCCACTAAAAATCGAAACTCAAAATCCTAACAAATTTTTGTTTAAGGATTGGCAAAAAATTAACGATTTTGTAGATAATAATGTTTCGTCTCCAGAAAAAATATTAAATTTTATTGAATAAAATAAGATCGCACAAGGTACGTCAATTTGATATAATAAAATTATTAGAAATAACGTTACAGGGCTTGTCAGTGAAAGGTTCTAACACGAGTGTCTCCGCAGATTAAAAACAGCGTAAGCTGTTTTTAATATTGGGCGATAGCACATGAATTGCTTCATGTGCGTGGAGGAATCGAAAGACTTTTCCGTACGAGTGAAGAGAGGTGGAAAAGTACCTGCCTATGTAATAGGCGATAAGTGTAATCACGGTCCTCCATCGCCCGCAGGTAAAATAGCTAAAAAAATAAAACCCCAATTTGGGGTTTTATTTTTTAGCTTCTTTATGTTTTGTATTTTTCTTACACCACTTGCAATACTTATTAAGCTCAATCTTTTTAGTGACGAGTTTTTTGTTCTTGCTTGACCAGTAATTAATGCGTTTGCACTCAGTACAGGCTAATTTGAAAAGTCTATCTTGTGACATATACGGTTATACTACTATAAAATGGTTAAAAATGCAATATCCTGGATTTTTTATGATAATTTGGTATACTAGTCTTACTCATGCCGGAGTGGCGGAATTGGTATACGCGCGCGACTCAAAATCGCGTCTCGAAAGGGATGGAGGTTCAAGTCCTCTCTCCGGCACATTAACAAACAGTTTAGACTGTTTATTTTTTAGATTAAAATTTTAAATAAGGCAAAAATAGCAACTAGTGCCCAGATTGTATTCAACACAGCAGGCTGATAATTTTTGTCTTTTAGGGCATCAAAAACAATTCCCAAAGCTCCTGTTCCATTTAAAATTTGGTATATTAAACTGTTAGAAGCAATAAATCCAAAACTCAATAGCATATAGGCTGCCAAGATGGCAACAACACCATACCACCCCACTAATTCGATAATTTTGTTTTTCTTCATATTGGTATTATACAATATTCTTAATTTTTTGTTACAATGTGGTTATGTCAAAAAAAGAGAGACTGGATGAATTAAATAAGTACTGGCAAGAGAATTGTAAATGTGAGCTTAGAAAAACTGCAACAAGGGCTGTTTTTGGCAAAGGAAATCCAGATAGTCAGATTATCTTTATAGGAGAAGCACCTGGAAAAAGTGAAGATGAACAAGGTGTCCCATTTGTTGGAGCAGCTGGTAAATTCCTAGCTGAAATGCTTAATAGTATAGGATTAAAAAGAGAAGATATTTATATCACAAACATAGTTAAATACAGACCGCCTAATAACCGCGATCCACTACCTGAAGAAAAGGAATTGTGCAACGAGTGGCTAATTAATGAAATTAAAATTATTTCTCCAAAATTAATAGTGTTTTTAGGAAGACATTCTATGACACGTTTCTTCCCTACTGAAAAAATATCTGAAATACACGGAAAGCTTTTGATAAAAAACACAGATGAATTTGGTAAACAAGCTTTCATGCCTTTATACCATCCAGCAGCCGCTTTATACAATGGCGGGATGAGAGAAACATTGATTAAAGATTTTAAGAAAATAAAAGTGGCCTTAGAAAAAATTGAGCATAAATAAAAAACGGCTATCTGCAAAAGCAGACCCCCGTTTATTGGGCGAGCTCTCCGAAGAGTGCTCTTAAAAGTTAAAAAATTTATATTATTGTATGTTATAGAATCAAAAGATTCTATAACAACAAAATTAAATTAATCTAACTTACCTATATTATATATCAAAAACGATTAATAGTCAAATTATTCTGTGATTTTGAAATCTTTGGCACTTAATTCTTCTTCTAGTTCTCTGTTTTTACCATTATCCGATTTTTTGATAGTTATAATAGCCATTACACCCAAAGCTACCACCAAAAATAGCCCAAAATAAAAGATTATTTTGTCGTCTCGTCTATTTGAGTTATAAGCAGAAGAAGAAAGAGAGTTGAGGTTAACGACTTTTTCTTCTTTATCAAAAGTTACACCCTGCTTATTTTCAATGACTTTTTCTTGAGATTGAGTATTTTTAGAATTAGAAACATTTTTATTTATTTTAAAATTTTCAAATTTAGGGTATGTTGCAAATAGAGTACCCTCAGTATCAATTATTTTTAGATGCATTAAATTTTCTAATTTAAAACCGGTCGTTTTTGATGAAAATTTTATTTTTTTATTTGGTAAAATAGTGGTTCCGTCAGGTATTGTAAATATATGTCCATCTCCTACTATGGACCATTTGTTTAAAACCATTTCATGACTGGAACTGTTTTCTAATTCGACATAAGGATCTTCAATGCCTCCAATCGAAGAAATTTTTATACCAGAAGGGATAACTTTTATATTTAGCCTATCTGTCGCCTCAGGTATTTCACTAAAAGTTGTCTCATAGTAAGACAGGCTTAAGACATAATCTCCAGGATATTGATAAGTATAACTAAAAGGTAAACATGGATCCATTTCTTTAAAATTACCATCTCCAAAATTCCAAACAAAACGATCGTGTATAATCTTCTCGTTTTTATAACCTATAGTATTGTGATTGATAACGAACGGGACACCTGCAACTACAACCTTAGGGGAAATTATTTTGGTAGCTATTGAAGGGTTCAAAACTATTTTTTCTTTTTCACTTTTTCCTGAATAACTAGAAGAACTTTCTTCTTCACTTTCTCCATTATTTTCCTGCTCTTCTCTTATATTATCGTCTCCCGGTGTCGGGCTGCCCATTATCCATTCATTATCATTCACCCTTTGAACACTTTTACCGTCTTCGGGATTAGAAATGCAGATATTTCCACAATCATCAGAATCCCCTAATCCGATTTTATAAACAATTTCCTGTTTACTGTTTTTTAGTTGAATAGAATTATTTTCTGTTATAGTTAAAGATTCTAACCCAAGAGATTCTTTAGATATCAAGAATAATCCATTGGCAGATATTTTCTTACCAGCCAATTTTGTACTTGTAACAAAAGAAGTATATTTTTCGCTTGTATTTGTCTTCCTTTGGAGATAGTGTCCGGTCAAATCTACTTCTGATCCAGAATCATTGTATAACTCAACAAAACGATCTACGGTAGGCGCTATTTGTATTTCATTTATAACTATCTTAGCAAAAGCTTCTTTTACTCCAAAAACAAAAAACACTATTATTGGGAGAATAAAAAGTGTTTTTTTGATAATCTTGCCCATATATTATTCTAGAACTTTTCTCAATACTTCTTCGGGGACTTCTTTGACAGTTTTTTTGTTTTGCCACGAAGGGGCAGAGGTGTCGTTTTGATTATCTTCGGCCTTTACTTCAGTATTATTTTGAATTGGCTCTTTTTTTGAGTTATCAAATGAGTTTTGCTTGTCTGTGATTTTACTTAAAGCGTCTTTCAAGGTCGATAAATGAGCATCTGAAATTTCTTTAGTTGAAATCATTGTGTTTTTATCGCTAGGATTATCTGATTTAAGAGTAGCTAAAGAAACAGGTTCAGGTGTTTTTACTTTCTCTTCTACTAGATCTATTTTTTCTTCTTTTATCTCTGAAACTTGTCCTGATTTTATTTTTTCCAACAAACCACGAAGAAGTGGTGATGGCCCAGAACTTTTTCTTCTTTCAAAATCATTATTATTTCTTGGATTTTCTTTTGGATTAAAAGAATGACTATTTTTTGGTTGATTGTGATCTGGGTTTGTTTTTTGTTCTTGTCTTCTAGAAAAATTATCTCTGTTATTATGATTAATATCTGATTTGAATTCTATACCTAAAGAAGCGAGAGAAGCTACAGCTTCTTTATTTTCTTGATTGTTGGTCTTTGGTACAAAAAATCCTTTTTCTGGTTTTAACTCCCCGCTTTTTATTTTTATTAAACACTCCTTGCAGTAAACGGGTTTTCCTTCCTTTGGTTCAAAAGGAACAGTAGTTTGCTTTTTACAGTTTGTACACTCTACTTTATATTTAGCTTCACCTTCGTTTGTCTGAAGAGTGGTACTCCATTTGGTTATCTCTGATTCTACTTCGGTTCGTGATCGTGCATACAAGACCCTTGAGGACTCTATGATTCTTTCTTTAGTATCATTGTCAGGATCAACAGAAACCATTGGTGGTAAAGTTATTGCTGAAAAAGGACGACTAGTTACACCATCTACCATTAATTTCAAATAGATATTGTAATTTGGTAAGCTAACCAAGTCTTGAGCTGTAAATTCTGGTTCAAATTCTTTTTCCAAAAACTGGGCATCTTCTGCTCCTACTCTAAAAATAATCATTGTTCCAACGTTACCAAAAACTGCATCAGAAACTTTGGAACCTTCAGAGTTTGCTATTTGAGCTATATATTGGTGAGCAATAATTAAATTTAAACGATACTTTCTCGCTTCAGAAAGAATGTTGGCAAAAGATTCAGTAGCAAAGTTCTGAAATTCATCAACATAAAGATAGAAATCTCTTCTCTCGTTTTCAGGAATACGAACTCTCTCCATAGCTGCCAATTGAAGCTTGGTAATAATCATACCTCCAAGCAAAGCTGAGTTATCTTCCCCTATTCTTCCTTTTGAAACATTAACAATAAAGATTTTACCTTCGTTCATTATTTTGAAGATATCAATTGTTGATTTTGATTGACCAACCACATTTCTAATGATAGAAGTAGACAAAAATTGTCCAACTTTATTTTGAATAGGGGCAATCGCTTCATTTCTAAATTGGTCTCTCCATTCCTCGTATTCGTGCAACCAAAAAGATTTAACAATTGGATCTTTTAGATTGCCTATAATCATTTGACGATACTCTTTATCGACTAAAAGACGAGGTATCCCCAAAAGTGTAGTTCCTGGCGTATCTAAGAGGGCCAAAATAGCATTGTTTAAAATGTACTCCATACGAGAGCTCCAAGCATTTGCCCAAATTTTAGTAAAAATACCCATAATACCAGAAGCAACTAAGTGCTTAAGCTTAGGGTCATCAATCTGTAGAACGTTAAAACCTATATGAAAATCAGGATCTGCCGGGTTAAAATAAATAACATCTTTTATGCGATTTTCTGGTATCAATTCTAGTATTTCTTCAGCAAGTTCTCCGTGAGGATCTATTACACAAACGCCCTCTCCATTTTTAATGTTTTGAGTTATTAAATTATGCAACAAAACAGATTTACCGGTACCAGATTTACCGAGGACATACATGTGCTGACGACGATCTTTTCTTTTTATTCCAAAAACAGTATTTGTATTACGAAAATTAGTCTTCGCAAAATAAGTGATATCTTTATTATTAGGAATTTCGTTATCCATAAATTACTTTTATTATACCTTATTTAAAACAAACTAAAAAGCTTTATTTTAAGAAGATTCATCTTCAGCCATAATTTTAGAAGCGTTTTCTTCTGTGGTAGCATAGAATCTTCTAGAAGAACCTAAAACTTCTTCTCTAAAAGATGTGTGTGGTGTCGGTAAAACTTCTAAGGTTTCTGATGAAAATGGGTCATAACTTTCACCATTTATTATCATCTTAATGTAAAACTCTCCTGTTCCTAAATTAATCATATCTTTAACATCAAAAATAGGAGCGAATTCAGATCGCAACTTGGTAGCATCGTCTCCCCCAACCCTAAACAAAATTATAGTTCCTATATTACCTAAAACTGCTTGTTCTATTTTTTGAGACAATTGACCGATATATTGATGGGCAATAGTTAAATTAATTCCATATTTTCTAGACTCAGATAAAATGTTTTCAAAACCATCAGTTATTATATTATTAAATTCATCAATATAAAGATAAAAATCATTCTTTTCTGAAGGATTCAACTTTGCTCGAGACATACCTGCTTGTCTAATTTTTGTCATAAACAAGGCACCCAAGAATGAAGCATTTTCATCTCCGATTTTATCCTTAGCTAAGTTAACAAGAATAATTTTTTTATTATTCATTATTTTTTCAAAATCTATTTTGTTTTCCTTTTGACCAAATATGTTGGTAAGCATCGGGTTAGAAAGAAATTGCCACAACTTGTTCACGATAGGAATTATTACTTCAGAATCAAACTTCTTAGACCACTCTTCAAACTCTTCTTTCCAGAAATGACGAACCATGTCGTCTTTTATATTATCTATAACCTTTTCTCGATATTTTTTATCAATCAAAATACGAATCATCCCTCGCATGTTTGAATTTTCACAATCAAGCAAAGCTAATACTGAAAAACGAATCACATGCTCTATTCTAGGACTCCAATCATTTCCAAATTGTTTCTGTAAAATTTCTACGATACTTTGAGTAAATTGGTGTCTGAATGTCGGTTCTACCCTTGAAAATGGATTAAAGGATGCAGGAAAATTAACATCTTCAGGATTAAAGATACAAACATCATTTACTCTATTTTTAGGAATAAAATTTAATATCTCTTCTACTAATTCTCCGTACGGATCGATAACACATACACCTCTGCCATAAGCAATATCCTGACGAATCATTACTTCTTCTAATTTTGATTTACCTACCCCAGATTTACCTACAATATAAACATGACGTCTTCTATCGTTTTGATTAATACCAAAAACAAACCTCTTTTCTTCCAAGGCTGCTACATAATTTGTTCTTCCAATAAAAACAGCTTGGCTAGGATCTACCTTCCCAAGCATTGGAAGATTTGGAGGAGGAGGAGAATACTTAACGGTTTGTATTTTATTTCCTTTGTTTAATGGCATAGCAACATTGTATCATTTTAAAGGAAAATAGTTAATTTTACTTGCAATTTTTTTAAAATAAGTTAATATAATAGTGTTTCAAGATTATGTTTTATAGGCCCTTAGCTCATCTGTAGCGCTTCATGGAAGCAACAGTATAAACTAAAGGCAAAGTAGATTAAAAAAGAATATGGGCCCTTAGCTCATCTGGTAGAGCACCTCATTTGCAATGAGGGGGTGGCAGGTTCGAGTCCTGTAGGGTCCACAAGCGTTAAGAAAGCCTCCACTGCTGGAGGCTTTTAGCTTGTGGAAAGCACAGGCATAATTTTTCAGCAGAAAAATTGCCGAGCTGGGGTCGCGAGCACTTACATATTTTGCGAATACCTGGAGCAAAATATTTAGTGACTTGTGACACACATGGTTTTAGCATGCAAAGCATTCCATAACTGTCTCAAAAAACAGACGAGCTGGTGCCTAGACAAAACTTTTTGACGAAAAGGTTTTAGTCGAAGGAGAGACTCCTGTAGGGTCCACAAGCGTTAAGAAAAACAGCATCTGCATGCTGTTTTTTAGCTGTGGAAGGCGGAGTGATAATTTTGCTAGCAAGCAAAATCACGAGCCAGGGTCGTGGAATTTTGCGAGTGGCGACGAGCAAAATATCCCTGACTACAAAAATAATAAAGCCGGCTAATTGCCGGCTCTTTCTATTTTTTATTATGTTTATTTTTTATGCTTAGGAAGAGAAATCGTAAAAGACGATCCTTTTCCCTCACCTTCACTTTCTACAGAAATCAAAAAGCCTGATTTTTCGGCTAGTTCTTGACACATAGATAACCCTAGACCTGTTCCTTTTTCTCCTTCTGTGCCAGAAGAGCTTTCCCCGACGCTTTCAAAAATTTTCCTAATTTTTTCCGGCGACATACCTATACCATTGTCCTTAATTACCACGCTAATACAATCATTGTATTTCTTGGCAACGATAGTAATATCGCCATTTTTAGGGGTAAATTTCATCGCGTTAGTGAAAATATTTCTAACGATAAACTGAAAAATACTTTTATCTGTTATGATAGAAACATCATCCACGTTAAATCTGACATTTATACCTTTTGACAAACAAGAAAACATATATGGTGAAATTGTATCCGCCAAGGTGCTTTTCAAGTTTATTTTTTCCTGGTTTATCTTAACTCCGTCTATCTGCATTCTTGACCAAACTAAAAGGTTATCAACTAAACCTAGCAGATTACGATTTTGCTCTGCTGCCATGGTTAAGAACATCATCACGTCCTTATTTGCTAGATTTTCTTCACGCAACATTTCTAGGCAAAGTTCAAGGCAGGTAATAGAACTCGCGATAGGAGATCTAAGATCGTGCCCCAACACTCTAGCTAGAGACTTAAATTTTTTTAGCATAAAGGCACTCTGTACATTTTCCACTCTTAATTGCTGATTCTCAGCCATGATCTTTTCTAGATCTTTCTCTTTGTTTTCCATTTCTGTTTTTGTTTGTTTTGTTTGTTTATTTAATTTGAATTAACTATTTCTATGCAATTATATCATAAAAAACACCAAAACACAAGTTTTAGTACATTGTCAAGTTTGGATATTCTGTGGTTTAATTGTTATAATATAGAAATGAAACAACAAAGATTAGACCAGCTTTCAGACGGCATCTTCGCAATCGTGATGACCGTTTTAATTTTTGAAATTAGAGTTCCTGAATATGTCGGCATTATAAACGAGCACACTCTAATAAATTATTTAATGGGGATGTACCCTATTCTTATAAGTTATATATTGAGTTTTTCTTTATTATTCACATACTGGAGATCCCACCACTTAACCGCCTCAGTTTTTGCAAAAAATATAGATATACCATTCTCAAACATTAACGGATTCTTTTTCTTTTTTGTTGCGCTAGTTCCGTTTTCTTCTCACCTTCTCGGTAAATACATGTACTCAAAAACAGCAGTGATATTTTTCGCCTTAAACATTATAATGATAGGTTTATCTTTGTATAAAATGAGAAGATATGCGATCAAATCAAATACAATAGAAAATATGCCCTACACAAAAATAGAAAACGAACATGCAATGGCTCACATACTCGTACCTGTTATTTCTGCGCTTATAGCAATTGCTGTTTCTTTCTATAGCACAAAGATAGCTATATTCTTCTACACTGTTGCAATTCTATTTAACCTTTCAAAAAATGGAACAAAATATATGTTCTATGTGGTTGATTTGTTTAGAAAAAAGTAAAATAAAAAATCCCGCGAATTGCGGGATTTTTTATTTTATAGCTTCCTTTATTAAATGATCTATAAATTCTTCTAAACTAGAGCCGACAGCTTCAAGAGCAACAGGTATTTGAGATTTTTCCATAAATTCAGATTGTGAATTTACTTCTAATGCATATATTCCTTTTTGTGGGTGAACAATAAAGTCTATTTTTGAATAAAACGTTAGACCAAAAGATTTGTGCACGAGAGCGGCAATTCTCTCCATCTCTTCTTTTTCTTTAGACGAAAAAGTACCCGGGCATATTATTTGTGCAAGATTGTCTCTTTTTTCTTTATAGCCAAAAATACTTTCTCCAGGATTTAATCTTATTTCTACCGGTGGTAATGTGTATATTTCTTTTCTCCTAAAGTTATTTATTACGCCAACCGTAGCTTCTTTACCTCGAATGTATTCTTCAACAAGAACTTCATCTTCCGTGTCAGCTATTTTTTTGATCGCTTCTGTGAGGTCATTAAAAGTTTTACATAAAACAACACCAACAGAAGAACCATTAGTGACCGGCTTTATTATCCAAGGTGGAGACATTTTTTCCCAAACAGATCGAGCTCTGTTCGTAGCATATCTATTTTTATCTATCTCCCCTTCTTTGTATGACTTAAAATAAATAAAGTTTGGGGTCTTGATTCCTAATTTCTTAAACTCTTCTTTTGTTAATACTTTATTGTGACAAACAAATGAAGATTTTGAATCGGAGCTAGTGTAAGGGATATTATATTCTTCTAACCTCTCTTGTATTTTTCCGTTTTCTGCATACTTACCAAGCAAAGCATTTATAACTAAATCCACTTTTTCTTTAACTGTAGCCATAGTGACGGGGATACCGTTGATATGCCAGATTCCGTCCTCGTCTATAAAAATATCTACCGCTTTATATTTTTGAGACAATGTTTCCCCCCTTAAACACCCCAAAATATTGGCTCCATTATCAATGGAAGCTTTGTATCTCTCATCTGCTCCACCTCTTAATACGCCAATTCTTAACATAACTGTATTATAACATAATTATTTAAAGGAAGGGATTAGATCAAGAATTTCTGTTCCCTTTTTTTCTTATGAAAAGCTATAGCAAAACGATGAGATTCAGCATTGGCTAAAAGGATATTTTTCTTATTTTTTTCAATAATTTTATTATCTCCTAAAATAGCCTTTGCTTTGTGTCTTTCATCTTTTAATACTGAAACAACTGGTATTTTAATTTTTAATTTTGATAAGACATTTTTTGCGGCATTCACTTGAATCACTCCACCGTCTACAACGATTAAGTCTGGTTTCCTCCATTCATTATGAGAAAATCTTCTGCCCAAAATTTCAGCTAGAGCCTTAGGATCATTTACAGTATCTACTGTTTTGATTATAAATTTCTTATATTCTTTTTTGTTCAATTCTTGGTTCTCTATCACAACCATAACCCCGACCATATTTTTACCGGACATGTGTGCCACATCATAAGCTTCTATCCTGTAATTTGATGAATGCTCGTCAGCTGTATCACTTTTAATTAAAGCAATATCGTTTATGTGGTTAAGTGCAAAAATCTTCTTTTTTATTTCATTAGCCCTTTCAAATTCTCTATTTTTTGCAAAAACCATCATCTCTTTTTTAAGATTTTTTATAATATCTTTTTTCTTACCTTGAAAAAACAGGATTAAATTTTTTATATTCTTGTGATAACTAATCTTATCAATTTCTCTGTTTTTTATATTAGGAGATAAACCTAATTGTAAATAAAACTCTGAATTATTTTTCTTAATAGACTGTTCATCTACATATGGAAAAATACGACGAATAATTTTCATCGCCTCTTTTAGTTGCGTTCCACTCGGAAACGGACCAAAAGTTTTTTGGTATATAGAGTGAGGAAAATTATTACAAACAGGCAACTCTTTTTCTTGGATCATCTTTAAATTTCTTCCCCTTTTAATCAAAACTTTTGGTATGTCTTCATTGGTAATACAAACATAGTTAAAGCTTTTATTGTCTTTCTCTTTTGTATTGTATTTTGGTTGATATTTTTTGATTAAGCTAGCCTCCAATATCAAAGCCTCTAAAACACTATCTGTTTCTTGATATTTAATGAACTTGGACTGTGTGACCATGTCTAATATCATAGGGCCTCTAGTATTGATTAAATCACTTGAGAAATAACTTTTGACTCTATCAGACAAATTAGTCGCCTTGCCAATATACAAAACATCTTCCTTTTTCATAGAAGATTTACTCATAGAAGAGTTACTTTTTGTAAAAAAGTAAACACCTGGTTTTTGAGGTAATTTAAACTTTTTTAAATCTGACTTTTTCATATTTTATTTTCGTCTTAAAACCTTGTATAAATATTTTCCAGTGTAAGAATTTTTATTATTAGCTACCTCTTCTGGAGTACCTTTGGCAACTATTTCTCCACCTCCAAAACCACCTTCTGGGCCAATGTCTATCAGATAGTCAGCACTCTTTATAATATCCATATTGTGTTCTATCAGAAGAACTGTATTCCCCTTATCTACCAATTTGTTAAGGACCTCCAGAAGCTTGGCCACATCATCATAATGTAATCCAACAGTTGGTTCGTCCAATAGATATATTGTTTTTTCTAAGTTAGGACGATAAAGTTCAGATGCAATTTTTACTCGCTGAGCTTCTCCTCCAGACAAAGTAGTGGCTGATTGACCTAATTTAACATAACCCAAACCCACATCCATTAAGGTTTTTAGCCTATCGTGAACGCTAGGAATATCCTCAAAAAACTTACACCCTTCTTCTATGGTCATATTTAAAACATCATGTATATTTTTCTTTTTATACTTTACAGTTAAAGTCTCTTTATCAAATCTTTTTCCACCGCAAACGTCACATTTAACATAAACCGTTGGAAGGAAGTGCATTTCTACAGCGACTTCTCCATTACCTTCACAAGCCTCACATCTTCCTCCTTTTACATTAAAAGAAAAACGATTTGCTCCCCACCCTCTTAATTTAGCTTCATTTGTACTAGAAAATAAATCTCGAATAAAAGTGAAAGCTCCTGTATAAGTAGCAATGTTAGACCTCGGAGTTCTACCTATAGGAGACTGATCTATGAGTATTTCTCTAGAAAGATACTCTGTACCAGAAAATGAGGCACAATTAAAGACTTGTGCACTTCGGTGTTTTCTCTCATACCTTGCTTGTAAATTCCTATGGAGAATTTCATAGACAAGAGAACTCTTTCCTGATCCAGATACTCCTGTCACACAGACCATTTTGCCCAAAGGTATTTCAACATTCATGTTTTTAATATTAAAAACTTTTCCTCCAACTATTTTTATAGAACCCTTTTCTGCAGTTCTTCTCTTCTCTGGTATAGGAATTTTTTCTTCTCCTCTCAAATAAGACAACGTTCGAGACATTGAGTTATTCTTCGGAGCATCCAATAGTTTTTCCAAATAATCAGCAACTATGACTTCCCCACCATGGACACCCGCTTTTGGACCTATATCCACGATATAATCAGAAGCATAAATTGTATCTTCATCATGCTCAACTATAATTATTGAATTACCCAAATCTCTTAGAGACTTTAAAGTTTTTATTAGTTTATCATTATCCCTTTGGTGTAATCCTATTGTTGGTTCGTCTAGAACATATAGAGAACCTACAAGTCTAGATCCCAATTGACTAGCAAGGCGGATTCTTTGAGATTCCCCACCGGACAAAGTTCCTGCTCGACGATCTAATGATAAATAATCTAAACCTACGTTTAATAAAAATTGTAATCTTGATTCTATTTCTTTAATAACCACTCTTGATATTTCTTTTTCTTGATCTGTTAGCTCTAATGAAACAAAAAAGTCAGCAACTTGATCAATTGTGAGAGCTGTCAAATCAACTATATTCATAGACTTGAAACCTAATGTTTCTTCTTTTATTTTTTTAGCTCCTAGATTTTTATTGTCTATCTTTTCTCCGATAAAAACATTTAGAGCCTCGGGACGTAATCTTTTTCCATGACAGTCATCACACGCCTCTGTTCCTCCAAAATATTTTGTTCCTAGACCATTACAGCTCGGGCAAGCTCCATATGGTGAATTAAAAGAAAATAACCTTGGTTCTATTTCAGGGAAAGCAAAACCATCTCTTGGACAAGAAAATTTTGAAGACAGTAAATATTCTTCATTCGAAAAAGGTGCTCCAACAGAAGAAGCGTCAAATTCATATAGATTTTCTGATGTATATCTTGAACCCCTTTTTGTTTTTTTATCTAAATTAATGTTTCCAAAAGCAACAATAACCAACCCCTCTGATTCTATTAAGGCCCTCTCTACAGCTTCTGATATTCTCATTCTAGCATCTCCAGGATTATCTTTAAACTCATGAACTTGAAATCTATCAACCACTAAATCAATATCGTGAACTTTGGTTTTTGACATTTCTATCCTTTCTCTTAAGTTTTTTGTTTCTCCATCTAGTCTTATTTCAGTAAAACCTTTATTTAACAAATCATAAAGTAATTGATAATATTCGCCTTTTCTTCCTTTTATTACAGGAGAAAGTATAGTCACAGGCGTCTCGTCCCACTCTACTCCTACTATTTTTCTCTTATTGGGATTTTTTTCAAAAGTTTTTATCTTGGACAAAATAAAATTAATTATCTCTTCATTAGAAAGTTTTTTAATTTCATTTCCACAAATAGGACAATGAGGATGTCCAATTCTAGAATACAAGACTCTCAAGTAATCATATATTTCTGTTATCGTAGCAACAGTGGAGCGAGGATTGTTTGAACGAGACTTTTGGTCTATAGAAATAGCTGGTGAAAGCCCTGAGATCTCATCCACGTCAGGTTTAGGCATTTGGTTTAAAAACTGACGAGCATAAGAAGATAAAGATTCAACATACCTCCTCTGCCCCTCAGCAAAAATAGTATCGAAAGCCAAAGAAGACTTTCCACTACCAGACATACCAGTAATAACCACCATCTTATTTCTTGGCATTTCCACATCTATATTTTTTAGATTGTGAGTTCTAGCTCCTTTTACTATTATTTTATCAGCTTCATTTTTTTTCATATCAATTCAAAATCCCCCTTATTTTGACACACTCTGGGGGTATAAAGTTATTTAGATGTAAAGCAATAATAACACACTAAAATTATTTAGCAATGTAAAAAATTATTGTCTAGAAATTTCGACTTGTTGCATTCCGTCTGAATAAGGCCCTACTTGATATTGTCCAAAATAAACAGTTATTTTGTCTTTAGTAAATGAAAAGACAGAAAAATTATCAGCTAATGGTTTGGTACCATTTTCTATCATCATCATTGAATTGCTTACATAATCTTGTACAGCTTGAGGATCGTCTTCTTCGGTAAAATTTTCTTTAACTTTTTTCTCTAGTATTGTTTTAAAATACTCCTTAGAATAATCAGAAATTTTAACCAAATAGTCCGGATCACCCATAAACAAATCAGTTAGCTGTATTTCTTTTTTATCTATTAGGTTGTAAGCATAAGAAACTTTATTCTCATAACCATGAGCTCCTCCACTGAAACCTCCATAGTGAACAATTACACTTATGTAAGATGAGTTGCTTTGAACAATCTCAAAATCAGAGAAAAAGTAAAACTTGTCTTCCTCGCCTGTTGGGTATTCAGATATATTTTCACCTTCTGTTCTTGTATTATATCTCGCTAGCCACGCCTCTTTACTATTTACACTATGAGCATCTGCTTGGGTTTCTAAGAAATCTTTAATTTCTGTATTAAATTCTGGGCTAGCATAAAAGAAATAAGGATATTTTATATCGAAATTAACATATCTATCGGTTTTTTTTATTGATCTGGTCTCAAACGTCCCTAGTACTACATTTTCTTCTTCTGAGATAAGTGGTTTGTTGGTAATCACTTTTGGAATTCTTGCTTCTTTTTGTCCACTAAAAATTAAAGCGATCAAAACAACTAAAACCACCAAAGAAAGAGTTACAAATAAACTCTTTTTTGTTGTTTCAAAATAGTCCTTATCCATAAAATTATTATATCATTTATTGTTTTTTTCTCCTAATAAACCCCTTAGACTGATTATTTCATCTCTCAAAATAGCTGCTGTTTCAAAATCTAAATTTTTTACAGCTCGATTCATTTCCTTCTCTTTTATCTTAATAATCTTCTCAAAGACTTTTAGACTTCTTTCTTCGTCAGAAATTTTTAAATTTCTCAAGCTTTCAGTTTCAGTTTTATCTAGGTTTGACTTGCTTTTATCAAAAGCTTTTTTAAATAACTCTAAATCAAAACCAAGTTCTGCGTTTACAACTTTTTCGTGTTTATTTTCGAGATCGTCTGTGATATCTTTTATATTTTTAATTATAGTTTTTGGGGTAATGTTATTTTTCTTATTATAGTCCAACTGGATAGATCTACGACGATTTGTTTCTTCTATTGCCTTACTAAGCGACTTCGTCATTTCATCAGCATACAGAATCACTCGCCCCTCGGCATTTCTTGCTGCTCGTCCTATGGTTTGAATTAAAGAAGTTTCCGATCTTAAAAAACCTTCTTTATCTGCATCTAATATCCCTATCAATGCCACTTCTGGCAAATCCAAACCTTCTCTAAGCAGGTTTACTCCAACCAAAATGTCTATATCACCTTTTCTAAATGAGGTTAAGACTTGAATCCTCTCTATTGTTTTAATCTCACTGTGTAGATATTCGGCTTTTAATCCTTTTTCTTTTAAATAGTTAGACAGGTCTTCTGCCATTTTTTTAGTAAGAGTAGTTGCTAAAACACGATAACCTTTTTTAATTGTTTCTTCTGCCTCTAAGATAAAATCTTGTATTTGTCCCCTCGACTCATTTGTACTCAAATGAGTCGAGCGATCATCTACTGATGATTTGGCTGAAAAATCTTTACCTGCACTCACAGGTCTTACGATAACCTCTGGATCCACAAGGCCTGTTGGGCGAATGATTTGCTCTACTATTTGACCACTCGATTTCTTTTCTTCGTCGCTTGGAGTAGCAGATACATATATTACCTGGCCAACCCTTTCTTCAAATTCAGGATATTTTAGAGGCCGATTATCTTTAGCAGATGGTAACCTAAAACCATATTCCACCAAGGTATTTTTTCTCGAAGCGTCACCCCTATACATACCTTGAAGCTGAGGTAAACTAACATGTGATTCATCTATTACAGTTAAAAAATCTTCTTTGAAATAGGAAAGGAGTGTCTCAGGAGGTTCTCCTTCTTTCTTGCCAGACAAATGCCGAGAATAGTTTTCAATTCCATTACAATAACCTACTTCTCTAATCATTGCCAAGTCGTAGTTAGTACGCCTTTTTATTCTTTCAGCCTCTAAAAGTTTTCCTTTTTTTTCAAATTTTTTAACCTGATCATTTAACTCTTTTTTAATGTCTTTAATAGCAATCTCAACTTGTTTTTTCTCTGTTATAAAATGCTTTGCTGGAAAGACAAAAATGTTTTCTGGTTCATCCAAAACTTTTGAAGAAACAGGGTCCACTTTTGATATTTTTGAAATTTTATTACCAGAAAATTCAACTTGAAAAATAAAATTATCTGAAACAGGCATTATCTCTACTTTTGAACCAATAGATCTAAAAGAACCTGGATTTAAATCTGCATTAGTTCTTTCAAAATGAATCTCAATAAGCTTTCGCATTAATCCTAATCGATCCAAAGTCATTCCTTTTTCTAATCTTAAATTTACCTTCTCATATTCCGAAGGAGAACCAAGCCCGTAAATACAAGACACAGAAGCCACAATAATCACATCTTTTCTTGTTAAGAGAGATTGGGTTGTGGCATGTCTTAAACGATCTATCTCTTTATTAATCTGGGCATCTTTCTCTATATATGTATCTGATATTGGCATATACGCCTCCGGTTGATAATAATCATAATAGGAAACGAAATAGTGAACTGCTGCATCTGGAAAAAATTCTTTAAATTCTTGAGCGAGTTGGGCTGCAAGAGTTTTGTTGTGTGCAATGACCAAAACTGGTTTATTCCATTTTTCTATTACATTTGCTACGGTAAAAGTCTTACCTGTTCCTGTTGCCCCTAATAAAGTTTGCTTTTCCATCCCCCTATTTAGACCACTGAGTAACTCTGAAATAGCTTTCGGCTGATCTCCAGCCGGAGAATATGAACTCTTAAGTTTGAAAATGTTTTTGGACATAAAGATAAAACTATACTACCACTTCCCGCCCCGTAGTAAACAAAAAATGCATCCGATTTTTTGTTTTACTTCTGGGGTCTCCAGCCGGAGAGTATGAACTCTTAAGTTTGAAAATGTTTTTGGACATAAAACTAATAATATCTTAGCATATAAGGGTAATTTTTGCTTTCATTTTCTATTTGACTTTTTAAACTTAATTTGCTATAATTATATCAACAAACTACAGTAGTTTTGAATTTGTTCTTAAGTAGTTATAGGTGCTGAATGTTCTTTATTTCCTTGAGGTTTTCCTTTTTACAAAACTACTGTATGTTTTACAAAATAGGGCCAGTTATAAGCGCAGGCCCACCCAAGTTCCCCAGGATCGTACGCCTCGTGCTGTGTGTACGATCTTTTTTTATTTCTGATAATCTTTTAAAAAACTATTTTTAAACTCAGTAAATCTATTTTCTAATATGGACGTTCGCATATCTTGAACGAGCTTGTTTATAAAATAAACATTATGAATAGTAGCTAACGTCGCTCCTAACATTTCTTTAGATCTAAATAAGTGTGACAAATATGCTTTTGTATAATTTTTACAAGTACTGCATTTACAACCCTCTTCAATAGGAGAAAAATCATTTTTATATTTTTCATTTAGCAAATTTATTTTCCCGAATCGTGTAAATAAACTTCCATTTCTAGCTATTCTTGTTGGACCCACACAGTCAAAAAGATCTACTCCATTTTCTACTCCCATAAATAAATCTTCTGGCTCCCCTATACCAAGCAAATGCCTTGGTTTATCTTCTGGTAAAATTTCATTAACCCATTTACATGCTGTCGACATATCTTCTTTAGCAAAACTTCCTCCTATTCCAAAACCATCAAACCCCTTCCCGTCTATTTGCATTTCAGATATCTCTTTTGCTGACTTTTTACGAAGTTCCTCATTCCTTCCACCTTGAACAATACCAAAAAGGGCTTGTTGTTTTGTCATAGAAATATCATTACCTTCTCTCTGTAAAATCTTTTCATTTTCCAATTCTAAATGCTTTTTTAGGCTCCTCTTTGCCCATGCATGAGTGCGAAACAAAGCCTCTTCTTGATACCTATTGTTTTCTACAGGTGAAGTACATTCATCAAAAGCAAACATTATATCGGCCCCTAAATTATGTTGTATTTCTATTGATTTTTCAGGGGTAATATAGTGCAAAGAACCATCTATGTGAGATCTAAAAGAAACTCCGTCATTACCAACTGTAGCTAGCTTAGGAACTCCGTCATCCGCCGAAGATCTCTCTGTAATAAGCAAGCTTGGATCACTAATAGAAACAACTTTGGATAATTCTTTACCATAAGCTACTCCTAAAGAAAAAACTTGAAACCCTCCAGAATCTGTCATCATAGGGCCATGCCAATTCATAAACTGATGTAACCCACCAGCTTTTTTTATTAATTCATCTCCAGGTTGAAGATAAAGATGGTAAGTATTTGCGAGAACTACTTGGATTTTATTTTCTATTAATTTTTCAGGCAAAACACTCTTAACGGTTGCCTTCGTTCCAACAACCACAAAAGAAGGCGTCAGTATATCTCCGTGCGGTGTAGATAAAACACCAGCCCGCCCTAAAGCCCCTTCTATTTTTTTTTCTATTTTAAAATTAAAAATTTTTTCCATATTTTTTACACATAACGATAAGTATTGCACACAAATTACAAATATGCTATATTTAACTTGTCTTAGGGTTTTAGTCATAAAACTTTAAGGGTATTACATCCAAGGGTAGCCCTCCGCAAGGAGGGCTACTTTTATTTAAGATTTATCATCTCTATGTTTTAGTTCTCTCCCCCATATATCTTCTTTTATATCTAATACATCAAAATATCCATCTCCTCCAGTCCTCAGCTCTTGAGATACATTGTTTTTAGACGAAAATATAAAAACTTTCTTACTTCCATTTCTTATATAATTCACCAATGCTAAAAAGTCAGAATCTCCCGTAAACAAAACAGCAATATCGTATTTTTTACAAAAATGGATTGCATCTATTGTCATCTCAACATCCATATTTCCTTTTTCTTGTATTATGTCTCCCTGCTCGTTATGTTCTACAATTCTCTTTAATTCTTTTTTTCTAACAATAAAACCTAAACCCTTTTTTAGATAAGTAAAAAATTTATGTTTTCCATCTTGACTGTTTTCCCTAGTTCCTTCTTTGGGATAAGCTGTGTAATAAAATACTTGAAATTCTAATGCATTAAAATTTTTCTTTAAATAAAATTTAAGTTTTTCAAAATCAAATAATCTACCTTTTACTTTTTGTGCTTGCCAAAGGTTTGAAGCATCAATAAACACATATACAATTTTTTGTTTATTTTCTTCCATAAATTATCTTATTTTATCTATTCCCCTCATTATTTTATCCGTCTCAACGAGAACTTTTATGATTTTCTGATAGTGTTCTATTTCGTCACTTGTGAGAATTCTACCTTTTCTATCTTTAAGATATTTTTGAGCTGGCTGATAACCACCTATGTAGAAATTCCAAGCAATTTCGGGAACATTTCCAAAATACTGATCTTTGTTTATATAAACATTTCCATCTTTATAAGAAATTTTATCTACCAAGTTGTTACCCAACACAGCATAAGTAGTGATAAAATCACTAATAGATTTATCTATCATCAAATGTAAGCCTCGTAATTTCTCGCCAATTTTTACCAAATTCCAAAATTTTTCTTTGCCTTCTGGATAAGGAACTCGCGGAAAATCAATTTTCAAAAATTCTTTGTATTTTTCTCTGTATTTGGGGCTATGTAAAACAGCATAAATATAATCCAAAATGTTTTCTGGTGTGGTTTCCCCAACTTCCTCATTTATTTTCCCCCAAATTTCTTTATTTAAGTTTGGAATTTTTTCTTGATTTTTATAAAGACAAAGAGGAAAAACATAATCAGTTCCAAGCGACCCTGGATTAGAATATGTCCTAAGATCAGAAATTTTATCTGTTATCAAACAAATATCATTAAAATCTTGATTTCTGCAAGTTAACAATGATAAATTATCTTTATTAACAATATATTGATTTATTTTTTCTCTTGGGTATGCAATCAAGCCCTTAGATCTTCTCGTGTATGCAACATATCTTATGTCAAATGGCCTATATAAAATATTTATTATTTGATAGTCAATTTTTAAATCCTTTTTTGCCCAATCAATTTTCCAATCTCTCCCATCTTCTGGTAATTTGTATTTGTATTTAAGTTCTAGGCTGTTTAAATTTAAAATATCATTAATTTTGATATCCATTTCTTTTTTTTCAAAAGAAATTGCTAAGTCATCTCTTTTTGTTTGAATTCCAGAATTATATTCCATAAAAAAATCATCTATTTTAAATCCTTTATCATATTCATCTTTTAGTCCAAAATCTTTGGGTACAAAGAAATAATAAGGCTCAAAGTATTCTAATTCTTTCCATTTTGTATCTTCAAATTTTGTATTAAATAAAAATTCAAATTTATCTTTTCTATTCCCATATAAATCTCTATGATAAACTTTTCCAAGTCCTTCTTTTTTATTTTCACTTTTAACAAAAATATTTATAGAGACTCCTTGCATAATATCAAAAACATTTTGGTCTTTGCTTCCATCTGGACAAACTTCCTTTAATCTAGCATTCCCATGTAAATCTAAAACATAAATTTTATCAAAAGATTTTAATAAAGATTCACGCATCTTCCTGTGAGTAACACCAGAAATAAAAGAATTATTAGAAATATATGCAAGAATTCCTCCTCCATTTTTATCTACCATATATTGTCCAAAACGAATAAACTTTATATAATCATCATCTATATTTATTTTCTTTTCATTTAAATCTTTTTTATAATCATCTATCAATTTTAAAATCCATTCACCTTTGTTCTGTGAAGAAATAGAATAAGGAGGATTGCCTATCACACACATTATTGGATATTCTTTCTTTATCTTTGAAGCACTTTTTGCTTCTTCAGCAATAGAGTCCATAAAACCAAAAAGTGTCCCTTGGTTAGAATAATCTTTCGCTTCTTCAAGGGTATTAGTAAGATAAACCCCTAATCTTTTATTTAGTTTATCTGTATCTATACCTGTATCTTCTAAAGTCATTCCAAGCTTCAAGTGAGCGATAGTATAGGAAGCCATCATTATTTCAAAACCGTGAAGTCGTGGAAGTAAATGTTCATTTACATAACTATCCCACCCGCCAAGCTGTCCTTTTTCTTTAAAAGAATTATAAATAAAAGAAATTGTTTCGTTTAAGAAAGTCCCTGTACCTGTGGCTATATCTAAGATTTGGACTTTGTGATATTCTTCTTCAATTTTTTTATCTTTACCAGTTTTCTCGTCTATTATCTTTTTCTCCAATTTTATTTTCTCTTTGCTTACCAAACCATCAGATAAGCTAAAATCATTTTTTAAAATATAATCAACTCCACGAATTATAAAATCCACAACTGGCTTCGGGGTATAGAAAACGCCCATATCCATTTTCTTTTTACTGTCATATTCTTTCAAGAAATCTTCGTAAAAATGAATAATTGGATCCTTATTGTCCTTCTCTTTTCCATAGAAATCCGTAAGAAGTTTATGAACATCCGCATGAGAAAAAACCTCGCAAAGCTCATCCACAATAAAGCGAAGCCTGTCTGGAAAAGATTCGCCTGCAATATGTCCAAAAAACTTTTTAAGAAATGGGTTTGTCTTTGGTGCTAAATCTATCGCTTCATGTCTAGAAAAAGTATCTTCAGTTTTGTCATTATATCTAGAAGCAAAAAGACCATAAACGAGGGTTTGAGAATACATATCAGCAAAATCTTCATCAGAAATATTACTAATAAGATTTTCCTTAACAACTTCTTTAATTTTATTCAACTCTTCAAATCTATCACTCTGAGATGAAAGCATGTAAAAAATATTCTCCCTTATACGAAGAGCTTTACCACCCATTATTTCTGCTAAGTGTCGTCCTGATTTAATCTCCTCTTTATGAGAATTGGTAAAATCTAGAATAGTTTTAATAAGTACTTCTTCTTTATTCCCTTCTTCTATACTTTTTTCATTTTTATTTAGTTTACCAAGTGAAATTTCCTCTTCATATCTTTTCCCATATCTATAAAATCGAAAATTTATATAATCACTAATTATCAAGTTGTCATATCCGAAGTATCTATCAGCTTGGTTTGACTTCTCTATTTTATCTAAATCTTCTCCTACTTTTTTAACTTCTATATATAAAACAGGAATATTGTTTTTCAAAATAATAAAATCTGGCTTATTACCATCTATCGCTTTTTGGTCATGTTGAACAAAATATTTATCCTCTTTCGTAAAAATACTTTCTAGAAAATTTTGAAAAGGTGTCCTGTATGACATCTCACTACTATTCTCATCTTTATAATACTTTTGAATTTGTTCTATATAATTCATGATATATTTCTACTACTCCGTCTTAACTTGAACCCATTTTAAACTTTCTAAACTTACAGGAGATACTAAAATTACTTTTTTAAATGGGTCACTAGGATTAGAAATTGTTTCAACTATTTTAGCTAAAACCTGAGAATTGTATTCTGGAAAATAAATAATGGTGTCTTTTTCTAGGCTCAAGTCTACAGGAATTATTGCTTCAAAATTACCTCCCCCTCTACCCACCAATTCAATGGTTGCGTTTACTTCATTAATAAAACCTTCTGTTTTCAATCCAGGACTTGAGAAAAAGGTTAGGAGAGATGAATTTTCATAGACTTCGGATATTTTTCCTACTGGAATTTCTCCATAAGCATAGGCCATATCCCCTATCTCTAAACTATCCTTTTTACCTATATCCAAAATTACTGAATCGTACAAAGAACGGTTTGGTTTAGTTAAGATATTAGCAAGCACATAATTATTTATTTTTTTAGTTCTATTTAAGATATTTTTTAATTCTTCATTTTCATTTTCCAAAATTGAATAATCTTCTAGTTTAGCTTTTAGAGATAAGTTTTCTTCATTTAGTAAAACATTTTGATTGGACAATTCTTTTTTTGAATCAAAATAAAATTCTATATTATTAAAACCACGAGAAAACCAGTCACCAATCATTAAAAACGGACGACTAACAAAATTAATAGGGCCACGGATAAAACTCCATGCACCCAAAGCTGTAACTAAGAAAAATAAAACCAAAACTATTATACCGGTAATAGATTTTTTATTTTTTCTTATTTTATTTTTATCTTGGTACTTGAGCATCATCTGTGTTTAACAATACTTCCTTATACGAATCAAAGTCATCTAAAATTATTCCAGCACCTCTCGCTACGGCTGTTAATGGATCTTCTGCTGAATAAACAGGTATTTTAAGTGTATTTCTCAACAAAACATCAAATCCTCTTATAAGTGCTCCCCCACCAGACAATACCAAACCTCGATTGATAATATCAGACAATAATTCAGGTGGTGTTGTTTCAAGAACTTCTTTTATTCCATCGAGCAGTGTCATAATTGAAGGCATGATAGCTTCTCTTATATCAGAATCTGTGACAATAACTTGTCGAGGCAATCCTGTAACCAAATCTCTACCCCGAACTTCAGCTTCCATTGGTTCACTTTCTATTACTGTTCCTATCGCAATTTTTACGTTTTCTGCTGTCCTTTCTCCGATAAGAAGTTTAAACTCGTCCTTCATGTAATTGGCAATGTCAGAGTTTAAAAGATCCCCCGCTACTTTTATATTCTTTGAACAAACAACTCCAGAAAGTGATATTACAGCAACATCCGTCGTTCCTCCTCCAATATCAACTATCACTGATCCTACGGCTTCTTTTACCGGCAATCTTATCCCAATTGCTGCAGCCATTGGTTCCTCTACTATATAAACTTCTCTAGCCCCTGCAGATCTAGCCGCATCTTCTACCGCTCTGATTTCAACATTGGTAATCCCAGTAGGAACTCCAACCACTACTCGAGGGTGAATAATTTTTTTAGAAATTTTTTCTGTTTTATTTATTAGATAAGTAATCATTTCTTCTGTTACTTCAAAATCCGAAATAACACCATCTACAATTGGTCTCACGGCTCTAATATGTCCAGGAGTACGTCCTAGCATTTGTTTTGCTTCATTCCCTACAGCCACGATTTGACCTGTTTTTTGATTTACTACCACTACAGAAGGTTCACTTATTACTATTCCATGACCTCTCAAATAAACTAGAGTATTTGCTGTCCCTAGGTCAATTCCGATATCATTAGAAAACATTCTGTAAAATTTTTTTAACATAATTTAATATGATTTTGCGAACAAAACTCGTCCTATTGATTTTTTACCCGACTTAACACATTTTCCTTCTTCTGATTCTTGTCCTATTGGAAAACAACGTACTGTTGCTCCTGTTTCTTCCTTGATCGCCATTTCAACATCTTGATCGCCAGACCAATGTGCCATAACAAACTTATTATCATCTATAGCTTTCTTGAAATCTTCCCAAGAATCCACTCTTACAGTATTATCATTGAGTCTATTTTTGGCTTTTTCATAAAGACTGTTTTGTATCATTTCCAAAGTACTTTCTACCGTCTCAGACAAATCTGGCAAACTTACAGACTTCTTTTCCCCTGTATCTCTTCTAGCCATAACTACACTGTTATTTGCTAAGTCTTTTGGACCTATTTCTATTCGAACAGGGATACCCTTTTTCTCCCATTCATAGAATTTTTCTCCAGGTCTCAAATCTCTATCATCTATTTTGACACTTATGCCTTTTGACAATAAATTAGCGTGGATAGTCTTTGTCTCTTCGTCTACTAGTTGTTTATCCCATTCTTTTGGAATTATAGGTATTATTACTACTTGAATTGGAGCGATCTTAGGTGGTAGTACCAAACCTTTATCATCACTATGAGTCATAATCAATCCTCCAATAACTCGAGTAGATAGACCCCAACTTGTTTGCCAAGCATATTGTTTTTGACTTTTATCATCTAGAAAAGTAACGTCAAAAACCTTGGAAAAGTTTTGTCCTAAGTTGTGTGAAGTAGCAAACTGTAATGCCTTTCCGTCTTGCATCATTGCTTCAATGGTATAAGTTCCACTAGCGCCAGCGAATTTTTCTGCTTCTGATTTCTTTCCTGGGATTACAGGTATGGCCATGTAGTTTTCTGCAAAGTCTCGATAAATTTCTAGCATTTGCAGAACTCTCGCCTCTGCTTCCTCATATGTAGCATGAACCGTGTGACCTTCTTGCCACAAGAATTCAGTTGTCCTCAAGAAAAGTCTGGTTCTCATTTCCCATCTTATAACATTAGCCCATTGATTTATTAACAAAGGCAAGTCTCGATGCGAACGCACCCACTTAGAAAAGACTTCATACATTATTGTTTCTGATGTTGGTCTAAGAATTAGAGGTTCCTCAAGTTTCTTTCCACCAGCATGAGTAACAACTGCAACTTCAGGTGCGAATCCTTCAACGTGCTCTTCCTCTCTTTTTAATAATTTTTCAGGTATCAACATCGGGAAATAAGCATTTTCAACACCCGTTGATTTAAATTTTTCATCTAAAATCTTTTGAGTTTTCTCCCAAAGAGCATAACCTCCTGGCTTTATTATCATACATCCTTTAACTGGGGCACTCTCAGCCAAATCAGCAGCTTCTATAACATCTTGATACCAAAGACTATAATCTTCGGCTCGTGTTGTAATTTTTTTGTTCTCAAACTTAGATTGTTCCATAAAACCTATCTTACCTTAAAAAACAGGACTAGTCAAAAATACAAGGTTGCAAAATAATGGTTTTTCTGTTATTATATTTCTCAGTTCCGTGGTCCGATTTATCGGGCTGTAAATGTTTTATCCCCTCTTTTTTGGAGATAAAACCGACCCTTTTAGGAAGGGGCGAGCTGGAATGCTTCAAAACGGACTATTATAAACACCCCTTTAACTAGGGTAATTAATTAATCATAAAATATGAGTTCACAAAATATTGTAGAAGAAATGTTTCAATCAGGAGTACACTATGGATACTCCAAAAGTCGTCGACACCCTTCTGTTTTACCTTATATCTTCACTACTAAAAATGGAGTAGATATAATAAATATCGAAAAAACAGAAATCTTACTTGATAAAGCAACTGAATTTATATCAGGGCTAGCTTCTTCTGGTAAAACTATTTTATTTATCGGTACAAAACCTGAAGCTAGACAACAAATAGTAGAGACAGCATTGTCTCTTAACATGCCATACATCTCTGAAAGATGGGTTGGTGGAACTTTAACTAATTATCCAGAAATTAGAAAAAGAATCACTAAATTGCTAGATTTAAGATCTCAAAAAGAAAAAGGAGATTTAGATAAATATACAAAAAAAGAAAAGTTACTTATCGCAAAAGAAATGGAAGATATGACAAAGAATTTCCAAGGTCTTACTTCTATTACCAAAACCCCTGATGCTGTAGTTGTTATAGATCCTAAAAAAGAAGCAATCGCTGTTACTGAGGCTCAAAAAATGGGATTGCCAGTAATTGCTATATTAAATACTGACTGCAACTTAAGAGAAGTTGGTTACCCTATCGTAGCTAACGATGCTTCTGTTTCAAGTATAACTTTCTTTTTAAATAAAATTAAAGAAGCTTATACAAAAGGTTCTCAAGGTTTAAAATAGAATTATTAGTTAATTTTTAAAAAATATGACTATACAAATAACCGCAGAATTAGTTAAAGAATTAAGAGACAGAACAGGAGTTTCTGTTATGCAATGTAAAAATGCCTTAGAAGAAGCAGAGGGAGACATGGAAAAAGCTTTGATTATTCTTAAGAATAAATCTAGCAGTATCGCCCTAAAAAAAGAAGAAAGAAATGCTAAGGATGGATTGGTTTTAGTTAAAGAGTCAGACGGAAAAGCCCTTTTGTTTAGCCTTAGAACTGAAACTGACTTTGTGGCCAAAAACGAAGATTTTATTAATCTTGCTAACAAATTAGCAGATATGGCAATGTCAGAAGGAGTCGAAAGTATGAAAGCAAAATCTCCTGAAATAATTAGTGAGGTTGTACAAAAAGTTGGAGAAAAAATTGAACTCGGAAAAATTGAGGAAATTACCGGAGAAGTTATCGGCGTTTACGCTCACAGTACAAAAAACGCAGTTGTTGTATCTCTTACTGGAGGAAGCAAAGAACTAGCTAGAGATATAGCAATGCATATCGCAGCAATGAAACCTGTTTATATTAAAAAAGAAGATATTACAGAGGAAGACAAAAAGAAAGTTATAGAAGTATACGAAAAAGAAGTTGCTTCTTCAGACAAACCAGAAGAGATAAAGAAAAAAATGTTAGACGGTAAAATCAACACTTATTTCTCTGAAATCACATTAATGAGCCAGTCATATATAAAGAATAGCGAAATAACGGTAGAAAAGCTCCTAGAAACAAATAACGCTAAACTAAATTCTTTTATAGCTGAAGCTATAAACTAAGCAATATGACTATTTTAATCGTAATCTTCATTCTATCTACCGTGGCTCTAGCTGGTATGCTATATTATAGAGCTTGGCAAATAGACAAAGCTGAAAAGGATAAGTTTTCTGCTCAGAGAAAATTACCACCTGAACTATATTTTCGACATATTGAAAAGATTATGCTATATTTGACCAAGCATATAGTTCAATGGTTGATCTTATCCGGAGCTAAATGTTGGTTCAAAATAAAAGCAAAGACTAACAAATGGATTCAAAAAAATTCTCCTAGAATACACAAATTCTTTGAGAAGAAAGAGAGCACAAAGAAAACTTTTGTAGGCAAAGCAATCCTTGAATCCAAAATTAAAATACGCAGGATAAAAGAAAGAATAGAAAAGGAAGTAAGTGACGATTAACTTGAAAAAAATTTTTAATTCGGTTAATATATAAACGAATTAAAAATTATGCCGCTTTAGCTCAGTTGGTAGAGCAACGCTTTTGTAAAGCGAAGGTCCTCAGTTCGAGTCTGAGAAGCGGCTCAGTAAAAAAATATAGGTTATGTCAAAGCATAACTAAAGCGAAGTGCTTCCTCACCTTCGAGTCTCTGAAGCGGCTCAATAACAAGTATATAGGTTATGTCAAAGCATAACTAAAGTGAAGGGCTTCTCTGTTTAAGCCTGTTAAGCAGTTCATTATTAAACATATAGGTTATGTCAAAGCATAACTAAAGCGAAGAGGCTTCCTCACGTTCGAGTCTCTAAGGCGACTATACATAAAAAATGAAAACCCTCAGTATTGAGGGTTTTCATTTTTTTATTTTTTAGTTGTTGTCTTCACCTTAGAAGATGTATCTTTGGCGCTTTTTTCAAGTTCAGGAAAGGTCTTTTCTATTTCTTCTATACTCTTAAATCCACTATGAACCTTACCATTAATAACCAAGGCTGGGAGATTATCTGGAACTTTATATATAGAAATCATAGCCTTAATTGCAGGATTATCTAGTTTGTAGTCAAAAGAATATACGCGTAAGTTAGGATATTTTTCTCTTAAGGTAGTTAATACATATCCTTGTTTAGTACATTCTTCACAGTTGTCATTTTTATAGAAATAGAGAACAAAAATAGATTTCTCTCCACATCTCTCTGTTATCTTTTTCATTAAAAGATAATCTTTAATCTCTAGTAGAGAATAGTATTTCTTTAGACTAACTACATCAGTGTTGTCTACTCCGATATTACTTTCACTGTAAGAAATTTTATCTGCTAATGAGTTCAACTCTTTGGATAGAACTGAGTTTGAAATATCTTTACAAGACTGTTCCTCAAGCAACGAATACTGCACTTCAGAAGAAAGCAAGTCTAAAGATATCGTACTTTCTATAGATTTCAACTGAGCTATTTTCTTGCTATTTAAATGATTTGAAAACCATAGTCCAGATATAAAAATCGTAAGCGTTATAAATAAGACTATCGTATATTTTTTCCAATCATTTGGTTCGTGATGATGTTCTGTGTTTTCCATATAAAAACTATTTTGTTTTCACTCTTCTTTCAAGCGTCCAGCTTGATTCCTTAGATATGATGGCATTATATAAAGCCCTCAACATCCAAAAAGGAGCGACAACACTATAAATTATAAAATAATAAAATATTGATACCGGAAAGCCAGTTTTGTTTTCAGCCAACTTTCTACCCAACAGCAATGATATCACTATTAGTATATACATTGTTAGAGAAAAGAACAACACTGCTTTTGTATTAAAGAAAAACCAATCAAAATTAAAGCCACCAAACTTAAAGAGATTACCCCACCCTACAGTTTGAATTTCTATAATTTTCTCCCTGAAAAATCTAATTATATTCCAAGTAACATTTACAAAAAGAAAGACAACCCCTATAACCCCAACAAGTCCTGACGGAAGAGTAAAGAGTGCAACTGTTCCATATTTCTTTTTAAATAATAAACGTCTATAGTCTATTAAATTCTTAATAAAACCGTATATCCATCTTAATCTTTGCTTGTACAACTTCACAACAGTATTTGGGGTACTTGTGTATACATAGGCATCTGGACAATGATCTATCTTGTAACCATGCTCCTGCATTCGAAGTGCTATCTCTTGATCTTCAGTATTGTGAGCTTTTCGATATGGACCTAGTTCGTCAAAAACCTTAGTTTTAAAAATAGAAAACGGTCCAGGAGTAACGTGTATTCCACCCATAAAACCGAGCATCTTTTTTGTATAAATACTCATGTCATATTCTATACTTTGAGCATGTTGAATAAAGTTTTTTGGGTTATAAACTATTATCGATGGGCAAACAGCCATAGTTCTAGGATCTCTTTCAAAATATCCCATTATTCTTTTTAAAGCTTGAGGATGAACTAGTGAGTCAGAATCTAGACAACCAAAAAATTCAGAATTTTGCTTTTCTAAAGCAAAATTTAGAGCAGTGTGTTTACCACCGTTTTGCTTGGTAAATGAAAAAATGTTTTCTCCATTGTCATATTTTTTTATTATTTCCCATGTGTTATCCTTACTACCATCATCAATCAAAAAGAGTTTAAGCTTATCTTTTGGATAATCCATTTCTAATAAGGATGCAACAGTTTTGTCGATTGTCGCTGCTTCGTTATAACAAGGCACAACTACAGTAACGGTTGGGTAAGATTTGAGCTCTAAAACGGGAGGATTTTTATATATCTTTTTTCTTTTTTCTAAAAATGTCACTAAAAAAAATATCTGTATATATACAGCTATAAAGGAAAAAACATAAAAAATTGTGCTATAAACCCCGTTCATTACGAATTCAAATATACCATATTTATGCTTATTTTTCAATGCCCTAACAAATTAGCTTTATTTTTAATATGTGTTAAAATTAAGGAATGCAAAAAGAAGAAAAACAAGTAAAAATAACTACCCCTATGGCTATTATAGTTGCAGGGTTTTTAGTCATGGTGGGAATAATATTATCAGGAGGTGTTAATGTGGAGAAAAAAGAAAAAACTCTTTCTCAACAATTAGGTATTTCTAAGGAAAAGATTACTGAGTGTTTAACGGGATTAAACGCTGAGGAACTTTCTAATAAGTTTGTTGCAAGTGTCTCAAAAGCAACCAATCTAGAAGGTTTTGGTACTCCTTATATGGTTATAGCTTCAGACAATGGACTCAAAACTGAAGTACGAGGAGCTGAAACTTATGAACATTTCAAACAAATAATTAGCGACATGTCTAATGGAAGTGTAGCTACACCATACGAAGGCGGTATCGAGTTAAATGAAGAAGGAGATCACGTTTATGGAAACCCTAAAGCTCCTATTAAAATTATTGAATACTCAGACTATCAGTGTGGCTATTGTAATAAAGTTCACTCTATCTTAGAGCAGGTGGTTAATGAATCAGAAGGACAAGTCTCATGGACATTCAGACACATGCCTATACTAGGACAAGACTCTTTGACTAAAGCTATGGTTGGTGAATGTGTAGCTAAAATAAAAGGTAATGACGCCTTTTGGAAATACTCTAAACTAATTTTTGATTCGAACAAACCAGCAGAGCAAAAATCCTTTACTGAAAGTTTATAAAAACATTAAATTAAAAAACCCTCAATCGAGGGTTTTTTAATTTAATGCTAATCAAAATAATTTCTAAGCCTAATTATCTTATCATTATTTCTTAGTTTTTCATGCACCTTTGCTTCTATTTGTCTTATTCTTTCTCTTGTCACCCCAAACTCTTGGCCAACTTCTTCAAGGGTATGTTGAATTCCATCATTTAAACCATAGCGTAATTCGAGTATTTTTCTTTCTTTTGGATTAAGAGTGTCTAAGACTTCTTTTATTTGATCTGACAAAATTCGTCTAGAAGTTTCTTGATCTGGTCTCAAGATTTTATCATCAGCAATTAATTCTCCACGAGTAGACTTTTCATCATCATCTCCAATAGGTTGTTCCAAAGAAACAGTATCTTGATTAATTTGTTCTATGACATGAATTTTCTCTATATCAAGGTTCATCTCAGAAGCTATTTCTTCTATTAATGGTTCTCTTCCTAGATCCTGAGACAGTCTTCTAACTACCTGTTTATATTTGGAAATTGTTTCCACCATGTGAACAGGAATTCTGATTGTTCTAGATTGATCTGCTAATGCTCTAGTGATAGATTGTCTAATCCACCAAGTCGCATATGTAGAAAATTTAAATCCTTTGGACCAATCGAATTTTTCTACGGCCTTAAACAAACCCAAGTTCCCCTCTTGAATTAAATCAAGCAGTGTTAAATCAGAGCTTCTCCCTACATACTTTTTAGCTATTGCAACTACCAATCTTAAGTTAGCTCTTGCTAATAAATTTTTTGCTTCTTGATCTCCTTTTTCTATTCTATAAGCCAAGCTTCTTTCTTCGCTAGCAGGAATAAGAGGATATTGCCCTATTTCTTTTAAATAAATCTGAATAGAATCATAAGAAGGAGAGTCCTTGCTGTATTTCTGAGCTATCTTATTTAAATCTTCATCTATATCTAATAAATTTCCTCCTTCCAAGACATCGATACCTGCCACTGTTAATTTCTCATAAAGTTCATCTAAGAATAAAACGTTATCTTCAATATCAGGGAAGATTTTTATTATTTCATCATAAGTAATAAAACCTCTCTTTTTACCTTTTTCAATTATAAGATTTGATTTGGCTTCCATTTCTAAAGCCTTCTTGTCAGCCGAAATTTTGGTTTTTGGCTCAACGGCCTTTTTAATTACGGCCGGCTTAGCTTTTTGTTTTGTAACACTTTTTTTTGTTTTAAGGACTGGTTTTTTTACCTTTTTTAATACAACCTTTTTAGGTGTAACCTTTTTAACTTTTTTTACCTTAACAATTTTTTTCTTAGCAACTGGTTTTTTTACAGGCTTTTTTATAGTCTTTGTAACTTTTTTTGTTGTCTTAGATTTCGATTTTTTAGTTTGAGTTTTTTTGTTTGGCATATTTTTATTTTATACGAAGGTTTTTAATACTTTCTATTTTTTCGACTATTTTTTGATAATTAATAAGTTCTTGTTCTAACTCTTCTTTTTTACCACTTTTTTCTTTTTCTTTTATATTTATAAATAATAGATACAACTGATTATTTAAAATTTCTTCTTCAAGATTTAAAACAATTTCCTCTATATCCTTATCTAGCAAATTGTCCTTATTTTCATACCATTTTTCAGCTTCATAGATCAAATTTTCTGAAAATGGTTCGTAAAGATTTTGCATTTTTTCAAACTCTTCCTGTCCAATCGATTTAATAAAATCATTCTTTGTTTTTTTAATTACCTCTTTATCTACTTCGCTTTCCCCTTCCCAAAACAAAATAGCGAATAATCTCTTGCTTAAACTATCTTGTCTAGAATTTGGTTTATCTTTTTCTTGTATTACCCCGTTTTCTAAGATAACCTTATTCCCTTGTTTTTTTTCATAATCTCTAAAATCTCTAATTATAGCCTCCTCTTGAATCCCTGTTTTTTCATATATATCTTTTATATAATTAGACCTTTTGATTGAGCTAGTTATCATTACTAGAAATGGAAAAATTTTCTCTTCTATCTGGTTGCGTCTTTTTTCTTTATTGTCTGTTTTTTCACAAATATCTTTCAAAATAAAATGGATAGTGTCTGTAGAATTTTTTATTATATTCTTCCACTTTTCTTGACCCTCTAAAATAGTATCGGCTGGATCCTTACCATCTCTAGTAAAAGCTATTTTGACTTGCATATCCAAAGATAAAGCAATCATACTGGATCTATAAGCTGCCCTTATCCCTGCATCGTCTCCGTCGTAGGCAAAAATTACATTGGAAGATAATCTTTTAACTAGTCCAAGATTATTAATTTTATCTTCATTGTTTTTTGTTGAGTCAGTAAAAGCAGTACCGGAAACTGCTACAGTATTAGTAAAACCTATCTGATGAGACAAGATAAGATCCATTTGCCCTTCTACGACAATAGTATAGTCTCGACTACGGATAGTACTCTTGGCTTTATCCAAACCATAAAGAACATTCGATTTGTTATAAAGAGGTGTGTCTGGGCTATTTATATACTTTGCTTCTTCTATCTCCGAACCTTCATTTACCTTTTTAAAGAATCTCCCCGAGAAAGCTATGACTCTGCCAGACGAATCACTAATCGGAAACATAATTCGCCCTCTAAATCTGTCATAATATCGATTTCCACTTTGACTCTTTTTAATTAGACCAACCGATTCAAGGTCTTTGGTTTTAAAACCTTTTTTCAGCAAATAATCATTCAAACTTCCCCACTCTTCTTTGGCGTAACCTATACGAAAGTTTGAAATTGAATTTTTTTTCAAACCTCTTTTAATTAAATAATCTAATGCCTCTTTATTTTTTGATAAATTATCTTCAAAAAACTTTGTAGCCTCATCCATTATTTTGTAAAGAACAGAAGTCTCATCGTTGCTGTTATTTAAGCTAAACGGCAAACCTGCTCTTTCGGCCAACACTTTGAGGGCACCGATAAAATCAGTGCCCTCAAAATGTTCTACGAAGGAAAAGATATCCCCTTTTGCATTACAGCCAAAACAGTAGTACGAGTTTCTTTCTGGAGAGATGAAAAAGGATGGTGTTTTTTCATTATGAAAAGGACACCTGGCTTTATAGTTCTTACCTGCTTTTTCCAGTTTTAGGTAAGAAGAAGCGACGTCTACTATAGATAGTCTTTCTTTAATTTTTTGAACAAGGTCGTTCATTTTTATTTTTGTTTGAATTATTCTTCAAACGACTCACCATCTTCATATACTTCTTCTTTTTCAACTATTCTTTTTATTCCAAAACCAGTACCTGCTGGAATCAATCCTCCAACAATAACATTTTCTTTTAACCCTCTTAGGTTGTCTACTCCTCCTCTTACAGCGTTATTTATCAAGACTCTGTTTGTATTTTGGAATGAAGCGGCTGATAACCAGCTCTTGGTTGTTAGAGAAACTTCTGATATACCCAAAACGATAGTTCCAGCTTCTGCTTTTTTACCACCTTCTTTTTCTACTCGAGAATTTTCGTCAATAAGTTCTACGTTTTCAACTATTTCTCCAGGAGAGAATGTTGTATCACCAGCTTCTTTTATTTTCTTTCTAGAAAACATTTGTCTGATAATAATTTCCAAGTGTTTTTGACAAATAGAAACACCTTGAAGATCATAAACCTTGTTAACCTCATCTATTATGTATTCCTCAGCTTTTTCTGCTCCGCCATATTTCACAATTTCATTTATATCAGCAGAACCATCTGTTAACAAATCTCCTTTTAGAACTTTTGACCCAATTTTTACTAGTGGTTGTCTTCTTGGAGGAACAATATATTCAACTTCGTTTCCTGCTTTTGTTCCTGCTTTATTGTCTGCCTTTAAATCAGATAAAACTTTAATTATTTTTTCTTTTCCATCGCTTTTAATGTCTATAACTTCTCCATCTGTCATAGCAACAACGGCTGGATTTTTAGGAATTCTTCTTTCAAAAATTTCCTCAACTCTTGGAAGACCTGTCGTGATGTCAACAGTAGCAACTCCTCCTGAGTGGAAAGTTCTAAGTGTAAGCTGTGTTCCAGGTTCTCCGATAGCTTGAGCCGCAATAATACCGACAGCTTGGCCTTTTTCAATCATCGTATTTCTCCCCATATCCAAACCATAACATTTTTGACATACACCGTGGATTGTCTCACAAGTTAAAGGAGTTCTAACAAAAGCTTCTTTTATTCCTTCTTTTTCGATTATTTTTGAAGCTTCCTTATTAATCATTTCTCCTTTTTTGTACAAAACTTTTCCATCCGATCCTTTGATGTCCTCTAGTAGAACTCTTCCATTAATAAGTTTTGCAAAATTACCATCTTCTGAATAGATTCTTTTACCTTTCTTTGTTCCACAGTCTTCGTCGGTAACTACGACATCTTGAGCAACGTCTACCAAACGACGAGTTAAGTAACCCGCTTTAGCTGTGTTCAAAGCTGTGTCGGCTGTACCTTTTCTAGCACCGTGGGTGGTAATGAAATATTCAAGTGGAGATAATCCTTCAATATAAGATGGGATAATTGGAAAGTCGATTCTTTCTCCAGAGGTGTTAATAATAATACCTTTCATTCCGCACATTTGAGCTAGTTGAGAACTATTACCTCTTGCTCCTGAAATGATCAAATCGTACGTGGAACTTCTAATATCCAAACTCTTAGGGGCTAGTTTTTCTAATTCCTTTTGTGCTTGTTCCCAAACTTCAATTATTTTTTGGCTCTTTTCACTTTCAGACAATAATCCCTCTTCATATTTTTCTCTTATGTTTTCTTCTTCTTTTTTGTATCTTGCTACTATGTCTGGTTTTTCTTTTGATATTTTTACATTATCAATACCCCATGTGATTCCAGAAAGAGTTAGATATTTGTATCCGAAGTCTTTAATCTTGTCTAGAATTTGAGGAGTTCGATCTATTCCATATTTAGCAACAACTTCATCAACTAAGTTTTGGATTCTCTTTGCTGTTATCTCTTCGTTGATATAAGGAAAATCATCAGGAAGAACACTGTTAAAGAATAATCGTCCTACTGTAGTTTCAAAAGGTTTACCTTCAAAAACTTGATATTTTATTTTGTCTTCACTTCCAATTACTTTTATTTTTGCTCTAAAGGTAATCGCTCCTAAATCATAAGCAGTGATGGCCTGGTTAGGACTTGAAAATGACATACCTTCTCCTTTTTCTCCTTCCATTGTTTTTGTCATCCAGTAACAACCTAGAACAATATCCAAACGAGGAACAGCAATCGGTGCTCCATCTTGTGGGTTTAGAAGGTTTTTATTGGAAGCCATGTAGTTTTTAGATTCCCATTGTGCTTTTTCTGAAAGAGGAACATAAACTGCCATTTGGTCTCCGTCGAAGTCAGCGTTGAAACCTTTACAGATAAGTGGGTGTATTTGAATTGCATTTCCTTCAATTAAAACAGGTTTGAAAGCTTGGATACCTAGTCTGTGCAAGGTAGGAGCTCTGTTCAAAAGAACATATTTACCCTTAATTACTTCTTCCAATATTGCCCAAACTTCTGGAATTCCTTCTTCTATCAAACGGTTAGCTCCTCTTATGTTAAAGGCTAACTCTGTTTCTAATAGTTTTGAAATAATGAAAGGTCTAAACAATTCTAGTGCCATGTGTTTTGGCAAACCACATTGATCCAATTTTAGTTTTGGTCCAACAACAATTACAGAACGTCCAGAATAGTCTACACGTTTACCAAGAAGATTTTGTCTGAACAAACCTTGTTTTGACTTTAAGTTATCAGACAATGATTTCAACGCCCTCTTTTGAGAAGAAGAAATTGCCTGAGAGTCATTTTGTTTAGCGATTGAGTTATCTATTAAAGCATCAACAGCTTCTTGAAGAATTCTTTTCTCGTTTCTCAAGATAACATCAGGTGCTCCTATCTCTTTTAATTTTCTCAAACGATTATTTCTGTTGATTACTCTTCGATAAAGATCATTCAAGTCTGAAGTGGCGTGTCTTCCACCATCAAGTGCCACCATAGGGCGGAGAGCTGGAGGTATAACAGGAATTGCTGTTAAGAACATCCACTCAGGCCTAATAGAAGATCTAATCATAGATCGAATTAAAGATAATCTCTTTTCTAGTTTTTCCTTGTCTATTCTAGAAGCCTTCTTTATCAGAGTTTCTGTTTCTTCTTTAACCTTTTCAAGATCCATATTTTTGAACAAAGAGTAAATTGCCTCAGCTCCAATATTAGCCTCAAAACAACTACCATATTTTAGTCCAAAATGGTGATATGCAATTTCATTTAGAACTTTTCCAGGTACTATTTCTCCTATTTCCTTCTTCGCATTAAGCAAAAGTTCTTTTAGTTTTTCTTTATCTTCTTCTGAGTTAGTGCTTTTTATTTTTGATTTAAATTCACTTTCAAGATTCTTGATTATGCTTTCTTTTTCTTCTTCGTATACATTAGTGATTATATAACCAGCAAAATAAATTACTTTTTCTAGGTCGCTAACTGTTATGTTTAAAAGAATAGACATCCTGGAAGGAACTCCTCTCAAAAACCAGATATGAGCAACAGGTGAAGATAATTCAATGTGGCCCATTCTCTCTCGTCTAACAATTGATTTAGTTACCTCAACTCCACATTTTTCACAAACGATATCTTTATATCTAATTCTTCGATATTTACCACAGTAACATTCATAGTCTTTTTCTGGACCAAAGATTCTCTCGTCGAACAATCCGTTTCTTTCGGATCTTCCTGTTCGATAGTTAATTGTTTCAGGTTTTGTAACCTCTCCATAAGACCATTCACGAATGGCTTCTGGTGATGCTAGCTTAAGAGAGATTGAATCAAAATTTGTTGTATCAATAGTTTTCATAATTTTAAATAAATAAATTATTAATCTTTATTTTCCGTAGATTTCTTAAGCTCTACATCTAATGCTAAACCTCTCAAATAATTTAACAAAACATTAAAGGATGCTGGGATGTTTGGCTCACCAATAGGATTTCCTTTAATTATTGAGTCAAAAGCCTGTGAACGACCCATAATATCATCAGACTTAATAGTTAACATTTCTCTTAGTGTATAAGCAGCTCCATGTCCTTCGAGTGCCCAGACCTCCATTTCTCCGAATCTCTGTCCTCCGCCTTGTGCTTTTCCTCCTAGTGGTTGTTGAGTAATCAAAGAGTATGGTCCGATAGAACGCATGTGTAATTTATCTTCAACCATGTGGTGAAGTTTCAATAGGTACATATAACCAATTGCAATGTCTTGGTCAAAAGCATCTCCTGTTCTTCCATCAAATAATGTTACTTTTCCACTTTCTGGTAATCCTGCTTTTACTAATTCTTCTTTAATTTCTGGAACTGTTGCGGAAGTGAATGGAGGAACGATAGCTTGGTATCCTAGAGTGTTAGCTGCATATCCCAAGTGCATTTCCAAAATCTGTCCTAGGTTCATACGTGAAGGAACTCCAAGTGGTGTCAAGATAACATCCAGTGGTGTACCATCTGCCATGTAAGGCATATCTTCTTCTGGCAATATCAAAGAGATAACACCTTTGTTACCGTGGCGTCCTGATAGTTTGTCTCCAACTGAGATATTTCTTAATTGAGCAATTTCAACAACGATCCTCTTTATTATTCCTGATTCTAGGTTGTGACCTTGATCTCTAGAGAATATCTTTACTCCTATAACTCTTCCTCTTTTACCATGTTCTAGTCTAAGAGAAGTATCTTTAACGTCTCGAGCTTTTTCGGTGAAAATAGATCTCAACAATCTTTCTTCTGGAGTAAGTTCTGTTTCCCCTTTTGGTGTAATCTTACCAACCAAGATATCGTTTTCTTTAACTTCTGCTCCGACAACAATTATTCCGTCTTCATCCAAATCTTTTAATTTATTTTCTCCAACGTTTGGAATATCTCTAGTAGTTATTTCTGGTCCAAGTTTTGTATCACGAACATTACATACGAATTCTGTGACATATATACTTGTAAATTTACTATCTTTAACCAATCTTTCTGAAAGAATTATGGCGTCCTCATAGTTAGCACCTGCCCAAGACATAAATCCAACAAGAACATTTTGCCCCAAAGCTGTTTGCCCTCCAACAGTAGTACTTGTATCTGCAAGCACGTCTCCCTTTTTAACCTTATCCCCCAATGAAACAGATGGTCTTTGGTGAAATACTGAGAAATTGTTTGTTCTTGAGAAAATAACTAACGGATAATTATGATCTTTTCCTTTATCATCTTTAACTGTTATCTTTTTTGCATCCACAAAAACAACCTCTCCGTTCACTTCTGAGATTATTAATCTTCCTGAATCACGACTGACTCTTTCTTCTATTCCTGTGGCAACTAATGGGGCTTCTGGGTTTACACAAGGTAATGCTTGTTTCTGCATGTTACTTCCCATGAGTGCTCTGTGTGCATCGTTATGTTCCAAGAAAGGAATCATCGAAGTCGCCAATGAGAAAGCTTGAGTTGTAGCTACATCTATATATTCAACTTCTTCTCTAGGAATAATACCTGGTTTTGTTTTTATTCTAGCTTCTACCTTATCTTTGATTATATTTCCATTGTCATCATAAGCTACTCCGGCATGAGCAATGTTACTCTTTTCTTCTTCTAGAGCATTTAGGTAAACAACTTCGTTTGTAATTTTTCCATTCTTTACTTTAACATATGGAGTTTCTATTATTCCAAATTCATTGATTCTCGCATAAGTAGCCAAGTGAACTATCAATCCAATGTTTGGACCTTCAGGTGTGTGAATAGGACAAACTCTACCATAGTGAGAAGTGTGCACGTCTCGAACTTCCAAGCCAGCTCTTTCTCTTGTTAAACCTCCAGGACCAAGTGCGGATAAAGTTCTCAAGTGTTCTACTTCTGCAACCACGTTTTCTTGGTTCATGAATTGTGAAAGCTGGTTTGCAGTAAAAAATTCTTTCACTCTAGCCTGTAATGGTCTTTGGTTGATAACCTGGATAGGCATTGTTGTACCAACATCTATAACAGACATTTTGTCTTGAATGTTTCTCTTGATTTGAGTCATACCAACTCTAAACTTTTGCTGAAGCATTTCACCTACGAAACGAACTCTTCTTTGTCCCAAGTGGTCAATATCATCAGCTTTTGCATTTGGATCTCCGTTCAATAGAACTATATTCTTAATCATAGCCACGATGTCTGCGTTAGTTATCGTTCTTAATTCCAATTCTTTGTCTGTCATCCCCATACCGAAACGCTTATTAAATCTAAATCTTCCAACCGGAGAAATGTCGTATCTTTCTGGTGAGAATAATGATGTAATGAAATCTCTAGCATTTTCTGGTGTAGCTAAATCTCCATCTCTTAGTCTCTTATATATTTCAATATAAGATTCGAGCGCTGATTTTGCTGGATCTTTTTCAATAGAAATTTTTATTGTCTTAACTGCCTCTTCATTGCCTTCAAAAGCCTTTAAGATATCTTCGTCTTTTTCAAGTCCCAAAACTCTCAAAAGAGAAGCGACTGAGAATTTTCTCTTTTTATCAACTCTCACATAGATTGCTCCATCGTTATCTGATTCTATTTCAATCCAAACTCCTCGTGCAGGAATTATTTTTGCTCCAAATAACCTTTTGGCTTTTATTTCTAATTCTGTAAAGAAAACTCCAAAAGATCGAGTTAGTTGTGGAACGATAACTCTTTCTACTCCGTTAATTATGAAAGTTCCATGACGAGTCATCATTGGAACGTCTGCCATAAAAATTTCTTGCTCTTTTGTTGTACCAATAGTTTTGTTAAGAAGTTTTACTCTTGCCTTTAAATTACCTTCATAAGTTAATTTATTTATTTTTGCATACTCCTCATCAAATTTTGGCTCAGACAAAACAAATGATGTAAAATCAAGTTGAAACTTTTTCTCAGAATAATCATTTATAGGTGAAAATTCTTTAAAAACCTCTTTGAGCCCCTGTTCAACTAACCAATTAAAAGACATCAATTGGTTTTCTATTAGATTGGGCAACGGAATCAATGGTTTTTTATATCGACTAAAATACTTCTTCTCTCTTATCGCAGTTTTTTTCATATAAAAATTTATAACAAAAAAACACTAAGGTCGGTCAAAACCCTATTGCTTTAACTTATTGATAATTAATGGCAATGTTATTTTTTAACACAAGAGCCTATTTTGTCTAATAAATGAGGATTGATCCATAACTCAATCTTTTTCAATCTAAAAAGGAGTATATACAAAAAACAATGGCTTGTCAAGCGTTTACAGCTAAAAAGCCTAGTATGCGTTATTGTTTTATTTACACTCTACCACGAAATTATTATATCTCTTCTGTATATTGTTTGCAAATCTGTTAAAAACCTTTAGTTACTAAGGCAATAATTCTGATAGCTGGCCCCTGCATAATTGTCCCAATTACTGAAGTAGCATTTATTAAGAGTACTTAAATCTTGTGAAGACGGGGATGAAAGTGTCGCCCAAATTGTATAGTGATCCTTATTTAAAGATATCATATATCTTTTATTTGCAACATTGGATGGTTCTTTAATTTCACCACCAACCAAACCTAAAGTGATTAATCCTTGAGATACCGCTCCAGTCCCATAATTAACATTAAACCAACCACCAAAAATTCCACTCCAATCTCCACCATAGGGTGTTCCATTACAACTTGGAGCAACCAAAAAAGTTCCACACTCGCTATAATATAACTCAAGGGCATTTTGTATTTGATGTAAATCAGCTTTTCTTTTAGTGTCATTTCCTTTATCTCTAGCACTTCCCAACGAAGCTATAACTACCGAAGAAAGTATTCCAATAATAGCAATAACAACCAGAAGTTCAATTAGGGTGAACCCCGTAGTGAATTTTGATGATGGTTCTTTAGAACGTTTCGATGTAATCGAAACTTCATCAAAATCTACTATCTGGGTAAATGCTTTATTAGATTTTAGAAATTCTTTTTTCACTTTTTTATTTTAACACGGTTTAGCTATTTTTTATTTTTGCTTTTCCAACTATCTATATTTTTGTGATTACCGGAAAGTAAAACTTTTGGAACTTTATATTTTTTTCCATTAAAAGCTAAAACTTCCGGTCGTGTATATATTTCACTAGATGAAACCCTCTCTTCCTCTCGTGAATTAAAATTACCGAGAACTCCTTCTATCTGCCTTGAAATAGAATCTACCAATATCATTGCTGGAATTTCTCCACCTGTCAAAACATAGTCCCCCACTGAAATGTTTTCTATTTTATAACCTTCTTTTTTGATTACCTTATTAACTCTAGAATCAATACCTTCGTACCGTCCACAAATCATTATTATATCTGTGTATTTTTTGGATATTCCCTTAGCCTTCTTGGTATCAAACTTTTTTGCGTTTGGCATGAAATTAATTATCAAAACTTTTCTTGTTTTTTTATCCTTAGAAATCTTTTTCGTAATAGATAAAACCGCCTTGATAACTGGTTCAGCCATCATGACCATTCCTGGACCACCACCGTAGGGCCTTTCATCTATTTGCAAAGAAACATTTCCATCTGGCCAAACTTTTTTATATTTTCCACTAACAAATTTTCGGGGGTTAGTAAACGAAACAGATATTTTTTTATTTTTAATCGCCCGCCCCAAAATAGACTCATTTAAATATGAGTCAAACATCTCCGGAAATAATGTAATTATGTGATATTTCATATACCCTTTCATTTTATCACAAAATTAAAAGTCCTCCATAACGGAGGACTTTTAATTTTTATTATTTAGATTCCTTTTAGGTCTTCTAGAGCATCCTCTACTGACTTTGAAGATTCGCTCTGAGTTACAGGAGATTCCTTTTCGCTTCCTTCTGGTTCGTTAATCTTTAGATTTACGCGAGCATTGTTTTTCATTCCAATAACTCGAAGTAGAGTTCTGATAGCTTTTGCTGTATTTCCTTGACGACCAATAATCTTTCCCATGTCGTTCTTATTGACTGTCATAGTTATAAGCACACCCATTTCGTCTACCACTCGGTCAATTTTTACATCCTCTGGATTATCAACCAATGATTTCACGATGTATTCTAAAAATGCTTTATCGTCTGCCATATATTCTTAATAAGTATTATTCTTAATCTTTCGCAGCGTACGACTACAAACTGCTCTATTGTATATTATATCATATTAAGACAACCAGTTGCAACTTAAAAGACCCGTACTATACGGGTCTTTTAAGTTCGAAAATTAAGCCTTTTTCAATTCTTTGCGGGGTTTGGTTGGAGCTTTCTTAGGTAAAACGTTTTTCTTTTTACCTTCTATCATCTTTTCTTTAACCAAGAAATTATGAACGGTATCTGAAACTTGTGCTCCGTTTGACATCCAGTAGGAAATTCTATCTTGTTTAAATATCACTTCCCCTTTCTTTAAATCATAAGATCCTAAAATCTCTTTAAATTTTCCACTTTTAGCAGAATTCTTAGAATCAGTCAAAACCACCCGAAAAGCGGCATTATTTTTGCGACCAGTTCTTTGTAGTCTTATCTTTAACATATGTGAAATCATATTATCACACCAAGTTACATATTGCAAGTTGTATGTTATACTCATAAAGTGAAAAAACAAGAAAAAAAAGACAGTAAAAATACCCTTCTTGGTAACATTATAATAACTCATAAAAAAGAAGGGATAATCAGAATACCTGAATCTGATGAAATTATAGAGATAGCTAGAGAATTTTTAGGAACAGCCCTAAATGGTGATACTGTAATGGTTTTGTTGCACCCTAAAAAACCTGAATCAAATCAAAGCGGTGAAGTTATAGAAATTGTATCAAGAGCAAAAAAGGGTCATGCCGGTATACTCGAAGAAGAAAATGGGATTTTCTACCTTAATCCAAGCGACACAAAAACTTACGTCGACATAGTTATTCCTAAGGATAAGCTAAACGGGGCTACCGTTGGACAGAAAGTGTTTGGAGTTATTACTAATTGGAAAAATAGTGAACGACCACCTGTTGGGGAAATTAAAAAGGTGCTAGGTAAACCTTTTGAAAATGAAGCTGAGATGCAAGCTATTGCACTAGAAAAAGGTTTTGATAATAACTTTCCAGATATAGTTTCTAATGAGGCTAAGAAAGTCGCAAAAATAGAAATTAACGAAAAGGAACTTAGCAAGAGAAAAGATTTAAGAAGTGTTACAACCGTCACAATAGACCCAGTAGATGCAAAAGATTTCGATGATGCTATTTCTTTTAGCAAACTTCCAAATGGTCATTTTGAAATTGGAGTTCACATCGCAGATGTTTCTCATTTTGTTACAAAAGGAGGAGTACTTGATAAAGAAGCTAGAGAAAGAGGAACCTCTGTTTACTTAGTAGATAGAACCATACCAATGCTTCCAGAAGAATTATCAAACGATATTTGTAGTTTGAAACCAGGAGAAGACAGATTGGCCTTCTCTGCCCTATTTGAAATGGATAAAAATGGAATTGTAATTAAAAGATGGTTTGGTAAAACCATTATTCATTCAGACAAAAGATTTACGTATGAAGAAGCCGAAGAAGTAATCAAAAGTAAGAATGGAGAATTTAGTGAAGAGTTGGTTGTCTTAAATCAGATTGCTAAGAAATTACACAAAAAAAGATTCGAGGAGGGGGCTATTTCGCTAGAACAAGATGAGGTTAGATTCGTTTTAGATGATAAAGGCTTGCCTATTTCTGTCTACGTCAAAGAAAGAGGAGATTCCAATAAGATGATAGAAGAATTAATGCTTTTGGCTAACCGAGAGGTTGCAGAATTTATTTCTAAGAAAATGAAAAAAGAGGCAGGCGTGTTTTTATACAGAATTCACGATTTACCAAATAAAGAAAAAGTTCAAGACCTTGTTTCTTTCTTAAAAAAACTTGGTTACAAAATAAATCTTAAAGACGGATTGATTACTTCCCAAGAAATAAATAGACTTGCCAGCCTTCTAGAAAATAGTCCTATTAAAGATACAGTCAACACGGCCATAATACGTACGATGTCTAAAGCAATTTACTCTACAAAAAACATCGGGCATTTTGGTCTCGGTTTTAAACATTACACACACTTCACATCCCCTATTAGAAGATATCCGGATGTCGTAGTCCACAGATTGTTACTTGAAGCCTTAGAAAAGAGATCTATTCCAAAAGAAAAGTGGCAAGAATATGAAAAGATTAGTTTACAATCTTCAGCACGTGAAAAAGAAGCCCAAGAAGCTGAAAGAAATTCTATTAAGTATAAGCAGGTAGAATATATGTCTAGCCGTATAGGACAAAAGTTTGAAGGAACTATTACTGGAGTCACCGAATGGGGTTTGTACGTTGAAGAAAAAGAATCGAGATGCGAAGGCATGATTCCTATTCGAGAATTGGGAGCTGATTTTTTCGTGTTCGATAAAAAAGGAATGAGTATAATAGGCAAAAGAACTCATAGAAAATACACACTTGGAGACAAGATTAAATTCTCAGTAAAAAATACTGATCAAAACAGAAAAACTATAGATTATCAGTTAGTTTAAAATGGAAAACAAAGGATCAAAAATTCAAATAATTTTTTCTTTAGTAGCCTTGGTTATTTCTCTTTTAGTTGTTGTCTTATTCCCTATCAAAAATAAAGGTGGTGATACAAATAATGTAGAGTCATTGGATATAAAAACCCCCATCACCGAAGCTATCCCTCACACAAAAATTTATTTTGTTGGAGATATCATGCTCACCCGAGGTGTTCAAAGCTCTGTCGAAAAAAACTTTAACGGAAACTTTTCTGAGCTATTCAAAAATGCCTCACAATTAAAAGAAGCAGATATCCTCTTTGGAAATTTAGAAGGCCCAGTATCTACTGTTGGTAACAATGTTGGCAGTAAATATTCTTTTCGAATGAATCCCGAGGTCTTACCCGCTATCAAAGACTTTGGTTTTAAAGTATTATCATTTGCCAATAACCACGTTGGTGATTGGAATGTCAAAGCTTTTAACGACACGCTTCTAAGACTAAAGGAGAATGACTTAGCTTTTGTAGGAGCCGGATCTACTAGAGAAGAAGCAGAAAAACCCGTTATCATAAACAAAAATGGGGTTAATTTTGGTTTTCTTGGATTTTCAGATGTGGGTCCTAAATGGATGGAAGCGGGCAAAAATAAAAGTGGAATACTTCTAGTAGATGATCCTAATTTTTCTAGCATCATTGCTAAAGCCAAAGAATCGGTTGACGTTTTAATCGTTTCAATTCACTTTGGTGAAGAATATGAAAAAATTCACAACAAAAGACAAGAAAAAGTTGCCCATCTTGCCATAGACTATGGGGCGGACATGGTAATCGGACATCATCCTCATGTGATAGAAGATGTAGAGTATTATAAAAATAAACCAATATTTTATTCTTTAGGTAACTTTATTTTTGATCAATATTTTTCAAAAGAAACAATGAGAGGAATGGTCGTGATGGCTACTTTTGAAGGCAAAGAAATAAAAGAAATTAAACACTTAATTAGTGTTCAGAATAAAAAATACCAAATAACAGGACTCTTTGAAGAAGACGAGCTTGCAAAGATGGAGGAAGCTTCGAATTCAAAATGTCCTAAACCTAGCAAAGAATACAACGATATGTCGTTTCTAAACATTGGTCAGGAAACTGGATTACCGGACAAAAGCTATATTCCAAAGGATTTAGTAGAACTTGGTATTTTATCTACCAATAAAAATACCTGTCTAACACAAGAAGCAAAAAAATATCTAAATCTAATGATTGACAATGCGTCTAGTGAAAATCTAAAAATCAAAGCAACTTCTGCTTTTCGAGATTATGCTTATCAAAAAAATATCTTTAATAATGCACTTTCGGATTTAAAAAATCCACTGATATCAGTTGCTAAACCTGGGTACTCTGAACACCAATTAGGAACAACCGTTGATCTCTCTGGAGAATCTATCAATTATGCTTCAGCAACGATATTGTTTGATAACACAAAAGAAGAGTTGTGGCTAAGAGACAATGCTTACAGATATGGCTTTATATTAAGTTACCCCTATGAAAAAGAAAGTATAACAGGATATAAATATGAGCCTTGGCACTATCGCTACGTAGGACAAGATTTAGCTAAAAAAATAAAAGAATCAGGATTAACCCTTACTGAATACTTAAAATAAAAACCCATCAGTCAACACGACCAATGGGGTTTTACACAATATCCTCCTTTTTTAAATCACTTATTTTAATATATTATATCATATTAGAAATAAAAGTCAAGTGTTCTATTTAGCGTAGTTTGCAGCTTCTTCTAAGTGTATAGATAACAGAGTAGATGCGCCCTCAGCACTCATAGTTACTCCGTAAAGAACTTGGGCTCTGGACATTGTTTCTCTATTGTGGGTAACCACAATAAGTTCTGAATATTTGGAAAGGTTTTCTAGCATATTTCCATACTTCTTTGAATTAGCTTCATCTAAGGCAGCATCTGTCTCATCCAAAACCAAGAATGGTGGAGGATTAACTTGAGATATAGCGAACAAGAGAGCAATAGAAGTCAAAGACCTTTCCCCTCCTGACAACATGTGTAAATCTTTAACTTTCTTTTGTGGCAAGCTGACATTTATCTCTATACCTCTTTCAAAACCAACTTCGCTTTCTTCTGACTCTTCCTCTTCCATTACTTCTGTGTCAGAATTTTTCTTTGGCTTTTTATTCTCCATAGTAATTGAAAGGAATGCTCCTCCCCCTCCAAACATTAGAGCAAAAAATTCTTGGAATTGTTTATTGATTTTCTCTATACCCGTCTTAAATTCAGAATCTAATTTTTCTTTTAAGTCTTGGATTAAGATACTACAATCCTTCATGCTCTTATTCAAATCGTCTATTTCTTTTGCTAGAAAACTATCCCTCTCTAATGTGTCTTCGTACTCTTTCATCACTTCGTTACCACTTCCACTTCCAGCATCCTCTATTTTAATTTTTATTCTTTCTATTTTTCTTCTGATATCTTCTTGAGTGTCTCGATTTATTTCTCCTTCAAAAACTGTTTCAGCGAATGATATTATTTCTCTACCAATCAAAACGCCTGCCTCTGTCAATTCCATATTAAAGGCATTTTTAACAATTTCTAGTTTTTCTTGTTCGTATCCTAATGATTGAATTTTTGAATTAATATCATTTTTTTGATGAACAAGTTCATAAAGGATTTTTTCACTGTCTCTGTATTTGTCTTCCTCTTCCTTTTCTTTTCTTCGAAGATCGTTAATCTTTTCAAAAACTTCTTTCTCTTGATTATTAAGACTTTCAATTGAAGATAAAATTTCATTCTTTGCAACCTGCATTTCGCGATATTCTGCATTATCTTCTATTGTGATAACCTTATTCTCTTCTTCGCTAGACTCTTTATAGAAATCCTTTATTTTATTTTTGATAGAAACAAGAACATCTTTCACATTAGAAAGATCCTCTATTTTAATAGCTTCATCTATCCTTGTAGAAATATCAAGCACAAAAGTTTTCCATTCGTCTTCACTAATGACCCTAGTATTAGATTCAGTTTTTTTATTGAAATGAGATTCGATTCCCTCTATAATTCCTTCTATTCTACCTAATTTTCTAATAAATTCATTTTTATCAGATCGTATTTTGGATATTTCTCCTTCCTTGTCTAGGATTTCTTTTCTATACAAACTTTCGGTTTGAGTTTCTGCTTTTTGTTTTTCTATTTCTTGTAATTTATTTTCTACTTCTATCTTTTTGGTGTTTAATTCGGCAGACCAATTAGACAAACGAGAGTCTTCTTTTTTAATATAAGTATTCTCTATAGACAAGTAAGAGCGGTACATTTCTCTAAGCTCTTCTCTCATTTCTCGAGATTTTTCGATTATTTGAACTTGTTTTTTTAAGAATGCTAAATGAGGAGCTATTTCTCTTCTCAACGATTGAACATCTTTGATATTTTCGATTGTTTTCTCGAGCTTCTTTTCTGCTTCCTTAATTCTATATTGATAGACTCGAAGACCTAGCGCATCTTCTATCATTCCTCTTCTTTCTTTGTTTGACGCATTCAAAACGCGATCAGCTTCTCCTTGCGAAATTATATGGTGTCCAGAACTTCCTATGTTAACCGAGGCAAGTAAATCGACAACATCTTTAAGACGAACTTCAGTTTTGTTTATAGTATATTTATTTGAGCCATCAGCAAAAACTTCTCTTCCAATAGTTATCTCATCATAATCGAGAGAGACACCTAGGCCGCTATTTGTAAAAGAAAAAACTTTATCGCTATTATCAAAAGTTATTGTTACTTGAGCGCGATTAGATGAAGACAAATGTTTTGAACCCTTAAATATCAAATCTACTCCACCTTTACCTCTAAGAGATTTCATTGACTGCTCCCCCAATACAAACCTTATTGCTTCAACTATGTTTGATTTACCAGAGCCGTTGGGACCCACTATACAAGTAACAGGCGTCGTAAAATTAACAACACTTTTTTTGCCAAACGACTTAAAACCTATAAGCTCTATTGATTTGAGAGTCATTTTCTTTTACTCCAACCACTCTTTAATTTCTAATGCTTTATGTGCAGCATCTTGTTCTGATTCCTGTTTTGACTTACCTTTTCCTTCTGCTACTAGTATGTCTCCAAAATAGATACCTGTTGTAAAACTTTTGTCATGATCAGGACCTGATTCGTGTAAGACTTTGTATGACGGAGTAACGTTTACATATTCTTGAGCTTTTTCTTGAACCAAACTCTTTGAATCTCTCCAAAGTTTTTTAGCTATTATTGTATCTATTTTGCTTAGGATTGTTTTATAAATAAAATCTTTAGCTGTTTCGTATCCTTGATCCAAGTAAACAGCACCCACAAAAGCTTCATAGGTGTTTGCCAATATATAGCCACGAGCTTTACCAATATCTTTTGCTTCACCTTTTGACAATAGTAGATATTCATTCATTCCTAGCTCACTAGCAATCTCTCCACAAATAGTAGCATTAACAAGGGATGATCTATAAGCGGTTAACTCACCTTCATCTTTATCTCCGTATTTATTATATAAATAATCAGTAACAATAAGTTCCAAAACTGCATCTCCTAAAAATTCTAGTCTTTCGTTGTGTTCTAGTTTGGTTCCGCCGTTTTCGTTTATGTATGATCGGTGAATAAAAGCTTGTTCTAGAAGCTTTTTATTTTTAAAATGTATATTTATTTTTTTTTCAAACAAAGAGAAATCTATCATGTTTTTTACCCATTATCTTTACTAAGAATATCGATCGTCTTGGTTAGAAGCGGAATCATATTATCATACATTCTTAAATTTGGTATTTCGTCTATTGTAAACCATCTAGCATCATCTAAACCTCCAGTTCCCTCCTCTAAGACTATTTCTCTATAATCTGATTCCGCCAAGAAAAATACTACCTGTTTCCTAATCTTTCCCTTTTCTGGATGAGTAGCGATATATTCGTTACGTCCTAAAAGTTCTTTTATTTTTATATCTAGGCCCATTTCTTCTTTGATTTCTCGAATAGCTCCTTCTTCTTCGTTTTCGCCTTCTTCTATACTACCTTTAGACAGAGTCCAGTATCCAAAAACATCATGAACAAAAGCAAAATACAATTTATCCTCATGATGAGCATAAACAACAGCTCCTGCCTTTTTTTCAATAGGAAACTTTGCTGGGTCTGTTTCAAAAGCTTTCTTCTTTGGATGAACATCATCTTTTCCGGGTTCACCCATTTCTTTGTAAACACCACCCAAGACTCCGTTAACAAATCTACTAGAATTTTCTCCACCAAAAGTTTTAGCAAGCTCTATGGCCTCGTTGATAGCAACCTTAGGAGGAACCTGTCCTCTATCAGCAAATATCAATTCATATAGACCTATTCTTAGGACGTTTCTATCAACTACAGATATTTTGTCTATTGGCCAATCTGGAGCAGCTTTTTCGATAATTTCATCAATAATTTGTTTCTTTTTTATGACACCGTTAAAGAGTTCAGACATAAACTGATTGTCATCTAATCCTGGACCAAATTCTTCAATGTTCCTTTCGAGCATCTCTTTTGGGTCACTGTCTTTAGAAACCGCGAAATCCCACTCAAAGAGTGTCTGAAGAACAATTGATCTTGAAAGGTGCCTGTTTGCCATAATATAAAAATAGCTTTAAACAATAAAGAACTAATAAATCAAAAAGAATAGTTTTTAGACTATTTCTTTTTTGCTTGTTTTTTCTCTACTTTCTTAACCACATCAATTACCTTGCGTCCTCTGTAAAATCCGCATTTCTTGCAAACAATGTGAGTTTCTTTCTTTTCCCCACAGTTTGTACAAGTAGTAAAGACCTTTGCTTCTAGGGCATGGTGTGATCTTCTATTTCCCGTATGTGCACGGGTATGTCTCATTCGTATTACCATAATAACTAGTATACTGATTTTAAGCCAAAATGCAACCAGAAAAACAATCCCTATCTATTAACTAACTACCGGACACAACGGACATAGTCGGAGCTCGCAGTAGAGTGCGTGACGGCGTTACCACTGCTAAAGCTCACACTGTAAGCCAGCGAACCATCAGACGGGACGATGGTAGAAGACCAATAGTAGTGCGCCACGAAGCCTGCACTTGTAGGCTTGTAGGTAGTGGTACCAGTCGCAGCTAGTGAAGCTGATCCATAAGCTCTTGCCAAAGTAAATAGTTGTTCCAAAGATGGCAACCTTCCTCCGGCAGTAGTACACGCAGTAGTTGAAACAGAATATGTCATACCTGAATATACATCTGTATCTACATAAGCACCAGTAGTATTTACTCCTTTCTGATCCCAAGTCACTACTCCGTTTTGGTCTGTGGACCATGCTTTGAAATCGTTGGCATCGTAGATGATAGCAGTAGCGCCGAATCTTAAGTAAACATCATTACGGGATGAATCGTTTCTAGAATAACATTTAACTGTTACTCCTTTGTCTGTGAGGCTAGAAGCCATGTTAGCTAATGGACCGATACAATCGTAGGTGGAAGAGTTGTATAGTGAAGCATAGCTTCCTGTATCAGTATATGTGATTTCGGCTTGAGATTGCATGTTCTTGAGAGTAGACTTGATGGCTGCGATTTTTCCTTTCTCTCGTGCACTGTTTAGTGATGCAATGACTACTCCGGAGAGTATGCCGATGATGGCGACAACGACGAGGAGTTCGATGAGAGTAAACCCCCTACACCCACTTTCAGAATGCGTCGTAGACGCGCAACTATGTTGCTTTCTAAAAGTAGGTGTGGGGGTGAAAGCTTTAATTTTGGAATTTTGATGTTTCTTGAACATGATTTTATTGTATCACTCCTATATTTAGAAAACCAGTATTTGTCCAGATTTTTATCCCTTTTCACTTAGGAGCTGAGCTTCTAAGTGGTCGAAGTAGAAAGTGCTTGTGTTTTAAAAACATTCATTGTATTATTCTATGTATAGAGATTGTTATGGCTACCAACCATAATCTAGGTAATAATCTGGACCTCATGGGGCTAATCTATAATGTTAATGAAGTTATAAATGTTGGGTGGAACCGCGATTAGACTCGCCCCGACGGAAAGTGAATTTTTCACATTTCGTCGGGGCGATTTTATTTTAGCTAATTAAAATAAAACTTCGCAAATTATATTTTGAAAAAAGTCCTCGGATGAGGGAGGACGAGGGGCCAGACATTTTTTCATAAAATAATTTGCTTCGTTTTATATACAAATTTATTATGGAAAAAATAGAAAAAATAAGACATTCTCTAGCTCACCTTCTGGGGGCTTCAATATTAGAATTATATCCTGGGTCAAAAATAACCCTTGGGCCAGCTATTGAGCATGGTTTTTATTATGATGTTGATGTCAATGGAAAGATAACCGATGCTAATCTTGAAGAAATAGAAAACAAGATGAAAGAAATCATAAAAACTTGGTCAACTTTTGAAAAAAGAGTTTTAACAAAAGAAGAAGCTTTAGAAATTTTTAAAGATAATGAATATAAGCTGGAACTCATAAATGAAATAAGTGGAAAAAACGAAGAAATCACAGTTTATCAATCAGGAAACTTTGTTGACCTTTGCCGAGGAGGGCATATTGAAAATGTAAAAGACATCAAAGATGGTTCGTTTAAATTAGAAAAAATTGCTGGTGCATATTGGCGAGGGAATGAGTTGAACAAAATGCTCACGCGAGTTTACGGGTTAGCTTTCGAAACAAAAGAAGAGCTGGATCAATATGTCTTTCAACAAGAAGAAGCCAAAAAAAGAGACCATCGCAAACTAGGAAAAGAATTAAAACTCTTTACCCTATCTGACCTTGTCGGTGCTGGCCTTCCCCTTCTTCAACCAAAAGGGATGACCATCCGAAAAGAGATCGAGGATTATCTTTGGGAATTACATAAAAACAAAGGCTATCTTCGTATTTGGTCCCCTCACCTAGCGAAACAAGATTTATATCAAACATCAGGGCATGCTGCAAAATTTGGAGATGAATTATTCCGCGTTAAGGGCGGAGATGAAGAATTCTTCATGAAGCCAATGAACTGTCCTCATCACATGCAAATATTTGCCGACAATCAATTCTCTTACAGGGATATGCCGATTCGATATTTTGAACCTGCAACTGTGTATCGTTATGAAAAAGCTGGTCAACTTTCAGGACTTACTCGAGTTCGATCGATTACTCAAGATGATGGACACCTATTCTGTCGAGTTTCTCAAATCGGAGAAGAGGTCGGAACGATTGTAAAAATTATTAAAGATTTCTACAACACAATGGGAATGATGAATGGTTACTGGGTAAGATTTTCAACCAGGGGTGAAGACAAGAGTAAATATCTCGGCAGTGACGAAGTTTGGCAAAAAGCAGAAGACGCTCTTGAAACAGCAGCTAAAGAAAATGAATTAAATTACAAGCTCGGAGTTGGAGAAGCAGCCTTCTATGGACCAAAATTAGACTTTATGTTTAAAGACGCAATCGGACGCGAGTGGCAATTAGCAACAATTCAATGTGATTTTAATCTTCCAGAAAGATTTAATCTTTCCTTTAAAAATGAAAAAGGTGAAGACGAAAGACCTGTTGTTATTCACAGGGCAATATCTGGATCACTTGAAAGGTTTATGGGAGTTATGATTGAACATTTTGCTGGGGCTTTTCCTGTTTGGCTTGCCCCTGTTCAAGTAATAATTTTACCTGTCTCTGAACACCAGAAAGAATATGCAAAAGAAATTTTAGAAAAAATTAACAAAGAAAATATTCGCATAGAACTAGATGACACCAATGAATCTCTAGGAAAAAGAATTCGAAATGCAAAAATGCAAAAAATTCCGTATATGATTGTTGTTGGAGATAAAGAACGTGATGCAAAAGTCATAACTGTTGAGGGGAGAAATGAAAAGCTAGAAAACATTACAATAGAAAGTTTTATCGAAAAGATAAAATCGGATATTAAAGAAAGAAAATTAGGATAAAACAATAAAACACTCTCCGAATGATTCGGGGAGTGTTTTATTGTTTTTATATGTCGAGGTTTGCCATTTTGGCATTAGACTGAATAAAGGCCTTTCTTGGGGCAACTTCTGAACCCATTAAGGTATCAAATACTTGGTTTGCAATTTCGATGTCTTTAATTGAAACTTGTTTTAAGACACGATTGTTTGGATCCATTGTTGTCTCCCACAATTCTTCAGCGTTCATTTCTCCGAGACCTTTATATCTTTGAACGTGGATTTTTGATTGTTTCTTGTCTCCTTCTTTCGTTTCATTTTGTTCATTCTCGCTCTCTTCGTTCTCATCTGCACCCGTCTCACTTTCCTGTAATAATTCTTCTAATTTTGGAGCATCTTTACCCAAGATCCTATCTCTTTCTTCGTCTGAATATGCATAAAATACTTCTTTACCTTTTTTGATCTTAAATAGAGGTGGTTGTGCGATATAAACATATCCAGCATCCAACACTGGTCTAAAGTAACGATACATCAAAGTTAGAATAAGGGTTGAAATGTGAGCTCCATCCACATCGGCATCTGTTGCAATAATTATTTTATGATATCGCATTTTAGTAATATCAAAAGTTTCTCCTATAGATGTACCCATAGCGATAACTAGATTTTTAATTTGCTCACTTCCGAGCATCCTATCCAGCCTAGCTCTTTCAACATTCAAAATTTTTCCCCTAAGCGGTAGTATCGCCTGAGTTTTCCTATCTCTTCCCATTTTAGCTGTACCTCCAGCTGAATCCCCCTCCACAATAAACAATTCTGCATTTTCCGCATCTTTTACCTGACAGTCTGCTAGCTTACCTGGCAAGGTCATCCCCTCTAGTGCACCTTTTCGAAGAACTGAATCCTTCGCCGCCTTAGCTGCTTTTCTAGCTCTAAGAGCAAGCAATGATTTATTAATGATAGATTTAGCTTCATCTGGATTCTCTTCTAGAAATGTAGCAAGAGCATCTCCAAATACTGTGGCAACGGCACCCTGAGCTTCTGTGGAACCAAGCTTGGCTTTTGTCTGTCCTTCAAATTGAATTTCTCTTAACTTAACTGATATTACAGCAGTAAGACCCTCTAAGACATCTTCTCCTGTAAACCCCCCATCGCCTTCTTTTATCAAATTATTTTTCTTACCATAGTTATTTAAAACTCTAGTTAGTGCCGTTTTAAATCCGGTTACATGAGTACCGCCTTCTGGGTTATAAACATTATTAGCAAAAGGAATGATATCAAAATTAACATCATCAACATACTGTAAAGCCACTTCTACCCCTACGTTATCTAATTCTTTTTCTACATAAAAGATACTTGGATGAATAGGCTTTTCGAGTTTATTGTAAAATCTTACAAGAGAAATTAGCCCACCTTCAAAATAAAAAGATGTGGAAGGAACTTCTAGCTCTAAATCCTTAAACCAAAAAGTATCATTTAAATCTTTTTTCTCTTTGCCACCAGTTATAGGATCCCATTCTCGAGCATCTATAATATCTATTCTCAATCCTTTAACCAAATATGCTTGCTGTCTTAAGTGATTTATTACTGTATCTATATTAAATTTAACTTCTTTAAAAATTTCCTCGTCTGGTCTAAATAAAATGATAGTACCATGTTCTTTTGTTGTACCAACTTTTTTAACTGGAGATTTTTTCTTACCTTGTGAATATTCTTGAATGTATTTGCCTCCTTCTTTGTGAACTTCTGCTTTAAAATAAATAGACAACGCATTAACCACAGAAGCACCAACACCGTGAAGACCACTGGATACTTTATATCCACTATCATCTCCCCCGAATTTTCCTCCTGCATGAAGAGTTGTCATCACAGTTTCGAGTGCAGAGACTTTTGTTTTTGGGTGAATGTCCACTGGTATTCCGCGTCCATTATCTACAACTCGAATAGAACTATCAGGTAAAAGAGTAATTTCTATTCTGTCACAGTAGCCGCCCATCGCTTCATCTCGAGAGTTATCAAAAATTTCCCAAACAAGATGGTGTAAACCGTCTATCCCTGTCGTTCCGATATACATTCCAGGACGTCGTCGTACTGGCTCCAATCCTTCTAGAACAGATATCTGCTCTGCTCCATATTTAACATTATCCTTCGCTTTTTTTTCTTCTTTTTTAACCATCTTTTTAAAAAATTAAATAATAAAATATTGTGACAAAAACCATACAGGATAGCCCCAAAATGGCTAACCTTATATAACTATATTATATCAAAAAATCACTAAAAAAACTAGTTTTTTTAGTGATTTTTAGCCTTATTTTTAAAGATAAAACAAGAGACCTACAGGTTCAGTTATCGAACACAACGGACATAGTAGCCAGCACCCCGACCATCGTAGCCCAAGCCACCACTGTACACGGACTGGAAGTAAGCATAAACTAATGGCTGAGAAGGAACAGGAACAGAAGACCAATAGTAGCCCGGCTGGAAGCCTGAAGGAGTATATGGAGTAGCAGTTGCTCCTGCACCAGCATAAGATGCCCAATATAGGGTTCTTAACTGTTCGATAGATGGAAGACGACCACCATTATTGGCACAAGCAGTTTTTGCATCTGACCAACTTTTTGTATTATTACCTGGAAGATTAGCTGATGTTAAATCTGCTAAATCCCATTTCACTACCCCGTTTTCATCTACAGACCAAGCTTTGAGTTCGGTGGTGTTGTAGATGAGGGCGGTAGCACCGAAACGAAGACTTTCATCTCCGATATATACACCACCTCCATCTGTCGTTCCTCTCCAGCTAAAGCATTTGACTACTATTCCTTGATCGATAAGGGGTTGAACTATTTTAGCTAAGTTACCTCCTGGACCTGTACAAGTTAAATCAGAGTATGATGTATTAGATCCAGCAAAACTACCAACCTCTACTTGATTGATAGCTGCTTGATTGTACAACTGTTTTAAAGTTGATTTGATAGTTGCAATCTTACCTTTTTCTCTTGCACTATTTAGAGATGCAATAACAACAGTTGAGAGTATGCCGATGATGGCTACGACGACGAGGAGTTCGATGAGAGTAAACCCCCTACACCCACTTTCAGAATGCGTCGTAGACGCGCAACTATGTTGCTTTCTAAAAGTAGGTGTGGGGGTAAAAGCTTTTTCACTTTTTAGAAGTTTTGCATAAGGATTTTTAACCATGCTTTTATTATACTACTAAATTATGTGAGAACAAATTTTTTGTCCAGAAATCTCCTTTGATATTCATCCCTGCCCGAAGTTGCTACATCGCTCGAGGCGGGAGAGAAAATTCCTATGCAAAACTGTGGATAAGTGGCAAGCCCCCACACCTACTTTTTTAATGCAATTTATTGCGCGCCCTAGGCGCTTTAAAAAAGTAGGTGTGGGGGCAAGGCCTCGGGAATATTGAAATGATATTGTTTTGTGTCAAATTATAAGGACTTATCTGACTTCGTAGCCGAGGTCAACAATCTTCTTAGTTATATTATCCATTATTACATTTATTTCTTCATCGGTAAGTGTTTTATCGTCTGACTGGAATACTAATCTGTACGCAAAAGAAGTTCTGCCATCTTTTGTAAAGGAATCAAAAAGTTTGGGTTCTTTGACTAGTAATTCTGTTCCAAAACTTTTATATATCTCAATTAATTTCTCTGGAGCTACCCCCTCTGGAAGCCAAACGGCTATATCTCTGACAATAAAAGGATAATTAGACCATTGTTTGAAATATTCGAAATCACGATCTTTTTTAGGAATAGTTACGAGAGAATCATCAGAGTATCCATCTTTAATTTCTTCATAGTAACTATCTAAAGACAATTCATTGATATTTTTTTTGTTACCAAAAGCTACATTAATCTGTTCTTTGTCTTTTAAGAAAACAGTTCCCACTTCAAAGATTTTTACATCTTCATTTAACAATAAAGGAAGATTTTTTAAATTAAATTCAATACTCTCCTTTAAACCATCTTTGAGATTATCTCTTAAATTACTTTTATCACTAGCCGCAGCAAAAACCGAGAAGTTACCTTTATTTCTAAAAACTGAATTAATAACTTCTTGATAACCTTCGTTTACTAATTTATTTTTCACAAGACAAATTTTCTTCCAAGAATCATTATCTTTAGCTTCAGGAATGTTTGTTGGTAAAATAGCACCCACTTTATCATATCCATAAATTCGGCCTATCTCTTCGGTAAAATCTGCGGGTATATTTAAATCTAACCTCCACCAAGGAATAGTAACAACAAAAACATTTCCATCTATTTCGTATTCATAATTGTAATCTGTCAGAATGTTTTTAATTTCTTCTATGGTAATTCCTATCCCTAAAACTTTTGAAATATAATCTCTATCAAAAGTTACTTTTTTAATTTCTGGTTTTTGGTTGTAAATATCAACAATTTTTTCTACTTTGGCATCTTCGCAAATCAAAGTTATATAGTGAGAAATCTTTTCCATTGCATCTTTGCAAAGTTCCGGTGAAATTTCGTTCTCGTATCTTTTTGAGGCATCAGTCTTAATGTTGTATTTACCAGCAGTTTTCCTAATTGCCACAGGATCAAAATTAGCCACTTCTATAATGATATTTTGAGTGTTCTTATCTACTTCTGCCTTTTTACCACCTTTAACTCCTGCGATAACAAGTGCATCCTTTTCGTCTGCAATTACGAGTTCGCTGGAACTTAAGATAGCGTTCCTTTCTTTTGTTATCTCCCCTATTTTTTCAAACCCCAAAAGCTCAATATTTTCACCTTCGTTAGCATTCCTAATTATTAGTTTAGGACTTTCTAATTTGTCTAAATCAAAAGTGTGTATAGGCTGACCTAAATCAAACATAATAAAGTTAGATAGGTCTACAATATTATTTATACTTCTTTGTCCGATAGATTCAATTTTTTCTTTCAACCAGACAGGAGAAGGTCCAACTTTTACATTTTTAATTATTCTACCCATGTATCTTCGGCAAAGAGGAGATTGTACATCTATTTCTAAATCCGTAGGCTCACTTATAATTTCTTTTTCTTCAAAATTACTCTCCTTAAAAGGTAGACCGAGCAATCCTGCTATTTCCCTAGCTATTCCTCTGTGAGAAAGTAAATCATGAGCCCTATCAGGTAAGATATTTAAATCTAAAATTGCATCTCCGTTATCTTTTTCCTCTACGCCCTCAACTTCACATAGCTTGAAAGTTAAAAGCTCAGCCAGTTTTTCTGGCTCTGGAATATCTTTTATGTATGATTTTATCCAATTGTAACTAATTAACATAAGCTTTAAAATTGATTAACTCTTAGATCACCTTGATAAGAAACTCGAATATCATTTACTTTTAACTTCATTTTCATCAATCTATCTAACCCCATTCCAAAAGCAAAACCTTGATATTTTTCGCCATCTATTCCACAATTTTTTAGAACATTAGGATGGACCATACCAGCTCCCAACAATTCAATCCACTTTTCACCTCTTCTCAAATCTACTTCAAAACCTGGCTCAACGAACGGGAAGAAACTTGGTCTTATGCGAATATCCACTTCTTCTCCCTCAAAAAATCTTTTGAAAAATTCGAGCAAAACTCCTTTCATGTTAGCAACAGAAAAATCTTTACCAACAACAAGTCCTTCTATTTGATAAAATTGCATTTCGTGATTAGCATCTGTTGCCTCGTTTCTAAAAACTTTTCCAGGCACAACAATTGCAAACGGAGGATTGCCACCATTTTTTACCAAATTTTCCATGTATCTTATTTGTGAACTAGAAGTATGTGTACGTAGTACAATACCAGGTTTACCTTTGATAAAGAAGGTATCTTGCATATCCCTAGCTGGATGATCCTTGGGTACATTGAGTGCGTCGAAATTATGCCATTCATCTTCAAGCTCAGGACCTTGTTCTACAGCAAAACCCATTTCTTTAAAAATAGTTACTGCTTCGTTAGTTATTAGTGTTAATGGGTGTAAACTACCCTTTTTATATCCTTCTTGCATCATAATAATATAGCATATTTTAGCCTGTATTTGCTACCTTACTTTAAAAAGGCCTATTTTAAGAGTATTCTTTTAGCCAATTTACAATATTCGCACTCTTCCCCACCATAGGCTTTGACTTGGCATTTTTTGCTTACAAAATCACCAGACCTTAAAGATTCTTCATAATCTCGAATATCTCTTTTGAGTAAATCTATTTTTTCCTGATCTATATGAGTCTCATATAATGAGTTCTTATTTTCAATATCTTCTTCCAAGAATAACAATCTTGATTTATCTATAAGTAGGTCTTTCTTTTCTCCTTGTAATAGATATGAGTACATGGCTAATTGCCTCATCTGCTTGGACAATCTACCTTCGTCATCTATTTTTTCTATATCATTTTTAGTTTTAGAAGAACCCGTTTTAAAATCTGTAATCCTAATGTTGTTATCTTTATCTGACTCTATCAAATCAATCTTTCCATACATTACAAGACTAGGAAAATCTTTATCTTTAAAAGAAATAGAGTATTCTGATTTAAAGCTTGAATAAAGGTCTTTATAATAATTCTTAGTCCAGGAATTTACAGCCTCTACCGCTTTTTTGACTAAACGATTTTTATCTATTTGGTTTATTATATTTTTTTTGGTAAAACTATCTTCTATTTTTTTCTCTATCTCATCTTTTGAAGGTAATTTTTCTTGTTTTAATATGTATTCAATAGTTTCGTGAACAATAGTCCCTAAAGCCAAGTAATTAGGCTGTGGTTCTGGTAACCTTAGAAAACTCCTAAAATACCATTCCCAAGGACATTCAAAGAAGTTATTTAACATTGATACCGAGACCTTGAGGGATGGATAATTTTCTTTTACCAAATTTTTAACCTCTTCAACTATTTCTCCCTTAAATTCTGTTTTGTTAATCTTGGTAAAAATAAGAGGATCCACGAGAAGTAATTCTTTCTCTGTTTCTTCACTGGTCTTTTTGTTAAAATGAGATTCCGGTAATTCTTTAATAACTGATACCAAATTCATGTCTCTACCATTATAGTTTTCACGAGCATACGAGATATTGCAAAATGTCTTCGCCCTTGTTATAGCAACGTACAATTCTTTCTTTACTTCTTCTATACTTTTCTTTTCTCTGTGTTCTTCTAATTTAGTAGGTAGTGCCAATTTGTTGTTTTTATTACTCAACAGAACTTCTTCGTTGGCGTGTGCTATCCAAACGGCTTCATATTCTAACCCTTTTGATTTATACAATGTCATTACCCTTATTCCTTCAGATTGACCAAAACTAGCTATCTCTATCTGAGCATTATAAGAATCAAGACGATCAAGGTATTCAATAAATTTGTCCGGGGTTGGCTCTTTTTGTTTTTGTTCAAACATTATTGCTAGATGAATAAAACTCCTTACTATCTCTACCCTTTTTAGCATCTCTTTGTTATTTAGAGATTCATTGATTAGCAACTCGTTTCCTAAAATGTTAACAATGTTACTTAATTTCTCTCCTTGAAATCTATTTATCCAATCTTCTAGTTTCCTACCCCATTTGTAAATTTCATCATTTTCTTCAAATAAATTTTTCTCAGTTTTATTATTTTCAATAAGACTCTCTATGCTTATCTCTTCATATTTATTGTCTTTTAAAAATTGATGAGCTTTTAATAAGCTAATGCCACTTGATTTATTTAGCAGTGTTTTAGATAAGGTTATATGATCTAGTGGGTCAGCTATAATCTTCAATACCTGCCTCATACCATCTGCATCATATTCATTAAATAAAGAAGAATTACCTCCATCTGCCACTGGTAGCCCCATATCTCTCAAGATATTTATAGCTGTTTTAACTTGATGATTCTTTGATACCAAAATGGCACATTCGCTCGGATTAATGCCTTCCTCTATTTTTTGTTTAAAATAAATTCCTGCTCCAATTATTTCATCTCTAGGATAAGAGTATTCATTAATAAAAATTTTGTCTTCACCTTTTTTATTACTCTTTAGTTTCTCTGAAGAAAGAGAGCTAGACAAAAGATCATCTGCTGCCAAAAGTATTGGTGCTGTTGATCTATAGTTTTCTACTAGAAAGATTAACTTTGTTTTTCCAAATATGTGAGAAAATTCTTCAAAATAAGAAGAATTTGCACCGGAGAACCCATAAATTAACTGCCGATCATCTCCCACCACAAAAATGTTTGGATTTTCTGTATCCTTCCAGACTGCCTTCAAAAAACTATTTTGGACACCACTTGAATCCTGGTGTTCGTCTACTAAAACATACAGATAATTTTCTCTGATTTCATTTTTAACATCCTCAAAATTCTCTACTAAATAAACTGCATATTCTAATACATCATCATAATCCATCATCGAGAGCTTCTTTTTCTCTTCCTCATATGTTTCATAAAATCGAACAAATTCTTTTGTTTTTTCTAAAGACTCAATTCTTTTTTCAACACTCTTTTTTATCTCCCCCTTTGTGGAACCTCGAGACGATATATTTTCTGGGTCATTTTTTAAATCTTCAATTTCTGCTTCAGTAAAAGATAAGAATTCTTTGGCGCTTATTCTTTCTCTTTTTAATAAAGAAACTAAGGATTTTAGCTCATTGAAATATAAACTTTTATTTGATAGAGGGCTAAGATATTCCCATTCGTAATTATTTAAAATATCGTCTATTAAAAATATAGATTCGTCGTCCCCCATTAAAGTTGGAGAAACTTCAAAATCCAAGAAATCATAATACTTCTCTATTAAACCTATTGCGAAGCTGTGAAAAGTTGAGACATATACTTCCTGCCCTCTTTTACCAATATATCTCTCCAAACGATTTTTCATCGCTTCTACCCCTGAATTAGTAAAGGTTAAACAAAGAATTCCTTCCGCTGGAGTATCTGTTTTTTTAAGAATATTTCCTATGCGTAATGACAATATTTGAGTTTTCCCCGTCCCGGGACCAGCTACAACCATAACGGGGCCATCAATTGTCTCGACAGCTTCCTTCTGCTTCTCATTTAGTTTTTTTATTTCTTGGTCAAAAATTTCAGTTGCCATATATTTAGATTATATCATTTTTTTAGGTAAGCTAACCAATAGTTTCTTTTGTATACCCTATTGTTAAAAGCTGAGTAATGAGTTATCTTTTCTAGCTTTAATATTTCAAAATATTTACCATAGGTAGCTGTAAAATCAGCCCTAGAAAAAACCCTTTCCGTCAACCCCATTTCTTTTATTTTATACGTATCATATTCTTCCCCAGGATTTTCTTTTAAAAGTTTTTTGGCATTATCATCTCCATCTTTACAAAGGGCCCTTACAAAAACAAATCCTCCTTTTCTTAAAACTCTACTCATTTCTCTTAAATAATTTTCACGCCCTTTCTCATCTAAAGAATTTGAAGCTGTAACATCAAGAATCATATCTATCGATTCGTCTTTAATATCATAATTTTCTCCTATATCACCTAGACGATAATCAACCCTCAAGCCAAGCTCTTCTGCTCGCTCTTTTGCAATTAATAAAGCCGTCTTGGATATATCTATTCCAATAACACTACATCCTTCTTTTGCTAAATAATTTGAATTCCTTCCTGTACCACAACCAAGATCGAGAATGTTTTTATCTTCAACTTGATACTTTTCGACTTTTTTGAGAAATTTCAAAAAACGCAAAACATCTGCTTGTGGTTTATCATCCTTTGTAACAAGCTTCGGATTCCGATATTCCCTTTCCCAAACATTTCCTTGATGTGACATAAAACAATTATATCATAATAAAATTGGTAATTTTTAAAACAGCGGCCGAATGGCCGCTGTTTTAAAAATTTTTATTGTAACAAGAATCTTAGGGTTGAAACTAATCTTATTTTTTTGTATTCAGGAGATCCTGGATCTTTATCTGTTATATCAAATACTCCTTGATTACCTCGAGCAACGCTTCCAACTACAGAACCAGAATTTTGAGCAAATTGTGAAGCTGTGTCTTTTGCATTTTTTATTGCATCTGCAAGCATCTCAGGTTTAATGCTATTTATGTCTGAAAATTCAAATGAGATATAATTCTGATTCAAAACAACTCCCTTTTGAACTAATAATAATGTTTCGTTTGAAGTTGCCTTGGCTAGATCAACTTTTTTGGTATAAACAGAAACTTGGTTGTTTGAATTGTATCTAAATGCAGCATCCTTGTATGTATCTTGATAGATGTTTACAGGGGCAACATTTATTTCAGAAGCTTCAAAGCCCTTTTCTGTCAAGAAAGCTTTAATGGTTGATATATTCTTTTCTATATCAGAATACAAAGTATCAACATTGTTCGACTTTACTTCAAAACTCATTGACCAAATAGCAGTATCTGCTTTTACTATTCTTTCAGACAATCCTTTTACTTCTATATAAGCACCTTGCTTAGAAAAGTTTTTGGCTGCTAAAAAGAAAGATGCGGAAAGCAATATTGAGAATACTACTATAGCACCACTAATAAATAAAAATTTGTTGTTTTTAATGTTTTCCATAATGTTAATTATAACATCTATCTCACAAAAAGTACAAAGAAATTAAAGGTTTGCCAAAATAGATAAAAAGAGTAATGTATTTATTAAGAAATCATTTTTAAACTATATAGACATGAAGAAGAAAGAAGTGTCCGAGATACTATGTATCGCAATGTTTTTGGTAGTTGTTTTAATTGCCATTTGCTGGATCACTACTTACGTAGTCGAAAATTTCAATCCCATAATCTCTATACCTTAGTATAGAGATTATTTTAATTTATTTGTTAATAAAAACTGATTTTGGTTAAAAAAAAAAGAGGCTTCTGACCAGAAGCCTCTTTTTAGTTTTTTATAACTCTATAATTTATATTTCATCCCCAACTGCAAGAGTTGGTTTTCATTTAAGAAATCATATCCTACGTTAGTGTAAATATTAAATTTGTCGTTTATTTTTTGGGTGTACTGCAACGTCGCGGTATGTTGCGGTGCGTTTTTTTGGTAGTTAATAAGGCAATATGTTGCCTTAAGCCTCCAAAATTTTAAACTCACAGAATTTATAGCAAATAGAAACCCTGATTGTTTTAAAACTATTTTTTGATCAGGTTTTCCTATTGACCATCCAACCCAATGAAAGGTCTCTATATATTTGCTAGGACAGAAAATGGTCTGCACACCTCCATAGGCTGCGTTAAAGAAATAGCCAAAGTTTGGACCTACCAATAACTTATCTTTGAACAATCTGTAGAGATATGTAATCTCTAGATCACTTTCACTCAGCGTGAAGGTTAGAAAAGCTTTCTCGCTTTCCAAGTTAGCAAACAGGTACAGTCCTGAAGTTACAGCACCCTTTCCGGATGAAATTTCGACGCTTGATAATTTAAAATTATCCACAGAGTCTTTAACCCCGGGAATTTGTGGCACTTCCTGTCCAAATACAGATATTGGCATAAAAAAGGCAATCATACAACAAAAAAATAAATTTTTCATGATTTAAAAGATTTAATTAGTTTTTAGAACAGACAAAAATAATCAGCTCTAAAAGCTAATTAAATCCAATTTCAAAGAATCACTTCTAATTACATTGTATCACAAATTACTATAATAGTCAATAGTATTATAAAAATATATCTTTATTTTTTATCTTATAATTCCCCACTTTTGTCCTTTTTATAGACCAAGCGAGTGTTGGAATCCCTATGTTTTCTCCAATAGAATTTACTATCCCCCTGACATAAGTGCCTGTGCTACATCTGATAGTTAAACTAGCAATAAAAAAGTAATTTTCATCTGTTACTTTCTTACTCCATATTTTTAAAATATCTTTCTGTCTAAAATCTCCCTTAACCTTACCAATCCGTTTAATTATGTTTTGCCTAATTTTTTCTCCTTTTACTTTTCTTACGCTGTTTAATTTTAAGCTTTTCACTTCCACATCCCTACTAGGAATATCTACCTCCTCTTCATCCCTAGCGTATTTGAAAAGTTGTTTACCACCTACTGTTTTCGAAGAGTAAATTGGGTATTGTTGAACAAATTTACCTTTGAAATTTTTCAATTCATTTTTAATTATTTTTTCTAAAATTTCTTTTTTAACAATCACATTTCTTGATTTTGTCACCCTCCCTAAGATATCGTATGTATCTGTCGCAAAACCAAAAAGAATTTCGAAGTTGTATTCTTTGTTTAGTCTTAAATATTTTTCTTTATTTTTAGTCTCTTCGCCTACTAAAATTATCAAAAGACCTGAAGCCATAGGATCAAGTCTGCCCGCATAAGTCATTTTCAAATCTTTATACTCTTTATGTTTTCGACGAAAAGACTCCAGTGCTTGGAGCGGAGTCTCTCCCTCTTTTTTATTTAAAACAACAACTTTTTGCATTTAGATATTATAAAAACTTTTTAAAGATTTTTCTTTAATTTAATTTGATAGTTTTCGAACCCTTGTTTTTTCCAAAGAGAGAGGGCTTTTTTATTCCTAGCATCTACTGTCATTTCTACATACTTTACTTTATTTTTCTTGAACCAATCCATTCTATAATTTAAATGGGCCAATCCTATCCCCTTACCTCTATATTCTTTTAAAACAAAATTTTCTATCAAAACCCCTATTTTAGGTGCTCGTGTTTTTGGAATAGAAATAATTTTTGCTGAAGCAAAAGCCACAATTTCTCTTTTTTCATTTTCAGTCACTATATATAAAAAGTTCTTTTTCTTTAACTGGTCAGTAAAAAACTCTTCCTCGTTTTCATATTTAGTATAAATGTTATAATAGGGATCAATATCAGAGTGAAATTCTGTCATTTTTTTTGATAAAAACACTAATTTATTTAAATCTTTTTCTGTTGCTTTTCTAGTTTTCATATTTTTTATTTTTATCTTCTCTTATTATATCAATCTTTTAAATTTCTCCATGTTTTAATCAATACAAACCCAAACATCCGCTGGGGGTAAAATTTCTCCTGCAACTAAAGTTATTTCGCCATTTTTTGTAACTTTATAAATAACTCCTCTATCTCTAGGATCCCCACAACCACAATCATGAGATTTTTTAACTTGGATCAAAAAACCATCATCTACACTCAAACTCAATCCTATCAGTATTTCATTTTCACTTATTAATGATCTCTCAGTAAGACCTAGAAAAGAAATAGCTTCTACTTCATTTTCAATCGGTCCAAAAGTAGCAATTAATTTTTCTTTAGTATCTATTCTCGTTCCATCTGACGTCTCTAACCAGCTTCCAGAAAAAATAAAGCGACATCCTGATTTTTTAAGAGCCTGGACAGAGTCTTCTATCGTTTCCTCCTTTTCTGTCACAGGGATCTTAGGAGAAAGCCCCTCTGTGTTACCACTAACAATTTTATTCCATAAAACATCTTCATACTGATTTTGTAAAGATAAATCTGTCCATCTATATTCCCCTGAAAGTTTTTCTCTTCTTGAATGTTCGTCTTTTTTCTTTCTTTCTTCTTCTTTTCCGCCTCCTGACTTACTTAAATCCTCCAACTTTTTTTCTAAAATATTTATCTGATTTCTATATTCTATGTTTTTTAACCAACTGTATAAATTACCAACAACCAGCAACGCAAAAACCAGACTTGTAAGTATTAAAAAGAGATTTGATGACCCGGTTGATTTATTTAGTTGATGATTTTTTGTTTCCATTTATTCATTTCAAGAATTAGAACTTATAATCTACTAGGTAATCGGGGTATCCTCTTTCTTTTAATCCCTTATTAAATGATTCTAAAATTCTAGAATTATTCCCCATATCCTTTGCACCATCTAAAATATCTTCCGGTATTTCTTGATTGTTCAAATAAAGATATGTGCCCTTTAAGTAATTAATCCAGCGATTATCTGCTTCTGACTCCTCAGCTAGATTTAAAGCTTCTTTAATATGAGCTACCCCATCTTCATCCTTACTAGATAATTTTATTTGTCCAACATGAAATTCTGTAAAACTTAATAAATTTTTATATTTTTTTTCTAACTCAAGATCATTTTTAGAAAAAATAAAATTAGTCACATCTTCATCTTTTAACAATTCCAGGTTGTCGATTGATTTAGTTCTAGAAGAATCAGATTGATCAAGCTCTATCAGCTTATCTCTAAAACTTGCAAAAGAAATACTCTCTGACAGCAAATCGTCTTTTATTTCTTGATGGGTATTTTTCTTGCCTTCCTTTTCAGCTAATCTGTTTTGTGTATTTAATCCCTCCATACATAAATTATACACTAAATACAGACGGTTTAAAAAGAAAAATATAATAAATTATTCAGTCGTTTTTTAGTATAACATAAGCTAACAAAAAAAGGTGCAGAAAAATTTTCCACACCTCTTTTGCAATTTTACACTACATTCTACTTTTCATTACCATTTTTGTACTTAATTTGGTTAGTAATATCCAGTAGAGATTTGATCCCCAACGCTTCTATGGGGTTAGTAGGGTTACCTTGTCCCCCACCAAAAGTCATGATACTAGGCCAAGTAGTCTTGCCTATACCTTCGGCAAGAGCCCTGATCCCATCTACGTGTTTTTTGTAATCCCACTCCGCCTGTTCTTGAGGAGTAAGACCTGCTGCACGTAATGCCTGATTTGCCACCGCTTTAGCTCGTCCTTCTTGTTCCACCTTGTCTGCCACAAACTTAGCTTTCAATGCTTCTTGTTGAGCAACAGCCTTTTCTTTTTCAGCTTGTATTACTGCTTTTAATTTATCGGCCTCTTCTTTTGCACGAGTTTCCTCAAGCATTTGAGTGGCCCTTGCCTTGGCTGTTAAAGCCTCCTGCTGTGCAGTAATTAGAGTTTGCTTTGCGATAGATTCTTTAGTTGATTGCTCTATTTTTGCTTGGAGCTTTTCGTCAACTATTTGTTCGTAGTCAACTTTTGGAACAGCTGCAAAAACCGTCTCTACCCGATAAGTCTGCACATCTGAGGGAATTCTTAAGGGTTGTCCGTTTTGGTCTTTTCTGATGTCCGTATTAGTAATTTTAATTCTTTCATTTCTTACGGAATCAAACATAAACGAAACATTGGTAGATAAAACATACTGACCATTTAATAATTGGTCACGAAAATCTTCCTTTAGTTTACTTTGTCCTCCAGAGTAGTGAACCTCACTTTCCATCAGCTGGGCTGCAAAAGCAAGACATTCACGAGCATACGGTTCAAGAGTTCTCTCTTGCAAATTCTGTGGCTTCAAATACGATTTATGAAGGTTTATCATTGCCACCTCATCATTAGGAAGTTCCCAACGAACATTAGCCTGGGCTTCACCTTGAGTTGCATCGTTAAACCGAATTGATACAGTGTTTGTTGAGTCAAACTCTGTAGACATAACATCTGGCCATTTTTGAGTTCTGCAAAACAAACCGCCCCAGTGCAATCCAGGAGAAAAAGAAATTTTTTCTGATCCAAAAATAGGATCTTGGGTATACGTCCTTTCTCCGGCACTGTTGTAAATAAATGGGTTTGTTATCAGAATAAACCCAAATAAAAAAGCTCCGACATACACAAATGGATTTTTGACAATCTCTTTCTTTTCGTCAGAAAAATTCTTTGAAAAGTAATCTACCACCCAAAGGATAGCAGTTAAAACGATGACAATAATGCCTAGTGTCATAATAATATTTGTTCAGAATTAACCCCCTGTCCCCGGTTTTAAATTTCAAATTTTAAAGAGAGAAAATGTCTCTTTGTTTATTGTTCTTAATCATATCATATTTAATGTTTATGTCAAGTACTCTATTCAATCATTATTTTTGCGTCGGTTTTTTCATTTTTTAGTTTTAACGTCAATATCGTGAATGAACCTATAAATACAACTAGACTGGAGACAATGAAAACTAGGCTGTATGCATTAATTTGAGCCTTTAATGTTATTAAGGAAACATACTTTTGAAAATCAATTGTAGTACTACCCATAAAATTACTAAACCTATTTATGGTTAAAACATTATTTTCTATCGCATTATTGAGTATCGTTCCAAAAAGAGCAATTCCAAAGGCACCCGAGATACTTCTGACCAGTGACAAGACAGAAGAGGCTATTCCTATCTCTGTTGGCTTAACAACAGAGGCAATAATGTTTGTACGTTGAGGCATACCTATTCCCATTCCCAACGCCATAATACATAGAGGAATTATCACCTCAATAGCGCTTGACCTTGGATCTAGAAAAGAAAGCAAAAACAATCCAACCGAAGCAACCATTGTACTTACGAATATCGCGTATTTTGCTTTTATTTTTCCCGCAAATTTTCCTCCTATTGCGGCTGAAATAACCATGGTAAATGCCATCGGCATAAATAAGTAACCTGCTTTTGTTGCATTGTAACCAAGAAATGTTTGTACAAAGACAGGTACTAAAAACATAGAACCCATCATTCCCATGAACACAATAAAATTATTTGAGAGTGTATTCACAAAAGCTGGTATTTTGAAAAAGCTCAGGTCAACAATTGGTTCTTTTGCTTTTTTCTCTATCTTAATAAATAAAATAAAGAAAATGAATACTATCAAGTAGCAAATAGAACTTTCCAATGATAACCACCCCCAGCTAGAACCTTTTTCTAGCACTAGCATTAATGATGATAAAGTAGCTCCTAGAGTAACTGCTCCCCACCAGTCAAACCCTTTTGACTTAACTCCTGATTTTGATTCTTCAATAAATTTTATAGCCATTATTGTTCCAAGAATTCCAACTGGCAGGTTGATGAAAAAGACTGACCTCCAACCAAAACTATCTATTAAAGGTCCTCCAACAAGGGGTCCTAATACTGAAGCTGCAGCAAATGCCGTTGACCATAAACCGAGAGCTTGAGCTCTCTCTTTCCCCTCTTTGAAGGTAACAGTAATGATTGCCATTGCAGTAGGATAATCTGCAGATCCTGCAATAGCTTGTATCACTCTAAAAACTATCATTGAACTAAAATTCCAAGATAAACCAGCTAGAACTGAACCTATTATAAAAATTACAAAACCTAAAAGATAAACTTTTTTTCGTCCTATAGTATCTCCGAGTTTACCCCAAATAGGCACAAAGACCGCATTAGCAAGAATATATGCTGTTGCTATCCATCCGGCTGTAGAAACAGAAACGCCGAAATCATCTATCATCTTTGGCAGTGCGAGATTAACAATAGTCTGGTCCAAAGAACCTAGAAATGTCCCAATGATTACTGTTATCAGAACCCACCACCGCAGATTTTTCTGCTTGGTTTGTGTCATTTTATTTTATATAGACTTTAATTTTTGCCGACATCCCGTTTTTAAATTCTGGATAAGCTGTATTGTCATATTTAATTTTTATATTGAATTCTTTTACTACTCTCTTATCAGAAATACTAAAAACAACGCTAGTGTCCTTTGAAGTAGCTCCAATTTCTTCAACATAGCCAGTAAATTTTTTACCGCCATAAGCATCCAATGTAAAAGTAACAGGATCTCCTAAATTAATTTTTGTTAGACCCGCGTCCTCCTTGATTGTACCCACCAATCTCATTTCATTTGGGTTTATCATTTTTACTACAGGTTGAGTCGCAGAAAATAATTGTCCAGGATTATTATTAACTTCTATAACCAAACCATTTACTTTAGAAATTAGAACTTCTGCTCCTACGTGAGCAAGAGGTTGTCCTTGTTCAACTGTATCTCCTACTTTTACATAAACTTCATCTAAAACACCCAAACTTGTAGGGCTCACAGATATTATTGGAGCGGAAATATTTCCGTTTTCAATAGAAACTGAAGAAGTTGTTGATTTTAAAAACAGAGATAAAACCACAATGACGATAACTACAGCAATTCCTGTCACGCTTTGAACCCAAGGTTTCTTAAAAATACTTTCTTTTTTATCTTCCATATATTTATTTTAGAGTAATACTTATAACAGGTTTATTAGCCGTTACGACTTGTCCAACTTTTAGATTTTCATCAACAGAAGTAATAGTTCCATCACCTGGTGCAATAATTAAATTGTTTTCATAAGCGCCAAGTGCTGCTTGATATGCCCCTCTTGCTGCATTAACCTGAGCCTTTGCCACGCTTGTTTCTTCAGACCCATTATCAATGTTATAAGCTAAATCAGATAATGTTTTTTCCCTATTAGCGCGAGCTAAATCATAGGCATTTTTATTTATAAGATATTTTGCACTTCTCGTATTTGGTATTTCTATTGTCCATTTAATGTGGTCATCAAAGTAAGAATCTGATTTCACCCATTTGATTTGTAAGCCACAATTTCCTAATTGGACTGGAGTTTCGTATTTCACAGAAGTTATACCACTTTCTAAACCAGAAAAATTAATAGAGTAACCAGAGTCATTATCAGATGATTTGTAAGGGTCTAATTCGTAATAGCCCTCTTTACCACAAGTGTATGACCCAGAAATAATAGGATAATTCGATGTTTGCTTATCTGGAACACCTTCAAGTCCATCAGAAAGCAATGTATTATAAGCATTTGAAACTAATAAGTCTTGCTGTTTCTTTGCTGTTTTATACTGAGAATTAAGAGAGGCATATTGAGCCTCAGCTAGATCAAGAGCTCCTTTTGTCTGACTTATCACACCAAGAGCATCTGGGGCAGATATTTTTGCCAAGACTTCACCCTTTTTAACTTCTTGACCTGCTTTTACAAGAACAGATTCTAATTTACCACCCTTAGAAAAAGAGAGATCAACATTACCTGTTAATTTTTGGTGAACTACATCTTGATTTTCTATATTCACCTTTGGCCCTTTACCGACATAATTAAAACCAATTATTATAACAATAATTCCTATAATTACGGCGACCGGAATGACCATTTTTGGTTTTGACAAAAATTTAAAATTTATTTTATTCATATTTTAGTATTAATCGTTAAGACACTTTTTGATTATATTAATCAAACTGGTTCTTTCTTTTTCTGATAATTTGTTTAATGTTTCCTTAAACAAGAAAGTCTTTTGCTTGTGAAAATAAGAAAAGAATTTCTTAGAATTTTCTCCCAATATTACGTGTGTTGTCCTCTTGTCTTTATTTAAGTGAACCCTGACCACCAACTCCTTATCCTCTAGGATGTCTACAAGCGTACTAGCAGACGGGGGTGTAATATTTAGAACTGAAGCAATTTCTTTCATAGTCATAGACCCCTTCCTACCAATACTCATGATTATCTCGTAGTGGTTAAACGGCATTTTTATCTTTTGAGCCTCATTAAACAACGACTTTGTAATCATCTGTTTGAATTGCATGAGAATTGAATCTATGTTATTTTCTTTACTTTTATCCATACTTAAATTATCTAATAGTTAGATAATCTAAATGTTATCATATACTAAAATAAAATGCAACCCCCCTATCCAGAGGATGAGGGATTCGGTCACGAGTTACTAAATTTTTTATTTCGCTTTGCTCATAAAAAATAAAGTACTCTCGACCCCGACTCGGCAGTTTGAAAAGTTTTTTAAACTTTTCTCTGCCTGCGTCTTTCGAATCCCCACCCACACACATACGCCAAAAATCGATACCTATAGCGGTATAGATTTTAGTCGTTGCGAAAACGCAGGAATTCGGTCACTCTCGTGGATATTTTATTTCGTTATCACTCATAAAATATCTCACTCGCTCGACCCCCACTCGCCCCGGCCGCTTCGCGGACTTCGTCGGGGCTCGGTTCGAACCCCTCGCCTCCTACAAAAATAAATCACCCAGTATATTCATACTGGGTTCATTATTTTGTTGCGGAGGATGAGGGATTCGAACCCTCGAAGGTTTTGACACCTTACACGCTTTCCAAGCGTGCGCACTCGACCACTATGCGAACCCTCCATACACTCTCCGAAAATTCAGAAAGTGCTATTAATCAGCCACAGGCTGAAATCTTGAAAGAACATCTGGGGTTATATTACTAAAAATATTCAATTTTGCCAAATGTCTTTTAACCCAAGCTACTCCTTAACCTTTTTATCCTCTCTTCGACTGGGGGATGTGTTGAGAATAGATTATTAATTTTTTTGGCAAATTTTCCTGAACCCGCAGGACTAGAAATATAAAGGTGTGAGATGGCACTGGACTGAACTTTCATTGGTCTTCCATAAGCTGATATTTTTTCCAAGGCTCTAGCTAAACCTTCTGGATATCTTGTTAAAAGAGCCGCGGAGGCATCTGCTAAAAATTCTCTTTTTCTAGATATGGATAATTGGAGCAAAGTAGCCGCAATTGGTGCTAGAATGGCCGCTAATATGCCTACAATTAGCATAATAACGTTATTATTGTCTCTATCGTTATCTCGTCCACCTCCAAAAAATGACATCCTGATGAGCATATCAGAGAGCATCGATATCACTCCAACTAAAACAACTGCAACTGTCATCAACAGCATATCCTTATTACCTATGTGACTCATTTCATGAGCAATAACTCCTTCTAATTCACTTTTATTCATAGTCTCTAGCAACCCAGTAGTCACTGCTATAACTGCATGATTTTTGTTCCTTCCTGTCGCAAATGCGTTTGGAGCCATATCATCTATGACATAAATTTTTGGAGTTGGAAGTCCGGCTGTTATTGAAAGATTTTCGACTATAGTATAAAAATCAAAATATTTTTCTCTGGTAGCAGGACGAGCTTTAGCAACCGAAAGAGCTATCTTATCTGAATACCAGTAGCTCACAATATTCATTCCAACACTAAAAATTACAAAAAAATATAAAATACTTGGATTGTCATAAATCCTAGAAAAAATAAATCCAACAAGAATCAGTATTATAAAAAAGACCGACATTAATAACCACGTTTTTCTTATATTTTGTCCCTGATGTGTATAAAGTGTTGCCATATTTTTACTTAAAATTAGATATTAATTATACTACCAACTTCCACCACCGCCTCCTCCATGGCCTCCACCAGAACTTCCACTCGACACCCCAGAAGATCCACTACTTGAACTCGAATCATGTGGAGTAGATGAGATAGATGAAATCAAAACCATACCAAAAGTTGATAATTCTTTCCCAAAACCATTTGGATTAAAGCCATCTCCACTGTTTTCAAACCATTCAGGATTTGTTTTATAGATATCACTAAACTCTTTAGCCCATAGCTCCTCTACCCCAAAAACTATAGCATAAGGCAAAAGCGCTTCAAAAACCTCTGGTTTCTTTTCTGGGGCATTGTGAAAGACCAGTCTGTCTTTTTCTACTATCTGTAAATATTCCTTAAGCCCCAACAGATATTCTCTCATTAGTACCCCCTTTTTTGTTTTTGAAGGCATCAAAAATTGGAATATCAATGCTATACCAATTGAAAAAATAAATGAGCTTATAAAAATAATGTCTCTCCTTGGATCGTGAGTCTGATTGGACATTATGATTAATCCAATAGGCTGTACCACTAGAAGCCCTAGCAAAATAATTGTTATGGACCAATTATTTTTTGGAAAATTAAAATAATATTTTTTCTTTAACAAAGAATCTATAACTAATCCAGAGATCTTTGAAACTGATTTATAAAATAAATTATTTAGAGCGGAAAGCATCGTTACTCCACCTACGGTTGGATTATCACCAAACATAGTTTTAATTATTTCTTTATCAAAATCATTATCCAAGAATCCTATCTCTACTAAGAGTGTTAATTCGTAGTCTTGTTTATATGAAAAACCTAAAAGCTTATTTTCTATTGGTTTTATCTTAATAAAACCACGGATGGCTAGATCTATAATTTGAGCAGAGATACTTCTTGGCTTAATAGATTCATGTATGATTCCTCCTACTTCTACAGGACTTAAATCTTCTGGAGCTAAATATTCAGGTTTAATTATTCCTTTTCCTTTTGGGTCACGGCCTTTTCTGTGCCAGCGATAGAACATAAAACAAAATACTATTACTGGTAGAAATGCAGGCCAAAAGATTGATAAAAACGCCAATAATTTATTGTCTGTTTTATGTTGATATTCTGAAACCGCCCCCTTATTTAAAGCAACTGCGACGGTCATACCCTCTCCTTCTGCCAATACTTTTTCTACTTGGTAAGTTTTGTCATCAACAACTTTACAAGAAATTTTGCTTCCACTTGGACCAAAGTAGCATTTTCTTTCTTTTGGAAAAACATCTTTGGGTAAAGTAATCGAAACTTCCGAAAATTCAATAGGAACATTCCATTCGTTTCCTGTCACATTCCAGTAAACTTCATCAAAATCTTCATAGTAGTCTACAGCTCCGAAAACTTTGTAAGTGATATTGTAGCCTTTCTCTCCAGAAATTATCACGCCATTATCTCCAATTTTAATGTTTAATACTTGGTTTTTGGTAGAAGTAGTAAATACTTGAGGTTTATCATCTTTGTCTGTGACAGACAAAACTTCTATTTCTATGTTTTCCCCCTCTTTGTTTTTTAGAGGGATATCCCTGTAAATACCATGACGTAAAGCATTTTCAAAATCATAAACAATTTTTTCTTTAATAACCAGGGAAGAATCTGGCATTACAGTAATATCAGAAGAAAAGCTTCTGATAATTTCTGCGTTTGTAACGCAAGGATAAAAAGCAAGGACCCCGAAAATTATAGTTATAATCGAAAAAAATGTTTTTTTCATTTCTGCTTAGAATTTAACTTCAACAGGCTCTTTTTCTTTACTGTCTGCTTCAAGCTCAAAATAGTCTCTTTTGATGAATTTAAACATTTTGGCTATTAGATTTCCAGGAAAAGTTTCTACTCTAGTATTAAATTCCTTGACGTTTCCGTTATAAAATCTTCGTGCGGCTTGAATTTTATTTTCAGTATCAGAAAGTTCTCCTTGTAGTTGTAAGAAATTTGTATTCGCTTTTAATTCTGGATAGCTTTCTGAAATAGCGAACAAGGACTTTAGAGTTCCAGCTAATGCATTTTCTGCTTGGCCTTTTTCTTCTATTGAACCAGCCTGCATTGCCTTAGATCTAGCCTCACTAACCTTTTCAAAAGCTTCACTTTCATGAGTCGCATATCCCTTAACTGTGCTTACCAAATTAGGAATTAGATCGTATCGACGCTTTAATTGAACATCGATGTCTGCCCAAGCTTCTTCTACTCTAGTTTTAAAAACAATAAAACTATTATATTTGTAAATTAAAAACAAAATCAAACCCGCTAAAATTGCTAATGCTATATACATAAATAAACTAAAAATTAAATATATTAAAAACGACTTGTAAGATTAAATCTCTTATATATATTATACCAAAAAATGGTCGTTTTTACTAGGAAAACAAAAAACCACTTTCAGAATATGAAAGTGGTTTTTTGTTTTTAATCTTATTTTTTCTTCTTACTTTTACTTTGCAAGTTGTTAACCATAACCAAAAGTGGGCTTGCTAAGAATATTGATGAATATGTACCGAAGAACATTCCTGCTACTAGTGTCATAGCAAACAATTTTGTGCTTGAAGGACCGAAAAAAACAAGTGATAGTAAAACAATAATAGTAGTCAAAGAAGTAATTATTGATCTAGTATAAACTTGGTTTAGGCTTGTACCAACAATCTCTTCAAATGATTTAGATTGCATATGTCGGATATTCTCCCTTATTCGATCAAATACCACAATTGTATCTGATACAGACAATCCAAGTACTGTCAAAACTGCTACCACGAACAACGTATCTGCATCTTTACCCATAAAGTGACTTACAAGAGCAAAGAAACCAGATGCAATAATTACATCGTGTACCAAGGACACAATAGCAAGTATTCCATATTTCCAAGATGAAACGGGCTTAGAAACTTTTCTGAAAGAGAAAGCTATCCAAAGAATAATTCCAAGTGCTACCAATATAAATGAAATCGTAGATTTACGAACAAGCTCTGCACCTACAGATGGTCCAACAGAGGTAAAGCTAGTTTCTGTAGCCTCATCCCCCAAAGATGACAGGATAGTTTGTTTTTCACCGTCAGTAATATCTCGGGTCTTTATGCTGTATCCATTATCTCCAATAGGCTGTATCAGCATATCGCCCAAAGATAACTCTTTCAATGAATTCTCTACTGCAACTTTTTCAGGCCTTGTACCAGTGTATTCAACTTCTAAAAGAGAACCTCCTCGAAAATCAATACCAAAATTTATTCCAAAGAAAATCATGGAAACCACTGATAATGTTACAAGCAATGCAGATATACTTACGAATATTTTTCTATATTTTATTATAAACATATTATTTAGAAACTTCTTTAGAAGAAGCTAGTGATTTAGCATTAGTAAATCCCGACCCAAAAAGGAAGTTGATAAATCCATTTCTCTTCTTGAAGTTTAAACAGTAAAGGAAAAGTCTTGTCACTGATATAGCTGATATCATAGAAACAACAACTCCGATCAAGAATGTCAAAGCAAATCCTTTGATTAACGAAGTCCCAAACCAGAATAAAATAAGAGAAGTAATAATACTTGAAATGTTTGAGTCTCTCACAGATAACCAAGCTCTCTTAAAACCATGGTGTATTGAATCTGAAACTTCATCACCACTGCGAAGCTCTTCTTTCATTCTTTCAAATATAAGAACGTTAGCGTCAACGGCAATTCCTATTGAGATTATAAATCCAGCGATCCCAGCAGCCGTCAAAGTCACAGGTATTATCTTGAACAAAGATAGGACTACCACGATATATAATGATAAAGCAATAACAGCTAACAAACCTGGTAATCTATACCAAAAGATCAAAAAGATTGCTATGGCTATCAATCCTATTATTGCAGCATTTATTCCAGCAGTAGTGGCTTCATCTCCTAACGAAGGACCTATTGTTTGTGTAGAGATCAGATTAATTGGCACAGGTAATGCTCCAGAATTCAATCTGCCAACTAACAGCTTTGCTTCTGTAGGTGTGAAATTACCAGAAATTTGAGCTTTACCTCCAGGAATCGCTTCGTTAACAACAGGGATAGAAATAGGTGCCCCATCCAAAAAGATAGCAACAGTTTTATTGATGTTTTCTCCAGTTATTTTTTCGAACAATTTTGCTCCATCTTCATCGAACACGAGAGAAACTACAGGTTCTCCTGTTGTTTGATTAAATTCAAGAGTAGCTTTATCTAGATACTTACCAGTAAGTTCTGTTTTAACAAACATCTCATCATAAGTAGCATTCTCAGCTCCTTCTTTAGTTCTATCAAATGTAGGGTTCTCTGTTCTAAAATCTAGCACAGGAGTTTGACCTATCATTTTTATAGCTTCTCCAACATCTGTCACTCCAGGTAAATCTACGATCAATCTCTCTTCTCCACTTCCAGTAAATCCAGCATTTTGAACTTGTATTACGGGTTCTGAAACACCAAAGACATTTACCCTTCTTTCAATCACATCTCTCAAAGAATCCATTGAGTCTTTAATATTTCCTTGTCCCAAATCAGAAACATCTGCTTTATAGATTAAGTGCGTACCACCAGAAAGATCAAGTCCTAACTTAAAATTATATTTAGCTAAACCAGTTGCCTTTACCTCTGGGGCTAAATTCCTATGGCTAACCTCTGTCTTATAAACAAAAAAACCGAGACCTACTCCAAGAAGCAAGATCAACAAGGCTGTAATTCGTTTTTTTAACATCCCTTTAGAAACAAGCCGTCGGTTTTTTAAAAACGCGAAACTTGTTTATTTTAAAAACTTAAATAATATCTTGAGCCTAATTCGATATCTCCGTGACCGCGGTTTCTAGCGAATTAAACCATTATGCCCCAATTTTAGTCTTTTTTGGCTTAAAAATCAAGGCTGTATTGAAAACCATGTTTTTCAAAAAGATACCAAATTGCTCAAAATAAAAACCTATCAAATACAATTTTGATAGGTTTTTATTTAATGGAATAGGTTATTTTTCTAATTTTTTAGGTTTTTTAAATATATAAAATAAGAGCACAACTAAAAGTCCAATTAAATAACCTGAAAGAATATCTATTGGGTAATGAACACCTGAAATCACTCTAGCTATTCCAATTAAGATAGAAGCTAGGAGTACCCAGTATCCCATTTTTTTATCTACTAAAAATGAAGATAGGGTTAATGCTCCGAAAAATGTCGCATGTCCAGATGGGAAAGAATCCATCCCCCCGTGTACAAACAACGGTATAACGATTTCTCTTAATGCAATAAATGGACGAGGAAAACCTATAACTCCTTTGATCAAATTAGTCACAATCCATCCAGAGAAGGCTGGAACAAAAACATTAAACAAAAAACCAAATCTTTTTATAAAAATCGCAAAAGGTTTTCTAAAATTAAATTTCCCAAAGTCAGCCCAAAAAGCATATATCAATATCCAAAAAACAGCCAAATAAGGTAAATATTCCGCGAAGAAAATAATGAGCTTATCCGTAAAACAACTTTGGTGAGCTAAATTATATAATGCAAAAAATATTTGATCGTTCATCCCGCTAGAAGCAGGTCTCGGTCGTTATCCTTTATAACCAACCAGTATCTGCAAATTAATTTAATAATGTTAATAAAATTTTATATCTGAATTCCGTGACCGAGGCTTCTAACGGGATTCATTTTATTATTTTAAACAATAATTGATTAAATTCCAAGGAATTCATTTCTTAAATCATCTCTGTGAGCAATTCTTCTATGTCGACTCATCCCCATCAAAATTCCAAGACCCGTAAATTCAGTTAAGAGATGTGACCCCCCATAACTCATAAACGGCAGAGGTATTCCTGTCACAGGCATAATTCCAATATTCATTCCAACATTTATTATGAAGTGAACCATTAAATAAACAGCGAAGCCCAACCCAAACAAAATTTCAAAATTAGATGTCCCAAGCATAGAGAGACGTAATATTCTCCAGATAATGAGACCAAACAATATAAAATAAATCAAAACACCTACAAACCCCCATTCTTCAGAAAAAGCCGCAAAAATAAAGTCTGTTTCATATTCTGGAAGGAATTTTAAGCGAGACTGAGTTCCAAAACCAACCCCCTTCCCTAGCAACTGTCCAGAACCAACAGCAATCGTAGATTGGTACACATTATAACCTGTTCCCCTTATGTCAGACAGTGGTTCAACAAAGTTTATTATTCTAGCTTTCTGGTATGGTTGAAAAACAAATCCCCAAAGAAAAGCAAACGACACCAGTATTAAACCGAGAATTAAAATGAGATGCTTTTTAGAAATTCCAGATACGAGAGCTAGTCCAAACCAAATAAAAAAGATAGTTATTGCTGACCCAAAATCTGGTTGAAGAAAAATTAGAACAAATGGAATAAAGGCATAAAGCCCTGAAATAAAAATATGCTTGATGTTCCCTATCTCAATATGCCTCCTAGAAAAATACTTTGCTAGCATCAATATCAAAACAATCTTCATCATATCTGAGGGCTGAAAAGAAAAACTCCCAAAATCAAACCAGCTTTGAGCACCCCCTGATGTGTGTCCGAACAAGAAAAGCATTACTAGAAGTCCAATAAAAAGCAAGTATAAAGAAACTAGCAAATCAGTTCTTTTTAAAAAACGAAAATCTAAAAAAGAAAATAGGAGCATTACAGAAAATGAAATTCCTATCCAAATCAATTGATGATTGAACAAGTAGCTTTCGCCCATAAAGGAATTCATTGTAATAAGTCCAGCTCCTAAAATCGGTAAAATAAATAAAACCAAGAGCCAATCTACCCCCGAAGAAAAAATTTTATTTCCAGTCGTTTGTAATTTCATATTTTAAAATCCTAAAAAGAAACAGAGAAAGGATTTATTTGGACTAAAATATCTTGAGTAACGGGGATCCCTTCTAATGCTTCTGGCCAAGTAAAGACTACATTCATGCTTGAATTACTTTTTAGCCCATTTTTGTGAGTTTTTGAAGCGTTTATAGCGTTATTATCTATATCATACAAAATAGCAACTACTTCAAATTCAGGTAAATCATAAACTGAATCGTTGTTTACCACTGCTTTCAAAGTTGGAGTATCTTCATTATTATCCATTGAAATGTTGCTTATACGTAATGGTAAGGTAGTCAAAACTGGAGATTTCTTAACCCAAGTGATGTTTGAAGTAAAATCAAAAGATACTGTCTTAAGTTCTGATTCTCCTGAATTAAATCTGGTTTCCAAAACAGCAAATGGCTGGTTCGGTGGAATAAAAGTTTTTCCTTCTTTTCGTCCTATAAATTTATTATTTACATCATATGCTCGAAATTCATATTTCACTTCGTAAGCAGCCGCTGTTTTATTTCTGTTCTCTATATAAGCTACCAGATTATAGTTATTGCCAATCACTTTAAAAGCACGACTCCAAATAACGACCGGGGTAACAGTATCCTCTTTACAAACAACTGCACATTTTCCTCCACAGTCGATACCTGTTTCTTCTCCGTTTTGTTTTCCGTCATTACAAGTTGGTTTTTTAAAAATCATCGGATATATGAAAGCAAAAACAATTAGAGCTACTACTAGCAATAATATAGAAAAGTATTTAAATTGTCTTCTTGATGCCCACGACATATACGATTATTGTAGCATATTTATAACCAAACAAAAATCCGCCACTGGCGGATTTTTGTTTGGTTAAATACTTTGTGCTGACGACAACCTACTTTTCCCCCGAAGGAGTATCATCGGCGCAACGGAGCTTAATCCCGTATTAAAAATTGAAAAATTTAAATACTTAGTGCTGGCGACAACCTACTTTTCCCCCGAAGGAGTATCATCGGCGCAACGGAGCTTAACTTCTGTGTTCGGAATGAGAACAGGTGTGACCACCGTGTTAAATCACCAACACTAAACATTCAAATATTTTATTTTCAATTTTATTACGGGACATGCTTCTGTGTTTCGGAATAATAACAGGTGAGATTGGGATGGGACCCAATCGCAAGACTTTGAGCACTTTTAATGCGAAAGGTGTACTGCGCCTGTAAGGCGGGACCACCGTGTTAAACCACCAACACAAAATATTCAACTATCAATTGATGATACCTGAAAACTGAATACTGTCGAATGTCTTTTTTATAGTAACATGATTTCCAAATTTCCTAATAGGAATCGAACGATTAGTACACCTCGGCTGAATAGATTACTCTACTTACACCTAGTGCCTATCAACCTAATCATCTCTTAGGTTTCTCAAACGATTCCTCATCTTGAAGGCGGCTTCGTTCTTAGATGCTTTCAGAACTTATCCGTTCCCGACATAGCTACCGGGCGGTCCATTTGGCAATAGAGCCCGTACACCAGAGGTCAGTCCACTCCGGTCCTCTCGTACTAAGAGCAGATCTTCTCAAGAATCAACGCCTGCAGTAGATAGGAGACCAACCTGTCTCACGCATCTATGTTTTATTTCACTAAAACTTAGCGTTAAAAGTTTTAGTGAACCTCTATTACTAGAGGGATCGGACTATATATTCTTCTTTTCAGAAGGTTGGTTTTTAGTCTCTACAAGGACAAATGTCCTCTCGGTATTAACCTTTTCAGGCCTTCACCGATAACCCCAACTTCTCCTCGTCATATTTTTATGACGGGCCGCCGTGAATACACATACTGTGTATCATGGTCTTGTCTCTTTTTTTTAAAAACAGTAAATAATTAAATTATTTAACCTCAACGGTTCAAACTGTTAAAACCACAAATTTGATGTTTATAAGTTTTGTGAAGGGAGCGAATAAAAATTCGCTCTTTTTCGTGGTGATAACGAGATTCAAACTCGCGACCTTCTCCTTGAAAAGGGAGACGTTCTATCTGCTGAACTATATCACCTTATGATACGTTGGAATGGTGGGGATCGAACCCACGACCTCTTCATTGCAAGTGAAGCGCTCTAACCAAAAACTGAGCTACACCCCTGTTTAAAATGAACTATTTTGCCCTTCACAAAACTTACAAACACCTCTTATGACCTTAACGGTTTGAACCCAGCTCGCGTACCTTTTTAATTAGCGAACAGCTAAACCCTTGGCAGCTTCTCCACCACCAGGATAAGGTGAGCCGACATCGAGGTGCCGAACTCCGCCGTCGATATGAACTCTTAGGCGGAACTAGCCTGTTATCCCTAGAGTAGCTTTTATCCGTTAATCTTCACCCGCATCTAACGCGTGGTGTCGGTTCACTATGTTCTGGTTTCCCATCTGCTTGACATGGACGTCTCGCAGTTAAGCTAGCTTGTGCCATTACACTATCGGCACGGTTTCCATTCGCGCCTAGCTAACCTTAATAAACTCCTCCGTTACTCTTTAGGAGGATACAGCCCCAGTAAAACTACCTACCAGATACTGTCTCTCTGCGTTTTTGCCGTAGAGATTAGAGTATATAAACATTAAGAATGGTATTTCACTGACGAGTAGATCACAACCGAGATCGTAACCATCAAACCTCTCCCATCTATGCTACGCATAATACCCATATACTCAATACCAAGCTGCAGTAAAGCTTCTAGGGTCTTTTCGTCTATCTGCAGGTAACCGGCATCTTCACCGGTATTGTATTTTCACCGAGCAGGTCTTCGAGACAGCTCTCCAGTCATTATGCCATTCGTGCGCGTCGGAACTTACCCGACAAGGTACTTCGCTACCTTAGGACCGTTATAGTTACGGCCGACATTCACCAGGGCTTATACCAGCCAGCAATACAACCGAAGTCATATCACCACCAGTATTTGACCTTCTGGCATTGGTCAGGCATCACCCCCTATACATCCTCTTGCGAGTTCGCAGGGAGCTGTGTTTTTGATAAACAGTTGCCAGAGATACTTTCGCTGCGGCCGACATTTCTGTCGGCAAGCCTTATTCCAAAGTTACGGCTGCTTGTTTGCCGAGTTCCTTGAAGACCTCTCACTCGTTCGCCTTAGTCTACTCGACTAGATCACCTGTGTCGGTTTGCGGTACGGATTCTATTTTATTAACCTTAGATACTTTTCTTGGAAGTGTGCTTTATGAAATTTGCCTCGGCGAACCGAAACATTTAAGCTTCGCTTGAAGGGTCCACACTAAAGTGGTTATTCCCGGATTTTCCTAGGAATCCTCCTTACTAACATACTCAAATCCAATAATGAGCTTCATATACTACCCTTCGTCCTATCATCGAATAAAACAGAAGTGCTGGAATATTAACCAGCTGTCCATCGGATGCGGTTTTCACCATTTCCTTAGGACCGACTAACCCTGGGGCGATTACCGTTGCCCAGGAAACCTTGATCTTTCGGCGGACGGGGATCTCACCCGTCTTGCGGTTACTTGTGCCAACATTCTTACTTCCACATACTCCACAGTGAGTCACCTCTTCTGCTTCTATGCGATGTGGAACACTCTCCTACCGCTCCCAATTTTAAAAAAATGGAAGCCCTCAATTTCGGTATCATACTTAGCCCCGATTATTTTCGGTGCGAAATCTCTGGATGAGTGAGCTGTTACGCTTTCTTTAAATGATGGCTGCTTCTAAGCCAACATCCTCATTGTCAGAGAAATTTCACCTCCTTGTTTTGCACTTAGTATGAATTTAGGGACCTTAATTAGAGATCTGGGCTGTTTCCCTTTTGGCTGATGGAGCTTCGCCCCCATAGCCTAACTGCCGCGCTCTTAATTCTTGGTATTCGGAGTTTGATAGATTTCGCGAGATTGCTCCCTGTCGAAACCTTCCAGTGCTCTACCCCCAAGAGGAACACGCGACGCTAACCCTAAAGCTATTTCGGAGAGAACCAGCTATTACCAGGTTCGATTAGCTTTTCACTCCTTACCACAAGTCATCCGAGACTATTGCACGGGTCACCGGTTCGGACCTCCATCTATCTTTCGACAAACTTCATCCTGCTCATGGCAAGCTCACCTGGCTTCGGGTCTTATCTAAACTACATAAAATTTCGCGCTATTCACACTCGGTTTCCCTGAGGCTCCACTGTTCTAACAGCTTAGCCTGCAGCTTAGATAAACTCGTTGGCTCATTCTTCAATAGGCACGCCGTGACGGACAGAACTTTAAGCTCGATTCTCAAGCGCAAAGTTCTGCCCGCTCCGACTCCTTGTAAGTATACGGTTTCAGGTCTATTTCACTCCCCTCATCGGGGTTCTTTTCACCTTTCCCTCACGGTACTAGTTCACTATCGATCTAAAAAAGTATTTAGCCTTACCAGTTAGTTCTGGCTGATTCACTCAAGCTATTCGTGTCTTGAGCTACTCAAGAATGACAATCAAAGAGGTATTTTATTTTCGATCACAGGACTATCACCTTCTGTGGTGTTTCTTTCCAGAAACTTAATCTAACAAAATACTTTGTAACTCTTCTAGATAAATCTACATTGTCACCTTACTACCCCTCGCGTCTTGCGACACTCGGTTTGGGCTCTTTCCTTTTCGCTCGCCGCTACTAAGGAAATAACTATTGTTCTCTTTTCCTCCAGGTACTGAAATGTTTTACTTCCCTGGGTCTGCTCTCTTAACATCTGAGTGTAAGAGTTCCTTGGGTTTACCAAGGAGGGTTTCCCCATTCAGAAATCTCCGGATCGAAGGTTGCTAGGCACCTCCCCGAAGCGTATCGCCGCCATGCCACGTCTTTCATCGCCTTTTTTAGTCTAGGCATCCACCATATACTCTTCATATATCCTATTAGGAAATATGAAAACCATTCTGACATAAAGTCAGAACATTTATAGGAACCGCTTCCTATAAAATTTGTTACTATTTCTTTTAAATAAATTTAAAAGAAAGAAGACATTCTGTTTCCAACCCAATTAAAAGACCCTTTGAAAAAAAAGGATAACAGGGGGTCGGAACAGCATTCAGTTTTCAAATATCATCCCCGCCTGCAAAAGCTATGTTTAGCATTGCTGGCAGGTCGATGTCTTTAAAAGAAAAAACCGCTTTTCGCGGTCAATGTAAAACCAATCAGGGTTTACTCTGTCCGCTTTTTGATTTGAACTTTAATTAATAACATCGTGATTGGTATTCTATACTAATCAAAAAAATAAGTCAAGGGTCTAGCAAGACAATAAACCAGGGTCATTAAAGACCTGTTCTAATACCCTATTTAGCCTTCTTTTATAGGCCAAAACAAACCCCTTCGACTATTAATCGAAGGGGTTTGTGAGTGTTTCGAAACTCTATTTTATATCGTTTGAAATTTTGTCTAAAGTTCTTGCTGCAGTTTCCTTTCCACCTAGGCCAAATGATAGACCTAATGCTAGAGCTAAAGCTGCGATAAATCCTGTGAACAAAATTTGCATGTAAGCTGTTGCTATTCCCAATTCAGATAGAGCAATGATGAAAGCAAAAATCCAAACTGCGTAGTAAGCAATTGAAGCTAACATGTTAGCTGATCTGATGTTTGCACCTTGCACTGTACCTCTAATAAACTTTCGAAGAGCGTCAGCTAAGATAGTTGCAATAACCAAAACCAATGAAGCTACAACAATCTTTGGTAAGTAGTAAAGAACTGTTGTTCTTAGAAAATCATTTACTTGAGTAAGACCAATTATTTGTAGAGAGGCCATCAAGAAAACGATAACAACAAACCACTTTACTAACCCACCGACGAATCCACTAACATTAAGTTTTAATCCTGCACGTCTCAAGAATTCTCCTGCACCTGCTTTTTCAAAAAGCTTGTTCAACTTAATTGCAGAAGTAAGTTGGTCAAAAGCTTTACCTAAAACAGAGGCTACTAACCAACCAATAATGAAGACGATAATCGCTCCCAATAAGCTAGGTATAAAACCGATAAAGCCATACCAAACACCTATTAAGGATTGACTAAATACTTCACCCCAAGTTTGTAATAACATCATAATAAAATTTTTTATTCTTCTAAAAAAATAATAAAGTACCATAAAGTTTCGACCTTCCAAGTACTCTATTATTATACCAAATTTGTCTATTTTTTAGAAATGTATGTGGATAACTGTCCTGTGTCTACGAGCTTTTCATGTGGCAATTCAATAATGTCGCAAACTAGTTTATCGTACATATCTAGACGGTATTTAAATTCTTCTGAATCAAAAACAACATAATCAAGCTCCTTACCTATCTCTGCTTCAAGACCTTTGATAACTTGTTGTAATACATTCTTCTTTAACTTGTCCCCTACCAATAGCAAGTCAGCTCGGCTCTTTGGAGAACCAATAAATACACCCGAAACAATCATCAATTTTATTTTTCCAACGGGTCTAAATTTATCTACTAAATTTTCTTGAACGAGAAGTGCAGGGTCAATTAGTATTTCTCTAATCTGTCTTGCATATTGAAAAGAGCTGTCTATAGACCATGCTGGAACTTTTTTCTTTGCTCCACGACTTCCCTCTTTTGTTATTGTTTTTTGTTTAATGAAACCCATCGCAAGAAGAGAGTTTAATTCCTTGCGAACATTTGATTTTGTAATTCTTGTACGAGAAACAATCTCTTCAATTTCAAAATTGTTTTCTCTGTTAAGCGCGAACAAGCGCATGATTCTAACACGTGCTTGCCCCCCGAAAAGTTTAGCTAAAATATCCATAGATTTTATTTTACACCAATAAACAATGCCCCGCAAGCTTACGCTTGCGGGGCATTGTTTCAGTAAATAACTCTAAAAACTTATTTTAAAGTTACCTTACCTCCAGCTTCTTCTATTTTCTTTTTGATTTCTTCTGCTTCTTCTTTCTTCATACCATCCTTAAGAACAGCAGGTGCTCCATCAACTAAGTCTTTAGCTTCTTTCAAACCTAGACCCAAGACTTCTTTAACAACTTTCATAACAGCAATTTTTTGTTCTCCTGCTTCTGTAAGTTCAACTGTGAAAGCTGACTTTTCTTCTGCAGCGGCTGCAGGTGCAGCTCCTGCTCCAGCGACTGCAACAGCGGCTGCTGAAACTCCAAATTTTTCTTCTAAAACTTTTACTAATTCGTGCAAATCAATTACTGACATCTCTTCAATCTTTGAAACGATATCTTTGAATTTTGCAGGAACTTCTACTTTTTTTTCTTCCATATTTTTTAATTTATAACTAGTTAATAATTAAGCTTTCTTTTCTGCTACCCCCGTAGTAGAGCCAAGCTCACCACAGGACAAGTTTGATTAAATTAAGCAGATTCTTTTTTGGAACTTATTTGGTCCAAACTTATAACCAAACGTTGAATTGGTGAGTTGATAAGATTTACAAACATTCCTCTCAATACATCTACTGGTGGAATTGTTGCAATCGACATCATCTCTTCTGCGTTTTTATATTTTCCTTCAAATACCCCTCCGACAATACTAATATTTTCTTTGTGATCTTTTAGAAAATTATATACACCTCTAGCTCCAGCTAATAAATCATCACTGTAAGCGATAGCTATTTGTCCTGGAACTTCTGGCATCTCCCCTTCTATTTTTTGAGAAGAGAGAGCTCTCTTAAGAAGAGTTTTCTTTGATACTTGGTAACCAACTTCTTCAGCTTGTAACTTTCTTCTCAAGTCGTTTGCATCTGCAACTTGTAGTTTTTCAAATTTTACAAAAACTACAGATTTAGAATCTTTTAAAGCTTTATCGAGGTTGGAAACTAATTCCTTCTTCTTGTTTAATGATATTGGCATAATTTGTTTTAAAAATTAAAAATGACCCTTTTGGGGCCGTCGTAGTCTTATTTTTATCTAGTAAGATAAAATATTTCGACCTGGGCAGGCTTTTATTTTGAGACCTTTCGGTCGCCTACTTTCTACGGCTACTATTCACATCTTAGCAGAAATATTTTTTTTGTCAAAAGCTATTTAACATAGCATATTTAGGTGATCCGTCATCGTACATTTTTTTTATTTCTGTTGCTGTGATAGCAGACGTATAAATTCTAACATCATCTATTTTACCGCCAAATCTATACCCACCTGGTCCTGCTCCTACAAAACCAGCAGACGAAACCGATTTGCTTCCAATAGAACCTCTTAGGGATAGCATGGTTTGTTCTTTTCCGTCTATGTATAATTTTGATTTACTTACGTCTCCATTACTAAAAACCGCTGCAACAAATACCCAACGATTATCTAAACCTGAGCTATATATCCCCCACGTATCACTATTAAACGTATTAAATCCAAAATATCCATCCATAAAATATAAATCATACATCGAATCAAAGCCAAACGGCATCGTATTATTTGTCCCATTCCAATACATCCAAAAAGTTACAGTGTTTTTTTCTCCAACGTTAGTGTTCAAAGGTAGATTATTAAAAGTATAATAGCTAGAATTATTTACACCTTGAGCATTATTCCCATTATATCCAGTTGTATTTGTAGGAGTTCCAACAGTTGTTAGATTATGACCAAGTAAAGAGGAATCTAAGGTTAAATCCGTAGTTTTATCGAATTTCCATTCTGCTACCATCTGATCTCCTATACCATGTAATATATTTGCATCACCATGTTTACCTGCTGCCAATCTAGCCTTATCACGAACAGTACTTATTGAAACTAAAACAATAGAAGATAAGACACCGATAATTCCAATAACAACAAGGAGTTCAATGAGGGTAAACCCCGTAGTGAATTTAGGTGATGAAGTTTTACTTGTTCCAACCAAGGTTGGAACTTCGCCTAAATCTACTATCGGGGTAAACCCTTTTTTGTATTTAAGATATTTTCCACCATAAATAACCATTTTAAAATTATATAACAGGCTATTAAATAAAACAAAAACCACTGCCAAGACAGTGGTTTTTGTTTTATTTTTTATTCCGGAATTACAAACGAAAGTATAACCAATGTAACTATTATGATTACGGTAAAAGTAACTATTGTTCTAACAAATCCTTTCTTCATGCGTCCATTATATCACAATCTCCACAGGTTCAGAACCGCCCATCTTTTTAACTTTTATCAAGGAAGGTAAAACATAAAAAGTCTCATTCAAAGAGGCATCTTTAATATGAACATTCACATGATAATCTCCTTCTTTTAAAATTGTACCTGCGCCAGATAATTCCCCTCTCCAAGTTTTAGTACAATAATTACCACCATCTTCGCACAATTCTCCAGATAAATATATTTTTCTTATAGAAGTCTCATCTACTTTTTCAATCTCTATCGAAACCCAATCGACATTTTCATTGGATGTCATTTCTATTACAACATCTTGCATGGCAGGATCTACAATAATATCTTCTGTGGTTGCATTTAGAGTATAAGAAATAATTAGTGGGTCTACATCATCAACTGGAATAATAACTCCCGAATCTTTTGAGACATGGACTGTGTATGTTTTTGTTTGTCCGTTTTCTGCAGTAATTGTATACGCAACACGACTACTAAAATCTTGAACCGAGAGAGACGCTTTATCTATTGTTGCCAAAGGAGAAATACTAATAGTCGGTGCAAGTGTGCTTAAATCAACATCATTAGCAACAGTCGCATACACCGTACCGTTTTCATTATTTATTAATCCCACGACTGAAGGATAGATATCATTAAAAGAAAATGAGAGCATATAATTTTCAGAAGATGAATCTTCATCTACCAGAATAACAGTTCCATTTTCTGCACCAGGATTACAACCGGAATAACAGAAATCTCCCCCATTTGCATTCGCCTCTCCTGTGAAATTATTTTCTTCATAGTAAATAGCAATTCGACCACCTCCTCCTGCAATACCATATGATTCTGGGCCTTGAGCATAACCATTTGCTCCACGAGAATATATTTTGCCAGCACCAGATAAAATTTTTGTCCTAATATATATTGATCCTCCACTAACCCTCCAAGGATACCCATCTGTAGTAATTGTTCCATCATTCGACAATGTATCTTTTACCTCAATATATATAGAACCACCTCCACGGAATCCTTCTGTTCCGCTACCAAAATCTGACGGTTCATTTTTATCCCCATAAGTTGGTTTGGAATTATCGCCTCCTCCTTTGCCTCCGTAACTAGCTCCTGTACTACCCCAATCTTCTACATCGGGTGTTCCAGGTCCATTAGAAAGACCGAGTGATTGAGCGTTGATAGTGGCGTTTGTCTCAACATGAAGGTTATCGGTTTTTATTTTTAAGATGGTCTCTGGATAAGTTGTAACCTTACTACCATCTTTTAACCACAGCTCTTTAGTTTCAAAGTTTTCATCTCCAGTCAAAATTATTTGTGAAAGATCTTCTAGAATAAAAGTATCAACAAAAATATCAGACCCCTCTTGAAATCTTATTTGAGCACTATCTGAAACAATAACTTCATTTATTTCAAACGATTCATCAACCTTAAGAAATTCCCAACTCTTGTTTACGTACAAAATTTTATTCTTCTTATCAAACAAGCCAGCAGTTCCATCTTCTCCCTTATCAAGATCTGGATACCCCACGTGTCCACTTCCAGCAGCCGCTTCTACTGTTCCTGTAAAAGAAGAATTCTCATAATGAACAGCCGTTCTTCCACCACCTCCTGGATAATAAAAAATAGAAGTATAAGTCAGACCTCCACCGTTTGCCATAAACGTCCCCGTGCCTTCTAAATTTTTTGTATTAACATAGACACTTCCTCCACTAGCACTTCCCCCACCAGTCGCTGATACCACACCATTGTTTATGACAGTATCACTTGCTTCTATCCAAATAGCACCACCACCTTTATAATACGGATTTTGTATAGCACCTCCACTTCCCAAATTTTTAGGATATACAGCAGAACCATACACATACTCTTCCTCTGCCCATTCCCCTTTTCCCCCATGGCTACCACCAGATTGATTATCTGTCATTGTTCCCGGCCCAATAAAAAATCCATTATTGTTTGAACTAATCGTCGCACCTGAATCTATCGTGACATTAGTTGCATTTATTTTTACACCTCGAAAATTATCCGTGTCTGATTCGTTGTCTGTTAATAAAGTAAGTGTAGCATTGTTGGTTACTGTCACGTTCTCAAAAAAATATTCACCAGCCGGAAGCTCTGTATTCTCATCAATGTATAATCCTGGCAAAGGGGTATAGACTTCGACTGTCCTTTCTTTTGTAGAATAGTTCCCTGCTTTATCTGTCGCCTTATAGGTTATGGTATAAATACCATTTTCAAAAACGTCAACACTTCCAATTATTTCTACCTCTATATTCCCATCAACCGAATCACTAGCAGTGGCACCATATTCTGTATAAGTTGTTCCATTTGATATCCTTATATTTTCACCCCCAATTAAAAAAATAACCGGTGACACAGTGTCACCGGGGTTAACGGGTGGATTTATAACTTCTTCATCTTCATCGTCATTGTTTTCATCTGCATCATCATCTTCGTCGTTCGGATTTTGATTTCCTTCTTGGTTACTTGAATCATCATTTTCGTCTTCACTACTATTATCTTCACCACTATTTTCTTCAGCCCCTTCTTCGTTGTTCAAATCTCGTTGATGACTGGAGTGATGACTGCTACTTTTAATCTTTTTAATTTCTTGCGATTCATTTTTAGTGTCTTCATTTATATTTTTAGTCAAATTATCATCATAGTTTTGCGCAAATACAGGACGAAGATTTTCTTCTTCTCTAGTTTTATCTTCGTAATCAATATCTGTGCCTTCCTCTGAATTTTGATCAGCCAAAATATTTTCGGCTTCTTCTTGTGTATAATCTTGATCTTTATTTTCGTTAGTATTCTCAGACATATTAGCAGTTGAAAATAAACTATTTACTAGCTTCATGTAACCTCGTCCAAATTTATTCACAAGACCAAAAACTGGTTTAGCTATATCGTTAATGGCTAAATTTGTTGTATCTTTTATCAGCTCTTGAATTGGGTCAAGAATTTTATATGCCAAGTCAACAGTTTCATCTAAAATTGTAATTTCTGGAGGATTAATACAAGCTTGATTAGGATCTTGAACAGGATCTTCTTTGAGTTTATGAAGAGCTGTCATAACGTCAGCAGAAATTCTTTTGCCTTGATATTTCAAATAGGTTGCAGATAGGCCGTGACCATCAAGCTCGTCTTCGTCATCTTTTGGGATATCTACGTTAGCAGGCAAAACATCAATCATTCCAAACAATCTTATTTTATTTATTATGCTATCATTTTTTGAAAGTATGTATTTACCATCTCCAGCAATATAGCTTGTGGGCGTTCCTATCCCATAAATACCCATAGAAGATTTTGAAATTCCACCCTGCTTATCCCCTAATGTTCGATAGATGTCATTGGCATAAAAATTGCCCTGTGAATGGGCAACAATTAGTAACTTTTGAGTTTTGACTTTAGCACTTAGGTCGACGAGCATATCTTTGAGATCGTGCGTATCAGATATAAACATTTTCTCCGAAGTCTTTTGTGTCATAGCATCAATAAAATCAGCAAAAAATCCATGCGTTGGATTATAAACATAGTCATATATGATCTTTTGGTTGTTATAACTTTTCATCTTCAAGGCTCCAGATAGCATATTTTTATTATAAACGGCGCCTTTTGCAGTTGTAAGCATTCCGTTAATAGAAATAATTGAATACCCTGTTGTTGAGCACTTTTCTTCGGCTAAAATTGACCTTCCAGGAAATAAAAATAAACAACCAAGTACGATGGCAGATGACCACATTTTAAGTATGTTATTTTTCATATTACTCTTTAATGATTAACCTTTTAATGTCGAGTAATCTAAATCACATTCATTTTCCAAATCAGAATAACTTCTTACTTTTTCAAAAAAATTATTACTAGATTGAACCCTATCCTCTGTGTTAAATATTGTTGATTCCATAAAATTAGTTAATGATAGGAATTTTTCAAAATAGTCATCTCCTTCATCAATAGACTCTCCTATGCAATAAGATCCTCTGCTTATTTCTCTAGAAATTTCGGTTGCAATTTCATTGTTCAAGAAAGGCTGCTGTGTAGCCATAAAATGAGCTCTTGCATACTGCAAAAGTGCGGCTCTAGTTTTTGCAGAATTTGGATACTCTTTAAAAATTGCCAACTCTACGTCATCACGAATCCCGTTTCTATTCGCATCTACCCCCTCAATTGTTTTATTACCTTCTTCTCCTGGATCAGGCGGAAGATTTGCCCCCATCACATCGTCAATGGTAATTTTAGTTGAGTGAATAACCTCAATTTGTTTGTCTGTCTTTTCTATTTTTGATAATTGAATAGAACGCAAAATTACCCCTACAACCAATAAAGCGAGAATGGTTACCAAAAACCATTTAATAAAACAAAAAATCTTTCTTCCAAGACTTCTTTTGGGTTTTTCCTGTCCTGCACTAACGATATTTTCTTGATTAAAATTGTTTAAATTTTCCATATATTTATTATAAATACTTGTAATTCCAACATTTTCATTATACTTTTAAATCTAATCTTACTCCAACCATAATTAAACCTGTGGATAACAGCCGAGGTCGGACCTAGTACGAGGTCCGACCTCGTACTAGGTCTTGCCTTGCTTTTATCCTCCTTCGTCAGCTAAGCATTCATCACCATAGGTTAACCAATCAAAGATATCTTTTTTAAATAATTCTTTCGTTGGAAAATATTCTGGGAAAACAGATGTATTGAGTATGTTATATTTATCTTTTCCTTTTGCATATTTCCCATAACTAGAGTATTCATATTTTTCCAAAAATTCTAAGGCTTTTTCTTGATTCTTAATTCCTTCTGTTTTCCATTTAGGTTCTATTAATTTTATTGGGTTTAAGTGCACATAGGAAAATAAATATTTAAAATACCTATCATCACCAATATGTTTTGATTTAAACTTACCTTCAAACAAAGACCCTGTTCTTTTGTATTTTTGATTATAATACATCACATAGGAAGTCATGACTTTCTGCATGAATTTTGAAATATCTCCATCTTCTGTTTGTGTGATTAAAAGATGAAAATGATTAGGCATTAAGCAATAGCAACCGATGGAGACAAGTCCGGGATTATTGTTGCAAATAAAAAAATCCTTCGACACATATCGAAGGCGCAGACTCATCTTAGTATTAAAAATATTTAAGGTTTTTAAGAAATAAGAATAATCTTGTTGGTCATGAAAAATCTCTCGCTTGTCATTACCGCGATTATATACGTGATAAAACTCTCCCGGTGCAAAAGAGACTTTTCTAGTTGTCATGTTTTGATTATAACACATGGCTATTCAAATGTGGTGTAATATTTTAAAAATCTGTGGATAACAGCCGAGGTCGGACCTAGTACGAGGTCCGACCTCGGCTGTTGGAAACTAGATAGAGGTAGACCCTGGCCTATGTAAGTTAAAAATTAAAAAAGAGTGAGAATATGACTATTCTCACTCTTCAAATATTCAAACCGAGTTTTATTTGACTTTCTAAATCAAGCTTAGAAATATCGTCTCCCCATTCCACCATGTGGACTTCTTTTGAATCAGAAACCAAATTCTGCTCGTATAATTCTTGGGACTCCAAGAATTCGTCTTTTTCTTTTCTTAATCTATTCTTTTCTCTAACTATCAGGCTTTTAAAACCCGACAGATTCCCTTCATACCCCAGCTCTTTTTTGTATTTGAAATACAATAGATTAATGATTTCGGAAAAAACAAACCCCTTAGAAATTTTTTTTACCTTGATCTTTTCTTTTAGCTCTTCAACTCTTTGGTGGTACAGTGAACAAAATTCATTTACGCACTCATAAAGAATTGTTTCTTGATATCTGTCCATAACAAGATGTGATTAAAAGGTTTAACAAAAAGAACTCTTATACTTATATTATATCATTTTATATAACAATAAGTCAAGGTGTTTGTCAATAAAAGCAATGGAATAAGGCTTTTATTTAACCTGTGGATAACAGCCGAGGTCGGACCTCGTACTAGGTCCGACCTCGGCTGTCTTGCCTCTGTTGATATCCACAGGTATTAATTTTTACATCCACTCTACCCCATCCTGCAAGATCCAAGGGTTATTGGAGAATTAGGCAAAAAAAATCCTTTTTCCACTCCTGTTTCTCCTATCCCAGGGATAGGAGAAAAAATAAAGGAGTGATTTTTGGGAGGGTGATTTTAATTAGGCAAACAAAAAACCCCGACCGAAGTCGGGGTTTTTCGAATACCTTGAGGATATTAATCTTTCAAACTTAACAAATTAAGCAGCAACGATTGTTTCTGGTCCAGCTGTTTCATCAATTTGAACACCATCAATGCTATCAAGAGTCATAGAATATGTTCCTCCTGTAGCACTTGTAATAGTGTAAGTAACTGTGAACGTAGCCTTGTTACCATCTTCAACCTTGTATCCATCACCACTTGTTACAGCTGTACCACTATTCTTCACAATATTGAATTTAATAGTTGTTCCATTAACATCTGGTGTTGTATCAATTGTTGAACTTGTCAATGTTACATCACTTCCATCAGCCTCAGCTGTAAACTTGAATGTGTATGTAGCAATCTTTGAATTATTGTCAGTCTTACTTGAAGCTGTTACTGAAGAAATAACTGCTGGAGATTGGCTTAGAGTTAATACTCCACCAGTCTTTGTAGCATCTAGGTATACAGAGTCACCATCTTCGTCTTCAAGTACGATTTCAACTTCTGCAGCTGTATTGTAGTCTGAGTCAGTAAATAGACCAGCACTATTTTCAACTGATGCAGTAACTGTAGTTGAATTTGCATAATCATCTTGGCCGTTGAATGAGATGTATGCTTTAACTTCTACAACATCTCCAGCTTCAATAGTTATATCTTCGTCTTCAAGATCAGCAACGTAAATTGCCTTTCCTGCTCCGTTTGTTGTCTCATCAACTTTAAGTTCTGCTTCAAATTCATCACCATCAATCTTAACATTTACTGAATCAACTACTTGCTCAGCAAAATCTTCTGCTGTGCTGTTGTTTGCAAATGTTAATACGATAGGAAGAGTTGTTAACTTAAGATCTTGTGAATCATCATCAACATCAAGCTTGAAAGCTAATGCTAATACGTCGTCTGTTACATCCTTGTCATCAACTTTTATAGTTGCTTTTTCAGGATTGTTTGAAGAAGACTTCATTGTAACTGAAGAAGTGTTTGATAGATCAAGGTTAACTGTCTTTGTTAATGTCTTTGTAGTTGTTGAAACTACACCTGTAGCATCTTGGAATCTATAAGAAACGATAGAAACATCAATGTCTTTACCATTATCCTTATCATCTATGCTGCTTGCAGCATTAAATACTACGTAGAAAGCATCCTTGTCTCCATCTTTAACAACAGCATCATCTGTTGCTATTGATTTTGAGTAAGTTGTTCCATCCTTTGAGAAGTCAGAAACATCTGCAGATCCTACTTTTTCTGAACCCTTGTAGATATCTACTGATTCAACATACTTTGAAACTTTTGTTGAACTTGTTCCTACTCCTTTAAGTTCTACTTTAATACTATTAACTGCGATATCTGAACCGTCAGCTTCAATTTTAGCACCCAATACTTTAACATCTTCATCTCCTTCTTTAAGGTCTTTCTTCAAACCTGTTGAATAAGCACTAATAGAAGAGTCTCCTGCTCCACCTTTCAATGTTGTAGGTGTTGTAGGAGTTGTAGGTGTTGTAGGAGTTGTAGGTGTTACAACTGTTGCGTTAGCTTTTGCTTTAGATGCAGGACCGAATACTCCGTCTGCTACTAAACCATTAGCTGCTTGCCATGCCATAACTTTCGCTTTGGTCATAGCTCCAAAAATTCCATCTACTGGAGTTGCGCCAACAACTGTTTGAACAGCTTTGACAGCTTCTCCTTTGCTTCCTACTCGTAGAGTAGTAGCACCGAAATCATAAGCAGCAGATACTGTCATTGCGAATGCGAATGCAGCTACTGCGAAAACTCCGGCTAAAAATTTCTTTGACATATTTTATAATTTATACACGTTTAGATTAGTTCCGACTTATCATTAAGTACGACTGCTAAAAAATATGTACTTAAAGAAAAAAACTAATGTGTGTGTATCTTTTAATTACTAGCAATGAAACATCACTAATAATTTTTTACTAAACATCTAAACCTCGTAACCAAGTTTATGATCTTCCTATCCTCTTCACAACCTCTCTATCAAAAGTAGTTGTCAGATAAAAAAGATGAAAACGAAATGGAAACAAAATCTAGAGTCGTAAACTAAACAAAAATCTGCTTAGCCATCCCCTCAATATAATTGAAGAGTGTGACAAGCATATCTGCCTTGTCGACAGGGCCGATACACATTTTGATTTTCAAAAAATGTAATACAAACTTTTAGATTTAAACTCTCTATTTCCTCTATCAAAAATATTGAGTGTTGATCAAAAATTTGAAATCAAACTTTGTGAAATCAAAACGGATCCGACCAAAGAAAATGTAATAATAGTCTTTACCCATCACCGAAGTGAAGTGTAAAAAACTGTCGCCAAAAACTGTTTGGTATTAACACTTTTTGGTATTAAATTTTCAATGATCTTCTCTTCCCGCAGTAGAACTACGAGATATCATATATTACCATATTCGATAAATAATTACCAGCAACGATAATATATGCATATATTATATACTCGCGTAAATAAATATGCAAATATATATGGCTATTTATGGGGTGTGGATAAGTAAAGAGGACAAACGCGACACAAATACACGAATGGGGGCGAATGACACGAATAGGTTTCAAACGCGACACAAATACACGAATGGGGACGAATGACACGAATGGGAGAAATCAAACACGACACAAATGCACGAATGAAAGCGAATGACACGAATAGGAACAAATTAGGATTTGACTATGCGAGTTTGTAGCGAGACCATCTCTTAGTTCCTGTCTTTTTGATTTGTCCTTTATCTACGAGTCCGTTTAATTCTCTCTGAATTGTCTTTTCTGAATAGTCTGGAAGGAAGATTGATATGTCTTTTATTGAAACATCTTTCTTGTCCTTGATGAGGCTCATAATCCTCTTAATTCTATCTTCTCTAGCGGCTGGTCCTTGGAGATGAGAAAGTGTCTTTTTAGCTGTCTCTTTCTTATCAAACCTTTGGTCTTTGTAAGAGACGTTATTGGTCAAATGATTGTGTGCAAAATTTCTAACGGACATGTTTTCAGATGTCCTTGATAGACTCTGATTACCCTTTTGTAAATCTTCAGATACATCATCACCAACCTCAAACATCTTGTCATCAAGAGTGAAAGAAAAGTGTCGATCTTTGCTTACACTCTCTCTCAAATCAACAGCTAATTTAGAGAATTCATGGTTCAAAATACTTGCATTCATCTCAGAGATAAAACCAATCGTTTTTGCTATTTCAATGAAGGAAAGGAGTTCGTAAACTCGAGAGATAGGAGTGGCGACAAATGAGGATTTTTCGACTGGTGATAATACAGAGTATTGGTAGATATCGGACAATAATTCTACCCCTAATAATCTAATCTTACTCTTGAGTGCATCATCTGTATCCATACAATCAGATACGAGATAAAGTGCAGTGACCAACTTTTCTGTCTTTTTGTTTGTAAGCCCATAAACAGCTATACCAGATAAGGCTTTTACATCAGAGACATCTAGTTGTCCGTAACTATTTGTTGTTGTCCTTTGTGTGTCTTTTTGGTTATTCATCTGTCCTTTTTGTCACCTAAGTGGCGAGTTATTTGTCTTTAATGTGTCCATTATATACTGAAAAAAATTTTAAGCAAGTCAAACTCGACACAAATCCCCACACCCATATTTTTATAGTTTTGGAAAACATATTGAAGTAAAGCGGAGTTCTATTTTTTAAACAAGAGGAGGTAATAAGAACGTTTGAAAATTCTGTAATCAGAATAATAAAAATATAGGTGTGGGGACAAATACACGAATGGATACGAATGACACGAATAAAAGGGATCAGGCACGACGCAAATACACGAATGGAAACGAATGACACGAATGTGCAGGCAAGACCTTGAACAGTTATCCACAGGTAAATTTTGTACTGTTTTTATTCTAAAATTTTTCTAAAAAATCAATTTTTTAAATGCAAAGAAAAGTGATATAATAGACGTAACTATGGCAAAAAAAAATACAGATGATACAAACAATGAAAGCACTTCAAAGCGAGGTGGAAATGGTAATAAAAATGTAAAAAAAGTTGAGCTAAAAGAAGAGGCACGATACAACATTTGGGGTATCGGTTTTATTATTTTTGGATCGATTATGATCTTGTCGATTTTTGAAATGGCAGGAATAGTTGGAACATTTATTTTCCGAGCACTGCATTCACTCTTGGGGTTTGGTTATTACCTCCTCCCTATCTTGTTGCTACTTGTCGGAGTTTCGTTTATGAAAAAACAACGACCACAAATTGCGAGGTCTCACACTATTTTTGGATTACTAACTCTCTTAACTTCTCTCGGACTACTAGATATCGCAAGCAATGGAAATGGAGAAAGTTTGAACATCACTTATGGAGGATTTCTCGGTGGAATTATCTCTTGGCCATTTACTAAACTCTTCGGACTATACGGTGGAATTTTAGTCCTCGGAGGTGGACTTATAATATCTCTAATTGTTCTATTTAATGAGAGTCCAAACATCCCCGATACTTTCCAAAAAATTTGGAATTTCCTAAAGAGAGACCTTTGGTCTTGGAAGAAAAAAGATAACGGAGTAGTAGAAGATTTTACTGCCGACAATTATGAGATAGAGGAGAAAGTTAAACCATCTGAACCTAAAGTTATCTCTTCTGTCGAATTCAACGAAAAAGCTTCAGTGGAAGAAAAACAAAAAGAGATCATAAAACCAATCAGAAGAAATTCTAACTACACCCCTCCCCCAATCGACCTATTAGAGGGAGATCGCGGAGTTGCTAATGTCGGAAACACAAAAGACAATGCGAACATGATCCAGAGAACTCTCTTAACTTTCGGAATTTCTGTTGAGATGTCAGACATTACGATAGGACCTACGGTTACTCGTTACTCTCTAAAGCCTGCACAAGGAGTTAAACTTTCAAGAATTGTTGGGTTGCAAAATGAACTAGCTCTCGCCCTATCAGCAAAATCAATTCGTATAGAAGCTCCTATTCCCGGACAATCATTAGTTGGTATCGAAGTGCCTAACAAAGGCAAGACGATAGTCGGCCTAGCAAATCTTTTGAAAGACGATAAATTTAGAAAAAGTCCTAAGCCTTTGACTGTAGCTCTCGGTAAAGGATTATCGAATGATCCTGTTTATGGCAACTTAGCAAAGATGCCTCACCTACTCGTAGCCGGAACTACCGGTTCTGGTAAGTCTGTTACTATTCACTCTATTATTACTTCCCTTCTTTACAGAAACGGCCCAGAAGACATGAGATTCATCCTAGTCGACCCAAAAAGGGTTGAGCTCACTTTGTATAACAAAATACCTCATCTTCAAACTCCAGTGATCACAGACCCAAAGAAGACCATTCTAGCGCTCAATTGGGCTATTAGAGAGATGGAACGCCGATATGAGATACTACAAGACTGTGCCGTTCAAAACATCGAGTCATATCACGAGAAAGTTTATGGTAAAGCAAAGAAAGCTGGAGAGGAAGAAGCTGAGAGAATGCCATACATCATAATCGTTATCGATGAATTGGCAGATATAATGCAAACATACAGAAGAGAACTTGAGTCTTCGATCGTTCGACTTGCTCAGATGTCTCGTGCTGTGGGTATTCACCTTATCCTTTCTACACAAAGACCATCTGTTAATGTTATTACTGGTATCATCAAGGCTAACATCCCTACTCGTATCGCCCTACAAGTTTCTTCTCAAGTAGACTCACGAACAATCCTCGACCAAAGTGGTGCGGAGAAATTGGTTGGTGCTGGAGACATGCTCTTCTTGAGTACTGCAAGCCCTAGTCCAGAACGACTACAAAGTGCGTTTATATCTGAGGATGAAGTAAAAAGAGTTGCTAATTACCTACGAGAAGCATATATCGACGAAATACCAAATTACATAGAGTTGACTGGTAGCATAGACAAGAGCGGGGTGTATTCAGATACTATTGAAAGCGAAGACGGTGATGATGACTTATACGAAGACGCTCGAATGACAGTCATGGAAGCCGGGAAGGCCTCAACATCATATTTGCAAAGAAAACTCGGTATCGGTTATGCTAGAGCTGCAAAATTAATGGATATGCTAGAGGAAAGACAAGTAATTGGGCCTGCAAACGGTGCCAAACCTAGAGAAGTTTTGGAAAATCCAATTGATAATACTGGGGACCTTTAAGAGAAGAAACCAAACACGACACCAATACACGAATAGGTGCGAATGACACAAATAGAAGAAGCCAAACATGACACAAATCCACGAATGGACGCGAATGACACGAATAGAAGGAAGCAGACTCGACACAAATAGGAGGAAGCAAACAAGACAAAAATTTATTCATTAGGTAGATAAAATTAGCAGATAAAAAACAAGAAATGATAAGAGACCTAAAAGAAAAGAATATAAAATGGTGGCTTGGAACCGGTTCGTGTTTATTACTCTTTGTGTTTATCGGAATCTTTGTCTATGCTAAAATGAATTTTATATGGAGAGGTGTCCAAATAATGGCAGAGCTTGAGAGGACAGAAGATTCAAAAGTTGTAACCATCAAGGGTACTGCAGAGAAAGCTACTTTATTGACAATTAATGGGAGGGAGATATTTATTGATCAAGATGGCAATTTTAAAGAAGTAGTCTCTCCCCTCCCCGGATACTCTGTCATAACTCTTTTTGCAAAAGATAAGTTTGGAAAGACGGCGGAGAAAAAATTTGAATTGTATACAAATGATAACGAAGAAAAAATTGTAGAAGATGTGACGTCGATCGCATCAGAAGAATTAGTAGAAGTGCCACCCAGCGAGGGGCAAGCTACAGGTGAAGAAAATTTATTAGAGAATAATTAATAAAAAAGAGATACGGAGTAAAAAATAAAACAATTTTCACTGTCGCGTAGGGCCCCTCTGGGGTAAAGCGCAAGAAAATTATTTTATTTTTCACGAAGTTTTAAAATTAATTTTATGCAAAAGAAAGCAAAGAAAGCTCCAAAGGAAACAGGTGGCGCTATCGAAGATACAATTAAATCAATACAAACAAAGTTTGGAGAAGGAGCCATCATGAAGCTAGGCGACACTCCAAAAGTTAACATCGACGTCATTCCGACCGGTTCTCTCGGTCTCGACATGGCTCTCGGTGTAGGAGGATTACCAAGAGGTCGTATGATAGAAATATACGGACCTGAATCATCAGGTAAGACTACCCTCGCCCTTCACGTGGTCGCTGAGGCTCAAAAGAAAGGTGGTATCTGTGCTTATATAGATGCTGAACATGCCATGGATCCAGATTACGCAGGAAAGCTAGGAGTGAACATAAAAGAACTTTTGATATCACAACCAGACAACGGTGAACAAGCTCTTGAGATTACAGAAAGTCTAGTTCGTTCAGGTAAAATAGACGTTATTGTCATCGACTCTGTCGCTGCTCTTACTCCAAAAGATGAGATTGAAGGAGATATGGGTCAATCACATGTCGGTAAGCAAGCAAGACTTATGTCTCAAGCTCTTCGTAAACTGACAGCTATTGTCGCCCATTCAAAGACTGTCATTATCTTCATCAACCAGATCAGAATGCAAATTGGTATAATGTTCGGCAATCCTGAAACCACTCCAGGAGGTAAGGCTTTGAAATTCTATACAACAATACGTATTGATATACGTAGGATCGCTCAAATTAAAAAAGGAGAAGATGTTGTTGGAAGTCGAACAAGAGTTAAAGTTGTAAAAAACAAAGTCGCAAGTCCATTCAAACAAACAGAATTCGACATTATGTACGGAGAAGGAATCTCTCATGAAGGAGAATTAATGGCTCTCGGTGAAAAACTTGGTATTATTACAAAGACAAGTGGAGCTGTGTATTCATACATTGGAACTGCAAAGCAAAGAGAGAAAGGACCTGTTGAAGAAATTAAACTAGGAAGAGGCTATGATGCTGCGAGAACTTTCTTACGTGATAATCCAAAATTAGCAGACGAGATATTCAAAGAAATCCGCTCTAGATTTAATGAGATTCAAGTCTCAAGTGCCGGAGAATAAAAAACAATAAAGGCCCTTCTAGCTTTCGCTAGAAGGGCCTTTTATTAAACAGATTTTAGTCTATTCCTAGAGTCTTTCGGTCCATGGTGTTTTCCATGCCTTTTTAAAACTGCCAAAAGCAATTATTAAAAGAAGTATAGATATCAAACCCTCTACTAAACCGACTAAGATAAAGAAGGCTAAAAGCAAAAAAGGTGCGTATTCCCACGATTCATCAAAATGAATTGGTTCTGGGAAAAGAATATAGGCCAGCAGTGCAAGCAAGCACCCTACCACTAAGTAGAAAAGCTTTTTCATTGTCTTACACTTTAATGATCGGCCCCAGGGCTTCGAGAAGATATCTTGCTTGTGCTGTCACTTTCTCCACCCTCTTGAGTCTCAGATATTCTTCTTTCTTATCCAAAACCTCTTTCTTAAGAGATTCATCCAGAAGGACAAAGTCTTCTGATTCCACAAGGGTGCAGAGCTCTTGAAAAGCAACCTCTCTAGCGTCTTCCTTGCTAACCTTTTCGGTTACCTTAGCGTCAATCTCTGGTTGACTAGAATCATTCGATTCTTTATAAAATCTTGGTAAAACAGTAAAACCGTTTTTGGGGTCTGATATGTTCCACCCCATCTCAAGAAGTGCAAGTACTAAATCATCAACCTTCTTAGATTTAAAAACAACGCGAACGAATTCACCATCCTGAGTTAAGTGATACTTTCTCGAAGGCAAAATTCTTTGAAGTCTTCTTTCAATGTCTTTCTCGTCTACTACTACAGGCGAGTAACAAAAGTTAAACTTTTGTGATTGCTCACATTCCTCACCTGCCCTTTCAAAAGAAAGACAGACTCCATTATTGTCAGCAACGACACAAGAAACCTTTTTGCCGAAATAGTAGTCACTTGCTTCCGCAATAAGCTTTAGCACTTCAGCATCCTCACTGTTTATCCGAAAAAGTTTATCACATCGAGTAAGAGATAGGTCTTTAAAGTTTAAACCTTCAAAGGCTAATACCTTTGAAAGAAATCTCGAGAATGCATAATGATCACATTCTTTTTTCGTACGTCGAATCTTAGTTGGAGCCGGTACGACCAACTCTTGATTGGGTTGTTCTGGGTTTTGTTCCGGTTTTTTATCAACCCCCAGCATTTTTCCTTTCTTCTTAACAAGAGCGGAAGTAATTCGACTAAAATCACTTTCTATCTTCGTTTTAGTTTCGGAAGAAATTTTGGGAATGTTGATTAAAATAGTTGTTTTCATACCGGACCCATGATTCTTTTTTGTCCGGAGGGTCGGTAATTTGTACGGCTTTAAAAAGTCTTTTACCCATCGAATATACTTCTCTTCAGAAGTAACAATCTTTAAAGAGACCAGTGAATCAGTCCCATTGTGACTAAAACCATAGTGGGCTCCTAGTCTTTTTTCGATCAGAACTTCCAGCTTTTTCGCCAATTCAATCTGTTCTACCTTGGACATTTTTTTGCCCGAAGAAGGCTTTTTTTCTTTTTCTACCATAGCCAAGTTTTATAACGCTGTCCTTTCCAGCGGTTTTAATGAAGTTTCCTTTAAAATACTACAAGAGTTGATTTTTGTCAATAAAATTGGTGCTATTTTTTACCTTGAGAAATACGCTTATTTTTGATATACTCTTTAAGTTATTAAATTAAAAAGAAACTATTATGCTTGAATATAACGAAATTAGAGAGAGGAAGATAATTCTCTTTGAAGATGAGCCTTGCGAAGTGATGGAAAGCCATGTCGCGAGAACCCAACAGAGAAAACCTCAAAATCAAGTTAAACTAAAAAGTCTCTTGTCTGGACGTACATGGAATGCAACATTTCATACATCAGACAAAGCAGAAGAAGTTGATTTAGTTAAAAAAGACGTAAAATATTTATACACCAATAAAGATGAGTTTTGGTTTTCTGATCCTGAAGATCCAAAGAACAGATTTAAAATAGATACTAAAGTTGTTGGTGATTCTGCAAAATTTTTAAAGACAAACGAGAATGTAACCACTCTTATTTGGGATAATGATGATGTGGAACAAGTTATTAAAGTTATGTTACCTATCAAGATGGAATTCATCGTCAAAGAAGCTCCCCCATCCATCAGAGGTAATACAGCTAACGGAGGAGGGAAATTAGCAACTTTGGAAAATGGTTACAAATTAAATGTTCCATTCTTCGTAGAAGTTGGAGACAGAGTTGTTATCAATACCGAAACTGGCGAGTACGTAGAAAGAATTAAATAAGACATAATCAAAAAACTTCCCCTTTCGGGAAGTTTTTTGATTATTTTAAATATTTTTGTTCCATCTCATTAACGTAATTTTCAAAGGCAGTATTTGGCCTTATCTTCAATAAGCCTCTTGCAAAGACATAGGCTTCTTCATACTCAGGAGCAATGTCTATATACTTTTTGGCATAAAGATATGAATTATCCATATCCCCTTTTATCATGTAGAGTTGCGATAGGATATTAAAATTAAGCGGATTGCGTGAATTGATTTCTATCGCCTTGTTTGCATAGTCATAAGATTTGCTCCAAATTTCTTTATCATAACTATCTTTATTTATTTTTATAAAAGAACCATCCTTACCTTCTGCTAAAAGATATAAGTTTAAAGCTCCGGACATCGTCAGGTATGACGCTCCATAGTTCGGTTGTTTTTTTACGACTTGTTCTAAATTACCAACCATTGATTCAATCTCGTTTAGAAAAACTTTTTTATTATTATCATCTATACGATAAATTACTTTCTGATAAAGTTTTACAAGTTTTTCTGCTTGATAGTTGTATTCCATCACCCCTCCAAATGGAGATTTTTTGTCTAGACCGTCTCTTAACTTGGCAAAGTCTGACATCTTTTTTGTCTCCCCCACCATTCCCAACATTCCTCTCGATTCAACCGATCCGTTATAACAAATCTTCCATAACAAGAATAACGAACTACATATCAATATGACAATCAGTATTTTTTTAATCCAAACGAGAACTTTTTTAAATTTAGAGAAATCAAATAACCATCCTTCTCCTATCCCGAGGCTAATACCAGTAACAATAAACAAGCACAGATAGGAAGTTGTCGTATCGAAGACAAAAAGATTGTGTATAAAATGTCCTAAAATAGTTCCCGCCAAAATTATTCTGATGTTTTTTATTCTCTTATCGCTATTAGATAGTTCTCCTTTTTTTTGATAAAGAAGCGTTACAAATAAAGCCAAAAGAAATAGTAAGTATGAGCTAAGCCCCATAATACCGGAATCAGACGCGAACTGCCAAACGACATTGTGTGGTTCCAATAATCTTTCTACCACATATTCTTTTTTGTATAAATCAGGGTTATAGTATTTTTCAAAATTATAAACATAGTTATTAATTCCATTCCCCCAGACAGGACTTTCTTTATAACCCTTTTTTGCTATGTCCCAAGCTAGGAAACGGTTCCCTGTTTTTTCTTCAGTAAAGATTTTATTTATTTTGGTCCCCTCTTCTACAAGGGCCCTGCTCGTGTAAATTATTCCCGAAGCCAAGATGATAGCCAAAATCAAACCTGCTATTTTTAAAATTTTATTTTTTGCAAATATGAGAAACAAAATTCCTGCAAAAATTATTGAGAGGCCTATCCCCATTGCTCCACCGTTAGCTATACCTAACAGTTCAAACGGATTACTTATCAAATGCCCTAGGCCGATATTCCCAACAAGAAATTCTTTGTTGATAAAGAGAGGGTTGATTGTAATAAACAAAAGTCCAAGAATTATAAATAATTTTTGGTACCATTTTTTAGAGTAAAACAATAAAGCTATTCCGAAAGATACTGCAAAAACAAGAAATCCCCCAACATACGAACTATTGCCGAGGGTAGAGCCTTCGGTTATACCTATCGGATTTGGCAACCCAGTATAAAAACAAACCACAACTAAAATGCTTGATAGAAACGATGACATCAAAAGTCTCGGAATTATTCTTTGATTTTTTCTAATGAGAGATCCTAAGATGAAAGCAAAAATTATGAGAGCGTAGATCACGATGAGTGGCACAACATTCCCCCATCCAAAAAATGAGTTCATCGGATCGATTCCACGAAGAGAACTTATAGTTAGGATCAATCCAAATACAGCGGTGACAACTCCCAACAAAGAAATTCTTATTTTAAAACCGTTCTCTTTCCATTTACCAAAAAGGAATAAAATTACAGACAACAAAACTACGGTTAAAACCAGTAAGACTTTTGGTGAGTTAAAAGCATAGAAATGTTTTGCATTGAAATAAAGAGGTGTTGTAAAAGCTAGAAAATATGCGAGATATTCAATAGCCCGGAATTGCCAGATGGTGTGCTTTTCTGCGTTGTGTTTATTACTCATATTCATGATTATACCATAGATACCCCACTTGTGGATTTATCCCCACACCTATATTTTTATAGTTGTAAATTATATAATAAGAACATGTTTTATCTATATATCCTTAAAAGTAAAAAAGATAACAGCTTGTATATAGGATCTACTAATAATTTACAACGCAGGCTTTCTGAACATAATAATGGAAAATCTACTTATACAAAACTACATAGGCCTTTTGAACTTAGATATTACGAAGCTTACTCTAACGAGGATGATGCTCGAAGAAGAGAGGCTTCACTAAAGAAAGATGGCCGATCCTTGTATATATTAAAGAAAAGAGTATCAAAAAGCCTGCAATAAAAATATGGGTGTGGGGATTTGTGTCGTGTTTGATTTCTTGTTGGATTGGGGTAATATATTGTTATATATGAAAAGAATTGGTTTTATTATCGCTGGAGACTTTGTGGCTTTTTGGCTAACCCTTTTAACCATCCTTTATGTCAGATATGGCGAAACAAATCACGATATCATAATTAAACATTTTGGTCCTTTTATGATTCTTTATATCGTTTGGGCTTTGATTTTTTATCTCTTTGATCTATACGATATATACAAAATAAAACCGACCATTCCTCACCTTAGACAGTTCGGACTTGCTATCATGGTCTCTTTTGTTTTTGGTATCTTTATGTTTTATCTAATTCCATCTTTTGGAATTTCTCCTAAAGCAAACCTGTTATTTCAAGCACTCGGATTTAGTATCATCTCATTCTTGATTCGTAGATCTTTTTATTCTATTTCTGCTTATCAAATAACTAGACCTGCTATTTTAATCGGGGATCATCAATATCTCGATAATTTAAATAAGACTATTTCAGAAAACCCACAAATTGGTTTAAAAATAATTCACTATTCTTCAAATCTAGAGGAGTCTCTATTGAAATGGAAAGACATCAAAAAAGCTGTTTTTGTTATTGATACAAACACCGAGAATCTCAATTCTTTGTTACTAAACGACATTCGCAAGAATAAAAATGACATCCTTGATATTTCAGAGGCTTATGAAAAGTATTTGTTCAGGATTCCAGTTGATTATGTTTCCGAATCTTGGATTATTGAAAATATTAATGGCAAAAGAGATCTTGTTTATAAAATTATTTCTAGATTGGTAGAAATCTTATTTGCTGTAATTGGTTTGATAATTCTCTCCCCTGTTATTCTCATCATAGCTATGTTTATTTTCATTGAAGATAAAGGCCCAGTATTTTATACTCAAAAAAGAGTTGGGCTAGACGATAAGGAGTTTAATATAATTAAGTTGAGATCAATGAGAGTAAATGCAGAAGAAAACGGTGCACGTTGGACGACAGAAAATGATAATCGCATAACAAAAGTAGGAAAAGTTATTCGTAAACTTCATATAGATGAAATTCCTCAAATGATAAACATAATTAAGGGCGAATTAGCTCTATTTGGTCCTAGGCCAGAGAGGCCTGAATTCGTCAGTGCCCTTATCAAAGAAATCCCCCACTACAGAATTCGTCAGATTATTAAACCTGGTTTTACCGGCTGGGCACAAATAAAATACCGATATGCTAATTCAGTTTTATCATCAAAAGAAAAATTTGAATATGATTTGTATTATATTAAAAATAGAAACATTTTCATGGATTTCGGAATTTTTGTTCGTACGGTACAAATAATTTTTAAACACTAAAGGTTTCAAACACGATGCAAACACTATAAAAAGGACCGTCATTACTACCAGAAAAATGAGTAAAAGCTAAAAGCTATTTTAAAACACCCAAAAATTATGAAATTATTCCGACAAAGAAGTACAGCGCTGGTATTAAAATTAAAACTTCTACTATAAGGGCAATGATAAGCCACTTTTTCTTGTTTGTCTGGCTCTTATCGTATCTCTTACCATTTTTATAACCATGAATTCCAAGAAATGAAATTGTTACGGCTGAGACAACGAAGCATACCGCCAAGAAAATGACGCCCAAATTATTTTCCCAAAAATTACTCTTATCTTCATAAGCATAGTGCATCAACATTAAAAACAATAGTGGAAGCACTGATACCGTCAAAAAAGCAGATTCTAAAATCCCAACAAATATTCCTATTATTACATAAACTAATGTGTATAAAAAACTTTGACTTAATCCTTTTCCATTTTTCATAATTCTAATAGTTAAAATAATTAAAGATGCACTTTCCTTAAAAATTCTTTTGTCGATCAACTCAATACTGTTCAACACTACTAATTATTTAACAAGATAATTTTCAGTAGAAAACAGATATTGATTTAGAAAAATATTTTTCATTGGCATAATAGAATTTTTTTCATAGAAAACAAGGATTGATTCCCTATATTTTTCTTCATCAACACTTCGATACGACAAAGGTGCACAATTGTATGCAAGAAGAATTGCATTTGATAATAGGCGTGCCGCTCTTTTATTCCCATCTTCAAATGGTTGTATATAAGAAATACCAACAAGCAAACTTAGTGCCCTACTATATACATCGTCTATTTTATTTACTGTTTTATAGAGTTCCTCTAAAGCTTCATTGATTTGGTATTTATTATCAAGGGGTTTATATTTAGTTCCTGTTATGCCTACCAACCCATTACGAACACCTTTTTTTACCCCTAGCCCATCTATTAAAATCTCGTGGACTTTTTCAACAAAAGAAGAATTGATTCCTTTCTTAGACAAAAGGTTCACATTCTTTAAAACAAAGGAAAAAGCTTTTTTGTGGTTTAGAATCATTGTTGTTTCTTCTTTTGTATTTTTATTAGAAGGAATTCCCTCTTTTATTAATTTTTCTGTATCTAACAACGTATAAGTATTACCTTCTATCTTTGATGATTTCCAAGAAAGCTCAATAACAAATCTTTCTAACTCCTTTGACTTTATTACATTTGATATTTTCTTTATCTTTTTACTATAATTTTTAGTTGCAGTATCAAGAACTTTTTTCTCTTCATCAAAAAATAAACTTCTAGGGAAATTTTCAAACAATTTAAAATTAAAACTATCATCACCAGATCTCTTATCCGGATCTACCTTGTTATACTCTTCCGCATTTATCGGGGTGAATAAAGTTCCCAAAATTGTTTTTAGGTAAAAAGTTGATCTTCCTTTTCCTTTACGTTCTAAATATTTTAACGTTGTCAAATAATCTAAATCACGTTTTACGGTAATTAATGAAACCCTTTCGTTTAGGTAACTAAAAACATCTGAGGAAGAAACTTCTCCCCCTAAGGTAATTTTTTCTAAAATATTAATTTGTCTATTATTTAATCGTATCATTTTTATCTTTTAATCGTATCATAATGATACGATTAAAGCAACTAAATGATACGATTATAATTTTCATGGATTTCGGAATTTTTGTTCGCACGGTACAAATAATTTTTAAACACTAAGGGGATCAAACACGACACCAATCCACGAATGAAAACGAATGACACGAATAGAAGGAAGCAAACACGACACCAATATATAGCAGACATTTTAAAGTAGTGAGCAAGATTAAATAAAATCAACCGCAAAGCTATGCTTTGCGGTTGTTAATTTTTGTACTAGGGAATTATTTAACTTCGCTATCAATGATAACAAGATTCCCGTTGGAATCTCTCTCCATAATTACCCTTATGGTATTAAAACGGGACTTCTTTTCCCGATTTAATCTGGCTTTGACCTCGTCCTTCATCATTGCCTCAGCATTTTTCCCATTATCCATCTGCACCATGTGGATTCCGTCAGCCCTCTGCCCTACATACCAGCCTTCTTCTTGTTCAGGTATTAACGTTACCAAAACGATGATAATTATAGCGATCAATGGAAATGCCATACTCAGCAATGTCAATCTTAAAGATTCATTATTTTTCATGATTTCTTAATTTAAAAATTAGTTTTCAGAAAGGACTTTGAAAAATCAACTCTGAAAACTAATTTTTAAATTTTTATCAATGATCTACCCTTCTTTATATATTGTATCATATTTAAGCTAGTTTGTCAATACAAATTAAGCAAGAAAAAAGCCGGTCACGAAAATGACTCGGCTTGGTGAAATGAAATGAACCTAAAACTAATACTGAAACGACCAAGTCGTTTCAGTCTCTCCGGCAGGTCATGCCGGTAGAAATCAACAAAGAATTTATTATTACTCGAAAATCTCTTCCCCATTTGATCATCTATTCTAAAGATTCCATATCCATATGGAGTCTTTATGTGACTAAGTTCTTTTACTTCTATAAAAACAGTTGCGTCTTTTTTTATAAAAGTCCTTGTGAACTTAGAGCCCAAAGCTATTGACCCCGAATCAATCTTGCGACCAAAGGCCCCCACTCCATTTGGATTCTCTTTTGTTTGTAGTTGATCTTCTGGATCATAATACGAAGCTTGAGCTTTATGCCAAACAGTATCATTTAAATCGAAATTATCCACCCTAAAGGTTTTACTTTTTGAGTGGCTTTTAATAACAGACTCTTTTATTTTGCTTGTCCCTATATTCTTTATATTCTCATTCAATATACTACTATTACCTAACTGAGGAGGAAAAAAGATAAGGATAAACAAAAAAACAAAAATTTTCTTCATTACTAACTATATTTTTATTTTGATTTTTATACAATGAACAATACAAATTGGCTGGTGCGTTTCACCAGTCCTTATTAACTTGTATAGAGTATAACATTTTCCCCAAAAATAGTCAAGAGAACACACGAAATACATTTGTTTTATTGTATTTACCGATAGTTTTTCTCAATAATCTTATTTTTAAATAGAAAGAAGGGACTTTATTTTTGTTGTTATCCTTTGGACTCTTTAGTTAAATTAGATTTAATAGAACAAGCTACAAAATAAAAAGTTTTTAAGAAGTATAGTAATGTAGAAGTAAAATCATATAAACGAAAGTGTTTTGAATAAATTTTTAGCCTTAGCCAAAATAATATTATAAAATTTGAATTTATAATAAAATTTCTTGACATTTTTCTTATTCTATAAAAAAAATGGGTTTCTGATATTTTAAAAACAGAATCTTCTTTCTTTAAGATTGACAACCAGAAATCCCAATCTTCTAGTCCACTTCTCATGGTATTATCATACCCCTTTGTTTTAAGGTAATCAGACTTTCGATAAACAGCAGAACAAAAAATAACATTCTCCAAAAGCATCTTCTTATAAGAATAAGCTGGCAACAACCAAGACCCTGTCTTTTCTCCAAAAAAGACAGCATCACAATAGACCAACTTTACTCGTGGATTCTTTTCTAGAACACCTATTGCATCCTTAATATAATTAGCAGAAATCAAGTCATCTGAATCTAAAGGTAATATATACTCTCCGTTACTTTTTGAAATTCCATAGTTTCTAGCCGCAGATGGACCTTGATTCTGCTGGTAGTAATAAGTAAAACGGGAATCTTCGGTTATAAATTTTTCTACTATCTTTTTTGTACTATCAGTTGAACCATCATCAACTATTATACACTCCCAATTATTATAATTTTGTTTTTTTACAGATAGCAAAGTCTGGGACAAGTATGCTTCTTGGTTAAAAGTTGGGATAATTATACTTATTTTTTTTAAATCCATATATTTATTTACCACTAACTTAACAACAAATTAATAGCTTCTAGATATTCCTTTTTAAAATTTTCTTCTGAATGAGTTTCTTGAACCTTATATCTAATTTTACTAGCATCTTTATAAAATTGCATAGGGTTATTATAAAAAACATTAATCTTCTTTATATACTCATTAAAATCTTCTATATTTTCTACTAAGAGATTACTGTTCCCTAAAACTTCCGAAACTCCACAAATTTTTGAGGATATTATGGGAATACCCATAGTTGAAATTTCTAATACTATGTTAGGTAATCCATCTATATAGGAAGTATATAAAAAAATATCAAATTCTGTTGGATCTACTTGCAAAAAATCATTAAAGGCACCACGATATTCTATGTTTTTTAGTTTTACAATCTTATCAAAAAACATATTAGCATCACGATCATCTCCTATATTGCCATAGATCACAAAGGTGATTTGTTCTTCTGATTGACAAATCTTATATAGTAAATCTATAAATTTAGTATCACAAATTCTTGAAGCCCAAAGAATCTTTTTCTTAATAATTAAACTTTTTTTGTTAATATTATGCTTTTTAACTGGAGAATGTATTTTTTTGTAATTAAATTCCATACCTATTATTTCTCTGAATATAGAAAACCAATATTTATTGTCACTTAAAATTAAATTTGAATCAATCATGATATTAGGATACATTAATGGATACCCGGAAAATTTTTCAACACTTTTATCATACCCAAGGGCAAAAAGAGAGGTTACTATTTTTATGTTATTTTTATCTAGGGCTTTCTTTTTTGATAAAACCATTTTTATTGCTAATTCTGAATTAACTATATGGATTATTTTTACACTAGAATTTATTATCGCGTCTACGATAATATCACACTGTTCATCTTCGGATAAATAATTCCATCCTTTAATACTTGAATTCAAGTCAAAAAAAGGAGAATCTACCATGCTTACTCTATCCCCTGGTTTAATTGTTGTTATTAGCCCAATTTTAAACTCATTTCTTGCTGCTCTAATATATTCAATTATCAGTTTGTCTGCCCCACCAAGAACAACCCAAGGAGCAAACATTAAAAAATTTTTATTTTTTATAAAGTCTTTTATTTTTTGCTGCGATTTTAAAATAATTTTCTTTTTATAAAAAAACAAAAAAACAGGATTAAATATTCTGCGATTACAGTTTCTCGCTAAAAACATTGTAGTTTTTTTCAGAAAAATTAACAGCCCTTCTTTTTTAAGAACACAAAAACCTTTGTATAATAAAAAAAATAATCTTTTCAAAAATCCAGTATTTCCAACTTGTAAATCTTTTGTTGCTTCCGGTAATCCTTCTATTTTCATCTTATTGATTATTTAAATTTTTATATTCTTCGACAACATCTTTTGCGTTACTTATTTTTCGTATCTCGCCGTTTTCTATTAACATTACTATATCACAATATTTTTCTACAATATCTATGTTATGAGTTACCAATATAACAGTCTTGCCTTGTTCACGATATCTCATAAATTCATCTAAACACTTTTGTTGAAAATTGATATCCCCTACTGCAAGAACTTCATCCATGAGAAGAATATCTCGGTTTGCATGTATTGCAACAGAGAATGCAAGGCGAACAGACATTCCAGAAGAATAATTTTTTAATTTTTGATCAATAAATCTTTCAAGTTCAGAAAAAGCTACAATGGAATCAAATTTTTCATCTATTTGTTTTTTGGTAAGACCTAAAACTGTCCCGTTTAGATAGATATTGTCTCTTCCAGAAAGTTCAGGATTAAACCCAATTCCCAATTCCAAAAACGGTGAAATTCGTCCATGGATCTTTACAGAGCCTTTATTTGGAACATATATTCCGGCAAGAATCTTTAATAAAGTAGATTTTCCACTTCCATTTCGTCCAATAATTCCGAAGAATTCACCTTTTTTAACCTCAAAAGACACGTCTTTTAGAGCGTCAAAAACTTCGTAATCTTTTTTCTTAAAAAAGCTTATGAACGCCCCCTTTAGAGTGCTGATTTTCTCATGAGGAATAATAAACCTTTTTGAGACGTTTTTCACTACGATGGCATTTTCAGTTTTATTTTCTTTATTCATCACGTTGGAATTATGATTATATATTCTCAGCGACTCGACGTTCGGTTTTTTTATAAACTAATAATGAAATTGCAAAAATTCCAATCACCCCAATAATTAAATATAAGACATTTGAAAAGTTTGTAAAATAATTTTCGATCAACCCCCTCTTTGAGAAATGGATGATAAAAGCAAGCGGATTGAAAAGCATAATTTTCTGAATGTATTCCGGCATCATCGCAAGTGGATAAATAATTGGCGAAGCGTACATTAAAATCTGCAACAAAACCTCCCAGATCATTGACAAATCCCTAAAACGAACCAAAAGAGGAGCTGTCAAAAATGAAAAGGCAATAATTAGAATATATAGCAATAGAGACAAGAAAAAGAACATTAGAATAGCAGGGATAGAAGGAGTAATGCCATAAACAATAAAGAAAACTGATAAGACGATCAAATTCATACCATAAATAAACAGAGCGTTGACCGAAGATCCAAGTATAATCGTCCACCTCGGAATGTATATCTTTGTTACTAATTGTGATTTTACCAACAAGGCGTTCATGCCATTCACTGTCCCCTCTGAGAAGAATTGAAACATTAAAAGACCAGTTAGAAGTTCAAGTGGATAATTCGGTGTACCAGAATTCCTAAAATTAAAAATAGAGGAGAAGACAAAGTTTAAGATAGTGAACATTAAAAGAGGACGAAGGATAGCCCAAAGGTAACCCAAAGTGCTTCCATGATATCGGAGTTTGAAATCTGTCTTGGCAAGTCGCATCACCAATTCTCTATAATTTTCATGGCTTTTTGTCCTCATTTGTTATATATTGATTATATCATAAATCATTAAGTGCTTAAACATGCCCAAAGTATCAATCATCATCCCAGCATACAATAGTAGTCGTTTTATAAAAAGAACCATAGGAAGTGTCCTCGCTCAAACTTTTCGTGATTGGGAGCTTATAATTGTTGATGATTGCTCAAAAGACGGCACCGAATTAGCAGTTAAAGAATTCACCAAATTTGATAAGAGAATAAAATTCTTTAAAACCCCTGAAAATTCAGGCGGACCTGCTACTCCAAAAAACATTGGAGTAGAAAAAGCTGAAGGAGAATATATCGCTTTCCTAGACCATGATGATGAATGGTTCCCCGAAAAATTAGAAAAACAATTAAAAGTTTTTCAGAATTCAAAAGATGAAAATCTTGGTCTCGTATCGTGTGGTGTAAATTTAATAAATAAAAAGAAAAAAAAGTTCAGCGTGTACAATCCTAAAAATATAAAGGTTAATTTCCCTGAAATTCTTTTGAGGAATCCTATTTATAGTAACAGTAGTGTTCTAATTAAAAAAGATGTAATTAATATCGTAGGTAAACGAGATGAGAAAATGAAATATTCCGAGGATTGGGATATGTGGATTAGGGTTTGTGAAAATAATTTTAAAATAAGTTTTATAAATAAACCTCTATTCAATTATCATTTTCATGACAACAATGTAACAAAAGCAACAAAGGATAGTCTGCTGAAAGTTAAGGATGCTGAGTATGTCTTTAATAAACATCGAAATCTATATGAAAAATATGATTATGTACATGTAGGATGGTTCAGATTGGGGGTTATGTATTTTATGGGAGGAGATAAAATAAAAAGCAGAGATTGTTTTAAAGAATCTCTTAGAGTTCAAAAAAGATTTTTACCAGCAAAAGTGGGCTACTACTTAAGCTTTTTGGGGAAGTTTGGAATCCGAATCATAAATACACTAATCTTTTTTTACAGACTCAAACACGGCAGAACTTATTTAATTAAAACAGATGCTTTATAAATCAAAAAACTTCCCTTCGGGAAGTTTTTTGATTGTTTTCTAAAATTTTGAATTAGTCTATTACTGTGATTCCAGCTGAACGAGCACTACCTTCTACTATTTTCATTGCTCCTTCT
>CAYZYV010000002.1:0-164542 GCA_964482735.1 uncultured Candidatus Saccharibacteria bacterium | reverse complement strand
AAAATGGCAATATCTGCAGAAGGTGAGGCGAAGACAGCTGGTTCACCATCAGGGATCCTTTCTTTGTCTTTTGGATATTTATATGCTTGACGTGGTTCAAAAACTTCAATCTCATAGGGTGAACCATGAAAAACCCACTTACTTCCACTTTCTAGTTTTAGTAATTTTGTACGTGCTAACGTTTCTGGAGAATTACTAGTTTGCTCTAATCTGTTCATATTTTTTCTTTTTGAAAACAACAATTTCGATTGAGACAATAAAGGCAAGGAGACATAATAAAGCCGTCAAAATTATTTCAGGGTATGATTTTGCAAAACCTGTCGATGAAAGGTGCTTGTATAAAATTGCGCCGTAAGCCCAAACTAGTACAAGTCCGTAGGGAACATTATGATTTTGAATTGTTCGCAAGGATCCGATAATAGCTCCGACTATTAAGATTAAGACAGTCCAAAAAACTTCTGATAATCCAAATCCGTTCCAGTTTATACTTACTAAAAAGACCGTGATGTTAGCCATAGTTGCTACGGTAATCCATCCGAGATAGACACTAAAAGGTAAGCGAACCAACCACTTCTCCTTTTTTGTGAAAGTGTGAGCTTTGAAAATTTTAGAAATTTTAATAAGAGAAAATAGTAGACCAAGCATTAAAATAACCGATAGCCAAATCCAATCATGATGCCAAGCGAGTATCCACCAGATATTAAGTAACGAAGTTAGAACAAATAAACCATTTACTTTTGAAACTAATTCGTCCTTACCTTTTTTGGATTGATAAATAACATAAATTGCTAAGAGGATATATATTAGACCCCAAATAGAGAATGCGTATGCGGCTGGAGCAAATAGATTTGGATAGCTATTTGATACAGCACCAGTATTTCTGCCCGCTATTGGTAATGCGTTGGCTAAATAATTAACTACCACCATTGCAATATAAGCTAATGGAGTAAGTATTTTAAAGATTTTTGTATTCATACTTTAATTGTATCAAAAAGAAAAATTAAGAGCTAGACTTTTTGTTCTTCATTTTCCTATATTCACTACCGCTCATGTAGCTCCTAGTGTTGGTCACTCTATCAACAAAAAGGATACCATCAAGATGGTCGTATTCGTGCTGAATGACTCTTGCGAGCAAGTCGCTTGCCTTTAGTTCAAAATTCTTACCATTTTCATTTGTGGCTTTGATAACGACACTTTTTGATCTTTTTACTATGCCAAATAGATTAGAATTTGCGACACTTCCGCAACCTTCGTATCCGTTGCACTTATCTTTTGAATATTGAGTTATTTTGGGATTTATAAAAATCCTAATTCCATCCAAGTCTTTTGGTTTTCTAGTTTTTGTTGGTCTGATTTCGGTTATAAACATTCTCAAGTTTTCTCCAATCTGCGGAGCAGAAATACCAACCAAGTTTCCTGCGATCATTGAATCGTTAAGATTTTTTATTAAGTTTTTAATTTTACTAGAATTTATTTCTTTAAGAGTAAGTTTTCTAGAAACTTTTCTAATTTTTGGATTTCCTAATTGCACTATTTCTTTTGTTGCCATAATACTCATTATATCAAAAAAGAAGACAATGTGGCATTAAATACCTTTTATTTTTATAGGATTGACAACAATGTTTTTAGTAGTAGACTTAACAAAAAAATACCTATGGAAAAATACATGTTAAGTTTTCCGATAGAAGAGGAACCGTATTGTGGAATAATATGTAGTTTAATGGACAAAATATCTGTTTTAACAGGTCGTCCTCCTCTTTATGAAAAGTTGTGCCCTCACATTACCTTTCATCGCCCTATTTCTGGGATAGATGAATCTGTAATAAAAAAGATCACAGAGGGTTCAATTTTGACACATTTAAGACAAACTCGAATCAGTGTAAGTGGTATACATCACTTTGGTAAACAATATATAGTTTTACCCGTGAATGCTACGAGGGCCGTTGCTGATTTTTGGGTTAATCTCAGCTCTTTGTTATCTCAAATTCCTGAGTATGAGCATGGACCATTTGATTATGACAACACACTTCATATCACGTTGGCAGAAAAAACGCACGAAATTTTTGATTCTATTTGGGGAGAGGTAAGAATGATTTCTTTTGAAGAAATGGAAATACCTTTAAGGAAAATTAGAATATCAAAAAAGCCGATTAATGGTGGAAGCTGGGAGATTGTAAAAGAGTATGAAATATTAGGATAGAGCTAACAAGCTCTATCCTTTTGTTTTTAATCTAACCGTACGATAAGGTAGGGAAGTATCATTTTCAAAAATGTAAAAATGTGATAGTATGAGTTCGTTAAATATAATGTGTAAAAGTGAGTGTTCAAAATAAGTTCATAGTATTGGGGTATCGTCTAATGGTAGGACACCGGGTTTTGGTCCCGTTAATCGAGGTTCGAATCCTTGTACCCCAGCCAGCAAGAGCGAGGTTCACACGCTCGAGTTCCTTTCTCTACTGCAAGCTTTTTGCTTGTTTATAAAATCTAATAATTATAAATTATGGAAGATTTATCTTGGTGGACGATTACCTCTACAATATTAAGTATCATATTTTTTGTTGTTAATATTGCACAGATTGTTGCTTATAAAAAAGAACAAAAATTAATATATAAAGAAAAAGAGATACATAAAAGTCAAGTCAAAATATGGCAACATTGTGCAAAAGGTATACAAATGGGTCTACACATGATTTCAGTTGGAAATTTTTCTTCTGTTAATGACACAAAAGAAGGAGTTAAATCTATACAACAAAGCGCACAGTCTTTGCTTGATTCCCTTATAGAAGAAAGACTTTTTACAGATGCAGAAGTGAAAGAGAAACAAATACAAAGAGAGAATGAAATAAAAGATTTAATGGCTAAAGCAAATCAAAAAAATGCTTAATAAATTAAAAAACAAAGAATCAGGGAATACAGGAGAACAAGAAATTGTTGATATTGTTCCTTGTCCTAATTGCGGTAAAAAATTAATGTTATTACCACCAAATTATCCACTATATGATGTTCAATGTTCTGGATGTTCTTTTCGTGCACAAGTTAAAACAAACCAAAGTAAACCAAAGCCTGTAGTGTTTGGTGCAGGGTGGCAAATAATGAGTAAGGTTTTAAAATCTGGTTTTATCACACCACCATTATTTTTAAATTTTAAATGGGAAGAAAAAGGAATTAAAAAACAAGAGATAAGATTTTATCCATTTGTTCCAAAGAAAAATTTATTAAATTACAAGCTCTCACCAACTGCTCGTAGGGCAAATTATGAGATGTTTACTTATATAGGGATGGATAAATTACCACACTTTTTATTATTTAAAAAATAAAAAAATGCCAAAAACAGAACAGTATAAATATGATTCATATGATGGAACCACGATTAATCCAATTTATTTTTGGACAGAAATGTATTCTCTTTGTACTTTTTTTGGAGCAAGTAAAAATATTTATAAAAATTATTTTGATGCAAAACAGAGGTATAATGAATATTCCATTTTTAATATATTTAAAGATATAGAATTTACAGAAGCACAAAAAAGATTAATATCAATTGCTATTATATGCAGAAACGAATTAGAAAACAACGGGAAAAGAGGATTAGAATTGGAAGAAAATAATATTGGAACAATATTAATAAAAAACAAAAAAGATAACTTAAATCTAAAAGAGACCTGCAATAAAATAATTCATGCTAAAAATATTGAATTTGAAGCTTCTAGCACTAACAAATGGTCAGGTTACTTAAAATCAAAAATATATCTATATGGAACATATAAAGGAGAAAAATGGAAAGCCACAATCAATGTTTATAAATTTATAAATAGTTGTTTTATATTATTTTAATTAATTAGCCTTTATTCAAATAAGTTCCAATAGCGAACCAAACAGCCAGCCAGCAAGAGTGAGGTTATTACGCATAAAATATTATGGATTTAAAATCAAAAACATTAATATATTTATATGATTATTCTTGGTGGTTGCAAGAATCCTATAATACAAGAGACCTTAATCAGGTTTATAAAATAACAGTTAGAAATCTAGATGAAACTTTATTAATTCTTGAAAAAGATCAAGATAACGAAATTGAATTATTAAATAAATCTAAAAAATTAATTGGTAATAAAAATATTTTTAATAATATCGTTAAAAAACCAAAATCAAATAAAGAGCTCGCTATCCATAGAAATATTATGGATTTTTTAAATGAGATAAAAGCAGCTGAATATTTATTAAAAAATAATTTTTATAACATAAAGATTATTGAACAAAATCCTAAACAAAAAACCCCTGATTTTGAAGCTGTTTTAGAAAAAAAATTGTGTGGGATAGAAATTAAATCTTTAAATCGTACTAGAAAAGAAGATAATGATTACATGATATCTGGTAAATCATTTGGTCCAGTTAATAAAGAAATGATCTTAAATGGATTAGAGAAAAAAATAGATTATTTTGTAAATGACTCAATAGGTAAATTTAAATATAAAAAATACGATAAAAATATCTTATTAATACTATTTGAACCAGATACACCTGTGACTTTAATTTATAATAAAAGCAGTTGCAATTTGTTTGATATTTTAGGAATTAATTATTTTAAAGAGATTAATAATAAAAATAATATTGAAATAATATCCTTAGATAATTAGTATGCTCGAATTGCGTCGTTTTGATATAATAAAATTATGGAAAATGAATTAAATGGTTGGTGGAATAAAATAAAAAATACTGATGGACTGGAACAGAAAGAATTGTTTCTTCTTTATTGCGCTAGGCTTATCCAGTTAAAAGAAGAAAAAAAATTAACAGAAGAAGAAGTTGCTTATAATATAATTGGCGCCATGCAGTTTGATAATCTTGCTAATTCTCCTGAATATAATGTTATTTTTGATATAGCAGAGATGATGGAGATACCTCGAACATTTTTACATTGCCAGTCGTCCGGTGAATGGGATGAGGAAAATTCAAATCAGATAAAGGAAAAAGAATGGAAGAATTTTGTTGATGCTGTTAAAAATACAAAACTTTCTTAAATTAATTTTGAACTGAGGGTAAAGATAGTTTTTATCAATTCAAAGATACTCAAAATTTAATTCCGTGATTGATCGATTTCTGATATAATATAAAAATGAAACTGTTACTAACATCGGCGGGAATTTCAAATAATTCTATAAAAGAATCCTTCTTTAAGCTGACTGGTAAAAAACCAGAGGATATATCTTTGGCTTTTATTCCAACAGCCTCTAATGTGGAGCAGGGAGACAAAAGTTGGTTAATTAATGATTTTATTAATTTAAAAAATCTAGGGCTAAAATCTATTAGTATTGTTGATATCTCTGTTGTTGAAAGAAAAATTTGGGAGCCTCAACTAAGGGAAGCTGACGTTTTGCTTTTTGGAGGAGGAAACACTTTTTATTTAATGGAATGGATTAATAAATCTGGTTTGATTGAGATATTACCAGAATTATTAGAAACAAAAGTATATATAGGTATAAGTGCAGGAAGTATGATTTTGAGTCAAGATTTATTGTTGAAAGCTTGTCAAAAGTTATACGAAGAGGATTTAGAGCGAACGGAGGATGAGAAAGGAGTTTGTCTCGTTGATTTTTATGTACTTCCTCATTACAACAGTTCTTATTTTTCTACTTTAAACAAAGAAAATGTAATAGAAAATACAAAAGATGTAAAAAATAAAATATATGCTATTGATGATAATTCGGCTGTAGAAGTTGTTGGTAATAATATAAAAATTATTAGCGAAGGAGAATATTTAGAAATAAACTAAATCGCTCTTGATGTGTCGTTTTGATATAATAAAACTAGATAAAATAATTTTACAAGAGAAGGTGGTAAGTATTGTAATACGTATTACAATACTTACCTTATTTATTTTTTGGATGTTTGAGGATATGAAAAGAAAAAGGCTGACAAAAATGTCAGCCTTATATTCTTAATTACTATTTTAGTACAATTACTCCCTTACTTACCAAGTCGTCAAAAACTTCTTGGTTTATAATTTTATACTTTCCTGTCCAGCCTGCTATTGCAACAGTTCCGTTAATATCTCCTACCGCAATAATGTCTTTTTTGTAAACATCTTCTGTAAGAGATTTGTAATTATACAAAAAATGAAAGAGGATTTTATCTTCATAAATCGCTGTAGGCTTAGCGACTATCACTTCGTCAGGCTCTCCTCCGTTGTAGTTAAAGCCGAACAGATAAAAATCTTGTAAATTAAACTGGATATCCATAGCTTTGGCAGTTTATTTTCATAGGAGAAGGTGTTTTCTCCTTGCTTTCTTTAAGTTTTTCCTCGCTAAGGGTTGTGATTTTTTCACCCTCACAACTCCTAAGATCGAAATCGTAATGTTTAACCGGTCCGTTACGTTGAGAGTTCAACCCTTCCGGTTGAATAGTCACATGAAAGCATCCATTTATGTGCCGGATAAAAGAAATAGCCATTCCTTTGAAACCGCTAGCTTTTTCTGTTACTTCGGTCCCTAGAATCTCAGCAGGGACTTTTACTGTTTCGTAATCGTCCGGACTAATATTTTCAAAACGTTCCGGGGTAATGCAGATAGCATTTATCGGTTGTCCTTCACTGTCCAATCCTCTTGGCTGGAACACATATTCAATGTGTCCATCAAACTCATAGAACCAATGTGTTAAGGTTCCTTCAAGTTTGGTTGCCTTATCAATACAGCGAGTTCCCAATTTAATAACACGAATTGTTTTCATTTTTTTTTGATGTTTAAAGTTAGATATAATTTATTAAGTTCTCTCAATGCCCATAAAGAAACTGAGAGAACCCAATAAAAACCTAGCAATTAAATCAAGGTATCAAAGAGCTCTTGTATTGCAGTATAATATCATAAAAAATATGTTTGTCAAACATTTGAACGAGAGTAGAAATTAGATTTGAAAAATAATGCAAATAAACATGGTTGAAACAAAGGGGTTTCTTCCTACTTTCTAAAACTACAAAATCTGAATTAATTTTGCTATAATCATCAAATGAAATTAATTATTATAAACGGGAGCTCGTGCGCAGGGAAAAGTACAATCATAAAAAATATAATGAAAGACAAAACACATCTCTTTCATTTACATTACGATACTATAAGATGGTTATTTTCTAATTACTCACCAACAGAACACTATCAAGACGTGCAAAGAGTGGTTTTGGCTATTGCGGAAGAGGTGTTAAATATGGGATATGATGTAATTTCTGATTCATCTATCACTAGAGATTTTAGAGAAAAATTAATTGATTTAGGCAGAGCTAAAGGGTATGACATCATTGAAATTAACCTCGAAGCAGATTATGAAGTTTTGTTAAAAAGATTTAACGAAAGAGTAGAGAATGCTCTCAAGGATCCAAATAGGAAAATTAGTAATTTATCTGCTGATAGACACAAGGAATTGTTTGATATATACAATAATGAAAAAAACCCCTTAGCATTTACCTTTAAAACTGATATACAGACCGTAGAAGAGATATCTGAAGGAATAATGAAAATCATAGGATAGGTTATCGGTCGCTTGTAAGGTGTCGTTTTGGTATAATATAAATATGAAAGACTTAAATGATCTTACGATAAAAACATATAAGGAGGGTTTTAATAAGTATGAGGAAAGGACTCCAAAAGAAATAAATGGTGAGTTTAAAGAATGGATAGACTTATTTATTAATTATCTTCCTAAGAATGGAACAATTCTTGAACTAGGTTCTGCAACAGGTAGAGATGCACGTTATTTTGCCTCGAAGGGTTTTAATATTACCTGTACTGATATTATTCCAGAAGCTCTAGTTAGACTTTCTCAAGAAGGGTTTGAAACAAGTGAGTTTGACTTTAGAGACGAACCGAAGGAAGAATGGAAAAATAAATTTGACGGGGTTTTTGCTAATGCTGTTTTGTTGCATGCACCTAAAAACATCTTTGAAAGAGCTATTGCTAATATATCAAAGGTTTTAAAAGAAGGTGGAGTTGCTGGTTTTTCTTTAAAAATAGGGGAGGGGGAAGAGGTTACAGAAGAAAAAATGGATGCTCCTAGGTATTTTAATTATCACAACGAGGAAGAAATAAAAAGGTTGCTATCCAATTTATCTTTTGAAATAGTTAATATTTCACATACAAATGATAATAAATGGTTACATGCAATTGTAAAAACTATATAAATATGGAACAATCTCCAAAAAAAGAAAACATCGAATCTCTTCCTCTAGTAGATTTTACTTATGACAAGCAAAAAGATATTGCGTGTCTTCTTGCAATGGGGCGTGGTTCACAATTTTCTCCGAGTCCAACAAAAGTATATAAACAATTAACCGCACAGTGTGGAGAAAACCCTACACCAGAGCAAGCTTCTCTTTTTGTAGAAAAATATTTGTTAGAAAATAAAATTGACATACCTGCTTTTATAGAAAAATGTAAAAACGAATCGGGGGAGTTGATGGATAATTTTAAAAAAACAGCTGAGCAAATTTTTGGAGTGAAAATTCCAGAAGGAACAAAAGCTTATTTAACGGTAAATAGTATATATCCATATAATATCGAAAAAAACTTTTTTTATACTGCAATTTCTAACTCTGTTATGGTTATTAATGTATCCATACATGAACTGTGGCATTTTTACACATGGTATAAATTTGGAAAAATACAAGAAGAGTCAGGAGAAGAAAATGGGAAAAAGTATGAGGATATAAAAGAATCACTGACTGTTTTGTTAAATTCAGACTTTCTAAATCTTTTGCCGGAAGGACAAAAGGATAATGGATATCCTCAACATAAAGAATTACGAGAAAGGATCGGTGAATTGTGGAAACAAAATCCAGACATTGAATTTGTGTGGAATACCATTTGGAAAGAAACGGAATCAGAGAGCTAGTTTTAGGTTCTAGTATTTTTAAAAATTGTATATAATATAAATATGAAAGAAATAACACTACGTAAACAATGGGTCATCAAAGCTCCTATAGAGGAAGTTTTTCGAGTGATGAGTGATTTCGAAAAACTTCCAGAGAATTTTCCTAAAGTAGCTCGGACTGTAAAAATAGTTAAAAGGGAAGGAAATAATTTAGAAATTAATGCGACGGTAAAATCATTCGGTAAAGAATTTCCTGTCAAAATGAAAACAGAAATCTTGCCTGGGAGAGGCTATATTTCAGATAATGATAGTCCAAAGTTTGGAACTTCTGGGCACGAGGAATTATTGCTCTCACAACACCAAGAGGGAACTTTGATTGATTACACATACCAGGTGGTTATTCATAAAAAATGGTTGAGGGTTGTCGCAACACCTCTCATCAAATGGTATTCAATGAAGTTTTGGGAGAAAGCTGTTATTTGGGAACTAAAAAAGATTGTAGAGAAAAAATAAAAATAAATTACTCTTAATTACTATCAATAATAAAATATGAGCTCGAAGAAAAAAATTACACTGGGGGCAATGATGGCTATCATTGTAGCCTGTGGATACGGAGGATACACTCTGATAAAAGAGAAGGATTTAGAAAGTCTTCGATCTGGGAAAGTTGCGACTTATGAAGTCAAAAGAGTGATAGATGGAGATACTTTTGAATTAATTGATGGAGATATTGTCCGTATGCTTGGAGTCGATACGCCTGAAGAAAAAGAATGCTATTACAACGAGGCAAAAGATGCTTTGAAGAAACTTATTGAGGGTAAGAAAGTTGAACTTCGAAAAGATGTGACCGGAACGGATGATTTCGGAAGGTTATTGCGGTATGCGATTTTACCTAATAAGAGTTCGCTCGAAAATAATATACTTGTAGATGAATACATGATAAGAGAAGGATATGGGGAAATGCAAAATAATCCACGAGATAAACTCTATAATGGAGTGCTTCTTGAAGTGAGTGAGAAAGCAAAGAAAGAAAAAAACGGGCTATGGAATGCTTGCGATTATGATCCTTTGTCGGAACATGGTCAGGAAAGTGTAAAGGCTTCATCGACAAAATGCACGATAAAAGGGAATATCTCGACAGGTGAATTTGGTAAGACGTATTTCTTGAAAGAGTGCAATAATTATGAACAGGTGAAAGTGGATCCAAGCAGAGGGGAAAAATATTTTTGTAGTGAAGATGAGGCAAAAAAAGAAGGGTTTGTGAAGGCTAGGTATTGTCCGTAGAGAATTGTGGATAACAGCCGAGGTCGGACCTCGTACGAGGAAAGACCTCGGCTGTTATCCACAGGTGTGGGTTTGATTGAAATTGATTAATAAATTTTTTATATGAATAAAAACTTTTATGTCACTTGTTAAACAAAAATTTTATAAATATATATTGTATCCTCTTGCTAGAATATATTGGAAGATATTTAGTCCTAAAACACGAGGGGCAAGAGCTCTAATTATTTCAGAGAATTCTATTCTTTTGGTAAAAAATCTCAATGTCCCTTATTGGGTTATTCCGGGTGGTGGAATAAATAAAAAAGAAAGTCCTGAGGATTGTATTAAAAGGGAATTATATGAGGAGCTAGGGTTAGAAAATTTGAAAATAGATTATAAGCTTGGAGAATATAAATCAAGTAAAGAAGGAAAAAGAGACGAGATTCATATTTTTATCATCAAGCCTTCTTCTAAAAATTTTACTAAAAAATGGGAGATTGAGAATGCATCTTGGTTCGACCTAGATAATTTACCGAAAGAAATCAGCCAGGCGGCATTGAGACGAATAAAAGAATATAAAGAGGGGAAAAGGGAGATTACTGATATTTGGTAAAAACGATAGGTTTGACAAAGATATAAAATTATTGTAATTTTATATCAAATATAAAAAAAGAATAAACATGAAAGACACGGTAAATACCTTGAAATATGGGGACAATGAGATTGTTCTTGTGTTTAAAAAAGATAAAAGAGGTCATCATTTCACAGTTGTAGAAAATGAAATTATTAGCAAAGAGCTTAAGGGAATATTAACAAAATTGCAGGAAAGATTTTTTACTGACGAAGAAATTGATTTTGTTGCAAAATGCATTATAAAGGGGATCAAAAATGATGCTTTTGTAAATAGAAATTATGGATGCTTTCAGAAACTAATAAAAATGTTTGAAGAAAAATATCATCTATACCCATTTAACAATGTTGAACCTGCTCCTATTGTCGAAGGATTTAGATGGTATTGGGCGTTTATGGACAATAACATTCCTCTTATAAGTGCTGATTGTGGTGAAGATTTTACACCAGATGGTGCATCGATTGATCTTTTAATGCAAGCATTAGATATTTCATGGGAAGAATTGATTTAGCTAGACGATAATTTAAGAGGTCACTTATAATAAGTGACCTCTTGTTTTTTAAAAAATTCTTTACCCATTCAAACCTATAGGTTTGAATGGGTAAAGATGGTTAAGAGAGTTATGTATAAAAGAGGGGGGGGTAAAATTTGACAACAGAAAGTTTTGTTTTTATATTATATATTTTCCCCTAGGTCCGACCTAGGGGAAACTGTTTAGTTTTAAAACTGTTGTGGTATAATAAAAAAGTGAAAAAGGAATCTCTAAAATCAAATAAAGCTTTCACCCCCCACACCTACTTTTACAAAGCACGAAATGTGCGTGATGAAATCACATTGTAAAAGTGGGTGTGGAGGTTTTACCCCGATAGTAGATTTAGGTGAAGTTCCAACCAAAGTTGGAACAAGTAAATCTTTATCACCGAAATTCACTATGGGGTTTACTCTAATCGAACTTCTTGTTGTCATCGCTATCATTGGAATACTTTCTGCTGTGGTTATTGCCTCACTAAACTCGGCAAGAGAGAAGGGGAAGATTGCAACTATTAAATCAACTTTAAAACAACTATACAACCAGGCTGCATTAAATCAATTAAACAATGGTAGTTTTGTTAATTCCAATACTTCATATAGCACCCTTACCTGTACAGGTCTAAAAGCAGATGGAACACCCGGTGATGCTACAACTGGTAATCTTGCTAAAATTGTTCAGCCTTTAATTGATCAAGGAATCATTGTTAAATGTTTTAGTTGGCGTGGAACAACAGATGGTGGATCTGGTAGCGTCTATGCTGGAGATGAAAATCTCCGTTTTGGAGCCACTGCTCTCATATACGACGCAGGAGAACTTAAAGCTTGGTCTGTAGACGAAAACGGGGTAGTTAAATGGGATACTGCTGATTTAACATCTGCTAACCCTCCTGGTGGAGATGGAAAAAGTTTGTCTAATGCAAAAGATGCTTGTGCGAACAACGGAGGACGGCTCCCATCTATAGAACAATTAAGAAGTCTGTCTTTGGTTTGGTATTCAAAAACTTCAATATATAATCCCTTAGGATTCGCAACAGGCACATATTGGTCTTCCACCCCTATTCCATCTTTGTTTAATACGCATTCTTATTTTCAAAACATGTCTAATGGGAATTTAGCATACTATGGTAATAATGGAGAGCTTCGTGTTCGTTGTGTGTGATAAAAGATATTCCTGTTTTTTGCAAGCGATGACATTTTAATAAAATAAAAAAAGCAGGCTCGGGAGAGCCTGCTTTGTAAATGTCTTAAACCCTCTCAGTTGCTGATTTCGAACTGAAGAGTGTAAATGAAAATACCCACGCATAAGAGTTGAATATCTGACCTTAATGATGTCGAAAGAGAAGTGAAAAAAAGTACGCAAAGTATACCTATTCCGATAAAACTTAGTATTCCGTCCCTCCACTCATGTTTAGCATAAAGTGTTATGTACGCTATTGAAACAATGGCGTAAATAGCAAGCGCGGTTATCTTGTCCCAAACGGCATAGAGTGCGATAAATACAAAAATTAGAATAATTGATGCTAACACTCGAAGCAAAAGTTCACCTAGGAACTCAGCAACTCTCCTAAAGGTTATTGTTTTCATTTAAATTATTTTTTAAAGTTTGATTTTTATGATAGTCTTTTAGGGGATAAAGTCAATATGCAGTATTGACTTTTGGATAAAAATATCATATAATATGTAATATGAAAAATATTTTTATATTATCATTTATAGCACTAATTATAGGAATAACTTTTCCTCTAACCACGCAAGCTTCTTGTGATAGCTATGCTTTCGGAGGGTGTAATTCTACAAATAGAGGCTATTCTGAAAGAGGTACTTATTCTTTTAACAATAATCGCAATTACGGATTTAGTAACAATAATAGCAGGTCTTATAACTACGGATTTTCTGGAAATAGGAGTGGATATTATGGATTTGATAATTATTCAAGTAGTTATCGTAACTACTATGCATTCGGCACTCGCTATTTGTATGGAGGGTATGGTTATCACTGGTAAAAAATTAATCAAAAATAAAAACCGCGTGTGCGGTTTTTATTTTTTGGGTTTGTTTGGCTAATCTAGGTCGCCGGTTTTCTCGATTGATATTTGCTCGATGTCGATACCTTCACCAGTAATTCGGAGAACGTCCTTGTCTATCTTTCTGAATTCATGATTAGACTTGTTGAAATGATTAACGACAGTGCCGATAGCATTACCCATCTTCTGATGGTACTCTTCATAAGTCTTCAAATGAGTTTTAAGCTCACCAACTCTCTTTACAATATCCTTGGCGCTTTCTTCTATCTGCATAGCTTTCAAGCCCTGAAGAACTGTTTGCAAGTAAGCAAGGAAAGAGGTAGGGGAAACGATGATAACTCTATACTTACTGGCGGCACGCTGAATCAGATTCTCGGTGTCTTCGGTGATAGCACCTATCTTATTAATCAATAAATCATAATAAATTGCTTCGTGGGGGATAAACATAAAGGCAAAATCCATAGTGCCTTCTTCAGGCTGAATGTATTTCGATGTCTCGGTGATACGGTTCTTCAAATCGTTTACAAAGACTTTTTCTAGTCTGTCCCGCTCTGTCTTATCATTGGTCTCAGCAATACGGTTGTAATTCTCAAGAGAAAACTTTGAATCAATCGGAATTATTTTGTCTTTCACAAATACGACTGCATCAACAATGGTTCCATCGGGGAATGGATATTGCATTTGGAAACTTCCAGGGGGCATAACATTCTTTAACAATGTCTCGAGGTAATATTCTCCTAATACGCCTCTTTGTTTTGGATTTTTTAAAATGTCTTGAAGATTTTTCAATTGATCAGCAAAAGATACGACTTGTTTATTGGTCTCGTCTAGACGGGTAATCTTCTCGGTGATGTCAGCTATGATTCTCGAAGTTTCTGAAGCCTGATATCTCATGGACTGATTTATTTCCTTTTGAGAATCACCAAGTTTCTGATCCATCGTGCGAGTAAGTTCGTTTATTTGATTTAAGAGTAAGGTTAGGGAACCGTCATCGGGTTTCTTTACAGGAGTTTTCTTTAGAGAAATAAAAAGACCGATAACTAGAGCTGTTAATATTGCTAAAAATACTATAATTAAAATATCCATCATATAAAATACATTATAGCATAAGAGGCGATAGAATAAGAAAAATAACAAGCCTAAGAGTATTTACTAAAGGCAAAAAATGTGATATAATTTATTGATAAGTCGTTTTATTATAATAAGATTATTTTTTATGGCTATTAACACCCCAGAAGAAAAACAAAACAAGAAAAAGAATTTTATAAAAAACATAATCAGGTCTTTGCTGATTTGTTTTAAATATGCGAAATGGTCAACAGCCTTTTTGATTATTTTAACCATATCGACATATGTTTTACCTGTTTGGCAGTCAAAAATAATGGGAGACGTGGTTAACTCCGTTGTCGGAAGTCTTTCTGGAGGAGAGATCGCTATTTGGTTAGTTATTCTTTATGCTGGAGTTTGGTCTATAACAAAAGTTTTATCTGCTGGATATACTTATGTTTATAAGATATGGTCAGCTAAAACGGAGCAAGAATTCGAAGTGCTTGTACTAAAGAAAAGAGCAGAAATAGATTTGGGTCACTATGAAAATCCTGAATTTCAAAATCTGCTAACGAGAGCTTTTCGTAGAAGTATTTGGCCAGTTTTGGAATTAACAGAACTTCAGATTGCTGCAATAGGTAGTATGGCTACATTCTTGTTGACTTCTGTAATTGCTACTAGATTATCTTTGTGGATTTATTTAGTTGTGATAGTTTCGTCCATACCATCTTTTATCGTGAGTTTGAAATATGGTTCCAAAACATGGAGTATTTGGGCTGAAAATAGTTCAAGACAAAAAAGATATCAGCATGTTCGTAATCATATAACTGGAAAAACAGGAATAATCCAAGCCAAGATATTACAAGCATCAGATAAGCTTGTGAACATTGCAGATGAAATACTTGGGGCCTTCAGAAAAGATCAATTAAAGGTTGATCGTAGAAACCTTTGGTGGTCATCTTTAGCAAGTATTATCAGTGCGGCGGGGGTAGGAATTGGATTTTATCTGATTATAGGAAAAGTGTCTGGTGGTAGCGAATCTGTTGGATCGATGGTTTTCTTGATGAGTATTTTAGGACAACTTGTTGGATCAATAAATTCGATACTTCAAGATTTCTCAAGACAATTTGAAAGAAACTTATACGTAAATGAAATTTTTGAAGTTCTCGATACTAAACCATTTATTAGTAAAACAAAAAATCCGACCGCTTTGGATCTTGTAAAATCTCCGTTGATTGAATTTAAAAATGTCAGTTTTAGGTATAGCGGTGGGACAAAAGATATTCTTAAAAATGTTAGTTTTGTAATTAAACCTGGAGAAAAGATTGCTCTTGTGGGAAAGAACGGTGCAGGTAAGTCAACTCTTGTAAAATTACTTGCAAGAATTTATGACCCTACAGAGGGAGACATATTTATAGATGGAATTAATTTGAAAGATATAGATAGTAACGAATGGGGGTCTTATCTCGCTATCTTGCTTCAGGACTATCTATCTTATGATTTCTCAGTTGAAGAATCTATCTCTATGGGAAGAACCGATCAAGAGGTTGATAAAAGTAAAGTTAAAAAAGCAGCAGAAGTTTCTGATGCCAATGAATTTATCTCAGAATTTAAAGATGGATTTGATCAACAGCTAGGAAGAGAATTTGAAAACGGAACAGAACTTTCAAAGGGGCAACAACAAAAAATGGCACTTGCTAGAATAATTTACCGAGAAGGTCTCATAACTATTCTTGATGAACCAACAGCTTCGATTGATGCTCTGGCAGAAGAATATATCTTTAATCAGATGATTAGTGCGTCAGTTGGTAAAACACTAATAGTTATTACGCATAGATTTAACACGACGCAAAATCTTGATAAAATAATTGTTCTTAGTGAGGGTGAGTTAGTAGAAATAGGTAGTCATATTGAACTACTAGAGAAAAAAGGAGAATATGCTTCTATGTATGAAAGCCAAGCTAAAGCGTTTAGGGAAGAAAGGCAAAAAAAATTAGAGGAAGTTTTTGAAGAAACGGAAGAAGAATAATTAAAATAGAATTGCCCCGACCGCGGTCGGGGCAATTCTTATTATGAGTCATTTTTACTGCAACATTCCTAAATAATGACGAAGGGTATATATCCAATCTTCGTCAATCTGGTCACTTTCTTCTTTTTGCCTTAAGAGCCATTCGAGATATCCGCGATCAATGTCGGCGATTTCTCGTATTTCTTTACCGTTATATTTTCCAAAATTAATTGTTCTCAAGATTGTGGGGTGGGAAGATATTTCGATCATTTCATCTATGGCTTCTTGTTCAGAAAAATTATTTTCTTCCATTATTTTTTTGAATAACCTTTCGAAAAGTTTCTCTAGGACGAGCACATCCCCCAAAGCATCATGGGCCTGTGCTTCTATCTCTATCTCTAGAAGGTATCTCAAATATTGAAGATTGTATTTTTCTATTTTTCCTTCTTTGTCTAAAAATCTAGCAACACGTAGAGTACAAATAAAATTAGATGGGACAATGTCTTCCTTTTTAAGCATAGCTAAATCAAAAGTGGCATTGTGAGCAACGACGACATTGTTCGGATTTTCAAAAAGATCTTTGATTTTTGAGTGGTCTTCACTTTCACAGAAGCTTGGTTTATCCGCTATCATCTTGTTGGAAATATGATGAACAGCAGAAGCTTCAGGTGGTATCTTAAAAGGAGGCTTGTATAAACCACAAAAAGATTCGCCATTCATTTCCTTGTAAGCAATTTGGCAAAGAAAATCCTTATCGGTGTTGCCCGTAGTTTCGGTATCAAAAAAGATAATGTTTTTCATCCCGTTAGTGAAAAATGACATTATGAATTGGGTCATTTTATATCTTAATTCTAATAATTTTCAAACATCCACGTAATTTTATTATTTGCCAGTCTGTGTTTCAATACAATGTTATTTTCTACTACGGGATACATCCCGTTAGTGAAAAATGACATTATGAATTCAGTCATTTTATATCTTAATTTTAATAAATTTCAAACATCCACGTAGCTTTATTGTCTGTAAATCTGTATTTCAATACAATGTCATTTTCTACTACGGGATTCATAATTGTATTTTAGCATGTATTTAGTATAATTAGAACATGACATTACATGAAAATATAAAAAATCAAATAAAAGAAGCGATGAAAGCTGGTGATAAAATTCGTCTCGAAGTTATGAGAGGATTAGTCACTGCTTTTACAAATGAATTAGTTGCTACGGGTCACACCCCTCAGGAGATGTTATCTGACGAGCAAGCTCTAGCAGTAGTTACAAGATTAGCAAAACAAAGAAAAGATTCTATCGAGCAATTCACTAAAGGTGGAAGAATGGATCTCGTAGAAGAAGAAACAAGACAACTAAACATCTTGTCAGAATATCTTCCTAAGCTTATGGAGAGAAATGAGGTTGAAGAATTTGTAAAAAGTAAAGTCTCTGAACTTGGAGCAATCGATCCATCAAAGAAGGGGATGTTTATGGCCTCCTTGATGAAGGATCTCAAAGGTAAAGCTGATGGCGCTATGGTTAAGGAAATTGTCGATCAATTATTTGTTTAATAATATGTGGGCATGATCCCGTTAGAAGCCGCGGTCATGGTTTTGATGGGGATATTAAGTTTTTTTAAATTAATTATTTAATTTTAGCAGATTGCTGTTGAGATAATAGCGACCGCGACCTGCTTCTAACGGGATGAAAATTATATTACACTGGCTTTTGATTTCTATTGCGGTCTTTGCTACTACAAAGATAATAGATGGGGTAGTTGTTAGCCCTATCTGGGTGGCTTTGGTAGTGGGAGCTTGTCTAACTTTATTTAACATGTTTATAAAACCAATTGTTAATGTCCTAACTCTTCCGATAAATGCAATAACTCTCGGCTTGTTTTCTCTAGTCATCAACGGAGCATTGTTCTGGTACTTAGGAACTTTGATAAAGGGTTTTACTGTTGATGGTTTCTACGCGGCATTTGTCGGGGCATTGTTGGTCTCAATCATAAACTGGCTTCTCAAAAAGGTTTTCCACTACGATATCTAATTTATGTTTTCTATTGAATATATACAAAACGTGGCTGCTTCTCATGCCGAAATAATTTATGTCCTGATCTTGTTGGGTGTGTTCTTGGAAGGAGAAATAGTCGTTATTTTGGCTGGTATATTTGCCTACCTTGGGTCTATAAATGTAGCCATGGCTTTTGTCGCTACATTTACGGGTGGAGCGATTAAGTCTGTTGTGGGATATAGTCTAGGATATTTTTTACAAAGAAAGTACTCAACAAACGATATTTTAAAACAAGCAGAATGTAAGATACATATATTTTTCCCGAATTTTCTGAAAAAACCGTTCCGCTCAGTTTTTGTATCTAGGTTTTTGATTTTAGGGATGTACTGGTTTACATTAATTTACTCTGGCTACAAGAAGATAAAATTAAGAACTTTTATCCCGGCTGAAATCTCTTCTTTGGTGGCGTGGTCTATCATAATGTTTGGATTAGGATTCTTCTTTAGTCATACGGCTTTGATGGTAAGTAAAGATGTTAGAAATTTTATAATAATAATTCTGGCCTTCTTTGTCGCATTTTTAATTTTGGAAAAAATTATAACTTTGTTTGTCGAACTGTTTGGAATTAAAATTAATATCAAAGAAAAAGATGAATGTATTTAAAAAAAGAAAGATACTAGTAACACACCCCGGAGGTTTTCATGCCGATGATTTATTTGCAACTGCAGTATTATCTATCGTCTTTGACGGTCGTGTAAAAATAATTAGAACCAACGATCAAGAAATTATAGACAAGGCAGATTTTGTTTATGATATTGGATTAATTTATGATCCTGAAATTAATCGTTTTGATCATCATCAAAAAGGAGGAGCTGGGGAGAGAAAAAATGGATTGCCTTACGCTTCATTTGGTTTGGTCTGGAAGAAGTATGGAGAACAAGTTTGTGGGAGTAAAGAAGTGGCTGATAGAGTAGACAGAAAAATTGTTCAACCAATAGATGCCTCAGACAATGGAGTGGACATTTCAAAACCAATATTTGACGGTATTGTTCGTAGTGGAGTTGAAAAAGTATTTTTAGATAAAATACCAACATGGAAAGAGAAAAATAAAAATATAGATAAGATATTTGTTCAACAAGTGAAAGAAGTTAAAAAATTTCTTTTAAGGGAAATCAAAATAAGCAAAGATGAGGAAGAGGGCAATCAAATTATTTTGAATGCATACAGTGCTGCTAAAGATAAAAGGATAGTCATTTTAGATATTTCTTTGTCTCGAAAATTATATCAAGATACGCTGGCTATTCTTCCTGAGCCTGTATATGTACTTATGCCAGGAGGAAGTGGAAAATTTTGGAAAATTGAAGCTATAATTAAATCGATTGGCACAAAAGAAAGTCGCAAGCCATTTCCTGAAAATTGGAGGGGGCTTACGAATGGAGATGAAAGATTACAGGCGGTGACTGGTGTGTCTGACGTAATCTTTTGCCATCGGAATGGTTTTACGATGCAAGCTGTTTCTAAAGAAAGTGCAATAGCCCTTGCCGAAAAGGCATTAATAGCGTAAGTTATAGGTGGAAAGAGTTAAAAAATTTAAATAGCTCTTCTCGAAATGCACAGATATGTTTATAGATGAAATACAATTTTATGCAAAAGCTGGCCGTGGTGGAGACGGGGTTGTTCGATGGCGACGAGAGAAATTTATAGACAAAGGAGGACCAAACGGTGGAGATGGTGGAAGAGGAGGAGATGTTTATGCTCTGGCTATTTCTGATATTCACTTATTGGCAAAATATAAACACAAAAAAGATTTCAGAGCAGAAAAAGGAGAGGATGGTGGTGGAGGAAGTCGTCACGGAAAAGATGGACAGGATTTAATTATAGAATTACCGGTTGGATCTGTAATCACAAACGTAGAAAATGGAGCTAGCGTGTCACTTGATAAAGTCGGACAAAAGGAATTACTTTTGAAAGGTGGTGAAGGAGGCTATGGAAATGAACATTACAAAAGTTCGACAAACGTAGCTCCAAAAAAAGCAAGCCGTGGATTAGAAGGAGAAGAAGGAAATTTTAAAATAGAACTAGAACTTTTTGCCGATGTTGGATTGATAGGAATGCCTAATGCGGGGAAATCTTCTCTTTTAAATTCCATAACAAATGCAAATGCTAAAATAGGTAACTATCAATTTACAACACTCGATCCTAATCTTGGAGATTTTTATGGATTCACAATTGCTGATATACCAGGGCTCATCGAAGGAGCAAGCGAAGGCAAAGGGCTCGGAGTGAAATTCTTGAAGCATACTAAGAGAACGAAAATGATCGCACATTTAGTGTCGTTTGATCCCGAAGGAAAGTCTACGACTTCCAACGGGGCAGGAAATGAAAAAGAAATGATGAGGAATTATAAAATCATCAGAGGGGAGTTAGAAAAATACGATAAGCAATTAGCAGAAAAAGAAGAAGTTGTGGTTTTGACAAAATCAGATATCATAGAAGATCAAAAGAAAATTGAAAAAGCGAAAAAGGATTTTGAGAAATTGGGCAAACCAGTTTTTGTATTATCCTTATTTGACGATGCGTCTATAAAAAATTTTATGGATGGATTGGTGAAATTGTTGAGAAAATAAAAATTCACACGATAATAATTTTATAGTATAATGACTATATGATTTTTAGTTGTGTTAAAACTAAACCTAGAGATAGGGGATTTACCCTGATTGAACTTCTAGTTGTCATCGCTATTATTGGAATTTTGTCTGCGGTGGTGATAGGTAGCTTAAATACTGCTCGATCAAAAAGTAGAGATGCGAGAAGGAAGATGGATTTAAGACAAATAGAAAAAGCCCTAGAATTTAACTACGATAAATATGGAGCGTATACTCAACCAGAAGGATGTGGTGTAGATACCAGTTATTCCAATGCCGATAGTTGTTTACCTGTTTCATCTGATTGGGGCTCTAGCAGTGATCTAAGAGATTTGGTTGTCGATGGTTTTATGTCTTCTTTACCTAAAGATCCTATTAATAACGCTACATATAGATATACATATGAAGTTTGGAATGCTAATGAAGCTTGTGCAGGATGTGCTGCTGGACAGCAGTACGACTTGTGTGCAACATTGGAAGCTGGAGGTACGTTCTGTATTAATAAAAGATAATATGAAATAGTTTTCTCTCCACGGGGCACAAAATAAAAAACCTTGTCTTTCGACAGGTTTTTTATTTTGTGCCCCGTGAGGGAATCGGTCACAAGTATTTTTCTGCTGAAAAATCTCGCGACCCCGACTCGGCCAGTCGGCCTCCGTCTTTCGATTCTTTTTAAACATACATTAGGGGTATGTTTAAAAATCACAAATTTTGTGCTTCGCAAAAATTTGTGCCCCGTGGAGGAATCGAACCTCCGACCATCTCCTTAAGAGGGAGCTGCTCTACCAGCTGAGCTAACAGGGCTCGTTAACTAAGAACAATTATTACAAAAAAAAACGGTTTTGTAAACCTTCTAATTAGTATTATAATAATAGTATGACAAGTTTAGAACAAAATCACACTAATAAAGATGGTCAGCTCGATATAGACTTTAAAGCAAGTGAGCCTTCTTCTGATCAAGAAAGGGCTAATAAGCTATTAGAAGATCTTAATCTAAAATATCCTAACGCAAAACTAATTGTTAGTTATAAAGGTAATAATGAATACTCAATAAGTGGGAAAATTTTTAACAAGAGAGAACTAGAAAAAGAATTTAAGTCTGTTGATCGTATCAATACGGAAGATGACGACAAGAAGAATGAGGGGCTTGATTGGTACAGAAACCACTAATTAAACCCTTATAAAATATAACTTTTATTGGCAGAAGAGAGCCTGGTGTAAAATAGGCTAATTCCATAGGTGAAATAGTCAAATAAGGCTTGACTTATTTTTTTGAATGTATATAATGGAGTCCACAGTCTGATTGTATCTGACTGTTTTACTTTCTTTGAAATTTTAATAGGTAAGTGTTCTCAAAATAACTTTTAGTTATAAGAGAACTATCATAATCAAGCATTGATTCGCATTTAGCGAATCGCAAACAACCAGTAATATTGGACAAAAGTATTTTTTCTTTTGTTCCGTTCTATTTCGAATCATACATTTATGTATAGATTTTTTAGTAGAGTTTGATCCTAGCTCAGGATGAACGCTGGCGGCGTGGATAAGGCATGCAAGTCGAACGGACTTTATATTTTCCGATGATGAGATTACATCAAGTCAAAGGTCGTTTAAAGTTAGTGGCGAACGAGGTAGTAATACATAGGAACTTCCCCCTAAGTCGTGAATAACGCACCGAAAGGTGTGCTAATACACGATGGTCCCTCCGGGGTAAAGATTTTTCGCTTAGGGAAAGGCCTGTGAAGTATCAGCTAGTTGGCAGTGTAATGGACTACCAAGGCTATGACGCTTAGGGGAGCTGAGAGGCTGACCCCCACCGATGGGACTGAGACACGGCCCATACACCTACGGGTGGCTGCAGTCGAGAATCTTCCGCAATGGACGAAAGTCTGACGGAGCGACGCCGCGTGATTGATGAAGCATTTCGGTGTGTAAAGATCTTTTATGAGGGAAGAAGTTTATTGACGGTACCTCATGAATAAGGGGCTCCTAATCTCGTGCCAGCAGGAGCGGTAATACGAGAGCCCCGAGCGTTATCCGGAATTATTGGGCGTAAAGGGTGCGTAGGTGGTGTTGTTAGTCGTTTGTCAAATCCTCGGGCTTAACTCGAGAACCGCGAACGAAACGGCAATACTAGAGAATGTGGGGGGTATAGGGAACTCATGGTGTAGGGGTGAAATCCGTTGATATCATGGGGAACACCAAAAGCGAAGGCACTATACTAACGCATATCTGACACTCAAGCACGAAAGCGTGGGTAGCGAATGGGATTAGATACCCCAGTAGTCCACGCCCTAAACGATGATCTCTAGTCTTTCGGAGTATCGACCCTCTGAGAGACGTAGCTAACGCGTTAAGAGATCCGCCTGGGAAGTACGGCCGCAAGGCTAAAACTCAAAGGAATAGACGGGGACTTGCACAAGTAGTGGATTATGTGGTTTAATTCGATGATAAACGAAGAACCTTACCAAGGTTAGAAATCAATCTGAAAGCTCGGAGAAACTCGAGCCCTCGCAAGACAGATTGACAGGTGATGCATGGCCGTCGTCAGTTCGTGGTTTGAATTGTTCCCTTAAGTGGGGTAACGAACGCAACCCTCATCGTGTGTTATACGTGTCACACGAGACTGCCCCGACCCAAGGAAATAATTACTTTTAGTAATTGTGTCTTTCGGTCGGGGAGGAAGGGGAGGATGACGCCAGGTCAGCATGTCCCTTGATACCTTGGGCTACACACATAATACAATCGCCACCACAACGGGACGCGACGGGGTAACCCTGAGCAAATCCTAAGAAAAGTGGCGTCAGTTCGGATTGGGGGCTGCAACTCGACCCCATGAAGCTGGAATTACTAGTAATCGCGGGTCAGACATACCGCGGTGAATACGTTCTCAAGTCTTGTACTCACCGCCCGTCAATTCAAGGGAGCCGGGAGTGCTCGAAGTCTCTCCAGAAGGAGGGCCTACAGTAAGCTCGGTGACAGGGAATAAGTCGTAACAAGGCACGGGTAGCGGAAGCTGTTCGTGGAATAATTCAATTTGAAAAGGTCCCGACCTAGTCGGGATTAAAAGGCGATATTATGTGCCTCAATTGAGCACATAATAGACGATGATTTTAGTCTTAAAATAAATCTGACATGAGGGAAAGACCCAATAGACGGAACAAAAGAAAGAATACTTCAATTATGATGAACATACTTATTAAAAAAGAAAAATAAAAAGCTCAACGAATGTTGAGCTTTTTATTTTTTGTGTGCTTGAGCCAGCGGGTGCTAAGCTCCAACATACAATTGCGATGTGAGTGCAGCCGCTGGCTAAAACACACAACGACTACACTTTTATTATATATTATTTAATTAAAAACACAAAACCCCGACCGAAGTCGGGGTTTTGCTCGCAATTGTTGTCAGACAATAATTAGTACTGACGATTGGAGTGTTTAACTCACTAGACAAAGTATAGCAAATTAGACTGGTATTGTCAAGTGACAGATATTTTGATATTATGTTTATGGTTTTGTGTTAGGTAAACGCGCTTCGATTTATGTCGGAGTGAGGAAAGTCCGAACACACAGTCTGACTACGTCAGGCAGTTGTAGTGGGTAACACCCATCGTGAGTAATCATAGAGGTGCGAGCAGAGACGCTATTAACTCGAAAGAGTGTAGCACCCTAAACGTAAGTGAGGGGTGAGTTCTATGGAAACATAGAAAATGAAACGGCTAAATCCTTACGAGTGTGCAAGATCGTATTCTCCGACCTTGGTCGGAGTCTGAATCGCTTGAGCCTGAGGGTAACTTTAGGTCTAGATAAATGTTTACCGCTCCGACTAAAAGTCGGAGAACAGAATTCGGCTTATAAACACAAAACCATATAAATGAAAAACACCCTGTCCAAAGCTGGGTGTTTTTCATTTATATTTTTTTCTACATATTTACCCCGTACTAAAAATTTACTTTTGACTTTTTGTAATTAAAAAAATTTTTTTAATTTTTAATTTTATTTTTTCTTATAATTAATTTTTAAAAATTTTAGTACAGGATTCTCAATTTTATAATTTTTTTTCAAAAAATAAAATTGGAAGTTATCCACACTTTTTTGCAAAAAAGTATTGCGGTTATTTTTTAGATGAGAGATAATATAAGTGTGAGTGTGATGAAGTTTTTTACAAAAATTTTTTTTTAAAAATTTTTTGTAAGGTCGTCTGATTCACACACATCTTTTAAAAATAATTTTTTAAAATAATATGGTAGTAAAAAAAGCAAAAAAGGCTGTTAAGAAAGTTGCAAAGAAGCCTGCAAAAAAAGTTGCAAAAAAGGCTGTTAAGAAAGTTGCAAAGAAGCCTGCAAAAAAAGCTAAGAAATAATTTTAGCTTAACTCTAAAAGAAAATCCTCTCTCTATCGAGGATTTTCTTTTTGTGTTAAAATGACTATTATGTATATTCCACCGACTATGCTGTTTGCGGAATAAACATTATAAATTAAGGTTTTATAATAATATAACAAGGATATTTTATTAGATATTATAATTAGTCTTGTTTTTAATATAATGGGAATACTAAATACTATAATAGGAACTGAAAGCGATCGGTTAATCAAAAAATGGAAGCCTTTGGTTGAAAAAATAAACAAACTGGAAGAATACTTTAAAGGTCTAGACGATGAGTCTTTGAAATATAAAACAGACGAATTTAAGAGTAGGTTAGAAAAAGGTGAAAGCCTAGATGATATTTTACCAGAGGCTTTTGCTTTGGTTAGAGAAGCTTCTGTTCGAACGAGAGGTGAAAGACATTACGATGTTCAACTTGTCGGTGCGATTGCTTTGCATAATGGAAAAGTTACAGAGATGAGAACAGGAGAAGGAAAAACTCTAGTTGCAACGATGCCTGCATATTTGAATGCTCTCACGGGGAAAGGTGTACACATAGTTACAGTCAACGATTATCTTTCAAGAAGAGATGCTGTTAACATGGGACTTGTTTATCATGCCTTGGGGTTAAGTGTGGGTGTAATAAATTCTCAAAACACTTCTTATGTCTATGATCCAAGCCATGTCTCGGAAGAGCAGGCTGAAGACGATAAGGAAATAGGTGGTTTTCGTGTCCAGTATGAATATCTCAAGCCTTGTTCGCGAAAAGATGCTTATAATTGCGATATAACGTATGGTACCAATAACGAATTTGGCTTTGATTATCTAAGGGATAATTTGGCAAGAAGTATTGATGATGTTGTTCAAAGGAATCCATTTTTTGCTATTGTAGACGAGGTGGACTCTATTTTAATAGATGAATCTAGAACCCCGTTAATTATTTCTTCACCCGCTGAAGATAGTGAAGATCTTTATTATACTTTTGCTGACATTGCAAAGAAACTAAAAAAAGAAGAAGACTACACCGTTGATGAGAAGCTTAGAGCTATCTCTTTGACAGATCACGGTATTACTATGGCAGAAGATTTATTAGGTATACAAAACATCTATACCGAAAAAGGCATAAAATATGTTCACCACCTAGAAACCGCAGTTAAGGCCCGAGCCCTTTATGAGAACAATAAAGATTATGTTGTAAAAGACGGAGAGGTTATCATTGTTGATTCGTTCACTGGAAGATTACAACCAGGTCGCAGATGGAGTGAAGGTCTTCACCAAGCCATTGAAGCTAAAGAAGGAGTAAAAATTGAAAAGGAAACTAGGGCGGTTGCCTCTATTACATTCCAAAATTATTTTAAGTTTTATAGCAAACTATCTGGTATGACTGGAACGGCTGAAACTTCAAAAGAAGAATTTTTGAAAGTTTACGGACTTGATGTTGTTGTTGTCCCTACTCACAAACCTATAAATAGAAAAGATCACAATGATTTAATTTATCAAACAGAAGCTGCAAAGTTTAAGGCTGTAGCTCAAATGGTAAAAGATTTGAATGAAAAAGGTCAGCCTGTACTTTTGGGAACTGTTTCCATTGAGAAAAACGAGCTTCTATCAGCTTATCTTACCCAAGCTGGTATTCAACATACAGTTCTAAATGCTAAGAATCACGAAAGAGAGGGGGAAATTATTGCTAACGCTGGAAGGCTGGGTGCAGTTACTGTAGCAACTAACATGGCCGGAAGAGGAGTTGATATTAAATTAGGAGGTGTACCTTTTGACCAAGATAAATATGAAGAGGTTAAAAAACTTGGAGGTTTATTTGTTATTGGTACAGAACGTCATGAAGCTAGAAGAATAGATAACCAGTTGCGAGGACGTTCCGGAAGACAAGGTGATCCTGGGGAAACGCGATTTTATGTCTCTTTGGATGATGATTTGATGAGAATTTTCGGATCAGAGAGAATTAAAAACATGATGACTAAGCTTGGAGTTGGAGAAGATCAGCCAATAGAAAATAAGTTTATCTCTAATACTCTAGAAAACGCTCAAGCAAAGGTAGAAGGTTTTCACTTTGATGCCCGAAAACATACACTGGAATATGATAATGTTCTAAGTCATCAAAGAAAAGTTGTTTATGAGAGGAGAAGGACAATGCTTTTGGGAAACCACGAAGAAATTGAAAACTTTTTGGAATCATTAACTAAAGAATACGGATATGAATTAGAGGAAGTAATTAAAAAGAAGAGATTTGCGATGGGGGAGAACCTATTCTTTGAAACTATTCGAAGAATAGCCCTATATGTGACAGATACCCTTTGGGTAGAGCATCTAGAAACAATGGAATATACTCGTTCATCGGTTAATTTGAGAGCCTATGGACAAAGAGAACCATTAATTGAATACAAAAAGGAAGGTTTGAAGCTCTTTAAAGAAATGGAACTTAATTTTAGAGACAAAGTTGTTTCTTTAATTAACACTATAAACGTAGATACTAAGGATGAACCTGAAAAAGAGACTATAGAAAAGAAGCCTGAGCTTATATTAAACTCTGGAGATGGGGATGAAGGACGACAACCAAAGAGGAGAGAGTCTCCCAAGGTCGGGCGAAATGACCCATGTCCTTGTGGATCTGGCAAGAAGTACAAACAGTGTTGTGGAAAGTAAAAATAATTAAAATTATAGAAAAGATTGAAAAATAAGGACATTTATCACACATAAGTTATCTTTTGTCAAAAATTGAGAAAAAACCTTATTTTTAGGCATTATTTAACAATAGATTCATTGTATCTGTCAATAGAAAACATTCAAAAAACCCTTATAATATAAGGGTTTTTTGAATTTGACGATACCTAAAATCGTGTTATAACCATTGACTTATCCACCCATTTATGATACTATGAAGGAGTCCAAATATATTATGATAATAAATAGTGTATTATGGATTTTTTAATTTTAGCCGCTTATATAAATAAAAAGCTAAGATTAACCATCACAGGATGGCGTTTGACAGATCGATAAACTGTCGATTATGCATATAAATAAAATTAAAAACGTTCTGCAGTCTTTTGTTGTCTTTCCGATGTTCGCTATGACTATGCCACTTGCAAGTCTTGATGCGGTAGGAAGTATAACTGCAAACGTTGAAGCTGTAACGAGCGAGGTTTCTGTGATAACAACACAAGAAAATGAAACTCGAAAGGCAAAAGCTGATGCAATAGATGATTATTTTGCATCCAAAAACGCCCCTTTGTCTGGTTACGGAATGAAATTTGTAATCGAGGCAGAGAAAAATGATATTGACTGGCGTCTTTTGCCCGCAATTGCAATGAGAGAAACAACTGGAGGTAAGTTTGCTTGTAAAAGTCCAAATGCCCCTTATAACAGTTTTGGTTGGCACTCATGCAAAAAAGGATTTAGTTCAATAGATGAGTCTATAGAGTATATTTCTAAAACCCTTGGAGGAAATAACGAAAATGCTCCTCACTACAAGTCAGAAATGACCACTGAACAAATTCTTAAAAAATACAACCCAGATTCTATTGTTCCAGGATATTCTAAACAAGTAATGAAAATCATGGATTCAATAGCTAAGTTTGAGAAAAATAATAACGCCTAAAAAATAATCCCTCGATTAAGTTCGGGGGATTATTTTTTTTATATCTTCTTTACTGTATCTATAGCAATGCTTTTTTCGCCGTTTCGTTCAGTAACCTTACCTTTGAGAGCGATTACGTTATCTGTGACAAAAATATCTTTATTGGCTTCGTAGAGCTTATTAAAAGCAACGGCGTCAATGCTCCCTGTAAAATCAGATAATCTCAAGAATGCCATATTTGTATTGCTTTTAGTAGTGAATACTTTAACTTCATCTATGATAGCGGCGACGGTCACGATATCATTCACTTTACATTTCTGTCTTATATCCTTTGTTACGGTTCCAAACTTTTCAATTTTCTCTTTATATTCATCTAGAGGATGTCCTGAGATGTATAATCCTAACAAGTCTTTCTCCCAAGATAATTTTTCTTTTTTATTAGAAGGTTCTTTAGGTAGGAGAGAAAGTTTTGCACTGACTCCTCCGATTTCTCCAAATAAAGATACTTGGCTAGATGACCCTCGAGCTTCTTTATTAAATGAGAGAAGTGTTTCTAGATTCCCGATGACCATATTACGTTCAGCTAATTCGTCCATTGAGCCTGATTTTGCAAGGGCTTCTACGGATTTTTTATTTAAATTACGGTGATTAATTCTTTCAAAAAAGTCTGCAAGCGATTTGTACACACCATTTAGCTTTCTTTCTTCAATGATTGCATCCGCTATATCTTTTCCAAGATTTTTAATAGTATAAAGTCCAAAACGAATATCTTTTTTTCCGTCATCTCCTTCAACTATAGTAAATCCTCCAAAACTTTCATTAATATCTGGAGGTAAAACATCTATATCCATTCTTTCACATTCGTGAACTATTTCAGCAATTTTTTCTATGTCACCCGATTCTGATGTTAGTATTGCCGTCATGTACTCTACAGGGTAATTAGCCTTCATGTAAGCTGTTTGATAAGCGACGAAGCCATAACTTGCGGCATGAGCTTTGTTAAATCCGTAACCTTGAAAAGGTTCAAACATGCTCCATAAGTTTTCAGCTTCTTTCTTGGTCATTCCACCATTTTTTTGACATCCTTCAACGAAAATAACGTGTTGTTTCGCCATTTCTTCAGGAATTTTTTTACCAACAGCTTTTCTAAATTTATCTACTTCTCCCCAGGAATATCCTGCTACCTCGATGGCTGTCATCAACAAGTCATCTTGATAAACAAGCACTCCGTATGTTGTGTCGAGAAAGTTTTTCATTTTTGGGTGCACATAAACCACTGGTTTTTTTCCGTGTTTTCGGGCGATGTACTCATCGATGTTTTCCATTGGTCCAGGACGATATAAAGCGATCATCACATTGATATCGTGGATGTTTGAAACTTTCAATTCTTTTAGATAGTGAGTCATACCTGTTCCGTTTAGTTGGAAGAGTCCGACTGTTTCTCCTTTTGTTAAAAGTGAAAAAGTTTTCTTATCATCAAGAGGTATTTTAATAATATCTATATCTATATTTTGAACTTTTTTTACAAGTTTTACAGCCAGAGCTAATATAGCCAGGTTTCTAATTCCCAAGAAATCGAACTTTGGAAGCCCAGCGTCTTCAATGCTGTGCATATCATACTGAGTAATAATGCTTCCACCCTTAGGATCGAATTGTACAGGGGTATATTCATAAAGAGGTTTTGGAGCAATAACGACTCCCGCTGCGTGAACAGAGATGTGTCGAACACACCCTTCAAGCTTTAATGCGAGATCGATAATTCTTTTTGTGTCAGGTTCATTTTTGTAAGCGTCTTTTAATTCAGGAACCAGCTCCATAGCATGTTTGATCGTCATAGGCTTTCCTTGAGCCCCTAGAGGGACCATGGAAGAGATTCTATCTCCGACAGCGTATGGATACCCCAAAGCTCGAGCTACGTCTTTAATTGAGCCTTTAGCCATCATAGAACCAAATGTACCTATTTGTGCTACCTTATCATCGCCGTATTTACTTTTTGCATATGCTATTATTTCATCTCGTCTGTTATCGGCATAGTCCATATCGATATCGGGCAAGGACGGTCTTTCTGGATTTAAGAATCTTTCGAAAGGTAATTTATAAGTAATAGGATCAACGTTAGTGATTCCCAATAAGTAAGTAGTTAATGATCCAGCAACAGATCCTCGGACATTAGTATAAATTCCATTTTCTCTGGAGTATCTAAGTAAGTCTCCAACGACAAGAAAGTAGGTAGGATATCCTTTTTGTTTAATAATTCCAAGCTCATATTCGAGTCTGTCGGTATAAACTTTTGTTGGTTCTAACCCTCGAAAGGCAAATCCATCATGTGTGAGCTTACGAAGTATTTGATCGGCAGTGGTGTCTTCTGGTATGGGAAAATCAGGGAAGAATGCCTTACCTAATTCCAAATCATAGTCTTCACATAAATCAGCTATCATTTTTGTATTGTAGACAGCCTCTTTTGTATCGCTAAAATATTTTAAAGCTTCTTCTTCGTTAATTAAAGAAAAATCATCTTCTGAAAATTCAAAACGAGTACCTTCTTTGGTATCGATAACACCTGTGTTCACGAGAAGGAGAGTGGAGTGAGCTTCGTGATCGCCCTGGCAAAGATAGTGTGAGTCTTGCCCTGCAACTACGGGGATATTCCATTTTTTACCGAGTGCCATAATACCATCTCGCAACATTTTATCGTTTTCAATATGTGCATGAGAATGAACTTCCAAAAAGTAATTTTCTTTTCCAAATATATCTTGGTGTTCTTTTATTAGTTCCTCTGCCTTTTCAGTATTTCGAGCTATGACTGCCTGAGAAAGCTGGCTCCCCATACAACCAGAAAGGCAGATAATTCCTTCGTGATACTCTCTAAGAATTTCTTTATCCATACGAGGCTTGTAATAATAACCTTCGGTGTTAGCCAACGAAACAAGTCTCATTAAGTTTTTATACCCCTGTTTGTTTTTTGCTAAAAGGGTAAGGTGGTATCTCTTATTATCAACACCGGGCTCTTTGTCTTTTCTCCCTCGTTCAGCAATGTACGCTTCAACCCCTATGATAGGTTTAATTCCAGCTTTTTTACATTCTTTATACAATTCAATAGCCCCGTACATATTTCCATGGTCTGTTAGTGCAAGAGCATACATTCCATTTTCTTTGGCCTTTTTTACCATGTCTGGGATTTTAGAAAGCCCATCTAAAAGAGAGTAGTGAGAGTGAGTGTGTAAGTGTATAAAATTTGATTTAAAAACTTTATCGTCCATTTCTCTAGTATAACAGATTAAGCGACCGGGCGACATATAGACCAACTTCGTGTTTTGTTTTAATATTGTAAGATGGAAAGAAAAAATGAGAAAAACATTGATTTAATTGTCGGAGTAGATGAAGTGGGGCGTGGCCCAATTGCGGGACCTGTTTGTGTCTGTGCTTTTTCTTTAAAAGAAGATGAATATGAATCTTTTGTAAAAGAAGCGAAAGAGTTTTTAGGACTACCGCTTAGAGATTCAAAAAAATTAACAAAAAAATACAGAGAGAAATGGTTTTTATATTTGAAAAAACAAAAAGAAAAAGGTATTTGTGATTATCAAATGACTTTTGTTTCAAATGAAATGATAGATAAGTTTGGAATAGCTAAATGTATTCAAAAAGCTATTGACGAATCATTGCGTAAAGTTACTCAGCCGGAGATTCTTTTTGAAAGGTCCTCGGACGAGGGAGGAAAAAGGGCCAGACCATTTCAAAAAGAATCTCCGGCCTCATTCCATATTTTACTTGATGGGGGATTAAAGGCTCGAGATGAATTTAAAAATCAAAAAAGCTACATAAAGGGGGATGAGTTGTATCCCATAATTTCATTTGCCTCTATTATGGCCAAAGTTTCAAGAGATAGGATTATGGAAAATTATGCCAAGGAATATGGAGGGTATGGTTTTGATAAAAATATGGGGTATGGCACCAAAACCCACTATGAAGCAATAAAAAAATATGGAATGACTAAAATTCATCGAAAAAGTTTTATACATTAAAAATATCCTTATTTTGCAAGGCTTATTAATAGGCGTAGAGGGCTTGACAAAATGGTTTTTATTATGCTATAATCCGTGTATGTTTAAAAAAATAAGTAACAACTTAATATTGTTTGGAATTGTGGCAATGTCATTTGTTTTAACCAACAATGCATCCGCTGCTTCCGATGTGACTTACGCTTTTTCTGGGGAATCAACAAAAGGTTACTTTAATGATAATTTCAACAGCTATTCAGGTAATAATAACCCATACCTTTATGGTTCAGGTTACAATAATTATAATTCTAACAATTTGAATAATGGGTCAAAGACTGGTTCAACTAGTGGTACCATAGCTTCAAATACCAATCCAACTGTTGTAAATAATTATTATTATAATACCTCAAATCCTACAACTTCTACGTCTTCTAAGACAACAGATAGCACCACCAGCAAGACTGCTTCTACAAAAACTGTCTCTAGTACTAAGGTCGCTTCTGCTGGTAATGTAAGTACTGGATACTACAATGACGTACCGTTAGCTAGAGAAGCAAGTTCTGGAAGATCTTATTCAGGGTCATCTTACTTCAATAACTTAGGTGCTTCAGCTTATGGAGCAACTGGTTACAGAACCGTAGGTTCATTTATGCCAAATTCTGTATGGGATTGGATATTAACTATCCTTTTAGTTATGGCCATAATCGTTGTTTATAGGATGATTGTTAGAAAAAGTAGAGAAAAGAAAGCTGTAGCCAAAGTTTAATTTTCTAGTCACAAAACCTCCCATGGTAAATCCACGGGAGGTTTTGCATTTTTTAAGATTTTTTGTTATTATATCTAGACCATTTAGTAATAAATGGTAAGTTTTTGAAAATTAAACAATCATTCCGTGGTAGCTCAGCGGTAGAGCGGTCGCCTGTTAAGCGATTGGTCGTAGGTTCGATCCCTACCCACGGAGCAAAGTAGGACGAGGGAGCACGAAAGTGCTCTCTTTTCCTTTATTAGCAACATCTTTTTCTGGTTCGAAATTATTATTTAGTATAGGTATCCATTCTCTGAGAAATTCGAAGGCTAATGTGTAATTTGGCTTTATTTCATCAGCATTTAATGAAAGGTTCGAAAATATTTTACTTAAAAGTAATCTTTTATCTTCTACTGTGGCTTTAGGGCTCTTATAAATCTCAGAAGCTCTTGAAGCAAGCTCGTGTATTGCGAACCCAGCCTCGTAATATTTAGTGTTTCCTTCGTTTAATTTTTTAAGAGATTCCATGGCGTCTTCTTTTTCTTTTGTATATTCTGCCAATTTTCTATTGTAAAATTCTGGTGAAATTTTCCCATCAATTTTATCTTCATAGATAGCCTCAATTCTTCTTTGCGCTGTTTCTATTTTTTTATTTATACCACTTAGAACATTGTTGTTATATTTTATCTCATCTTCGTGATTCTCCTTTAATGCTTTTTCTAATACTTTTAATACCTTATTTGTTTTTGGGGCTACGTTATCAAATAAAGGGAAAAGTATCTTTTCAACATCCTCCTGTCTTTTCCAAACTTTCTGGCTACAAGTTTTATAATGGTTACAATGTCCATACCAATGACCCTTGTGAGTCTCCCAAGTAACAGTTCCTTTACATTCATCACACTCCATTTTTGCCTTAAAAACAGGGTTATGTTTTTGATATTGAGGGCTCTTAAATTTACGATTTAATTTCTCCTGGACCAAATCATATAAGTCTTTTGTTATAATAGGTTCTTGTTTTCCATTAAAGATTTGTTCTTTCCACTTAATTTTTCCACAGTAAAATGGATCTGAAAGTAGGTCATACATTCTAGATTTCCCAACCTTTTTACCTGATCGGTTTCTTAATCCTTCTTTATACATTAACTCAACCATCATATGAGTTGAATAATTTCCGGAAGAATAAAGTTCAAACATTTTCTTAATATAAGGAGCTCGTTCTTTGTCTATAATGTGAACCTTATGTCCTTTTTCTCCAACTGTCTCATAACCAAGAGGAGGTTTTGTTGGTAACCACCCTTGAGAAATTTTTTCTTTCTGACCCTTTTTTACTTCTTCCGAGAGATTGTTTGTGTAAAATCTAGCAATAGCAACTTTCATATCCCAGACAAGATTTTCATGAGCTTTTGTATTCTGACTGACAATAAAGTTTTCTTTAACAAAATGAACTTCATTGTTTTTATTTTCCTGGACCCAATCATTTATTATTGAAGCATCTTTTAGATTTCTAGTTAGACGATCAATCTTTTCTGCTAATATTAAATTAGCATTATTCTTTTTAATATACTGTAAAATTTCGTAGAACTTTTTTCTTACCATTTTTCCACTGGCTGATTCTGAAATTTTATATACTCTTATTACATTTATATTTCTTTCGTCAGCATATGTCTGAAGCAACTTTTCTTGTGCATCCAAAGAGTAGCCAGTATCTTCTTGCTCTTTACTTGAAACACGACAAATTATGACAGCTTTATTTATTTTATTTTTCATATGTTTTTAGGTTAGATTTATAAACAAAAGTGGAGTAACAACTTAATCCTCAATCGCCAGACTGAAGCAGTTATTACTCCGCTTTTATAAACAAATATATTTTTAACTTCAGTCTGGCTCATACATTATATCATTTTTTACCTCATCTTGCACATGGTCTATTTTAGCTAACAAGTCAAAATAAGAAACTAAATCGTTTAGTATTATTGATGCCTCTTTGAAGTCCACATCTCTGTTGTATTCTTCTTTTAAGGCCCCCATAAATTCAATTATAGTTTCTTTTTTGACCATGATCCTAAAGGGTAAAATTCTCCAAGTTATCTTTTAATTGGATATCTTTAGGACCAATCTCTTTCTTGTTTTCTTGTTCCTCACATATATCGGGAACAAGGGAACAAGAATAAAGATAAGGATCTCCTTTTCTACCTAAACCGGTTCTTGTTATTTTTCCACCTTGAAATAATGATCTAAGTGCAATACTTTTTAGTGTAGTTTTTCCTTCAATTTCATCTCGAATGGTTTTTTCATCAATTGGTTCTTTTGATGATTTCAATAAATCTATAATTAACTCCTCGATTTTCTTTTCATCCTCTTCTTCTTTTAAACTACCCAGAGTTATTGTTTTTAAATCAACGTTAAACATCAATACAGTCTCTTCCATATCTCTTCCATATCTTTGTTGAGTTTCGAGGGTTCTTTTACCGTCTTTATTTCTCTTAAGTAACATGGCGGTATCTACAGTTCCAAAAATGGCAGTAGACCCAAGAGTAGCATCAGCTCCATCCCCAGGCATTTTTCTTGCATGATGAAGACACATTAAATGGGTGGAATTTTCTCTAGCTAATTTTAAGAGTGGATCTAGAGCATTTGTAACTTTTGCATAATCACTAACATCTGCAACGCGAGCGAATCGGAAAAGAGTATCAATAATTATCAATATTGGGTGTTTCTTTTTTACTTCATTTTCAAGCCATGTATATGCTTCTCCAGGAGCAGATCCAACATATACGCCTAAATCTTCTGTGCCGTCAGCTCCAAGAAGTTTAAAATGGTTTTTAACTTCTCCTCGTTTTTCTTCCAATGCCACATATAAAACACCACCTTTTTCTGTTTTTCTTTCTAGGAAGGATTCTCCGCGAGCAACGCACAGTGCTAATTGTCTTACGAGCGTTGATTTTCCAACTTTTGGTTTTGCTACCATAATAGAAAAACCACCAGCAGGCAACATATCTTCTATTACCCAACTTATTGTTTCCTCAGGTTCATTTAGTAAATCTCCAAGAGAAACAAATTGATGTTCATCAAAATTAGTTTTTTCTTTATTTACATGTTTTCTTTTTATGCTTTCCCAAACATTTCGTAATTCCTTTTCTGGAAGAGGTGGAATGTTTCTATCATTCCAAATCTTGAATTGGTCCCATCCAATACTTTCTAATAATTCAGGACTAGTCGAACTAATTATCTTTCCTGCCATTGAGGTCGCTGTGTCATTTCTAGAACCTTCTGATACACCATTCATTCCATCTAACCACTTCTTAGTATTTTCCTTTTCAGTAGTAAGACTTAATAACCAATCAGGCATATCAGCCAAATCTTCTTTTGACTCAAAAGGAACAATCCATGTATATTTGCCTCCATTTTCATTTTCAGATGGTGAGAGAAGTATGTATCCTCCATCCCCTCGAGAGTCAACGCCATATCCGCTTATAGCAGATGACGTCTTAACTGGACCATTTAATGGATATTTGAAAAAGAAATGCTCACCTCCATTTCCAGATATTGCTGAGGCTGTCGGAGGTATTTGAAATTCTTTTGATGTTCTATTATGTTTTTTATCTAAATCAAGAGCGACAACTCCTGATACCTTACCTGTAACAAGTGCAGGATTTGCTTCTGGCCATTTATCCCACCATGTAGTAATTTCTTCGATTGTTGGGCGTATACTTTCATATTGTTTCCACGAATCAATTAGTGGTTTTTTATTTCTACCAGTTGGAATGATACTTAAACCCATTTGTTGATAATAAATAGCAGACTCTTTTTTATTTTTTATGTTTTCATTCATAACATGTTCGTTGTTCCTTATGTAGGTCCTGGAAACGAACATGTATTGTTATTATCCAAGACCTACATAAAAAACTAATTAATGTGAGGTGTTGGTTCATTAGATAAGAATCGACATACTTAATAAAAACAAAAAAACACCTCTGCCAGGTGCTACTTATGTTTACAATTTTTTGATATTAAATTTTTTATATACAACTAAACTGACAGCATAAATGCGCATGACTTATTGATAATTGATAATGGAAGCTGTCGAGCTTATCTAGTTCAGTTGGTGGAATACCACCATTTTTTGGTTTGTTGGTGGAATACCACCATTTTTAGTTCGTTGACATTTAATTTAAAAGTGCTTCTAATATAATCGTATCATATTTATTTAAAAAATCAAATTCCTTAAATCACTCTTTGAGAATAAGGCAAAAAGTAGTATTATGAGACTATAACTTTATGAAATCAAAAGCCATACAAATTCTTGTTCCAGGAGGAAACCCTAATGGAATGAAAATAATAGAAGTTCCTGGATGGTCTGGCAAATGTTTTTTGTTGCCACGTCAAAATTTAAAAGAATTAAAAGATTTTCCTGATATAGATAAGCCAGGTCTTTATGTTTTGTTCGGTTTTGATGAAGAATCAGGTGATGATCTTGCCTACATAGGAGAATCTGAAAATTTCTATAATAGAATTACTAATCACGATTCAAATAAAGATTTCTGGGATACAGCCGCAATTTTTACCGGTGTTTTAAATAAAGCTCATGTTAAATATTTAGAACATAAAGCTACTGTTTTGGCGCACAAAGTAAATCGAATGGTAATACAAAATAAGGTGCAACCACCAGAGAATTCACTATCAGACATTGATAAAATTTCAGTAGAAGATTTTTTTGAAAAAGTTCAATTTATTCTAGAAACATTAGGATATCAATTATTTAGTGTTATTACTGAATCTATTTCAGATAAAAAAATATATGAATTTTCAGATGCTACAAATAAAGCAGGGAATGGGAAAGGCTCATTATTAGAAAGCGGAGAATTTATTGTATATAAAGGATCTTTATCTAGAATTAAAGAAACTCCTGCTTTTATAGATCATAGTGGATCTTTATTAAGAAAGAAGCTGGAAAACGAAGGTATACTAAAAAAATTCAATGAGGAGTCATTTATTTTTGAAAATGATTATGTTTTCAAAAGTCCAAGTGCTGCTGCTGATTGTATAGCTGGTAGGTCTTGCAATGGCTGGACTGCTTGGAAAGATGATAAAGGTAAAACATTAGATGAAAATGTAAGAAAATAATTTTATGAACGAAGAAGAAACACGCAATAGATTAATAAGGCCATCAATAATAAATTCTGGATGGACAGACCAACAAATTCGTGAGGAGTATCCATACACAATGGGACGTATTCATGTTAGTGGAAAAACTACAAAGCGTGGAGAAAAAAAGAAAGTAGATTTTCTCCTTGAATATAGACCTAACTTACCATTGGCAATTATAGAAGCAAAACATTCAAATAAGGATCTTGGTATAGGAATGCAACAAGCTTTAGTTTATGCAGAAAATCTTGATGTGCCTTTTGTTTTCTCTTCAAATGGAAATGGTTATCTTTTTCATGATAGAACCGGAATATCTGAAGTGACTGAATCTTCTCTTAATTTAGATAATTTTCCTTCTCCAGAAGAACTTTACCAACGTTATTTAAAATGGAAAGGAGAATCTGCAACACTACGTACTGCAATTGAAACACCTTTTTATTCAGATGATCCAAATAAATCACCACGATATTTTCAGAGAATAGCTATTGATCGTTCTGTTGAAGCCATTGCACGAGGTGAAAAGCGATTACTCTTAGTTATGGCAACTGGTACAGGAAAAACTTATACTGCTGGACAAATCATGTGGCGTCTTTGGAAATCTGGGAACGCCAAAAGAATACTCTTTCTTGCTGATAGAAATATTTTAGTTGATCAAGCACGTGTAAACGATCTTAAACACTTTGGAAATGCTCTAACAAAAATTTCTCGTCAAGATTTTAATGATATAGGATCACTCATGGCATATGAGGTATTTTTAGGTTTATATCAAGCAATGAGTGGAAAGGAAGAGAATGATAAATTATTCAAAAAACTTCCAAAAGATTTCTTTGATTTGATAATAGTAGATGAGTGTCATAGAGGTAGTGCCTCAGAAGATAGCGAATGGCATGAAATACTTGATCACTTTACAAGTGCTACACACCTTGGACTTACAGCTACACCAAAAGAAACAACTGACACGAGCACCACTCATTATTTTGGTGAGTCTATTTATACATACTCATTAAAACAAGGTATAGATGATGGGTTTTTAGCACCATATAAAGTATTAAGGGTTCTCTTGGATAATGATATAACCGGATGGCGTCCTGCTCCTGGTACAATAGATGACAATGGGAACCTTGTTGAAGAGCGTATTTATGAACTTCGTGATATAAACAAATCAGTTATTTTTCCTCAGCGAGACAAAATTGTTGCTGAAAAAATAGTTGAATATATTAATGCAATAAATGATCCTTATGCTAAGACCATTGTCTTTTGCCGAACAACTGCACATGCAGAACGTATGCGTTCTGCATTAGTAAATGCCTCAGGAGATAAATCACTAGAAGATACACGTTATGTTATGCGTATTACGGGAGATGATGAAGAAGGAAAGAACCAGCTGGATCGTTTTATTGATCCTGAAGAAAAATATCCAACATTAGTTACAACATCACAACTTTTATCTACCGGTGTTGATGCCCAAACATGCAAACTGATAGTTCTTGATAAACCAATAGAAAGTATGACTGAATTTAAACAAATAATAGGTCGTGGAACTCGTGTAAGAGAAGATAAGGGTAAAATGTGGTTTACTATTATTGATTTTCAGGGTGTTACAAAATTATTTGCCGATCCTGGTTTTGATGGAGTTGCTGAACGTGTTTTTGAAGTAAGAGAAAACGATAATATTGAAGAGGAATTAACAGAAAAAGATCCACCAGAACTAACTATTGAAGAAAAAGAGGATGAAGATAAACTCGTTGACGTTATTCTTTCAAAAGGGTCATCTCTAGATGTTATTGATAGACCTCCAGTATTTACTTTAAGTGGAGTGCCTTATGCTGTAGTAAAAGAACAAGTTCAATATCTTGGACCTGATGGAAAACTTCTAACACAGTCATTAACTGATTTTACACGTAAGAATATTCTTACGCATTACCCAACACTTGAAAGTTTCTTTACAGCATGGCAATCAGCAGATCGTCGCCAAGCAATCATTGATCAGATAGACGCAAGTGGAATTCCACTTGAAGAACTTCAAAAACAAGTTGGTGCAGAGTTTGATCTTTTTGATCTGATAATGCACGTTGGTTATGATAAGAAAATGATGAAAAAGAACGAAAGGATAGAAGCTGTTCGTCGTTCAAATTATTTAGATAAATATAGTGGAAAAGCAAGAGAAGTTCTTGAGGCTTTACTCCAAAAATATGCAGATGTAACCCTGAAAGATATTGAGAATGTTAGAATTCTCACACTGGAACCATTTCGTTCTATTGGAACCGACTATGAACTTGTTTCATTATTTGGTGGCAAGGAAGGATATTTTAAAACAGTCGATGAATTATTAGATGTAATGTATACCAAATAATATGTTTAGTCCATCAACAATAAAAGCAATTCAAGACATAATGCGCCAAGATGTTGGTGTAGATGGTGATGCTACACGTTTGTCTCAGATGGTTTGGCTTATCTATCTAAAAATTTTAGATGATGAAGATAAAGCTCTTGAAATACGTAAAGATAAATTTATCCCTACACTTCCTAAAAAATATCAGTGGCGTACATGGGCAGGTCCTCTCGATGGGATGACCGGAGATAAGCTCATTGATTTTGTAAATAATGATTTACTTCCTGGGTTAAGAGATCTTCCTGAATCAGGAAACAAAAGAACCGACCTTACACGTATGGCATTTAAGGATGTTTATAACTTTATGCGCAAAGGTACTTTACTTAAACAGGTTATAAATAAAATAAATGAAATAGATTTCAATGCATCAAAAGATCGTCATGCTTTTAACGACATATATGAACGTCTTTTAAAAAGTTTACAAAGTGCTGGTAATTTCGGAGAAATGTATACTCCTCGTGCTGTAACTCAATTTGTCGTAGAAATGGTAGATCCAAAAGTTGGTGAATCTGTTATGGATCCAGCTGTAGGCACTGGAGGATTCTTGGTACATGCTCTTGAGCATATGCGTAAACAAGTTAAATCAGTTAAAGATGAACAAAAAATTCAACAGAGTATCTATGGCGTTGAAAAGAAACCGCTTCCATTTATGCTTCTAATAACCAATATGATGCTTCACGGGATCGAAGAACCTGTGACAATGCGCCGTGGAAACACCCTAGAAAAACCTATACGTGATTACACAGATTCAGATAAGGTAGATTGTATTATTACAAATCCTCCATTCGGTGGTACTGAAGAGCCAGGTATTGAATCTAATTTTCCAAAAGAATTTCAAACAAGAGAAACAGCAGATCTTTTTCTTGTTCTTATTATGCGTTTACTTAAAAAACATGGCCGTGCAGGTATGGTTCTTCCCGACGGAACCTTGTTTGGTGAAGGTATGAAAACAACCCTCAAAAAACAGTTATTAGAAGAATGTAATCTTCACACCATTGTTCGTTTACCAAAGAGTGTTTTTGCCCCATATACAACTATTGCAACAAACTTACTTTTCTTTACAAAAGGTGAACCAACCAAGGAGATTTGGTATTATGAGCATCCACTCCCCGAAGGGCAAAAGGCATATTCGATGACTAACCCTATTAAATTTGATGAGTTTGAAAAAGAGACAAAATGGTGGAATAATCGTGAAGAAAATGATCAAGCGTGGAAAGTTTCTATAGACGAAATTATCAAGCGTAATTATAACTTGGATATAAAGAACCCTCGAACTCCTGTTGATGTTCTTGAATCACCAGAGGAATTACTTGAAACATACCATAATAAACAGCAAGAGGTGAAAAAAGTGCTTGAGCAAATTCGCACAGTTATCACCGAAGCGCTTTCTCACCATGATACTAAATGATATAAAAACTATTGCTAATAATATTGATGATTTCATAGAAGTACCAGATGGAATAAATCGCCTTCGTAAAGCGATACTTACTTTGGCTATGTCTGGTAAATTAGTTCCACAGGATAAAAAAGAAGGAACTGGTGAAGAATTATTTAATAAAATTAAATCAGAATGTTTAAAGAATGATACAGAAAAAAAACTTTTAAATATAAATGAAGAAGAAATCCCATTTGAAATTCCTATATCTTGGAAATGGACAAGATTAAATAATTTATCTGACATTAATGGTGGATATGCCTTTAAAAGCCAAAATTTTAAAAATACTGGAGTTAGAGTAATTAAGATATCTGATTTTGACGAAAATGGATTTAAAAATAATAAAATAGTACGTCATGATTATTATTCGAGTTTAGCTCAATTCGAAATAAATAATGAAAATATACTTTTATGTATGACTGGTGGTACAGTTGGTAAGAGTTATTTTGTAAGAAATATAGATGAAAAAATGGTAACAAATCAAAGAGTTGCAACTATAAAGATTAACGATAATATTATTTCGGAATATATTAATTATGTAATCCTTTCTTCTTATATACAAGATTTTATTAATAAAAAGAAAAATTCTACAAATGATAATATATCGATGGACGATATAAAATCTTTTGTTATTCCTTTGCCTCCATACAAAGAACAAAATCGCATTGTAAAAAAAATTGAAGAAGTAATAAAACAATTAGACAAGCTTGAAATTAGGAAAAATGAACGTGATGAAATTCGCTCCCGTCTTACTCGTAGCGCCATGCAATCTCTCGGAAAAGGAGAAACAAAAATTGCGCTAAAACAATTAGCCGAATTGGTAAAAACGCCTGAAGATATTAAAGAGTTAGAAGATGCAATTTTAAGCCTTGCTGTTTCTGGTAAATTAGTTCCGCAGGATAAAAAAGAAGGAACTGCGGAAGATCTATTATCTTTTATTAATATTGAAAAGAAAAGAATAGAAATAAATGATAATAAAAAAAAGAAAAATAAGGAGTCAATTTTTATGGATAATAAAGATTTACTTTTTGAAATTCCAAAATCATGGAAATGGGTTAAGCTCGGTGATGTATTTTCAGTTGAAAGAGGTGGCTCACCACGTCCAATTGAAAGTTATATAACGAATAATGATGACGGATTGAATTGGATAAAGATTGGAGACACAGAACAAGGAGGAAAATATATATATTCTACTAAAGAAAAAATTATTAAAGCTGGTTTAAAAAAGACAAGAATGGTACATGTTGGAGATTTACTTCTTACTAACTCAATGAGTTTTGGGAGACCATATATATTAAAGATTGATGGATGTATTCACGACGGCTGGCTGGTTTTAAAACCCTATTACAAAGAAACCTTTAGAGATTTTTTTTATTATATGTTATCCTCAAACGTATTTTTTCAACAATTCGCAGATATAGTTTCTGGTGCAGTTGTAAAAAATCTTAATGCAGAGAAAGTTAAATCTGCTAATATACCACTCCCACCTCTTGCTGAACAAAAACGCATTGTAAAAAAAATTGAAGAAATTATGGTTCTAATCAATCAACTCCGAGATATTGTGGACGATAATAAAATTGGCTCAAAAGGAAGGCTTAAGAAATAATTTAAATAATACTTGTGGATAACTTATTATATATAATTAAATACCATAATAAACATCAGAAAATAAACGATTTATTAGTTTTTTTATTTACCAAAATGGTAAATAAAAAAGTTGCAGTTTTTAGTAATATTTGTTAATATGAGAATAGTATTTGATAATCCAAAACACGAGGCCCTTGTTAATGATTACAATGCCTTATGTAAAAGATATAACAAAAAAGGAATTGATTATGCTACGGATATTCTGAACACATTAAACATACTTATTTCAGCTGATGCATTATCTGATGTTCCACATAGTTATCGCCCCCACCCATTAAAGGGAGAATATAAAGGATGTTTTGCTGTTGATGTTGATAATAAATATAGAATTATATTTAAACCGAATCATGATGGAGACCCAAATTTTAGAATAGATAATTATAAAAGTATAACATTTATTTTAATAATAGAAATATTTATCAATTATCATTAAATATAAATTTATGGTTTATAATCCAAACAAAGCAATACACCCCGGGTATACCATTTCAAAAGCCCTAGATCGTGAAGGAATGACTCAAAAAAGTCTCAGCGAGAGAACAGGTCTCACAGAGAAACATATAAGTCAAATAATAAATGGAGAAGCTTCCATAACTGTTGAGACTGCACTACTTTTAGAAAATGCTTTAGGTGGATCAGCTTCCTTTTGGGTTAATCTTGAAAAAAAATATCAAGAAACTAGAGCTAGAATTGAAAGAATTTCAATAATTAAAAAAGAAACAGAAATGATTTCTAAATTCCCTTATGCAGAACTTGCAAAACGAGGATTTGTTGAAAAAACCACAAATAACTATAAAAAAGTTGAAAATCTCTGGAGATTTTTTGGGGTTAATTCTTTGTCATATGTTCAGACAACAGAAACTGTTGCTTATCGTAAAAAAAATAATCTAAATATTAAAAGTGAAGTTATTGCAACATGGCTTAGGTGTGGTGAGTTGGAATCTAAAAAAAATGTTCTTCCGGAATATTCCGAAATAAAGCTAAAAGAATCTTTATCACAAATTAAATTACTATCAGTAAAAAAACCGGAAGATTTTTCAAAAGAAGTAATTAAAATTTTAAATCAAGCCGGAGTAGCTTTAGTATATATTCCTCATTTTTCAGGTAGTGGAGTAAGTGGGGCTGTTAGGTGGATTAATAATAATCCTGTAATACAGCTGAGTATTTATAACTCATGGGCAGATATTTTTTGGTTTAATTTATATCATGAATTAGGACATTTAATATTACATGGTAAAAAAGAGAAATTTATTGAGTTTGATAATAAAGAATTATCTATTGTTCAAGAGAAGGAAAAAGAAGCCGATGATTTTGCCAGTGATAAATTAATACCAGAAGAAAACTATATAGATTTCTTAAAGAAGCCATTAACAAGAGATGGCGTGATTAATTTTGCAAAAAGTTTAGGAGTTCATCCTGGCATCGTTGCTGGTAGGTTGTGTCATGATAAAAAAGTTCCATGGAATATGGTATCTAGTTTAAGACCTAGGTTAAAATTTGCATAAAAATGAAATATTTGTTTACAGATAATTTTCCACTTATTACAACCGAAACAGAACTTCAGACATTAATAAAAAAATATTCCAATTATGATAGTTATTATGTTACAAGCGGATCAATAAAAGAAAGGAAAAATAAATTTGATTCTCTTTATCAAAAATATTACCAATATGCTGACAGTAATTTCTTAAAAGAAATTAAAAAAAAGTTTCATCAAAGAACATGGGAAATGTATCTTGGTTGTGTATTATTGGAAAAAGGAATTACTTTTTCATCTAAAGACATAGGTCCTGATATTCTAATTGAATATGAAGGTAAAAAAATTTGGATTGAGTGTGTTGCTTGTGAAAAAGGGAAAGGAGAAGATAGGGTTCCAGAAACAATTACTGGTATTGTTCAAAATGTTCCAAGTGATGAAATGCTTATACGAATTGCATCTGTTTTAAAAGAAAAGTATGAAAAGTATATAGAAGATGGAATAGTAAAAGATTCTGATCAATTTGTTATAGCTGTATCTAGAGGTGCTCTTGATCATGTTGATGCTTCAATCCCGTTGATACTTAGGGCGGTATTTGCTGTAGGTTATCAAACTATATCTCGCCCGATAAATGGTGGACCATTAAAATATGGATGGAGCACAATTCCTTTTATATTAAAGAAAAATGGAAGTAAGGTTCCTATGACTTTTTTCCTTGAAAAAGAACATGAGGGTATAAGTGCCGTTATGTACACAAAAAATACCGTACTAAATCATTCAGAAATTTTAGGTGAAGACATTGTACTTGTTTATAATGAATTGGCAAAAAATCCTTTACAAAAAGGAGTTCTAGATTTTTTCAAAAATTATAAATGTGACGAGAATGGCAATATAAGTCTTTAGTAAAATTATTCTTCCGTTAACCCATTTTCTAAATTTTTAAGTATTTGTAAATATTCATTAGTAAAATGGTATTTACATGCTTCTATTTCAAGATCCACACCACTACCACCATAGATTTTCATCGAATTTAAATTACAAACACTGTTTATATAGTCATCTTTAGCTTTTTGTGCTTTTTCTACTTGTATAGGCAAATCAGTTAAAAAATCTTTACCACCATAAACAAACGAAGCTGGTCCTTTTTGAGTTGTTATTATTTCTTTTAGGCGAATAGGAGCTTGAGTAATGAGTTTATTAGCAAGGGTATCTGCTTCTTTGTTTATTGTCTCTGCTAAATTATAAAGACAAACATACATATCACTGGTATTCGTGTCTGGGCATTGAGAAATATCATCCATAAACATATTACTTTTCTCTGGTGCTATAGCAATATTTTGAGAATGTTTATAAGTAAAAAACAAATTACCAACAGTTATCATCAATAAAATTATCCAAATTAAATATGTTTCTCTCTTCATAAAATTTACATTATTAAAAATTTAATCCCTTCTAAAACACTACACTTTGGACAAAGATAGGAAAGCCCCCCTAAAATTGACGGAAAATTTATCTCTAAAAACAAAAATATTATAACAAACACAAAAGAAAAACCAATCTTTGTGTTTTCAGATAAATCTTTTATTTCATAAATTATGGCCAGTGTAGAGATAAATATTATAACTGTACCCAAATCCCAAATATATGTAAAAATTTTAGAGTCAAATAAATATCTAAAAAAACTTCCAATAAACAGTATTACTGTTGAGCCTAAAATTATTAAGATAACTTTTATAAATAATCTATTCATTTTTTCTAAAAATTTTATTCCCGATTTTAAATAATCCCCAAAGAATTGCTAAATTTAATGGCACACCTGTTATAATACTAAGTAATAAACCAACCAGAGTTCCATCGTTAATTGTTTTAGAAGTGACATTACTAACCATTGCAATAATGGTTAGTATACCAACTATCCATAAAGCTATTTTTTGCCATTTATAAAGTGTTTTCATAAAAATATTTTTAGACTAGGAAGCAAAAAGCTCCCAGCCAGCATGGTGGATTTTAACCCACCTGTATCCGTTTCCAGATACAGCCCCGTAAAAGGCAAACTCTGACTAGGAGTTCTTTATCTTTTACGGGGACTTATTCACCATGCCAATAATTACTTATTGGTTTAGGCTACTCAAATATTAAATTATATTTACATATTATCATATTTAATCTAAAGATAAAATCAGAGCAATTTGGAAGTAAAACGCTCATAGGTTTTAGAAATAACATCCAGTGAGTAGAGTAAGTCCTCGTCACTCATTTTGCTCATATCTCGTGCCTGGAGCTCATACATAAGCTTCATAGCAACATTACCCATTTCACCTGCTAATTGGGCCACAGCAAGCTTAAAACCGAGCTTATTCTCGATTAATTGAGGAACACGAGCTGTGCTAGGAGAAAAGCCAGATTCTAAGGCAATCTGCTGTTTTGTCTTGCCCTCATTCATAATTCCATGGGCATATTTTACTTGGCGTATAGAGGGGTGCTTTTTCATAATTTTTTATAGGTTTATCATAATAAAATTGTTTAGCTTCTTTGTAGGCACCACTACTTTTTTATTAAATAACATGGGGGTAGTGGCTAAAGGGGTGACCCCCTCGATCAACTAACGTTCGTAAAAAGCGGCGGCGACGAATTTTTAAAAATAAATAAACAAAAACTGACATCGTGATTTACACTAGAGACAATAAGTGATTAATTTCTTTCGTTGTAGTTTCTAAATCTCCCACAGCTTTAGCCCAGTTATATGTCCGAAACGCGTCCTGCCACGCGAGCAGATAAATTTGGTGAAAGCGACCGACCCACGTCTAGGAAGGTCGCTTTTATAGTGCTTGACTTTACAGATTTAAAATTGTAATGTAAAAGAAAAACTTATTTTAAAAAAGGAGGTTAGTTATGGAATTTGAAATAGAAAAAGGGGTGACATACACCGGTGATACCTTTGAGGAGTGGGGTATTATTGTAAATAGTGGTGACAAAGGAATTCTAAAAGAAAACAACGTAGAGGATCGTTGTATTGTTTCGTTTCCTACACTGCAATTGGGCTGGCGTTCTTTGAAGGTTGGAAGAGAGAAACTGTTAGCAAATGGACTGTCTTATAGTGAGACATGGGATTATATGTTTCCTAACCATAAAGACACGGGACGTTATAATCTTTGATAATAAATAAAAAGGGGTGGCTCGTGAAGTCGCCCTTTTTGTTTTTGATGACATTTATTTTATTGTTAAGTAAAATTCTTTAATATAAAAAATAAACCTATTAATATAATTATTATGCCGATTGATTTTTGAAGATACTCCACTTTTCTATTAGAAATAGTGTGTCTGATTTTTGACAAACCAAATGAAGCTAGAGTTGGCCAAAAAATTGATCCCAAAATTATTCCTAAAATTAGTAGAGTATGATTAATTGCAACAGATCCTAATATCCCAAGAGAGGTAAACAAAAAGGTAAATTGAATAATCTCTACTGGGTTGGTGACAGTGATCCCAAAAGCTGAAAGAAAATAGCCGAAAAGATTTTCTGCATTATCCCCGTCACAATCTTTCTTTTTGTTTGAAAAGAAAATAATTATTCCTAATATAATAATAAAAGTAGAAAAAATGAAAGTCAAAGTATCCCCACTTTCATTATAAATTTTTAAAATTTTTGAGTATCCAAAAAGAAAAGCTAAAGCATAGACTAAGTGGGCGACCGTAGATCCTAATCCAGAAATAAATCCAGCGAGAAAGCCATCGGTTGTAGCTCTCTTGATGTAAATAAACCCAACCGGCCCAGAAGGGAAGCCAACAATAAGTCCAATTAATAATCCTTTTAGTAAAAATAATAAGTTTTCCATATAAGACTATTTAATAATAGCATATAAGGCTAAAAAGTTATCCACATGTTAGGCTTGACTTGTTCTGGTTTCTTGATTATACTGATTGGACAGCAGTTAGTTATCGCAAGATAATTATCAGTTGGCAAAATTCCGCCCTCGGGTGGTTTTTTGTTTTCTGACTAAATAAAAAACGCCCCACTTAAGTTAAAGGGGGTGCGTTTTCAATAGTAGACAAGATCTTATAAACAGTTTTTTCTGTTCTCAGATCGTTTTTTGCTTGTAAAACATCTTTTACTGATTTATACCCCTTTAAATAATTGTCGAGGAGTAAGGTTGCAATAGAAAATTGATTAAAATCTTCTACTTCATCATATTCTTTTAGTAAGGTTGAGAGCTCCTTGTAGCTATTCTCCATTGCATTGTAAAAACTAAAAATGAAGTCTCTATTTTCAAAGGCCTCTAAATTGAGTTCTTCAAAAGCTAAAAAGACAGAAAGATGATTCTTTATCCTGTCTATGCTGTTTTCTTTTCTCAGAAGTGTTTCCATAATAAATATCAATTTTCTGTATTTTTAACATTTTTAAATACCTTTGTCAAAGATGTCTTAACCTATATACCAAATGGAGTGATTAATCGTTTTATTTTTTATGATATAATAAATATATGTTAAAAGAATTTAAACAATTTTTATTTAGAGGTAATGTTGTTGACCTAGCAGTCGGTGTTGTAGTGGGAGCTGCGTTTGGAACAATAGTTTCTTCTCTTGTTTCAGACTTAATCACACCCCTGATTGCAGCTATAGCTAAATCTCCCGACTTCTCTGGATTATTTTTTACTATTAATGGTAGTAAGTTTATGTATGGTCACTTTATCAACTCTTTGGTTTCATTTATTTTGGTTGCCTCATCTATCTTTTTCTTTGTTGTAAAACCAATGAATATTTTAATTTCTCGCTCGAGAAAGGAACCTCCGATAGATCCAACAACAAAAAAGTGCAAAGAATGTTTGAGTGAGATACCAATAGACGCAAAAAGGTGTGCACACTGTACTCAAATATGTGACTAAAAAATGAACCCTAAATGGGCTCATTTTTAGTTTGACTTAAGTATATTTGGATGTTAGTATCAAACCGAACTGTAAATTTAATATATATGAACCAGAAAGCTAGAGAACGACTGTATAAAAAGAGATTATCTATTCAAGATAGGATCAGTAAACCTGAAAGGATGAGTTTAAAAAGAGCTAAAAGAACTACATTGAAAAGGTTTTTCTACGACCCTGTCATGCATAAAGCATTTTTGAATAGACCCGACATGACAAAATCTGTTGGGGTCTCGTTTTGTAAGAGGGCCAAAAATCCTCAAAATTGGTTTTTACTTTTTAATCACGAAACTTTAAAATTTTCGGTTCCAGAAATGCTATATTGGTCAATATTGGCCGATAAAAAATATAATTGTTATTCTAACATTGCTAAGGTGTCAGAAACAATTTCAAAGTCATTCTGTGATCTGTCTATTTTAACAAGAATTTTAGAACGCAAAGACGTTTTGAAGTTTATAAAAGAAGAATCAATTATTAAACTCTATTTCCTGAAGACAAAATTGGATGATAAAAAAATTACTGATTTTATTGGTCAGTACAGAAAAGATGTATGGGATGACCCAGAACAGATTATACCCATAAGATTAATTTCTTTTTTGATAATGGTGGTTACCAAAGCCCCTTTGTGGATTCTGCTGAGATTTAACTTAGACATCCATCTTCAGACGTTGATAAACAAAAAAAAGTATTAAAACTAACAAAATTGTTTTGATGCTTTTTATTTTTGCGTTCGGATACATTTTAATGTATAATAAAGGAAGATTATTAAATAATTTTTAATTAAAATATGGCAAAAAGAGCAACAGCATTAATTGCACACGTGAAATCAAGACATTCTCCTAAGACTACTAAGAGATTAGAAGCCAAAAGAGCAATGCTAACAGCTAAGAAATCAAAAAAGGTTTCTAAGAAATAATAATTTTGTATAAATTACAAGTAATGAGAAGAAAATTTGAAAATTTAAAATTTAGTATAGTTTCAATTTTTATTGTATTGTTATTTGGAGGTGCAGCTTATTGGGCATTTTCTACGATTGAATCAGGTACTAATCATATAGAATCTCAAAAGCAGAAAGATTTAGAACAAAAGGTAAAAGAATTAACTGATGAAAATTATCAGTTAAAGAGACAGCTTGGTTTGCTAGAAGAAAAAAACCAAGAAGACTACTTAGCGGAAATCGAAGCAAAAAATCAGGAAGTAGAAAAGGTAGCTGAAGAACCAACTCCAACAGAAAGCAAACCTTCTACTCCGACTACGACTTCTACACCAACAAAAACATACAAATACCAATCATTAATTGATGAATTGCAGAGTTTGGTTAATAAAAATGTTAACCTAAAATTGAAATCACAAGGTCCAGCAGTTGGTACTGTTCAGAAGTTCTTGAACTTATATAACAATACAAAAAATAAAATAGATAATGACTATGGTCCAAGTACGGTAACTGCAGTCAAAAATTATCAAAAAGCAGTAGGGCTTACCGCCGACGGAGCAGCTGGTCCAGGAACATTTAAGAAAATGATATCTTGGTTAAAGACTAAGTAAAAAATAAAAACCTCTCACTCTGAGAGGTTTTTATTTTTTAATATGATTTTGTGTTACAATATAATCATGAATAATCTACCAATAATTTTAGCTATCATCCCTTTTGTTGTTTTTGTCTATTTGATTTTTGTTAGAAAGACAACACTTCTAAAATCATCTCTCTTTACACTCTTGCTCTATGTTCTCCTTGCTGTTTTTTATTGGAAAATTTATCCCGAAGCTTTGTATGCTTCATTTGGTAAGGGGTTGTTTGTAGCCTTGGATATTTTTCTAATCATATTTGGTGCCATTTTCTTTTTGGAAATTTTAAAAAGTAAAAATATAATAAAAAATATTTCTTTTTATCTTTCTAATTTATCAAAAGACTATCGAATACAAGTAATAGTTATCGCATGGTTTTTTGAAGCATTATTAGAAGGAACTGCAGGGTTCGGAACCCCTGCAGCCGTGGCTGTGCCTTTATTGATCGGAGTCGGCCTATCGCCGATAACTTCTTTGATAATAAGTCTTTTGGGGAATAGTTCTCCTGGTATATTTGGAGCTGCGGGGACTCCCATAAAAGTTGGTTTTTCTAATTTATCTTCAGCTGGGGTTCCTTATTTAGCAGCCATCTTTAATATGGTTGGTATTATTATCCCGGTATTTATGATGTGGGTAGTGACTAGGGGTAGACCAAATAAAAATAAAGAATTTCTTAATGCCACCCCGTTTGCTTTGTGGTCTGGGCTACTGTTTTTAGGACCTTCACTTCTAGCAGCCAGATTTTTAGGACAAGAATTTCCTTCAATTGTTGGAGCGATAGTGGGATTAGTACTTGTTCTAATATCTATTAAATTAAAAATATTTACTCCAAAAGAAGAAATTTCAATAACAGCCATAGAAGGAGAGAAACCAACGGCTTCTATTGTGAGATCCTTTTTACCTTATATAATTTTGATTTTGTTTTTGATTGTAGGTAAATTCACATTAGGAAAAATCAATATACCAATAGGTATAAACTTTAATCATAACTTTAATTTATTTAATCCAGGGCTTGTCTTTATTGTCGTTGGTTTAATTGTTGCTTTTTGGGAAAAAATAAAAATTTCTTTTTCTTATGTTAAAAGTTCTTTTAAAGGAGCTCTCAGCCCATTTTTGGCAATATCTTTTATGTTAATAATGGTTCAAATAATGATTAATGCTGGTTCTAATTATTCTGGACTTTTGTCACCGATTAAATTACTCGCTAGTTCTATCGAAAGTAGTTTTATTCCATTATATGCACCGTTAGCTGGAGCCTTTGGCTCTTTTGCGACGGGGAGTGTGACCACCTCCAACGTTTTGTTTGGTACATTGTTTAATACTGCCTCTATGAGTGTGGGGATAAGTACAGATATAGTGTTAGCTTTACTTGTGGTTGGGGCCAGTACTGGAAATATGATTGCCATAGCTGATATTTTAACGGCTGAAGCTGTAATTGGAGCTAAAAATCAAGAGAGAAAAATACTTAAAGCAGTAATATTGCCTTGCTTGTTTTGCTTGGCAATAATAGGCCTATTTGGAATGCTTATGGTTGGATGGTATAATTAAAGAGTATGATAAAAGCATATAAAAAGATACATCATTATTTTGATAAATTAGAAGATAGGATAAGAGGGAGACTTTCAAAATCTCCACTCGTGTATTCTTTTATAGGAGCAGTAGCTACAGTTTCCATCTGGAGAGGAGTCTGGGGGGTTTCGGATTCTTTAAATTTGTCTATCTGGGTGTCTTTGATTGGTGGAATAATACTGGCGATGCTCACGGGTTTATTTGTTTCTTTCTTTATTGGAGATAATATAGTCATATCAGGTTTGCAACACGAAAAAAGAGTAGATGAAAAAACAAAAGAAGAAATAATAAAAGAAGAAGGTGAATTAGATGAGTTAAAAAAAGATATTAAGGAAATTAAAGAATTACTTTTGAAAAATAAAAATTAACATGTATATAAAAGTAAGAGTTAAAGTAGGAGAAAAAAAAGAAAAGATAGACAAGAAAGCAGAGAACACTTTTTATATTTCAGTTAAAGAAAAAGCAGAAAATAACCAGGCCAACAGAAGAATTTGTGAAATAATCTCGTCCCTTTACAATGTGCAATTAAAAGAAGTTAAAATTGTGAGTGGTCACCACAAAGGTAGTAAATTATTATTAATTAATGATTAATAACAATATGAACATAAACATAAAGGCAACCAACATGGAATTAACCGAAGCTATTGATAATTACTTGAGATCAAAGATAGAGGGGTTTGATAAGTTTAAAAAACCAGAAGAAGAAATGCAGATTTTTATCGAAGTAGGGAAGACAAGTAACAGGCATAAACAAGGGGATTATTATAGAGCAGAATTTAATATAGATATATCTGGTAAAAAGTTCTATACTTTTTCAGAAAAATCAGATTTATATAAATCGATAGATGATGCGAAGAAAGAAATTCTTAGACAAATTAAGAATAGTCGTGGCAGAAGAAGAGAGCTAGTTAAAAATGGAGCAGCGGCTATTAAAAAATTACTAAGAGGCTTTTCTCACAAAGAATAAAACAATAAAAAAGAACCCTGTAGAAGTGGGTTCTTTTTTATTATTTGTAATCAGTTTCTTTTTTACCCTCAGGAATAACTTTTTCGATAGTGAATATATTATTTTCGAGACGAGCTTTAGTTATTTTGTACCTTATTTTTTTACCGTCAACTTCTTTGAAGAAAAATACTCCTGGCCAACCGTAAAAAGCCCTATATTTATTGTAGTTTTTTAAATCGTTATCTTCTAGCTTAATCTCACCATCTTCTTTTTTTATCTTACAACAAAATGTTGATTCTTCCTCTTTCTGTTCTTCTAGTTTTATTTTATCTTCTAAAAAGTCTGGTAGGGATTCTAACAATAACTCTGCCCCTGTTTTTATGAGATTACCCCTAAGGGTTTCTTTGTTATCATCAGGGTTTATCTCTACATTTTTTCTTGCTATTATTGGACCGCTATCTAGTTTGTAAACCATCTTTTGGATAGAAACACCAGTTGCTGTATCTCCATTTAGAAGTGCCGATTCGACAGGTGAAGCCCCTCTGTACTTTGGTAAAAGAGAGTAATGAATATTAATGGTTCCTTTTTTAGGAAGATTAATTAATTCTTCTGGAAGTATTTTCCCATAAGCCACTACTAAAAATAGATCCACATCATATTTTTTTAATTCAGAGATAAAAGCACCATCTATTTTTTCTGGTTGTAAATAAGGTATACCATTTTCTATTGCCCAAACTTTCACTGGCGATGGGGTGATAACCATCTTTCTTCCTCTTGGTTTGTCTAGAGAAGTAACTATAACCTCGGGAAGAAGACCGTTCTGTTTAAGAATTCGAAGAGTGTTACTCGCGACGTCTGGAGTTCCAAAGAAAATAAAATTTACTTTACTTTTTTTCATCATTATAATAAATCTCCCTGAGATTTTTGGCTTTATCTATAAATAGGACACCCTCTAAATGGTCAATTTCGTGTTGAAAAACATGGGCTAGTAATCCTGTGCCTTCCATCGTAAACTTCTCACCACGCTCGTTGTAGGCCTCTACAGTGACTCTAGTGGCCCTTCTGACTTTACCGAACAATGGTCTTACAGAAAGGCACCCTTCCTCCATTAATTTCTTATCTTTGGAAATTTTTAAAATTTTGGGATTGATAAAAACCATGTTCGGGGTTTTCTTTTTTAAAGCTATTCCATTGTAGACTGTTGGATGGTTTTCGTCGTCTTCTGCAAAAACTTTTCTAGACACCACAAAGATTCTCAAAGATTGTGCTATTTGAGGTGCGGCTATTGCTGCTCCGTCGAATTCTCCGTCTAGAGCATGATTCATATCAGCAACAATTTTTTGAATATCTGGTTTTAGGATATGGGAAATAGGCACGGCTTTAGCAATTTGTCTAAGCACTCTATCTCCATTTTGAACTATTTTTACCATCTAACTTTTTTCTTAAATTAACGATTCAATCGACATTTATTTAACACTCTTGATGTATTCTAAGAGCTTATCAATTTTGACTGTTTCTTGAGATCTAGAGCTCATGTCTCTAAAAATCACAGAATTTTCTAGAGCTTCTTTTTGTCCGAAAATAATAGCGTATTCCATACCCAGCTTTTCTGCAGTAGCTAATTGTGCGCTTAGATTATCTTTTGATATTGATTGAGAAATTGGCACTTTACCTTTTCTTAATATTTCAATAACATTTAAAGATTTTAGCTTTGCTTCAAAACCAAGTTGGATGAAGTATATCTTTGGCTTCTTGATAATTCTAGGAGAAAGATTTGCGAACCAAGGTGATTCGATGATTCTGTCTACACCAATAGCAATACCTACTGCAGGAACATCTTTCTTGCTTCCTAGTTGTTTACCTAAGTAGTCATAGCGTCCGCCTCCGGCAACTGCCATTTTTCTTCCTGTTTCTTTATCTTCTTGAACTATTTCAACTACAGTTCTTGAATAATAAGAAAGACCTCGTACTAAACATTTATTGATTGTGTAGGGGATTTCGCATTCTTCAAGATATTCCAAAACCTCTTTAAAGTGTTTCTTGCATTGCGGACAAAGGTGAGAAAGAGTTTCGGGTGCGTTTTGATTTAGTTCAACAGTTTTTTCTTCTTTGGAATCTAAGATGCGAAGAGGATTTGTTTTTAGTCTCTCTTTATCTATAGCAGGCAAAGCATTGATATTCTTTTTGTAAAAAGAAGAAAGTTCTTTAATATAAGAATGTCGACACTCTTTATCTCCGATTGAATTTATTTCAACAGATAAATCTTTTGCTCCAGCTTCTTCCAAAATAGTCATCGCCGTTTTAATAGCAAGCGCATCCAAGATTGGTTTCTCGCTTCCTAGTATATCCATATCGAATTGATAGAATTGTCGGTAACGTCCTTTTTGGGGGTTGTCGTGACGAAAAACTGGACCATAGCTATAAAACATTATGGGTTGAGGAAGAGCTTGCATACCTTTCTCTATATAACTTCTCATTAAGCCTGCAGTGTGTTCGGGTCTAAGAGCTAAATGATCGCCACCTTTTGTTTTAAGCGTGTACATTTCTTTATCAACAATATCAGTTCCGGTACCGATAGAAGAGGTAAAGACATTTTCATCTTCAACTATAGGAGTTTCAATAGGTTTAAATCCATAATAAACAGCAACTTCTTGTGCCTTTTCAAAGAACCCTTGAAATTGGTAATACTGACTGTCTAAAATGTCTCGCATTCCTTTAACTGAATTTATAGGAAATTTTACTTTTTTGTGTTCCATTTTTTTATTTTGTACTTCCTGGTAAATAAGAAATACTGTTAAGAGGTAATAATCTCACAAAAGCTCGGCCGATAATTAAATCTTCAGGTAGTACCCCCCAAGATCTAGAATCAGAACTTCTTGCCCTGTTGTCACCCATAGCAAAGTATTCTTTGTCTCCGGTTTTGAAATCAAAATTATCTTTAAAATCTTGTTTTAGGTATGGTTCATCTAACACGAAACCATCAGGATTTTCTTTGTTGATGATAGTGATGACTCCATCTTTTATTGTTATATCTTCATTTGGTAAACCGATAATTCTTTTAATAAAGAATCTGGTAGGGTCAAGAGGGTATTTAAAAACAACAACGTCTCCACGATGTGGCTGTCCTAAGTGATATGATATTTCATCTATGATTAAGTAATCTCCGTCCAAGAAAGTCGAGAACATTGATTCTCCGCTGACTATAAAAGGTTGAGCGATAAACATTCTAACTGGTATTACTATCAAGATAGCTATTACGATATATTTAATAAAATCTAAAATATCTTTCTTTTTATCAGAAAACTTTTTTACCGTTTTTTGATTTTCTATATCACTTTCCATTCTATTATGCGCAGGTTGCGATCGTTTAAAGGTCGTATTATCTGCAAAATTAACCTAATAATGTTACCCATCGTTTATCTAAAAGGGTTTTATGAGCACTATTTTACCACATAAATACTATTGACAGAAGGCTAATAAATGTGTCATAGAGTTTTGACAAAATTATTTCATCAAAACACTTGCAAGAATTGGAAAAATATAGTATTGTAAGCTCATTAATAGCCCAGTTAGAAGATTAATCCTTTTGTTTTTTATTTTTGAATTCAAACCAAGAGAGCTTCAACTGTGCCGCAAGACCTTTCGTAAGATTGGTAAAGATGCGGTTTTTTTAGTTTAAAATAATTTATGGAAAAAGATACAGAAAAAAAAGATACTGTGGATCACGCTAAAGCAGATTCTAGTTTTATGAAAAAATTAGATAAAGCTGAACTACCTCCTCAAATAGAGGCTTTAGTTGAAGGTCCAGTTATTGCGATTCTTAAATCTTCAGTCTATATAGATCTTGCTCCTTATGGAACTGGTATTATATATGGAAGAGAATTTATAAATGCAAAAGATATTATCCGAAAGGTTAATATCGGAGACACTGTTAAAGCAAAAGTTACAGGATTGGATAATGAAGAAGGATACATTGAACTTTCTTTGAAAGAAGCTAAACAAGCTCTAATTTGGAGTGAAGCAGAAAAAGCTATCAAGTCAAAAACAACTCTAGAGCTTACTGTAAAGGAGGCTAACAAGGGAGGTTTGATTCTTGAATGGCAAGGAATCGCAGGATTCTTACCAGCCTCACAATTAAAGAGTGATCACTATCCTAGAGTAGAAGATTCTGATAAAGATAAAATATTGAAAGCCCTAAAACTTTTGATTGGAAAGAGGATAGAAGTGATAATCATTTCTGCTTTACCAAAAGAAGGTAAACTTATCTTCTCTGAAAAGGATAATAATCCAGAAGAGAGACAAGAGATAGTTGAAAAGTATAAGGTTGGAGATGAATTAGAATGTGCCGTTGCAGGAATTGTTGATTTCGGAGTATTCTTGAAATTAGAAGAAGGTCTAGAAGGATTAGTTCACATTTCTGAAATTGATTGGGGTCTAGTAGAAGATCCAAGATCCATGTTCAAGGTTGGAGATAATGTTAAGGCTAAAATAATAGAAATAAAAGATGGAAAAATTTCTCTTTCTATTAAGGCTCTAAAAGAAAATCCTTGGAAAGAATTTGAAGACAATCTAAAGAAAGGAGATATCGTTTCTGGGGTAGTTATTAAATTCAACAAACACGGTGCTTTGGTTTCTATCAAGCAAGGAGTAGCAGGATTGGTTCACAACTCAGGATTTGGATCTGAAGAGAATCTAAGAAAGGCTCTTGAACTAGGAAAGACATATAATTTTCAAGTAACATTGTTTGAACCAAAAGATCAAAGAATGACTCTAGTTTATCTAGAAGACCAAAAGAAAGCTGAATAATTTTTGTCGAAAGACTAAAAGAAAAAACTCTCAACTGAGAGTTTTTTCTTTTTTAAAATTTTAATTGAATAAAGTCATTGCTTTATCTTTGCCTTCTTCTGAAATCATTTTTATAATTTCAGAAACTTTTTTAGAAACCTTTTTGATTTCCTTTAATTCATCTTCTTTGTATTTACCAAGAAGAAACTTGAGAACAGCATCTTCGCCTTTTGGTTTTTTCATTTTGCCGGTTGGTGTAGAAGGTGAGACTCCGATACGGATCCTTGTAAATTCTTGAGACTTTACTTTTTTGATTATTGAAGCTAGACCATTGTGCCCACCTGAACTTTTGTTATATGAAATTTTATAATGCCCAAGAGGTAAGTCCATATCATCATAAATAACAACTAGATTTTTTAATTTTTTCTTGTCGTTAATAACTTGTGAGACAGCTACACCTGAATTATTCATAAAAGTTTCAGGAAGCATGAAGTCTAATTTTGCACCATCTATTTCACCCTTTGCATATAAGGCTTTTAATTTTAAGTTATTTTTCCAGTCTGAAAAATCATTACTTTTGGCAATGTTTTCAAGAATCATACGACCTGTATTGTGTCTTGTGTTCTTGTATTCTTCTCCTGGATTTCCTAATCCTACTATTAACATCATGAAAGAATTATAACACATTTTAGCCATGTCTCATATATAAAAGTTTGTTTTGTTAGGTTAGCTTTTCTTAAAACATACAAATAGGATTTTCCCCTATCCCTGTGATAGGGGAAAATATGGGGGCAAGGGAAATGAAGTAGTAGTAAGTTAATATAGTAAATTCTTAACATCCATACCCATACTAAGCTATCGCTTACTATGGGTATGTTTTTATATTTCTGAATTTTTACTTTGATTGTCGTTTATTAGAAATTTGACAACAACAACATTTATTTCAATATTCCCGAGGTCTTGCCTAGTATGAGGCAAGACCTCCACTGTTATCATAGGTCTGACCTGTGATAATTTCCCCTAGGTCGGACCTAGGGGAAAGACTATATTTTGCTAAATAATAATTGTGGTATAATAAAAAAGTGAAAAAGGAATTTTTAAAACCAAACAGGGCTTTCACATTAATCGAACTTCTTGTAGTTATTGCTATCATTGGAATACTTTCTGCTGTAGTTATTGCTTCGCTAAATTCTGCAAGAGAAAAGGGGAAAGTTGCTACAATCAAATCAACTTTGAAACAACTATATAATCAGGCGGCGTTAAATCAGGTAGAAAGTGGTAGTTTTATAGGGTCTAATGATGGAAATTTAAATTGTACAGGACCAAATAATAATTTAGCAAAAATTGTTCAACCGCTTATTGATCAAGGGGTTGTAGTTAGGTGCTTTAGTTTCTATGGAACAGGGTGGTCTGTGGGGGCTGATGTTTTTGACGGAGATGATTATCAACGTTTTGGTGCGACTGCTCTCATTTATGACACTAATGAGTTTAAAGCTTGGTCTGTAGACGAAAATGGTGTCGTTAAATGGGATACACGTGGAGTTGATTTAAATGGTGCTTTTGTTACTCCTGATACCAATTCTGGTATGACTTGGATTGTATCTAGGAATGCTTGTGCTAAAAATGGCGGACGGCTTCCATCTATTGAACAATTAAAAACATTATCTAATGCTTGGTATTCAAAAGCTCAACCAGAAGGGGATGCTGACCCCTATGCCCCAGTTGGATTTACTGCTCACTATTATTGGGCTTCTACTCCAGTTCCGTCGTCGCCTTCCACTCTTGCCTACGTTCAGCACATGAACTATGGCTATTTACTTAGTGGTAGTCATGATTATAATGGGAGCTATGTCCGTTGTGTGCGATAATTTTTCTTTTGTTTTCTCTAAAAATTTGATATAATATAGACATGATAATCACATATTTAGGTAAGCAATTCTTTAAAATCAGCCAAGGAGATTTAACTGTCGCCTTTAATCCAATCAGTAAAGATTCTAAATTGTCAGCTAAGGTTTCTAAGTTTGGTTCGGACATCGCTTTATCAACAACTAATCACAAAGATTATAATGGGTTTGAAATGGTTTCTCATGGAGATACCGTGCCTTTTTCTGTTTCTGGTCCTGGGGATTATGAAATCAAAGATGTTTATATCAAAGGGGTTTTATCAGAAACAAATTTAGAAGGTAAGAAATATATTAATACTATTTATTCTGTTATTATCGAAAATATTTCAATTTGTTTTCTTGGTGCTATAGGAGATGAGAAAATAAGTGCGAGTGCACGAGAACAAATCGCGTCACCAGATATTTTGTTTGTTCCGATTGGTAATAATGATTTATTGGATCCAGAAAAAGCATACAAGCTTGCAACAACCTTTGAACCAAAAATAATTATTCCTATGGATTACGATGAAAAAACTCTTAAGGCCTTTTTGAAAGAAGCAGGTCAAGAAAATGCAGAAAAGATGGAAAAATTAGTTATTAAATCAAAAGACTTAACAGGTAAAGAAAATAAAATAATAATACTAACTGAATAGATCATGAGTAAGTTTATCCATAAAATAAAACAAAAACCAGAAGAACAAAGGAAACAAATTGTTTTATTTGTGATGGTGATATTGATGTCCCTGGTAGTTTTGGTTTGGCTTTCAACCCTAGGTGTAAAAGATAAAAAACAAAAAAAGGTAGAAGAAGATACAGGTCCAAGCCCGTTTACGATGCTAATTAAGTCATTCTCTGAAACATATGATGGAATAAAAGATAGTGTTTCAGATGCTAATCTTGGAGAAGTTAAAGAAAATTTATTAGAGTCAGGTGATAAACAAAAAATTGAAGAAAGTGGACCAGACATGGATCGCATAGAAGAAAATCTTTTTCAATAAAGAATAATAATATAAAGAATAAAATATGAAAAAAGAAGAAGAGAAAAATTTGGATATAAACAAAAAAGAAGGTGTGATTTCTGTTGAAATTAGTACCGAAATGAAAGAGTCTTTTATCGACTATGCCATGTCTGTTATTACGGATCGAGCGTTGCCTGATGTGCGAGATGGATTAAAACCAGTTCATCGTCGTATCTTGTTCGCTATGAATGAAATGGGCTTAACTTATCAAGCTCGTTACAGAAAAAGTGCTGCAGTAGTCGGAGATGTGCTTGGAAAATACCACCCTCATGGAGATGCGGCAGTTTACGATTCTATGGTAGGAATGGCACAAGATTTTTCTTATCGTTATCCATTAGTTCAAGGTCAAGGTAACTTCGGATCTATCGATGGAGATGGGGCTGCGGCTATGAGGTATACAGAGGCTAAGATGTCCAAGGTGTCATCTCTTCTTCTTCAAGATTTACAAAAAGAAACAGTTGATTTTAGACCTAACTATGATCAAACCAAAAAAGAACCAGCTGTTTTACCCACAGCCGTACCTAATCTTTTATTAAATGGAACTCTTGGAATTGCTGTTGGAATGGCTACAAATATTCCACCTCATAATTTAGGAGAAGTAATAGATGCAACTATTCACCTAATAGAAAATAAAGATGCTTCTACAGAAGATTTAATGCAGTTTGTTAAGGGTCCTGATTTCCCAATAGGTGGAATCGTATATGGTCAAACAGATTTGATCCATGCGTATTCAACAGGACGAGGAGGTGTCGTTACTCGAGGAGAGGCTGAAATAATTGAGCAAAAGAACGGTACTTTTAATATAGTAATTACTTCTATTCCTTACCGTGTGAACAAGGCTACCTTAATAGAATCTATAGCTGATTTGGTACAAGAAAAAAAGCTTGAAGGTGTTAAAGCTCTTCGAGACGAATCAACAAAAGACATAAGGATAGTTATAGAACTTAAGAATGGAATAGTTCCTCAAAAGGTTTTAAATTATATTTATAAACATACACAATTAGAACAATCTTTTAATTTCAATATTGTTGCACTTGTAGATGGTGTACCTCAAACATTATCACTCAAGAGTTTGATTTCAGAATTCATATTACACAGAGAAGAAGTTGTTCGACGTAGAACGGAATTTGATTTAAGAAAAGCAAAAGATCGTGAGCATATCCTTCTTGGACTTAAGAAGGCTTTGGATCATATTGATCGCGTGATAGCTGTTATTAGAGCATCTAAAGATACCACGGTAGCTAAAGCTAACTTGATGAAAGAATTTAAATTCTCAGAGTTACAAGCTATTGCTATTTTGGAAATGAAATTGCAAAAGCTTGCTGGACTTGAAAGAAAAAATATTGAATTAGAATTGGCAGAAAAACAAGCTTTGATTAAAGAATTAGAAGCACTTCTAGCTAGTCCCAAAAAACTAATGAAAGTTATTAGTGATGAGCTTAAAGAGGTTAAAGAAAGGTATGCTGATGATAGAAGAACAAAAATAGTAAAAGGTGGAGTAAAGGCAATTAACGAAGAAGATCTAATTCCTGAAAAAGAATCAGTACTTGTATTTACAAAAGGTGGATATGTTAAGAGAACAGATCCAGGCGAATATCGAACTCAAAAGAGAGGTGGAGTTGGGGTAATCGACATAGAACCTAAAGAAGAGGACTTTGTTACTATGCTTATCTCAGCCAATACTCATAGCGATTTATTATTCTTTACAAACAAAGGTAAGGCTTATCAAATTAAAATGTATGATTTACCAGAAGGTAAAAGAGCAACAAAAGGTAAATCTATAATGAATTACTTATCTTTAGATGGTGATGAGAAAGTATCTTCAATTTTGCCTATAGATAAAGAAACCAAGAAAACAGTAGAAACCTTAATGATGGTAACCAAGAATGGTATAGCCAAGAAAGTTGGTGCAGAAAGCTTCAAAGATGTTAGAAGAAGTGGTCTTATCGCTATAAAACTTGAAAAAGATGACGAGCTTCAGGCCGTTCTTCCAATTTCAAAAGGAGATGAAGTTATGTTGGCTACAACTCTAGGGCAATCAATAAGATTTAAAGAAACTGATGTCAGAGAAATGGGTAGAGGCGCAGGAGGCGTAAGAGCGATAAAATTAGGAAAAGGAGATTTTGTTATTGGAGTAGATAGAATACCAAAAGGAGAAAAAGATTCTGCTATTCTAACATTAAGCTCAAACGGATTAGGTAAAAAGACCAATGTTAAAGAATATAAAACACAAAAAAGAGGTGGATCCGGAATAAAGACTGCAAAAGTTACTCCAAAAACAGGGAAGTTAATAGTGGCTGGAATAGTAAAAGATCAAGGAGAGATCATAGCTGTTTCCCAAAAAGGACAAGTGATTAGAGTTAGCCTTGATTCAATTCCTACATCTGGAAGACAAACTCAAGGAGTGACAGTCATGAAATTGCGTGCTGGAGATAATATTGCCTCAATTACATTTTTGTAATTTAGATAATGTGATATAATAATAAATATGTTTAGTAGCCCCGAACAAAATATTTTAAAGCTAGGATTAACCGAAGGAATGCGGGTGGCGGATTTCGGTGCAGGAACAGGATTTTATTCTAGGGCTTGTAGTCCAAGGGTTGGACCATCTGGTAAAATTTTTGCGATTGAAGTTCAAAAAGAATTAGTTAGAAAATTAGAAGTTGAGCTAAGAAATTGGGGAGTTTCTAACGTTGAATGTATTTGGGGAGATATTGAAAGAAAAGGTGGAACCAAATTATCTGATAATAGTATTGATGCTGTTATAGTATCAAACGTCCTTTCTCTTTCAGAAGACAGAGCTGGACTCATAGAAGAAGCTAGAAGAATCTTAAAAAGAGGTGGAAAGGTTTTGCTCATCGATTGGGTGTATTCTTTTGGCGTCGATGGACCAAAATCAGAAAATTTAATAACGGAAGATAAAGCCAGAGATTTATTTGAAAAAAGAGGTTTTAAATTAGACGAACGAATTAGTGTTGGTGCTAACCATTATGGTATAATTTTTAAATATGAGTAATTTTCAAACAATTTTATTAGCCATCTTAGCATCTGTCTTTGTTTTTGCTGTTTTAATTTTTGCTGATGTTATACAAATAGGGAAAGATAAAGAAGCTTCTGTTCAAGGAAAAATTCTTGTGTGGGGGACTCAAGATGCTACGGCAATGAGAGCAATAAAAGATAAAATCGAAAATGATAATGATGAATTAATCATAAACTATGTAAAAAAATCAGAAGAAACTTACCAGCAAGAACTTATTGAAGCTTTTGCAAATGGTTCAGGTCCTGATTTATTTATAATAGATCCAGGTATGATGAAAAGAAATGCTAACTTTATTTATAAAATTCCTTACACTGCTTATCCACAAAAAAATTTCAAAGATACTTTTATTGAGGGGGCTCAAATATACATAGACCAAGATGGAATTGTCGGATTACCTTTATATGTTGATCCTCTAGTTGTTTATTATAACAAAGACATATTAACAAATAATAGAATACCTAGCTTACCTAAAACATGGGATCAGCTGTTTGAGTTAAATGAAACTCTAACAAAGAGAGATAATTTTGGGAAAATTGACCAAAGCATGATAGCACTGGGGCAGTTTTCTAATGTGAATAACGCAAAAGATATTTTGGCTACTTTGTTGATTCAAAATGATAACAATATAGTAGAAAAAATTCTTACTAGAACGTCTGGTAACTCTGATCAAACAACAAGCACTGTTTCCTATGAGTCTCTTTTAAGAGACAATTCTAAGAATTATCAAGTTACCCCAGCAGAATCTGTCCTACAATTTTTCTTGGAATTTTCTAATGTTTCAAAGTCTGCTTATTCTTGGAATAAGTCTTTAGCAAATTCACTTGATGTTTTTGCCGAAGGTAAATTAGCTTTTTATGTTGGACGGGCTAGTGAATTATTTAAAATAGAAGAGATGAATCCTAATCTTAGTTTTGATGTAACAAAAATGCTTCAATCAAAAGGATCAAGCGTTGATAAAACATTCGGTGAAATTTATGGAGTTGTAATAAACAAAAAATCCACTAACTTAACAACTGCCTTCACTGTTTTAGGTTTGATGACAAGCCCAGACAATGTAAAAGAATTATCTCGAGCTTTGTCTTTACCACCTGCAATTAAATCTCTCATAGCAGAAAAGCCAGTTGATAATTCGTATTTGCACACATTTTTTGATTCTGCTTTAATTTCAAGAACCTGGATAGATGTAGACAAAAAACAAACTAGCTCCATATTCCAAGATATGGTGGAGAGTTCACTTTCAAATAGTTTAAGCCCTAGTCAGGCAATAAATAAAGCCAGTGATCAGTTAGATATTATTCTAAAGTAATTAAATTTTTATGTTTAAAAAAATATTAGCACACGTCATAACATTATCTATCTTAATTATCCCAGGAGTCATTATGGCTGAAGAAGTCCAAATGAGTGGACTGGTTCCTGTTTGTAATACCAAAGCACTACCAGATGGAACATTTGAAGACGCCTGTGGTTTTGATTATTTCATGACGATGTTGAATTACATAATAGATTGGGCTGTTAAATACCTGATTACACCTATATTTGCTATTTTATTTATATATGCTGGCTTTTTGTATATGACCTCATCAGGGAATGCAACAACTAAAAATAAAGCAAAGAAAATAATTAAAAACTCTTTACTTGGATATTTACTGGTTTTGTGTTCTTGGTTGATTGTCGATACTATATTGAAAGGGTTCGGTTTTAATGGAGAAAGTTATTTAACAAGTTATTAAAATTAATTTTTAGGTTATGAAATATTTAAAAAATAAAAAATATACAATATATTCTGGAATTCTAAGCTTAAGTTTTGTGTTTATGATTTTTTCAATGATAGTAGGGTCTCTTATGTTTAAGACTCAAACCACAGCTGAAGCTTCACCAGACAAGATAGTGGTTACCACAAAAATAAATAATCCCCTTGGTGAAAATCTTACAGATATTCCGTCCTTTGTAAAAAAAGCCATAGAGATAGCATTACAGGTTGGTGTTCCAATTTTGATACTTGCGATTATATATACCGGTTTTCTTTTTGTACAAGCACAGGGAAGCCCCGATAAACTAAAAACAGCCAAGAGTTCTTTAACTTATACGTTAATTGGTGGAGCTTTACTACTTGGAGCTTTTGTTATAGCAGAAGCTATTGGTACAACGGTCGAAGAAATTAAGAGTAACGTTTAATAAACACATGAGAAGAAAAATATTTTTGTTAAGCCTTGTGGTTTTTGGAATAATCGGTATTACATCGTTTGCCTATGCTGCTGATCCATTGATTGGTTCTGCAAATTGTAAGAGTGCAAGTATGGGTAGCGTTACCGGAATTATTACTTGGGCCAGTTGTCTTTTGATGCAGGTTCTGGTTCCTTTCTTGTTTATGCTTGCAACTGTTGGATTTCTTTATGGAATTATAAAATTTTATTTAAATCCAGATAACACAGAAGAGAAAAAGAAAGGGAAGAGTTTCATTACAGGTGGCCTAATAGCCTTGTTTGTGATGACTGCTATGTGGGGTATCGTTAAGGTGGCCACTGACACATTCAATGTAAAAAATGAAATGCCACAGTTACCAGTAACACAAATTCCGTCGACACAACAATAACTTTACGTTGCTGTATTTTAAAGAAATAAGTGGTATAATATAAGTTAGTTGAAAGAGTTTTTACAATCAGGTCGATTGTAAACAAAATTATAAAGATTATTATTAAAAATTATAAGTTATGAAAAAGATTTTAATACCAGTTTTGTCCATTATGGGTTTTGCACCTATGATAGCTTTTGCTACTGACACTACAGCAGGGGACATTATGTTCACTATCGGTAACCTTTTGGGTTATGTGACTCCTATATTGGTTACAGTAGCAGTAATTTACTTCATCGGGACAGTTATAAAATATACATTAACTAAGGACGAAGCTCAAAAGAAGAAAGCAAAAGACAATATCATACCAGCTTTGGTTGGATTATTCTTGATAGTAGCATTTTGGGGAATCTTATCCGTTGTATCAAATACATTTAACGTAGGACCAGAACAGCTAAGAAAAGAACACATTCCTTGTGTTCCAAATCCAGCAATGGGAATAACTTGCTAGTCTTGTTTAGTCATTATGATTTTTCAATTTTTAACAATTCCAATAGCAGAGGCAAGCGTTGCGTCTGTGATAGGTAGTATAAATAGAATATTAATCAACCCATTGATTATTCTATTGTTTGCTTTGGCTACTTTTTACTTTTTGTATGGTCTTGTACAATATTTTATACAAACAGACAACAAAAACATTCGAGAGGAAACAAATAAAAAAATAACATATGGATTGATTGGTATGTTTATCATGATTGCCGTTTATGGAATACTAAATACTTATCTAAATACTATAAACGAGAAAAGGATAAACATAGATAGAAATACGGGAATTAAAACCATAGTGAATTAATAAATAAAAACACCCCGACGTTGGTCGGGGTGTTTTAATTTATGTAGGAGTTGATTTTTTATTTAAAAATGCTATACTGTTTTTGCTGTTTTGAAGAATTTTGATTCAAACATTTTGCTTACAAAATTTTTTACGGCCCTATCGTCTAACCAAGTTAGAAAATAGCGGACATCGGCTTTTTGAAAAGCCAAGATAATAGCAATACAGAATACAGTAGTAAAAAATATATTTGGCCCTATCGTCTAACGGTTAGGACATCGGCTTTTCAAGCCGGTAATCAGAGTTCGATTCTCTGTAGGGTCACAAAGCGTAAAGAAAACCCCAACTGCTTGGGGTTTTTAGCTTTGTGAAAGCGCAGACATAATTTTTCAGCAGAAAAATTGGCGAGCTGGGGTCGCGAGCACTTACATATTTTGCGAAGACTTGGAGCAAAATATTTAGTGACTTGTGACCACATAAATTTTACATGCGAAGCATACCACTTTGACGAAAAAGTTTTAGTCGAGGTCGATAAGTGTACTCGCGGTCTCTGTAGGGTCACAAAAGCGCGAATTCAAAAAGACTGGACTGCTCCAGTCTTTTTCGCTTTTGTGAAGACGGAAGCATGTTTTTCTAGCAAGAAAAACAGCTGAGTCCGGGGCTGGAAAATTTGTGAGCGACGGCGAACAAATTATTGTGGCCCACATAGACCTTGCACACGAAGTGTTCTATGTTTGCTTTCAAGGATATTTTGATATACAATATAGCTAATTATATAAGGTCTGTTTATAAATTAATTTTTTAACAAACATGAACAAAAAAAATATTTACATTATTATAGCCATTTTAGTTTTAATTTTAGTCGGATTTTTAATCTTTAAAAACGTCAAAAACAAAACTCCAGAGAATCTGGCGGTTTCAGGAAACGGAGAAGAAGTAGTTATCAAAGATGTTAAACCAGGAGATTTGGATAAAAACACAGCGGACCCAACTCTTACGGGTAAGCAATGGTCATGGAAAGAAACATACTTAAATGATGGTGATAAAATAATAAATCCAGTAGATCCTAATGATTTTATATTATCTTTTATTAAAGGTGATAAATTCTCCACAACTACTGATTGTAATAAATTCATGGGAACTTATACCTTGGCTGAAAAAAGCTTAACAATGACAGATATAGCTTCAACTCAGATAGCCTGTGAAGATCCATACGCTCAAGAAAAAAATTATCTATCCATGCTTTCTGATGCAGAAAGTTACTTCTTCCGAGACGATGGTAGCTTAATCATCATGATGAAAGAAAACAAAGGAAGTATTACATTTTCTCCGGTAGTTGAATAATTAAACAAAATTATTAAAAGCCACTTAAGGTGGCTTTTAATAATGGTTGAACATATCAATTAACAGATGGTATAATATCTAAATGCAAGAAAACACAAAAGTAGTTAATAAAATTTTTAAAAATTCAAAATGGTTAATTCCAGTTTTTGCTTTTATCTTCATAGTCTGGGCTTTAATCTCTGAAATCCAAAATGGAGTAAAAGAAGTTGAAAACACAGAAACAGAAGAGGTGCAAACAAAAACCAAAGAAATAGAAAAGGAGTTATCAAAAGATTTAGCCCTAATCAACCAAGCTAAAGAAGAAGTAAAAGAACCAGAAGCTTTAACCCCTAAAAAAGAAGAAATAAAGGTTGTTGAACCGCCTCTTCCTGTTGGTACGGATAGATTTATTGTCTCTTTGAATTCTAATAATGAGGCTATAGCGAATAATCTAGATAATGGTGGTTATACTAAAGATAAAAACAAACTCTTAACAATCTTTAGCAAAAATACAAAAGATATCACTCCGGGAGCTTACAAAATATCAAAAGATATGACAGAAGAACAACTCAATAAAGTTTTGACTGGGAATCCTTATATGAAATGGGTTGTCATTAAACCTGGTTTAAGAAAAGAAGAAATTGCAGAAATATTGATGAGTAATTTAGGATGGACTAAAAGTCAAAAAGAAGATTGGATAAATAAAGACACTGCTACAAGCACAGAATATACTGAGGGTGTGTATTATCCTGATACTTATTTAATTCCTATAGCAGAGGAACCAGCTCTTGTAGCTAAAAGATTAATTAATAAATTTAATGAAAATTTTTCCGCATACCTTCCTCAGTTTACTGCAAAAAACATCAAATGGGCTAGAGCTTTAACTCTCGCTTCAATCGTCCAAAGAGAAGCAGCTAATAATTCTGATATGCCTCTTATTGCAGGAATACTTTGGAATAGGTTGGATCAAAACATGGCCTTGGGAGTAGATGCTACCTTACAATATCTAAGAGGTGACAAGGGTAGTGGTTGGTGGGCACCTATCACAGTAGATGAAAAATTGATAGATTCCCCGTTTAATACTTATAAGTACAAAGGATTACCACCACATCCGATTTCTAACCCTGGAATAATGGCCATAGAAGCAGTACTCAATCCAACAAAAACAGATTGCCTTTATTACATTCACGACAAAAGTAAAAATACCCATTGTGCAGTTACATACGAAGAACACATAGCGAACATCCAAGAGTATTTAGTAAAATAAAAAAAGAAAGACCGAATAATAAAGCTATTATTCGGTCTTAACCTTTTATTGTCTTTTGCTCTTTAAGTAAGCAATTGCTGTAGATATCTCTTCTTTTGATAAATATCCCATAGATATTGAAAAACACATATTGCCGATATTTATCAAAGGAATATCCTTTGATTTCTCAACAAAATTACTAAAACCAAATACCATAACACATAAGTCGGTAGCCTTCTCTGACAATTTTAATTCGTGGTTTACTCCATGTAATACCAAGTGTGATAATTCATGGCATATGCTTACCGTAAAAATGTTGATATTTTTTCTAGTTCTGTTTTTAATTTCAATGGTTATGGTTGTATCCTTAAACATTCTTGTTCCTATCATAGGAACATTGCTTGGAATTAATATCCTTGCAGGAGATTTTACATCGTCATTGCATGGATATACATCACTCTCATAGCAAATGATTTTTATTTTATTGTTTAACCCCATGCGATTCTTAATTTTTGAAATAATTGTTTTATAATTTTTACAATTGAAATCATAATCAAAAAAATCTTCTGGAATGTTAGGGTGAACTCCAAAATAGTTAGTCAAGATATCAAGCATCTCCTCTATGCTTAGTTTCTCTGTTGTTTTCATTTTTAAGTTTTAGGTTGTTACTAGAAATTACTAAAAATAAACTCTAGTAACAACCCAAAACTCTAATTCATTGTGATTATATCATATTTATTGAAAAAGTCAAAAATAAATTTTATTTATGGTTCATATTAAATATGTTATAATTTTTCTATGAATCCCGTAGGAAGCTTCGGTTGCGGGATAAAAAATAAAAACTTATTAAACATTATTAAATTAATTAGCAGATAGAGGTTGGTTACAAATAATAACGACCGAGACCTGCTTCTGACGGGATGAATAAAAAACAAGTAGCTTTAATTGTACTAGATGGATGGGGATACAGAGAAGACAAGAAGGATAATGCCATAGAAGCGGCAAAAAAGCCCAATTTTGATAGTATTTGGAATAAGTGGCCACATTCCTTACTCGAGGCTTCAGGGCTTGCTGTGGGGCTTCCAGAGGGGCAAATGGGTAATAGCGAAGTTGGACATATGACTATAGGTTCAGGAAGACCTCTTGATCAGGATTTAGTCAGAATAGATAAATCAATAAAGAGTGGAGAATTTGAAAACAATGAATCTTTTGTAAAGTTATTTAATCATGTAAAAGAAAATAATTCAGCAATACATGTAATGGGTTTGTTGTCTGATGGAGGAATTCATAGCCACGATTCACACCTTTTTGCTTTTATTGAAAGTGCAAAAAAACATGGCATCACCAAATTATTTATTCACGCTTTTATGGATGGGAGAGATACCCCTCCTCAGAGCGGTAGTTTCTATTTGAAAAAATTAGAAGATAAAATAGAAGAAATAGGTTTGGGGACCATAGCAAGTGTGTCTGGTAGGTATTATGCTATGGATCGAGATAAAAACTGGGACAGGCTAGAAAAAGCAGAAGATGCTATTTTCTTGGGATTAGGAAATTCTTGTGAAATCAGTCCTTCTAAGTATCTAAATAATCTATATGAAGACGGAACAATAGATGAATTGTTGGTGCCTTTTGTTTGTCTTGATAAGGAGGGTAATAAGAATATCTTAAGTAAAAATGATGGTGTTTTCTTCTTTAATTTTAGAGCTGATAGGGCGAGAATGATGACTACAAAAATACTTGGAAAAAGTTTAACCGAAAACATAATGCTTGTTACGATGACAGATTATGGAGATGAATATAAAACCATTACGGCTTTTCCTCCTATAGGCGTTGAAAATACTTTAGCGAAGGTTATTTCAGAAAATGGTTTGTCGCAAGTTCACGTAGCTGAAACAGAAAAATTTGCTCATGCAACTTATTTTTTAAACGGAGGAAGGGAATTTGTATACGAAAGTGAAGAAGATATTTTAGTACCAAGTAGGAAGGATATAAAAACTTACGACGAAGCTCCAAAAATGTCTGCCAAGGAAGTAGCAGATAAAGCTATTGAGAAGATAAATTCTGGCATAGATTTTACTTTTATCAATTTTGCTAATCCAGATATGGTTGGGCATACCGCTGTTGTTCCGGCAATCGTTGAAGCCATAGAAGAAACTGACACTCAATTGGGACGAGTTCTAGAGGTGTTGGTTGCTAGAGGTGGAATTGCTATTGTGACTGCTGACCATGGGAATGCTGAAATAAACATAGATCAAATAACAGGACTTCGACACACTGCTCATACTACAGATCCTGTGCCTTGCATCTTAGTTGGAATGAATGAAAAAATACGAGAAGGAACATTAGCCGATCTTGCTCCAACAATTTTCAAAATATATGGAATAGAAAAACCCAAGGAAATGACAGGGGAAAGCTTGATTGATAAATAATTTATAATCTAACTATGGAACAAAAACCATTATTGGGAGCTGAACAAAAAGTGCAGGAGTATATAAATCGTATATTAAACGGGGAATCTAAAGACTCTGTTTTAGACGGTCTTTCCCCTTCATTTATTGATGCTATAGAAAAGGGTATAAAGGATGAAAAGAATAAAGAAATAATTACTCAAGATGAAAATTTTGATATTCCACCCCAATATAAGGGGTTAAATTCTGAGACTTTGGATTTTATATGGGTAATTCCTGAGTATACTGATAGTGAAAAAACAAAATCTGAAAAAGAAAAAAGAGCTAAGGTTTTGAAAAATTTAAGACAGAAAGAAACCAAGGAATTAGAAAAAAATGAAAGAATGTCATCAGATAAAGAAAGTATAGAAGAGATAAAGAACGAGTTAGGAGTTTCTACTATGAAAAAACCAGAAACATCCGATCTAGACAAATTTTCTGAATTTAAAATGAAAAATGGAGAAACAGATATTGGTTTCTTTTGGAATGAGTATCGAAATAAAATTGCAAAAGAACTAAAAGACTCTGGTCAATTTGAGTGGGGAAAGGAAAGAATATATTTTGATGTCTCGATATTGGATTGTGAAAAATTGAGAGACTTAGCCTTCAAAATTTCTAGCGAAAATAAAATACCAATAGCTTTTAAGTATATAGATGACGAAAAGACTTTTCCTGTACATAAAGACGGAACGGAAACTAGGTTTGTTATGAATTTTGCATCAAGCGAGGACGCTAGAAAATTTTACAGCTTGCTGTCTCAAAATCCTGAATACAATAATTTACAACAAGATAGGCGCTTAGACTATAAGGGGATTAGGATAGACAATCTTGCGGAGTATGCCTCAGGTTTTAGGGAAAAAAGAGGGGCACTAGAGAGAATAATGAATGCTAAAATTAATAATGATGGTCTTTATGAATATCTTAGTGAAAACGGGAAGAAAATGACAATAACAGAAGAAATGTTTAATAACTTTAAATCCCAATATCAAAAATTAGAAGAGAGTGTAAATAAAGAAAAAGAACTGTGGAATAACATTAGTAATGTTGGCTCACAAGAGACTGTTTAGTAATTGCTAGTGTTTAAGAATAATAAATCCCAAAGGTAACACAGCTTCTCTAGGAGAATTGTCTTGGCGTAACTAAATATAAATAGTTATTGAAAAGAGGTATGAATGCGTGTATACTGAAAAGTAGTTTTTGGAGGGTTGGCAGAGAGGTTGAATGCACCGCTTTCGAAAAGCGGAATCCTCGAAAGGGGATCACAGGTTCAAATCCTGTACCCTCCGCAAGCGATACAGAGTATCGCGAGGACTGGATTTGAAAGACGGAGCGCGGCGGCGCGAGTCGGGGTAGCGCAAATTTTCAGCAGAAAATTATGCGTGACCAAATCCTGTACCCTCCGCTTTGGATATAAAATGTTTTGCGCGGTTAGCTCAGTTGGTAGAGCGCGTCATTGACGTTGACGATGTCAGAGGTTCGAATCCTCTATCGCGCACTGAAAAAACTCTTCTTGGAAGAGTTTTTATGTGCGATAGCAAGCAAACTGTTTTGCTTGCGTAGAGGATTCGAAGACCTTGAGCTTAATTTGGGGAATTTAATAATTCCTCAAATTGCGAAAGGTGTACTGAAACTGTAAGTTTCGAAAAGTGTACTCACGGTCCTCTGTCGTGCACTGATGTTAAAAAAATCTCCCACATGGGAGATTTTTTTAACTTATTTATTTTTTATCCAAATATAAGCATCCTCTATGGCTTTGACAGCGTCACCGACGGCTATGTTATTTTGATGGTATTTACCATTAGCACAATCTCCGGCAGCCCATATTCCAGGGCATGAAGTTGCTTGGGTCATAGGGTCAACAATAATTTTTCCAAACTGATCTAATTCTACTATATCCTTAGCAAAACCAGTATTTGGTATTTGTCCAATTTCGACAAATACTCCGTTTGCTAAAATTGTTTTTTCTTCGCTAGTTTCCTTATCTTTATAAGTTAAGGATTGTATAAATTTATCACCATCCACCTTTAATACTTCGGCATTCTTTATAGACTTGAATTTTGGATTATCTGAAATTTTTTGAATTGTAATTTTATCAGCCTTGAAGTCTGGGCTAGATCCTATTAAAGTTACAGTTTTACAATAAGCGACAAGTTGCATGGCTGTTTCAAAACCAGAATTTCCTCCTCCGATAACCACAACATCCATATCTGTAAACATTGGTCCATCACAAGAGGCACAGTAGGTGATTCCTTTGCCTTCATATTCAACTGCTCCGGGGACACTTAGTTTTCTTCTTCCACTACCAGTAGTAATAATAATAGCTTTAGTAGAAAAATCTTTTCCGGATTCTGTGATTACTTTAAAAAATGAATTTTCTTTTATGATTTCTTTTATTTTTTCTCCCTCAAATACATCAAAGTTCTCACTTTTATAAGAAACAACATGGTCTCTTAATTTAAGAGCGAGATCGTTACCTGATATCTCCTTGGTGCCTATCCAGTTATAAATAGTCTCAGAAACAGAAGATTGTCCACCAAATTCAGTAGCAATAACGGCTGTCTTTAATAATTTGCGAGCTGCATATACGGCGGCTCCACTACCTGCAGGTCCTCCTCCTAAAATAATTAAATCGTACATAATAATCTATAATTGCTAGTTTTTCTAGCGAATAAGCTAATAAAAGAAAACCATAAATGATATTTATGGTTTTCTCAGTATAACATATTTTTATTTAATCGTTAAAAATAGATTAAATTATTTTTTATTTCTTCTTAAGAAAGCTGGAACAGTGCTCCAATCATCTGTGTCATCAACAAATAGATCATCCTCTATAGTTTCTTTTACTTTTGAAACTTCTTTTGTTTCTGTCTTAGGAGTTTCTTTTATTGCTTGCATGACATCTTCTTTAGTTAGAGAAGAAAGAGGTTGTTCAACTGTTTGTGGCTTTGGGGTCATTTGAAATAATGATCTTTTGGGCATATCAGTAGGGAAGCCTGTAGCAATTACAGTGACCTTGATTTCTCCTTTCTTTAGTCTTTCGTCTTGAATAGTTCCAAATATGACTTTTGCATCTTTATCGATAGATTCTGTAATGACTTTTGCAGCTTCTTGTATTTCAATTATAGACATATCTTCTCCACCAGCGATAGCGAACAAAACACCCTTAGCTCCTGATATAGACAAATCAAGAAGAGGGGAATTAATGGCAGCAAAAGCCGCTTTCTCTGCACGAGATTCTCCCGCAGCAACACCTATTCCCATTAGAGCACTTCCCGCATCAGACATGATAGCTCTAATATCAGCAAAGTCTACGTTTATCATTCCAGGTGTAGTTATAAGATCAGAGATGCCTTCTACTGCTTGTTTTAGCACTTCATCGCACATAGCGAAAGCCTGTCTAAATCCTACAGCTTTGTCTGATACTGAAAGTAATCTGTCATTTTGAATAACCAAAATAGCATCTACTTCTTTCTCTAAATCAGAAAGACCACTTTCTGCGATTTTCATTCTTTGATTTCCTTCAAAAGAAAATGGTTTTGTTACTACAGCTACAGTTAAGATTCCTTGTTCTTTAGCTGCTTGTGCAACGATTGGAGCTGCACCTGTACCAGTACCTCCGCCCATTCCACATGCGATAAAGACCATGTCGGCTCCCTTTATCACGTCTTGGATTTCAGCCTTAGTTTCTTCTGCTGCACGACGACCAACCTCAGGATTCATTCCAGCTCCAAGTCCTTTTGTTAGGTTTTTACCCAAGTGAACTTTCTTTTCTGCTAATGAATTGTGTAAGTCTTGAGTGTCTGTGTTCATGGCTATGAACTCTACTCCTCTTACTTTAGAATTAATCATGTGGTTTAAGGCGTTTTTTCCTGACCCTCCAACTCCGATGACTTTAATTCTAGCGAATGATTCTATCTCTGGATTTAATTTAGGCATATAATTTAAAGACAAATGTCATATTGTTATTAATAAATCTGTACAATACATAATAACAGAAATTCCAAAAAATGGAAATTTGACAAAACGCTATTATGTTTCTTTATCAAAATATTTTTTATGGTAAAAGTTGAGAGAAAAAACGAGAAATGACGTTTTTGAAAAAACTTCTAGCTTCACGAATGTTATTTTTTAGAGAAGCATCATAAAAATTTTCATCACTAGCATACAAGGCGAGAGATAATGCTGTGTACCAAGAATTATCACGAACTTTAAATTTATTTATTAGAGAAAAGTCAGACGCTCCTACTTTTGCTGGAAGCTTTAGCTGGCTCTTTGCAATGTTTTCAATTTCATTAACCCCGGAGCCACCTCCAGTTAAAACAATTCCCGCAGGAAGTAATTCGTTTCTTTTTATTCTTTTCAAATTATTATCTACCAATTCAAACATATCATCGAGACGAGCCTCTATTATTTCATCTACTTTCTTTTTGGAATAATCTCCACCAATAACATTGCCCATCTTGATTGTTTCAGCTTCTTCTAGTGATATTTTTAACCCTAAGGCTATATCTTTTGTTATGTCTAAACTCCCAATAGGGTGAACGTGTAGTGACATAGGAAGATTGTTTTCAAAAACAATAGTAGATAAAGTTTCTGCTCCTATATCAACCATAATACAACCAGCCACCTTTTGTTTATTATTCAAAAGTAGGTTTCCTGTGACTAGGGGAGATGCCACGATCTCCTCGATACCTATTCTTGCTAATCCAAAAGCAGTAATTAAATCTTCTAAGTTTTGCTTTAGACAAGTAATAAATAAAGTTTTTACTTCCAACTTTGCACCTTTTAATCCTTCTGGTTTAACGTAAATTTCTTTTCCGTCTAATTTATAGTTTATAGGTATGGAGTGGATAATTCTTTTATTAGTAGAATCTAAATTATCTTCACTATTAGATAAGACTTTATCAACATCGAGTGGTGTTATTTCTTGATCTGCTTTTGTAGTCATAACAGATCCTGAACAAATTGTTGAACTGAGACTTATACCACCGATAGAAATGTATGCTCTATGTATTTTAGATCCAAGAATGTTCTCGGCTTGTTTAACTGCTTTTTTGATACTGTCCGCTACTTGGTCTGTATTGATAACATATCCTTGTCTCATACCTCTTGTCTCTGAAGATCCTGAAGCGATGATTGTATTTTCTTTTTTTTCTTTATCATATTTAACAACCACGACTTTTGTATAGTTGGTGCCGACATCTATTCCGCAAGTATAAGGTCCTTTAATCATGATTATTTTTTAGGATTAAAAATTTTAAAATATTTATTTTCTAATAATTCCATTTTACTACCATGTTCCAAACCTTTCAAATGAAGACATCCGTGTATAAACAGAAAGATAAAGAATTGGCTATAAGTCATATTAAATAGTATAGCATCTTTTTTAATCTTTTGTGGGTCAAGAGTAATTTCTCCAGAATCTTTTTCCAAAACAAAAGATAAGATATTTGTAGTAGAGTCTATTCCTCGATAGGTCTTATTTATTTTTTGTTGCTCCTTTGGTGTAAGTAGAGTTAAACCAAGTTCATACTTTTCTCCCAGTATTTCATTTTTAACAGAGACAAAAGGCAAGCGTGGAAGCTTGCCTTTTGTTTTGTTTAGAATTGTAAATAATTCTGACTCCATATTATTTTCGAATTCCTCTTCTAGCTGTTTTGTTTTCTTTACCTAGTTTGAAGAGCTTTTCAAATTCTTTTTTGCGAGAGATTTTTTTAAGGGCAGCTTGCTTTGTTTTAACCTTAGATTCAGCTCGCTTGTTATATCTCTTACTCTTTACTTTTTGGATGATGCCAGATTCTTGAACTTTACGAGTGAATCTTCTCACTAGATTCATATTGCTCTCATTGGCATTCTTTTTTACTTCTATTACTGTTATCATATTAGATGATATTATCATCTTTTTATACCTAAAGCAAGTTAATCTTTTAAGTGTATAACTTTTAATTTGTAGACTTTTTCTTTTTTCTCCACTTTTTTATTTTTAATAGTATTTGAAAGAGGGAAGCTGTCTAGAAGTTTTAAAATGTCAGATTTCTTATATATACGATAATTGTTAATAGGATGTCGGTAAGAAACAAGCTTTCCACTATTGTCCCAATTCCTAAGGGTTAGTTTTGAGACCCCCAGTAATTCTGATGCTTCTTTGATTTGTATAAAATTCTCATTCATAAACATTATTATACATTACTAAACATTAATAAGCAACAATAATTAATGGATTAATTTTTACAACATTTAAGATAAATTATGTGAATACAAAATTACAGATTATAGATAAAATGTTTATTGTTTTTTGATGAACCATTAAATTGTTTTAATTTTATTGATAATCAAGGTACGAAAAACAGAACTATCTGTTTTCCATAAAAATAATTTTTTCTACGCGGTGATTTTTTAAAATTTTAAATAAAAAGAACTTTTTAATTGCGGTTATCTTTTTAAATTGATATAATGTAGCAAGATTATTTATAAATTGTTTTTTTTATTAACAAAAACAATTAATCAAAATGTACAAAAAATATTTTAAAAAACTTTTAAAAGTAGGGAAAGTATCACTTTCTTTTGTTTTTGTTTTGCTTTTAGTTTTTGGACAAATATTTAATACTCAAATTGCACAAGCTGCCACCTATTCTTTTACTCAAAATAATTGGTCAGGTCTTGAATCTAGTGAGATTGCTACTCATCAACTGAACAAAACTGGTTGGTCATATATAACAGAAAATAATAATTTAAATATTGGAGAAAATATTTCTGCCTCTACATCTTCCGGTGCTAAAGTTCAAACATCTGACTCTGATTTTAGTGGTGGTGTAAACTCTCAAACTGAAATAGTGAGTACTGGAGAAACTGCTTCCGTTGGATTGGACAGATCTGGTATGTCAGAGATTCAGATTACTACCACCTCAAACGGAACAGGTGTTTACTTAATAGATTCCAATGGAGGGGTTTGGTCATGGGGGAAAAACACAAATATACAATTAGGTAGCGGTACTAATAGTTCAAACAGATCTACACCCCAAAGAGTGACTGATTCTAGTGGTATTGGATATTTAGACAATGCAAGAAAAATAGTGGCAGCAGACACTTCTGTTTTTGTTTTAAAAAATGATGGAACATTGTATGGTTGGGGATATAACGGATACGGGCAACTAGGAGACGATACTATTACAAATAAAAATATTCCTGTTCAAGTCAAGGGAGTTTCTGGTGTGGGGTATTTAAGCAATATTAAAGACGTTGTTGCAAACACAAATACTACGTTGGCTGTAGATAATGATGGAAATGTTTACGCTTGGGGAAGAAATGATTATGGACAATTAGGAGATGGTTCTGTTGTTGCTAACGCAAAAACCCCTGTACAAGTTAAGAGTGTTGGAGGTGTAGGATTTTTAACGGGTGTTAAAAAAGTATTATCTTCTGGTAATGCGGTTTATGCTCTTAAAGATGATGGAACAGTTTATGCTTGGGGGCAAAATAATAACGGACAACTAGGAGATGGAACAACCACACAAAGCAATACTCCTGTTCAAGTGAAAGGTGTAGATGGAAGTGGCTACTTAACAAATATTATAGACTTATCATCTGCAAACAATTTTGCATATGCTCTTAAAGATGATGGAACAGTTTATGCTTGGGGGTATAACGGGTATGGACAATTAGGGGATGGAACAACTGGTACAGACAGAAATACGCCAGTTCAAGTTAAGGGCGTCAACAGTGTTGGGGTTTTGGAAAATATAGATCAAATAGTTACCAATACTAATTTTGCCATACTTAAATCTAGTGGTGGATTAATATATTCTTTAGGGCAAAATAGTAGTTATCAATTAGGAGACGGTACTACTTCCCATAGAAACACTCCAGTTCAAGTTAAAGGGTTGGGTGGAACTGGTTATTTGGATAATGCTAAACAAATCAGTGCTACTTCCAATTCTGTTTATATTTTAAGAAATGACTATACTATATATTCTTGGGGTAGTAATAGTAATGGTAAATTAGGAGATGGTACTAATTCCAACAGATCAACACCTGTATTAGTTAAAGATATAACCGGTGAAGGTAGTCTTAATAATGTAAAGCAGATTGTAGCTGGAAAATCTAATTCAATTTATGCCATTAAAAACGACGGGACTATTTACGCCTGGGGACAAAATAATGGCAGCCAATTAGGAGATACTACTATAGTTAGTAAAAACATTCCAGTCAATATTCAATTAGAAAATATTGGAAATTTTACCAATATCAAAGAAGGTCTGAGTTCAGAAATAAATATTACAACAGGAAATAATTCCGGTAATTCTTTTTTATATGAAAAAGATGGTTCTGTATACGCTTTAGGTAGAAATAACGATGGACAATTAGGTCATGGAGATTTAGATGACAGAAGTTTTGCAGTCCAAGTTAAAGGGGTAAATAATATTGGGTATCTTACAGGTGTAAAAAGTTTAGTGTCGGGTGGGACAGGCGCTACTGGTGCTGCTGCTTTTGCTCTAAAAACTGATGGCACTGTATTTTCTTGGGGGAGCAACAATAATAGTAAATTAGGAGATGGAAGTTATGCTTCTACATCAACACCGGTTCAAGTTAAAGGTGTTGGAAATAATGGTTATCTAAGTGATATTCTAAAATTAGAATCTTTAGGAGAAAGTGCCTATGTTCTTAAGGATGACGGAACTGTTTACGCGTGGGGAAGAAATGTTTATGGACAATTAGGAAATGGGACAATTTATAACGAGTATGCTCCTATTCAAGTTTTAGGAGTTGGAGGTGTTGGATATTTAACTGGGATAAAAGAAATTGCCCCTTCTATGTATACGTATGCAGTTTATGCTCTTAAAGATGACGGAACGGTTTATGCCTGGGGACAAAACAATGATGGTCAATCAGGAAATGGTACATACGATCAGAATAATACCCCCGTTCAAGTAAAAGGAGTTGGAGGTACTGGATATTTAACAGGGATTACAAAAATAATTCCAACTTCTTACTCTGTTTATGCTCTTAAAGACGACGGAACTGTTTACGCGTGGGGACACAATGGATCCGGTCAGTTGGGAGATGGAACAAATGTCAAAAAAAATACCCCAGTTCAAGTTTTAGGAGTTGGAGGAACTGGTTTCCTTTCTAATATAGTAGATATTATTCCTAGCAAGAGTAATTCGGTTTATGCAATTGATATTAATGGTAATGTTTACGCTTGGGGAAGAAATGATTATGGACAATTAGGAGATGGTTCAAGCAATCAAAGGAATACACCCGTCAAGGTTTTAGGAGAAGGTGGAACAGGTGTTTTGAGTGGTGTATCAAAAATGGCAGCTGGAGAACTTTCTGCTTATGCACTTAAAACTGATGGTACGGTATATTCTTGGGGTAATAATAGCAATAGACAATTAGGGGATGGTACCACCACAAATAGAAATGTTCCAGTTAAAGTGGTTGGTGAAAATAATTCTGGGTATTTAGGAAGTATAAAATCTTTGACGTCTGATATGCATACCGTTTATGCCATAAACAACGATGGAACAGTTTACGCTTGGGGAAGAAATGATTATGGACAACTTGGTGATACTACAAGAGAAAACAAGGCTTATCCTGTTTTAGTTAAAAAGGCCTCAGTTTCTTATTCTAATATGTCGGCTGGTACTAATACATATAACACAGAAGGTTCTTACACTTCTCCTGTTGTGGATTTTGGAAAACAAGTCATTTTAAATTCAGTTAATTACTCAACTACTCTTAATGGTCAAAATATAACAGTGGATGTTAGAGCTGGAAATACAAATACAGTAGATGGTAGTTGGACAAATTGGAATAATACTATTTTGGATGGTGGAAGCCTTTTAGCTTTGGGTAATAAAAGATACGTTCAGTATAGAGTTAATTTATCTACTAACAATTCAGAAGTTACTCCCACCTTCGATTCTATAACTTTTAATTATAGTGAATACGTTAATGGATATCTTATATCATCAATTTTTGATACTGAAGATTCTGAATCTGGATTAAGTAAAGTGTCCTGGAGTGCTTCAGGTGAATCAGAGACTTCTAAAATTTTGATTAAGGTTAGAACATCCTCAGATAAAGCTAATTGGTCTTCATGGTATGGTTTTTCTGGCACAGGAGAAGAGACAGATTATTTTAAAATAGAAAATAAGGGTGTAGTAATGAATTCTCTCCACCCTCTAAATTCTGGTAGTGATGATCGATATTTCCAATATAAATTAGAAATTAATCCAGAAGGATATTCAACGCCTGTTGTTCAATCGGTAGGCATAGATTATGAGATGAACAAACCTCCTGAGATTAAAAACGTACTAGCATATCAAATACAAGACAGGAACAGTGCAGATCTTGGAAAAGTCTTACTTACTTATGAAGTAAAAGATGTGGATACTAGTCATGGTGTAAATTACCCAGGCCAGGTTCTTCCTAAAATAGAATATAAAGTAGGAGAATCTTCTGATTGGGCAGATGCCTCTGTTTTGGTTTTTTCTAGTAGTCCTATTTTGAGACAGGGAGATATTTCTCTTAAAGAAGTAAACGAATCTTCTTATACTACACACGAAGCTGTTTTGGATGTAAAAAATATTGTTCGAGGACACGATTCGTCAATATCAGGAGATGATCTCTTCATTAGAGTTACTGTGGATGATGGAGAAAACATTCACAATTTATCAAGTGCTTCAAGTGAAGGGATATCCATAGACACCAAGATTCCTTATTTTGAGAACGAAAAATTATCAGCAACATTAGATGCTGGAATTGTTGGAGTAGAAAATAGTGCATTAATTAAAATAAAAAGGCCTATAGAAAGTTCTGGTTATATAGAATATCGAGTTGTAGATTTTAGATCTAATGCTAATGGAGAAATGATGGATACAGGGTGGGTGGAAATGGTTGGCGATGAAGTTTCTGTACCATGGTCTTTTGATAGTCAAATTAATTCTAAGATAGCCGGAGTAAGATTTAGAGATTTATTTAATAATGAAGATGCAAATAATATTGTAACCCTTGAATCGCCAGATCCTATTTATGAAAAATCTTTTGTAGTACAAGATGTTTCTAATGTGGAAACCCATTACTATGCTATGTATCTAGGGTGGTTAAAAATGTCATATCAAAACTTTTCTCATTTCAAGATAGAGAAATTTATTTCACCAGATGGAACCAATTTTTATAAGGAAGGAGAAGTGGAAGACGGAGTTCTTTCAGATGTTAATACAGATTTTTATCTGTATAAAAACCTCACCCCATCTTTTATACATAAGTTTTTGATTTCAGTGGTTGATATTTATGGGAATATCTCTGTTCGGCAAGGAAATGATTTAATAGTAAAGGCTGATGGTTTACAAAATTATGGAGAAGGGGGTGGTGGGGTTCTTAACCAATCTGCAATAATAAATAATGTTATTGTTGCTCAAAACAACGAAAGAAATGTTGTAGTTACATACAAGATAACAGATTCTACCGTCTATGAAAAAGATAACCCTTCTTTTGAAGAGTATTTGTTTTATTACAATGGATTAACCTTGAGTGATAATCCTTACGATGGAACTTCTTTAAAATTATCTAATTCCTCTGGCTTAAAAGATAGTGGTTATGTTTTAATAAATAATGAAGTCATAAAATATAACAATAGAAACAATAATACTATTGGTGGTTTAGTTCTTGGCACTTGGCCTAATTTGGTTTCTGAAGGAAGAGAGACTCGTCAGAATACTGACTTTTTTGCAGGTACTCCTGTTTGGGTTATGGCTGATAATACCACACCTAATAGTTTTGATTACAGTGATTACTACCTAGAGGATGGAGAAAACATGTCTATCTTGTGGAATACATTTAATGAAACAGGATTAATGGGTGGTAATTATGATAATTTAGGGATTAGAGTGGTTGCGCATGATAACAGTGAGCCTAATTTTAGTCCTTTATCTACTCAAAATGATTATTCTGAAGATGGTTTATTGCAAACTTTAGACTTAACCGCTCCTTCTGTATCATTTGAGGTTTCCGGTATAGCTACCAGTGAAAATGGTAATAATTTTCCAGTCAATATTATTTTAGACAGACCTTATGTTTTTGATGCAAGTATAGATTATTCAATTTCAGGCTCGGCTTCTTATGGATTAGATCACTCAATGATAAACGGCAGTATAACCATACCATCAGGGACAACAACTACTACATTAAATATTCCTATAATAGATGATATCGTAAAAGAAAATTCTGAGACTATTTTGGTGACTTTAAAAAATCCAATAAATGCCCAAATTGGTCAAAATAATATATTTACTTTAACAGTAGAAGATAATGATTCTAATCCAAATGTTGGTTTTAGTTTATCTACAGTGTCTAATACAGAAAATATAACTTCTGTAAAAATACCAATAACTTTGTCAGAAGTTTCAGAGGTAGATGTTATCATTTCTTATGAAGTAAGTGGAAGTGCTACGAGTGAATCAGACTTTTCTCTTGCCTCTGGAAATATCACAATACTAAAAGGTGAAGATGAAGCTAATATAGATTTAATAATAATTGACGATACTAAAAAAGAAAACGATGAAACTGTTATTGTAAAATTAACAGGTGCAACAGGAGCTAATTTGAATTCAAACACCACTTATACTTATACTATTATAGATAATGATACTTACCCAACTTTATCTTTCGCTAGTCTTACAAGTCAAGCAAAAGAAGATGTAAATACGGCAAATATTTTAGTTAATATTTCTTCTCCATATCCTGAAGATATAAAATTTAACTACACTGTAACAGGAGGGTCTGCAGATGGCAATGGTATTGATTATTTGATAGAAGGATATGAAGGAATTATTTCTGCCGGATCAACTAATGTAAACATTCCAGTGGTGATTTTTGATGACGAGCTTTCCGAAGAAACAGAAAACGTATTAATAACTTTGTCGAATCCTATAAACGCAGTATTAGGATCTGATATTATTCATGCCTTTTCTATCTTAGACAATGAAATTCTTGTTAGTGATATTAATGGAGCAAGTGTAAAATCAACGAGTGCTAGAATAGTCTGGACCACTGCTGATTATACAGATAGTTTGATAGAATACGGAACGATTAGAGAAGGTGAAGAAGGTGTTTACAGTGTATCAAAACAATCGTTGGATAAAGTCTTAAATCACAATATTTATATAGATAATTTAACCCCAGAAACTACTTATTACTTTAGGACTACATCTACAAATTTGGCAGGAGAAACAACTATTTCTAGATCTCAGTTTACTACTACACCAGGACCTATAATAACAAGTGTAGCCTCGCTAGGAGAAACAGATACAGGAGCTACTATTACATGGACGACAAATATTCCATCTAATTCTGTAGTTAGTTATTCTATCAATCCAGATATGACGTCTCCTTCTACTGTAACTGATGAAGTTTTATCTACCGAACACTCAGTTTCTTTGACGGGGTTAGTTCCTAATGAAATCTACTACTTTTTAGTTATGAGTTCTGATGAATTAGGTAATACGGGAGAAAGTGCTAATGGTGGCAGTTATTATACATTCAGTACTAACGACGATGAAACAGCTCCTATTATATCTGATATATCTACCCCTATAAGAACTAATTCACAAGTAGCTGTAACTTGGACAACTAACGAACCTGCAGATGGTCGTGTTTTGTACGGAAAAAATTCTGGAGATTATACCAATCAAACAGAGCTTATTTATACTCTAGTTACAAATCACCTAGCAACAATTAGTGAGCTAGAAGAAAGTACGCAGTATTATTATGTAATTAAATCCACCGATGAAAACGGTAACGAAACAACTTCCGATGAGTATTCTTTTGAGACCACAGCAAAAGAAAAAGTGATTATTTCAAAAGGAGGTGGTGGAATAACAGGAGTTGCTCAGGAACTTTATGATTTATTACTAGCTGAAAACCAAGCATACAAAGCGAAGTTTAGCACTTTGGATTCTATCGCTCCTGAAATATCCAATATAGAAATTTCTGACATAACTGCTTTTGGAGCTTCCATTTCTTTTAACACCAATGAAGATACTATTGCTTTCATTAAGTACGGAAAAGAAGATAATTACGGACTAATGAGTGCTGATGATAATTGGTCTCAACGGCATATAATCAAACTCAACGGTTTAAGTCTTGGTACTCTTTATAATTTCAAGATTAGTGCCATGGATAAATCAAATGATACAGGTAATTCGGAAAACAAAGAGTTTACAACAAAATATCTAAGCGAAGACTTATCAGAACTCAAAAAGATAGATAACGTAGAACAATTCCAGAAAGAGATCGAGACCACAATTGAATCTATATTACCTTCATTAGTTCCTCCTTTTATAGATAAACCTGAAGTTGTTGATATTACAGAGAGTGGTGCCACTATTAAATACAGAACAAATGTTAAATCATTCCCGGTTGTTAGCTACATAGAAGATGAAAAATACGATTCAAGTAAAGAAAACCCATACAACGGAGAATCCTCTAATACATTGGAAAAATCCACCAGTCACTCTATTAAATTAATAGGATTAAAATCTAACACAAAGTATCATTATTCAGCAAAAGCTTATTCTCTACCTGGAGTAATAGGAAAATCGGACGACTTAATATTTACTACTTCAGCTTCCAAGATTCAAGCTTCAATAATAGATGTAAAGAAAGATTCATTTGCGGTCGTGTGGGCCACAGATGAACCAACCACTTCTATCATTGAATATAAGAATACTAAGACTGGTAGAACCTCAAAAATTGTAGATGAAGAAAAAAATACATCACACTCCATAAAGATCGAAAATCTTTCTCCGGGCACCTCGTATGTAGTAAAAGTTTCTGGTATTAACAATAAAGGGAATACCGTAGAAAGTGGATCGGAACTAAATGTTAAAACTTCTACAGATAGCTTACCCCCATCAGTTACAAATCTTAAAGTTGATAGTGCTCTTGTTCAAGGAAGAACCGATAGAGTCCAGACGATAATATCCTGGCAAACAGATGAACCTTCTACGTCTATAGTTTATTACGAAGAAGGTTCCGGTAGTACTTCAGGAGAGCTTAGCAATAAACAAGAAGATCTAGAATTAACAAGAAATCACGTAGTAATTCTAGGAGCCTTAAAACCAGGCGCAGTTTACAGATTTACAGTTTCTTCTACTGATGACGTCGGAAATACTTCAAAATTACCAATAAGAACAATTATTACTCCGAAGAAGACAGAATCAATCGTAGATGTTATATTTAAGAATTTTGATGAGACATTTAATTTTATAAACAATGTAAAGTAACCAATAGTCTATGGATAAAAACAAAAAGAACCGAGTGCTATTAATCGATGATGACGAATTAACAAGAATATACTTTAGAGATATCTTTTGGATTCACGGAAGAGGTGATATTTACGATGTATCCTTAGCCTCTAGCTTAGAAGAAGCTTCTATATTGATAGAAGACGAGAAAACAAGACCTTCTGTTGTATTTTTAGACATTTTAATTTCTAAAAATGGGGATAAAAACGATATAGAAAGTCAGATTCGAAGATCATACGATTTTATTTCTGAAATCAAAAAAAATAAAGTGTATTCTGATCTTAAAATAATAATTTACTCTAGCCAAAAAGATAAAAAAATTCAGAAGAAATTTGAAGATTTAGGAATTGATGGATTTTTGATAAAGGGCAATCTTTTACCCAAGGAATTAATTACTTATACAGACAATGTTTATGGATTCAATAATTAAAATTGAAAATCTTAATCTTTGGTACGAAAAAGGAAAACCTAATCAAGTTCACGCCCTAAAAGACATAAATTTAGAAATAGAGAGAGGAGATTACGTAGCCTTTTTTGGACCTTCAGGATGTGGAAAGACTTCCATGCTTTATTCTATTTCTGGGATAGATAGATTCCAAGATGGACATGTTTACATACAAGGAAGAGATATTTCAGAACTCACAAATCAAGAGTTGGCTATTTTTAGACAAACAGGTATAGGAATTGTTTTTCAACAATTTAACCTTATTCCTTCTCTTACTGTGCTTAAAAACGTAGCATTGCCAATGCTTTTTGTCGGGGTAAGTTCAGAAAGAGCCGAAGAAGAAGCGAAGAACCTTTTAGAGAGGTTAAACCTTGCTAGTTTTGCTTCAAGATATCCTTATGAATTATCTGGGGGACAGCAACAAAGAGTTGGTATAGCGAGAGCACTGGCTAATAATCCACCAATTATTATTGCAGACGAACCTCTTGGTAACCTTGACTCTGTGAACGCTAAAATAGTACTAGAATTTTTAAAGGAATTGAATGAAAAAGATGGCAGAACAGTAATTATGGTAACCCACGAAGCTTGGAGTCTTAAAGATGCCAAAACAATTTTTCATATAAAAGATGGGAGTGTTTTGGAAGTAGAGAAAGTAAGTAAAGGCAACGTTGTTGATGCTATATCAAAGAGATTATATGATCAAATAAATGATGTTTCCTCTGTAAAAGAAAGACAAGTTTTGGGTCATGAAAAAATTTCAGCTCGAATACTGGCTAACTTTTTACTACGTGGTTATTCCATAGAAGAAATATCTCGATTTGAAGATCTTGTTAATGAGCGTTTTGATGAGAAAATTAATAAAAACAACTTAAAAGATAAATTGAACAAACCTTTTAAAGACGGAGGGCTGGGATTATGGAAGAAAAAATCTGAAAAGGTTGCTAATTATATAGAAGAAGTTATTAAAATGCGTAAAAATGTGGCTTGTGTTTATGATATACTAGAAAGAGGACCAGAATTACCTATAAATAAAGAAGTCGAAGAAATAAGAAACTGGCTTATAGAAGGGTATACTGGTACTTTAAAAGATATTCAAGTTAAAGCAATAGATCAAGTAGTTTCGGATCGTTTAAGAGAAAATATTACACCCGAAAAAGTAGTGGAGGTCTTGGATTTATCTAATAGTAAGTTTGGAGTCGGTCTGTCTTTTAGAGCTGCTTCTACTATAGGAGAAAAACTTGAGTTGATTTTGAATTGTGAAGAAGAGGTCTGTGATAAAAATATTTGTGATGATGAAATAAAAAATGCAAAATAAAAAATTAAAATTTAGTGAACTATTTTCTTTATCTTTTCGTACTTTTAGGAATAAACCACAAAGAGCTCTTTTAACTATATTAGGTATGTCTGTTGGTATTGCTACAGTTTTACTACTAGTGTCACTTGGTTATGGTTTGCAGTATATATTGATAGGAAAGTTGATGACTACAGAAGATTCATTGGTTACTATGGAAATTTCTTATCCTTCTGAAAGTAACCTTTTTATCAAAAAAGCTAATTTAGAAAATATTAAAAACTACGAAGAGGTAGCTGAAGTGAGTCCTGTTGCAGATTTTTCTGGAGAAATGTTTTTGTCTGATGAGTCAAGTATACTTATAGATAATTCCATCGTAGAGCCATCTTACTATCGATTGTCCGGTTCTGTTCCTTCCATAGGTAAAATTCCATCAGAGAAAGAACCTGGAATAGTTGTTACTAGTCAGACACTGGCCCCTATGAACTTACCTGCGGATGCTTCGTCTTTAAATAAAGAAGTATCTTTTACTGTTTTTTATCAAGACAATATAGCTAATACCTACACTGAGTCCAAGACAAAAACACCGCTAAAGATATCTGGAATCATTGAAGATGATTCTTTGGTCCCCACAGCTGTATTGTTTTCTTCTTCTTTAACCGAAGAGCCACCTTTTTACACTAAGGCCTTGGTGAGAGCAAAAAGCACTGAGGTGTTGGAACCTCTAAGAGATAAGTTACAAAAAGATGGATTTTTTGTTTCTGCCCGTATAGATTTAGTTACTCAAGCTAGAAAATTTACTAACATTGTTACAATTATTTTAGGAGTATTTGGTATAACAGCGTTGATTGTTTCTGCTATAGGGATGTTTAACACCATGCTTGTCGGTTTTCTTGAGCGTATATATGAGGTTGGAATTTTAAAATCCATAGGAGCAACAGATTATGATGTTAGAAATTTATTTTTAGTTGAATCTTCTATTATGGGGTTAATGGGTGGAATAGGGGGTATTATAATAGGGGTTGGTGGTGGAAAATTACTAAATTTACTCATCACTATATTTTCAAAACAATTCGGGGGAGATTCAATCAAGCTTTTTATGGCACCCTGGTGGTTTATAGGCTTAATTTTAATTTTCTCTGTTTTAATAGGTCTTGTATCGGGGTGGTGGCCAGCACACAGGGCTGCAGGATTATCTCCTAAAGAGGCTTTCACAAAAAGATAACTATAATAAATCTTCTGGGTCTACGTTGACTGAAAATGAAGGAGGTAAATTATATAAATTTTGATGTAAATTATCATCTATTTTTTTAGATCCTCTCTCGAGTAAAGGCCACTTGATTGTATCAACTTTTAATACCGTATTAGTAATATAACTACCTTTAATCTTACTTACAAAAGCACTGAAGACTTGAGGCTCGTAAGCAGACAGTGTTCTTTCTATAAAGTCCCTGGCTTTTTCCGTATCTCTAGGTGAACCCTCAAAAGTTATTTTTATAAGTCTTTTAAATGGTGGATAACCAAATATTTTTCTTTCGTTAATATCTTCTCTTAGATAAGAAGACATATTCCCGCTAACAATGGAAGATAAAATTTTATTTTCGGGAATTCTTGTTTGAATTACAACATTACCAGAAGTTGTACTAACCATTTTTTCTACTAAATGTATTATTTTTTGACCAATATTAAAACTAGGTATAGAAAATAATCCATCAAAAGTAATGATGGCACTTGAGCTAACTTTATTTTCTATAAAATAAAATGCCATTTCTGTTCCAATTAGAATAGAACCTGGACTTTTATTAAAATCCTCAATTATTTTTCTAGCGTCATTGTTTGTTTTTACATTTTCTTTGTCTATTTGGAAAATTTTAACGCTAGGGAAAATACTTTTTATTTCATCTGTCACTTTGTCTATACCAATACCAAGAGGAACAAGATTCCAACTATGACAATTCGGGCAATTTATTTCTGTTCGTTCTTTACGACCACATTTATTGCACATAAAAATTCTACTTCTATCATTTTTATTTTCTTGATTTTGTTTGGGTCCGTACAACACAATAGGTGTTGTACAAGATGGGCAAAGTAACACCTTTTTACAATCATTACAAACAGTCATAGGGGCCAGTCCTTTCCTTAATGTAAAAAGAAAAACTGATTCTTTTTGTTTTATAGTTTTTTCTATTAAGGACAAAACCTCTTTAGAAATTACTTGAAAGTCTTTAACAGACTCTTCTTTTTGGGTCATATCTACGATCTCTAAACTGTCAGTTTTAAACAATCTGTAAGATGGGGCTGAGATTTCATAAAAATCACCATTATTGTATCTTTCGATAGTCTCTGGTCTTAAGAGTGTATCTCCTAAAATTAATTTATTGTGATTAATATAAGAAAAAATTTCAGCAAAACTCCTGATATCTAGGTATGGCCGAGATAATTGTTTGTAAGCTTCTGAGCTTTCTTTTTCAATGATGATGGTTTTAATATCGTTTCGAGGTATTGAAAAAAACATTCCTGTACCGATCATTAGTATGGGGTGATCTTTGGTAATAGCTTCGTTGTAATTTTCTACAACCTTTTTGCCACCAAGTTCTAGGTGGAAGAGGAAGGTAAAAGATTCAATTCCTTTTGAAAGTTCGTTGTAAAATAAATTAATGTCATATTTAGTTGGGACACAAATGTATATGGATTCTTTTTTTGCAAAAGATTCCCTAATAAGAGTTCTATAAAAAGCTAGACGATTTTGCTCGTTTGCTTGAAAAATAAATTTTTCATTCGGTGTATCAGGATTGTGTACTATTTCAATTTGATTATTTTTTTTAAGATTATCTATTTTTTCTATTAAGATTGATGGCAAAAGAGATTTTATAACAACTCCTGTATTGCTAACAAAATACTTCTTAGCTATTTGGCAAGCAGTAAAAAAATTCTTATTAAAAGGTGTTGAACCTTTTGAACTAATTATTTTTTTTAATTGATATTCATTATTTTTTATTTCACTTTTTAAACTTAAAGCTTCTTCTGAATTAACTACGATGGCTGATTCTTGTTTAGACCTGAGTGGTATGGTAACCATAGTTCCAGGAGCCAGATTAAAAGAGGAAAAATAAGATAGGTATTCCCCCCGGACTCCTTTTTTAATTGGAATTACTGTTACGATATACATGTATCTATCGTAACACAAAATTGTCTTTTGGGCATTTTTAATTTTATAAAATTATGCTATATTCTATTCGTATGAGTATTTTTTCTAAAAAATTAGGTATCGATTTGGGGACTGTAAACACTCTCGTTTATTTGCCTGGCAAGGGGATAGTTTTGAATGAACCATCTGTTGTAGCTGTTTCTGAGCAAGATAATGCTATTTTAGCCATAGGTTCCTTGGCTAAGGAAATGGTTGGGAAAACACCTGAAAATATAATTGTCTATCGACCAATGAAGGATGGAGTAATAGCTGATTACCGGGTAACAGAGGCGATGCTTCGTTATTTTATATCTAAAACTTTGGGTAAGTTTAATCTATTCAAGCCAGACGTAATGGTATCGGTTCCAGCCGGTATAACATCTACAGAGAGAAGGGCTGTTATTGAAGCAGCTATAAGGGCAGGTGCCAAGAACGCCTACGTAGTTAAAGAACCAATTTTATCAGCTATAGGAGCAGGAATTCCTATTCAAGAATCTCGTGGTTATATGATTATGGATATTGGTGGCGGAACTACTGATGTAGCAGTTATCTCACTTGGTGGTATCGTTGCATCAACTTCTGTTAAATGTGCAGGTGATAAGATAGATCAGGCTATTACAGACTACATAAAAAAAACATACAATCTAGCTATTGGAGATAAAACAGCAGAAATTATTAAGATCAAGATAGGTTCAGCTATTCCGATAGAAGATGAAATTTCTATTACAGTTAAAGGAAGAGACTATATTCAAGGATTACCAAGAACAGCTGTAATTTCTACAAATGAAATCGTTAGGGCTATAGATAAAGAATTAAGAACAATGATAGGGGCCATCAAAGATGTTCTCTCGCTGACTCCTCCAGAGTTATCTGCCGATATTATCGATGACGGAATTATTATGACTGGAGGATCAAGCCAGCTAAGACATCTTGCAGATTTGGTTTATCGAAGGACTGGAGTTAAAGCTAAAGTAGCAGAAGAACCACTTTTATGTGTAGCCAGAGGAACAGGTGAAGCATTGAATCACCTAGATACTTATAAAAAGAGTATCTTAAGTAAGAAATAACAATGTTAAAAAACCATAAAGTCATTCGAAATACATTTCGTTTTTTCTTGTATCTATTTGCAGCAATAGGTTTTTTATTCGTAGGAGTTTTTGTAGCAATGAAACTACATTTAACCGATGTTAAAGGCAGTATAGATTCTAGAAATTCTTTTTTTAATCAAAACAAAGATAATGAGAATGTAAAAATTGAAGCAATAAAAAACAATCCAAAATGGATGAATACTACAGAATGGGAAACACTGAAAAATGGAATCATTAAAGATAAAGAAATGATATTAAAGGTCAGCAATGAAACTAATTTGCCGGCTCGATTGATTGTTTCAGTAATTATTCCTGAACAATTAAGATTCTTTACATCTAACAGAGAATCCTTTAAAAAATATTTCGAACCACTAAAAATACTTGGAACTTACACCCAGTTTTCTTATGGAATATCTGGTATTAAAATGGATACAGCAAAAAAGATTGAGGAGAATTTAAAAAATATAGAGAGTATATTTTATTTAGGCAAAGATTATGAAAACATATTAGATTACAAAGAGGTAGATTTTAGTGACGATGACAGATTGGCGAGATTTACCGATCAGCACGATCATTATTATTCATATCTATATACCGCTTTGTACATAAAAGAAATAGAGAAGCAATGGCAAAGAAGCGGTTTTGACATTGGGAATCGACCTGAGGTCTATGCGACACTTTTCAATATAGGTTTCGATCGTTCTAAACCCAAAAGTAGTCCAGATGTAGGAGGATCAATTATTACTATAGATAATAAAGATTATACCTTTGGAGGTTTAGCTTATGATTTTTATTATTCAAATGAACTTTCCGATATTTTTCCTTTATAGTAAAATAAAGACATGAATATTTTTAACAAGTTACTACCTGAAGATTTATATCACAGCTACTTAGTGGAGGGTAATTCTGATAATACAGCTGCCCTATTGAAAGATTTTCTAATAGAAAGAAAAATAGTAACTTTAAAAGACCCCGATTTCTTTTATCAAAAATATGAATCTTTAACTATACAGAACAGTAGGGAAATTAAAGATTGGCACAGTAAACTACCAGCAAAAGAACACGGTAAAAAAGTTTGTTTAATTGAAACGAATTTTATAAATCGAGAAGCTGAACAAGCTTTACTTAAGATAATAGAAGAGCCGGGATTGAACACCCACTTCTTTATTGTTACCCCAAATATTTCTATTCTTCAGGAAACAATTAAATCGAGGACTCATTCTATAAAATATCAAGATGAACAAAATAAAGAAATTAAAGAAATTGCACTAAAAATTATTAAATCCCCATTAAAATTAAAGCTAGAGATAGTTGCAGATTTAGTTAAAAAGAATAAAAGCGATGATTCCAGTGGTCCCCTTAGACGTTTTGCGATAGATTTACTTAATGAAATAGAAAAAATAATATATTTAGATTTTAAAAAGACACCCCAGGATAATAATATATTTATTTTAGAAGAAATAGCGAAAAACAAAAAGTATTTAAACCTTTCAGGAGCTTCTGTAAAAATGATATTAGAACACATTGCTTTAATCTTATAATTTCATATTATTAATTTTTTATAGTAAAATATATTTATGCAATATAATACACAAAATTTTAAAAACAATTTAAAAAAGATAGAGGAATGGCTTTCTAAAGAATATGGAGCTGTTCATACAGGGAGAGCGACACCTATGATATTAGATAGCGTTATGGTTGAAAGTTATGGGAGTAGAATGCCTATTAAAAATATAGCCAGTGTTACGGTAGAAGACCCTAAAACGCTCAGAATTGCACCTTGGGATAAAAGCCAAATAAGGTTGATAGAAAGTGCTATCAATGAATCAAACCTAGGATTATCGATTATTTCTGATAGTGATGGAGTCAGGGCTATTTTCCCAATGCTTACCACAGAAAATAGGGCAAAACTTGTTAAGGTTCTAAAGGAAAAATTAGAAGACGCTAGAATAAGTGTTAGAAAAGAAAGGCAGTCAGAAATTGATTCCCTTGATGGATTAACAGAAGATGAAATAAAGAGAGCAAAGGAAGATATCCAAAAATGCGTTGATGAAACAAATAATAATCTAGAGTCTATCTTTGACAAAAAGGAGAAGGATTTAATGAATAACTAATTTTTATGTCTATTTTAATTTTTGTTATTATTCTTTTAGTTGTAGTAGTAGCCCATGAATTTGGTCATTTTATAGTTGCTAAAAAGTCAGGAATCAGAGTTGATGAATTTTCTTTTGGTTTTCCTCCTAAAATTATAGGTAAAAAAGTAGGGGAAACTAATTACAACATTAACGCAGTTCCATTTGGTGGATACGTAAAAATATATGGTGAAGATGGAGATGAAGAAACATTAAAACAAGATGCTAGTAGAAGTTTTATAAGTAAACCTAGGTGGAACCAGGCTTTAGTGCTAGTAGCTGGAGTAACCATGAACTTTGTTTTGGCTTGGTTTTTACTCTCGGTTGGTTTTATGTCTGGATTACCTTCGTCTACAAGTTCGTTTTCAAACACAAATAGAATAAAAGATCAGGCTTTAACTATTACAAGTGTTTTAGAAGGATCACCCGCAGACATTGCTGGGTTAAAAACAGGAGATAAGATTAATTATTTAGAAACAGATGCAGACTCAACACTATTATTATCTTCTTATTTTGATCAGACAGCTGTCCAAAATTTTATCAAAAAACACCCCAATGAAGAAGTTAGGGTTAACATAACTAGAGCAAAAGATACTTTAACCTTAAGTACAAAACCTGTTTTAGATGAAGAAAAAACTTCTAAACTAGGAATTTCTATGGATATGATAGGTAAATTGAAATTACCTATACATCAAGCTTTGTATGAAGGCTTTAAACTTTCAGGAAATTTGTTCATAGGAACAGCTACTGGATTTTTCGATTTAATTAAAAGTTCTATTAAAGGTGACGGCGATCTTTCTTCTATCTCAGGACCTGTTGGTATAGTTAGCGTTGTTGGAGATGCTGCAGATTTTGGTTTTATTTACTTATTGTCATTTACAGCCCTAATCTCTATCAACCTTGCAGTTATCAATCTCATTCCATTCCCAGCACTAGATGGAGGTAAGTTATTATTCTTGTTAATAGAAAAAATAAAAGGTTCCCGAATTAAATCTAGTGTGGCCGGATTAATTAATAGTATTGGCTTTGGAATTCTTATTTTATTGATGTTATTTATCACATACAATGACATCACAAAACTATTTTAGTTTTAAACAAAATCGTTCCTTATTTAATGTTTACTTTTGATTATATTTATGATATAATATAAGAGTAGATGTAAATTCGCCTTGAGGCGATTTTGTTTTTTTACGAAAAATTATTTTTTATTATCACTATAAATTATTTATGGAAATTAGAAACATTGCGATTATTGCTCACGTTGATCATGGAAAGACTACTTTAACTGACCAGATGATGAAGCAATGTAAAATGGTAGAAGATGGAGTTTCTATGGATTCTAATGCTCTCGAACAAGAAAGAGGTATTACTATTTATTCTAAAAACACTTCTGTTGTTTACAAAGATACAAAAATTAACATCGTGGACACTCCAGGGCACGCTGATTTTGGTTCTGAAGTAGAACGTGTTTTAAGAGCGATAGACTCTGTTTTATTGTTAGTTGATGCACAAGAAGGACCAATGCCTCAAACTCGTTTTGTACTAAAAAAATCACTAGAACTAGGATTAAAACCAATAGTAGTAATAAACAAGATAGACAAACCAGCAGCTAATCCTAAAAGGGTTCTAGATGAAGTTTTTGAATTATTTTTAGAATTGGGAGCAAGTAATGAACAATTAGATTTTAAAGTAGTATATGCAATAAGCCGAGAAGGAGTTGCTAAATTAAAACTTGAAGACGAATCAAAAGATCTCACACCTCTTTTTGATCTTATATTAGAAGAGGTTAAAGAAGCTTCTGTAGACCAAGAAAAAGATTTTCGAGCCCAGGTTTTTAATCTTGGATACGATAACTTTTTAGGCAGATTGGCTATTGTTAGAGTTTATTCAGGTTCTATAAAGACAGCTAGCCCTATTTTAGTTAAAAAAGCAGATGGCCAAACAAGAAATTCAAAAATCTCAAAAATGTTTTCTTTTGAAGGAATTAGTCGTAAAGAAGCTAGTGTTTTAACTTCTGGAGATATAGGGGTCATAGCTGGAATACCAGACGTATATATAGGAGAAACAATTTGTGATAAAGAAAACACCGAACCTTTACCTTCTATTACCATAGATGAACCAACTATTTCTTTAAATTTCTTAGTCAACGATTCTCCTTTTGCAGGTAGAGAAGGAAAATTTGTAACTAGCAGACAAATAAAAGAAAGATTGGAAAAAGAGCTAGAAATGAACGTAGGTTTGAGAGTTAATTTTAATAAAGAAGACAACGAAGAAGAGAGAGAAGGTTTTCTTGTCTACGGACGTGGGGAATTACACATTGCTGTGTTGTTAGAAAATATGAGACGAGAAGGTTATGAATTGCAAGTATCTCAACCTCACGTTATCGTGAAAGAAGAAAATGGAAAAAAATTAGAACCATACGAAGAAGTTACTATTGATGTACGCAACGAATATTCTGGTTCAGTAATAGAAAAATTAACTTCTCGCCGTGGAATGATTACTCATATGAGTGAAAAAGAAGGCATTGTTAGACTCTTAATTGAAATACCAACAAGAGGCCTCTTAGGATATAGAAATCAATTTATAGTTGATACTAGGGGTGAGGGAATATTAGCATCTCGTTTTATTGGTTTTAAAGAACACGCTGGAGAGATTAAAAAGAGAGATGTTGGTTCAATGACTTCTATGGTCCCTGGAAAAGTAATTGCTTTTTCTTTGTGGACATTACAAGAAAGGGGTACTTTATACGTAGAACATGGTGATGAAGTATATGAGGGAATGGTTATAGGTAATGTCACAAAAGGAGATGAAATGACAGTAAATCCTACGAAAGGTAAACAATTATCAAATATGAGAGCCTCTGGTACCGATGAGGCTATAATTGTTAAACCACCTTACAAGATAACGATAGAACGCGGGCTAGAAATAATGGCTGAGGATGAATATCTAGAAATTACACCTAAAAGCACCAGATTAAGAAAAAAGATTTTGAAAGAGGCGGATCGAGCTAAAGCTAAATCTGCTTTAAAAAAACAAGAGAATTAGCAACTATTGACTTTATTAGACAATAATGATATTGTAAATTTATTAAGAGATAGTTTTTTATTAACAAAATTACTAAAAATGACAAGCACTATAACTTTCAAACCTAAACAGGTTACAAAAAAAATACTTTCTGGTTTACAACCAAGAGCTTACGAGGTCATAGTAAACAGATTCGGTTTATCTGATGACACACAAAGAAAAACTTTAGAAGCCATTGGTAAAAAATATGGAATAACAAGAGAAAGGGTTAGACAGATTGAAAATGCAGCAATATCCTTTATTCGAAAATCAGAGAACTTTCAAACAGAAAAACAAATTTTTGAAGAACTTAAAAACTTAATGCACACAATGGGTGCTATAGTTTCTGAGCAAGAATTACTATCTCATCTTTCTAAAGACAAGTTAACTCAAAATTACATGCACTTCTTTTTAACACTAGGAAATGATTTTTCTAAACATAAAGAGGACGATAATTTTAAAACTCACTGGACAATTGATAATGATACAGCCGAAAAAATAAGAAAAGCTCTAGATAAAATATATGAAAATCTATCAGATGATCAATTAGTCTCAGAAGGAGATTTAGTTTCTAGATTTTTAAGCGAAGTAAGCGAAATATCTGATCAATACAGAAATGAAGAGATTGCAAAGAGATGGTTGTCTATCTCTAAGAAACTAAGCAAGAATCCTTTGGGAGAATGGGGGAAAACAGCTGCTCCTGGAATTAAAACAAGAGGGGTAAAAGATTATGCATACCTTATGATGAAGAAGCACGGTTCACCCATGCACTTTAGAGAAGTAGCCAAGGCTGTTTCTGAAAACTTTGGAAAGAAATGTCACACAGCTACATGTCACAATGAATTGATTAAGGATAAGAGATTTGTTCTAGTTGGTAGAGGTATATATGCTTTAGCAGAATGGGGTTATAAGACCGGAGTAGTAAAAGATGTTATCCGAGACTTACTAAAGAAGAATGGCCCTATGAAAAAAGAAGACATTGTAGAACAAGTAATGAAAGAAAGATACCTAAAGAAAAATACAATTTTGGTTAATCTACAAAACAATAAATACTTCAAGAAAAATAAGAACGGAGAATACACATTAATCTAAAACGATAAAACACCTAAGTCTTTAGGTGTTTTATCGTTTTAGATATGCTATAATACAGAAAGTAATATGGTAGAAACAATAATAGCAAATGAAGGAACAAATATCTTAAATGCAATTTTAACTTTCATTGCACTTATTTTACCGATTCCTCTTGCGATAATAGCACTAAAATATTGGGGTTATTATAAAAAAGAAATGAATGAACTTGAGCCCAAGTGGACCCTTTTAGAAGTTCAAGTTCCAAGAGAGATATCAAAAAGTCCTTCTGCTATGGAATTATTCTTTTCTAATACTTTTGATCCTAAACTTTGGTTTTCTTTAGAGATGATATCTATAGATGGACGTGTTCATTTCTATATTAGGACTCAAAATAGTATTAAAGATCTTGTTCAAACTCAAATTTATGCTCAATATCCTCAAGCTAAAGTTCTAGAAGTAGAGGATTATGTTTATGAGATTCCTCAATTTTCTAAAGATAGTGATTGGTATATGTGGGGGTGCGAATATGCTAAGAAAAAAGACGACTTCTTTCCGCTCAAAACATATAAATCATATGGGGAAGAGATGAGAGCTGGTACAAAAGAAGAATTTAAAGTAGATCCTATTACACCTATAATAGAATTGTTGGGGTCTATTACAAAAGGTCAACAACTTTGGATTCAAATCCTAGCAAAAAATACCTCAAAAAAGTATTACAGCGAGAAAAAAGATAAGAAGGTTGATTTTAACGAAGCAGCTTCTGAATTCTTATTAAAATACTTAAAACCTTATACAAAAATTCAAAAAAATGAAAAAGGAGAAACTGATACCGATATTAGAACTCCTAAAATTGTTGAACCTGTCGTAAAAGCTATTAACGATCAATTAGGGCAACTTCACTTTGAATGTGGAATAAGAGTTGTTGCTTTATCAGATAAAAAAATAGTATCTGAGGATCAATTTAATGGATTAAGTAGATCTGCTAAGTTGATATTTAGACAATTTACTTTGGCAAACTCAAACGAATTAGAGAGAATTAATTCAACTGAATTTGACAACGCTTGGGATGATCCACTAGGAACAACAATATTTAAATATAAAAATAGAATATTAGATTCTTATAGATTAAGAATGTTCTTTAACCCACCTTTTTATTTAAGTTTGGATTTACCCAAATATCTAAAATTCTTTAGCCCTCTAGGAAAGCCCAAAGTCTTTGTCTTATCTTCTGAAGAATTAGCTAGTATTTACCACTTTCCTGGAATGGTTTCTGAAACTCCTAGCTTTAAGAGAGTCGAAACCAAAATTGCAAAGCCTCCTTCTAATCTTCCTATTTAATTATGGAACCAAATAATACAAAAAAAACAAAAAATTTAGGATTTTACAAAATTATCTTCTTTATGATTTTGTTTGTCTTGTTGTTAGGTTTTATTCTATTTTTTTCTCCCGTAAAAGAACAACAAATAATACATGTTTCGAACAATCAACCTTTAACAGATACGATAAAGATATTAAATGATAAGGGGGTAATTAAATTCCCAAAACTATTTACTTTGGTAGCTAAAGTGTCTAACATAAATTTACGAACCGGAGACTATCTATTTGAAAAAAATTCTTCGCTTGTAGAAGTTTTATTGCAACTTAAAACCAACAACCACAAGATTAAACCAATTAAGATTACTATTAGAGAAGGCTTGAGCAATCAGGATATTGCAGAGTTATTAGACCAAAAGTTAAACAACTTCGATAAAAATATCTTCCTTGAATTATCAAAAGACCTGGACGGTAAACTTTTCCCAGACTCTTACTTTTTCTTTCCGCTTACTACAGAAGATGAAATAGTAAAAGAACTTAAAAATAATTTTAACAATCGAATTATTCCACTCGTAGACAAAATAAAAGAAACTGGTAAGAATTTAAACGATATCTTAGTGATGGCTTCTATCCTTGAGGGAGAAGCTAACGGTGATAAAGACAACAGAGTTATTTCTGGTATTCTTTGGAAAAGATTAACCTTAAATATGCCTTTGCAGGTAGATGTAGATAAAGAAACTTATAAAAACAAAGGTTTACCACAAAAACCGTTAAATAATCCTGGCTTAAGTTCAATAAAAGCAGCAATAGATCCTGTAGATTCAAACTACCTATATTATCTCCATGATAAAGAAGGGAATGTCTATTATGCTAAAGATTACGAAGAACACAAAAAAAATATCAATCTATATTTAAAATAAAACATGTTAATCGTTACACCAGAACAAAAAGAGTATGAATTAATAGATTCAGGGCTTGGAGAGAAATTAGAAAGATTTGGAAAATTTTTATTAGCAAGACCAGATAAAGAAAGTCTTTGGACAAAGAGTTTAGAAACAAAGGATTGGATAAATTCTGATTTTTATTATGAAAGAAGCGGTAAAACTGGTACTTGGAAGATAAAACAAGGTTCTCCTAAAAATTGGAATATCAAATATTTTGATTTGATATTTAGCTTAAGACCCACTTCATTTAAACATGTCGGACTATTTCCAGAACAGGTTGTTAATTGGTCTTGGATGGAAGAAATAATAAAAAAAGAGAAGAAAAATCGTAACGAGATAAATGTATTAAACCTTTTTGCTTACACTGGAGGTGCCTCTATGGTGTGTGCTAGAGCTGGAGCTTCTGTTTGTCACGTAGACGCTTCTAAAAATTCAGTTGCATGGGCTCGAGAAAATGCGAAGTTATCTGGTTTAGAAAATTCAAAAATACGTTGGATCATAGACGATGCTATATTGTTTCTTAAAAGAGAAATTAAAAGAGGGAATAGATACGATGCTATAATTATGGACCCTCCATCTTTTGGACATGGGCCAAAAGATGAATTATGGAAAATAGAAGAAGGGTTTTTAGAATTATTAGACTTATGTAAACAATTATTATCAGACAACCCCATCTTTTTCCTAATTAATGGTTATACAGCTGGGTATTCCAATATCGTTTATCAAAATAATTTACAAAAAATCTTTTCTGGTAAAGATGGGTTAATTGAAGGAGGAGAAATAGTTATTAAACAGAAAAATAGTGATATTTTATTGCCTTGTGGTATATTTGCAAGATGGTCAAAAAAACAAAAGTAAAAAACAAAACAGTTTTTGTCGGAGTTTCCGGTGGTGTAGATAGTGCCGTAGCCGCTTTGATACTAAAACAACAGGGTTACAACGTAGTTGGTGTTTTTATCCGAACATGGGCTCCTGATTTTATTAATTGTACATGGCGAGATGAGAGGAGAGATGCGATGAGAGTCTGTGCTTATCTAGAAATTCCTTTTTTAGAGTGTAATGCTGAAAAAGAATACGAGAAAGGTGTTGCGAACTATATGATAGATGAGTACAAAAACGGGAGAACTCCAAATCCAGATGTAATGTGTAACCGTGAGGTTAAATTTGGAGTCTTTTGGAATTTTGCCAAACAAAAAGGTGCAGATTTTATCGCAACAGGACATTATGTAAAAAAGGAAATAAAAGATAATAAATATCTATTAAAAAAGAATAAAGACGAAGGGAAAGATCAGGTTTATTTTTTGTGGACTTTAAAACAAGAAGATTTGGAACATGCCTTATTTCCATTAGGTGATTTAAAAAAGAAGGAAGTAAGAACTCTGGCTAAAAAGTATAAGTTACCAAACGCCGAAAAGAAAGATAGTCAGGGTGTATGTTTTTTGGGTCCATTAGATATGAAAGTTTTTCTGCAACACTACATACAAACCAAGCAAGGTGATATTTTAAATGAAAAAGGGGAAGCAATAGGAACTCACGATGGAGCTGTCTTTTTTACGATAGGTGAAAGACATGGTTTTACAATTAAAAAAGAGTGTAAGGCTTCTAAACCTTTATATGTTGTATCTAAAAACATTTCTGCAAATACCATCACAGTGTCTGAGAAATCTCCTGTTTTTTCAGGTAAAGAAAAAGGACTGATTATGATAAACATAAGTAATACTAACTGGATATCATATAAACCAGACGAGAAGAAAAAATACCAGGCACAAATAAGATATCATGGAGAATTAGTCGATTGTTACGTTAAAAATGTTGATGACCATAATGCACTTGTTACTTTTAAAAATGAATTAAAAATTGATGCAGGACAGTCGTTGGTTTTATATGAAAATGATATTTGCCTAGGGGGTGGTGTCGCTGATTAAAAAATTTGATATAATAGTTATGTATGGAAAATATATTAAATGTAGCCACAGGAGATATGATTATTAAATTATCAGTAGCTTTAATACTAGGTGTTATTATTGGAGTAGAACGGGTTTGGGCTAAGAAAACAGCCGGGATGCGAACATTTGCTCTTGTATCTATGGGTTCTGCTCTTTTTATAATAATTTCCCAAACAATAGCTAATTATTATTCAAGTTTTGGAAGTGTAGACCCATTGAGAATAGCTTCTCAAATAATTACCGGTATTGGTTTTATTGGTACTGGTGTTATTTTTTCGAGAGATACTATACAAACAGGTATAACCACAGCAACTAGTCTTTGGGTATCAGCAGGTATCGGTATGGCCGTCGGCTTTGGTCTATTTAAACTTGCAATCATCGCAACTATTCTGACTTTATTTATTTTTATCGCTCTTTGGTTTGTAGAAACAGCTATTAAAAAATCTAAAAAATATCAAGAGAATTCTATAGAACCTGATATTAACTAAAAATTTTATGAATTCAATAGATATCAGAAATCGTTTTCTTGATTTTTTCAAGAACCGAAACCACAAAATAATACCTTCTGCTTCTTTAATACCAGAAAATGATCCTTCTGTGCTTTTTAACACTGCTGGAATGCAACCTCTTGTCCCTTATCTATTAGGACAAAAACATCCAATGGGAAATAGAATTGCTGATGTTCAAAAATGCGTCAGAACAGGAGATATTGAAGATGTTGGGGACAATCGACATCTTACCTTTTTTGAAATGCTAGGTAACTGGTCTCTCGGAGATTACTTCAAAGAAGAAGCTATCAAGTGGAGTTTTGAATTTTTAACTAATAAAGATGAGGGACTTGGTTTAGACAAAAATCGACTTTATGTGACAGTCTTTGCTGGCGATGAAAATGCTCCGAGAGACGAAGAAGCAGCTCTTATATGGCAAAAATATTTGCCTAAAGATAGAATTTACTATCTTCCAGCAAAAAATAATTGGTGGAGTGCCGGAGACAATGGACCTTGTGGACCTGATACTGAAATTTTTTATGATACGAACGAAGAGCCAATTGGAAATTTATCGCACGATGAGTTTGTAGAAGCTGATAATAAAGGTAAGGTGATTGAAATATGGAATAATGTTTTCATGCAATATGAGAAGAAAGATGGAGTTGTTATTGGTAAATTAGCACAGCATAATGTCGATACTGGAATGGGATTAGAGAGAATTTGCATGGTCTCACAAAGCGGTAAAACTGTTTTTGATACAGATCTATTTACAAATATTATTTCTTTAATAAAAGAAAACTCAGAAATAAAAGATGAACGAGTGATAAGAATAATCTCAGACCACATGAGATCTGCTGTCTTTATGATAGGTGATGGAGTTATGCCTAGCAATAGTGGTAGAGGTTATGTTTTAAGAAGGATTTTAAGAAGAGTCATAAGATTTAAGGATCAAATTAAGCTCAATATAGATTTAACTCAAATATCTGATTTGATTAGTAATAATTATGGTGATTTTTATACTGAACTTAAAAACAACAAAGATCTTATTAAAAACGAGATATTAAAAGAAGAAAATAAATTCCGTAAAACACTAGAAAAAGGATTGAAAGAATTTGAAAAAGGCACAGATCCATTTATTTTATTTACCACATACGGTTTTCCTATAGAACTTACCGAAGAAATAGCAAAAGAAAAATGTCTAACTATAGACAGAAATCAGTTTGATTTAAAATTAAAAGAACATCAAGATCTTTCAAGAGAATCAAGTACCCAAATGTTCAAAGGTGGGTTAGCTAATCACAGTGAAAGAACAACAAAATTACACACTGCCCATCATTTATTATTAGCAGCTTTGCAAAATCTAATAAGCCAAGATATCAAACAAAAAGGTAGTAATATTACCGAAGAGAGACTACGTCTTGATTTTAATTTTGATAGAAAGCTTACAGAAGAAGAAAAACAAAAAGTAGAAGATTGGGTAAATGAAAAAATAAATTTGAATCTTAAAATGGTAAGGAGGGAGATGCCGCTAGAAGAAGCAGTTAAAATAGGAGCGGAAATGGAATTTGGAGCTAAATATCCAGAGGTTGTATCTGTTTATTTTGCTCAAGACGAAAATGGGAGAATCTACTCTAAAGAATTTTGTGGAGGACCACACGTAGAAGACATCTCATCGCTAGGACATTTTAAAATCTTAAAAGAAGAAGCCGTAGCTTCAGGTATAAGAAGAATAAAAGCAAATATCGAGTAAGATATTAATATTTTTATTAAATATGTAGTATAATATCTCCGTATGGGAATATTTTTCAAAACTAAAAAAGAAAAAGATAGAATCATTGCCATTTTTGATGTTGGTTCTACTAGTGTGTGTGGTAGTCGTGTCTTATTAAAATGGGACAAAGAAGATGATATTCCTGTGGTTTTAGATTCTGTTAGACTGGAAATGAGAGATATAAAAGGTGGCAGTGAAAAAGAATTCGGTAAAGAAGCTATTAACACACTAAAGAGAACAGCACTTGAACTTTTTAATAAAAAGATAGGTAAACTAGATGAAGTAATCTGTGTCATTACGACTCCATGGTGTCATTCAGAAACAAAGAAGATTAACTTTAGCAAAAAGATTCCTTTTAAGGTAACAAAAAAGATTTTAGATGAATTACTTAAAAAAGAAATATATGTTATCTCTAACAGTCTAAAAGAAAGATATTTGAGTGAAAAAGAAATCATCGAAAAATTAGTTACAGAAGTGAGCCTAGATGACAAACCTTTGGAAAATCCAGTTGGAGAAAAATGCCAATTCCTAGATCTAAGCTTGTCGTACTCGTTTGCTGATAAAGATTTTATAAATAAAGCAAAAGAAGTCCTTACCGATGTATTTCACAATTCAACTGTTTCTGTTTCTGCATTTTCTATACTAACTTACTTAATGATTAGAGATAATTATCCAGGGTGCGGATCACACCTTATTTTAGATATTGCTGGAAAAACCACTGATTTAAGTGTAGTTAACAATGGAATTTTTGCTGAAAAATTCTCTTTTCCGTTCGGTAAAAAGACATTGCTTAAAAAAATAGCAACCGAATTAAAGATAGAAGAAAGAGATGCTTATGAACTTTTTAAATTATATTACCAAAAAAACCTAACATTAGATCATCAAGAAAAATTCAGAAAACATTTTGAATCAGCCGAAAGATACTGGAGTGAAGAACTTAAAAAATGTTTAACCAAAATTCCAAAATACCATAATCTCCCAAGTGTTATGTTTTTAACAATTGATAATGATATGAGAAAGTGGTTTTTTGAAGTTTTCAAAAAAACCGAGTTTTCTAACAACATCACCCTTGGCAAAAAGTTTGAAACAATTATTTTAGACACCGAAGAAATGATAGACAAGTGTGATTTAAAAGAAGGTTGTAATGATCCTTTTATAATGATAGAAGCCGTTGCTTTATCTAAAAAATTAAAATGAAAAAGATTTTAATAGAGGACATTAAAATTAAAAAATCTCCTATCCAAAAAACAACCCCCAAAGCACAGACTCTAAAAGAAGAAACTGTCGGTTTTGCCATTCCTGATTCTGTAAAAAAAGAAGGAGTTTCCATTTCCAAGACAAAGCCACCTAGAAGCAGAAGAAGGATTAGCATTACACCCAGAGAACATTCTCGAAAACCAGTTTGTGGTTTTTTAAAAATTCTATTTTTCCTATCTCTTATTCTTGGACTAATTTATTGGTTTGGAGTTCTATTTAGTAGTGCTTATGTAACCATCACTGCAAAGCATCAAACTATTGATTACAAGTCAAAAGTTTTTATGGCTAATAGAAAATTAGATAAGAACTCTGTTGATTTTGAGATAATGATAGAATCAGAGAAAAAACAGAAAGATTATATTTTGACAGAGAGTAAAGAGGTTTCTTCTAAGGCCACAGGTTCTATTATTCTATACAATGAATTTAGTACTAAACCAGAAAAATTATCGAAGGGGACATATATAAGTGATCAAGAAGGTAAAACATACAGATTGGACAGCTCAGTAGTAATTCCTGGTTATAAAATAGATAAACAGAAAAAAATACCTGGGCAGGTTAAGGTTGGTGTCACATCATTCTTGGCTGGAGAAAACTATAATGGGGCACCTGAGAAATTCTTTATAAATTCTTTTAAAGGAACAACTAAGTATAGTAAAATTTACGGAAAATTAGACCAGGAATTAAAAGGAGGATTGCAAGGAATGGTCTATTATGTCAGCGAAGAAGATGTCGTAAAATTGAAACAAATAGCAGAATCATCTTTTAAAAATGAACTATTTTCTAAGATAAAAGCTCTCTTGCCTTCTGGTTATATATTGTATCCTGGTTCGATTAACTTTAATTACAAGATAGACAGTGGAATTTTATCAGAAACCGCAGAAGCTAAAGTTCCTATAGAAGGAATACTTTCTGCTGTATTGATAAAGGAGGATTCCTTGATTAAAAATATAACGAGGGTTTCGATGCCAGACGTTACTGAAAAAGAGATGGAAGAAATTATTATAAATGGAATCAAAGAACTTAATTTTAGTTTTGTAAATGCTCAAGAGATTTCTAAGGATATGGAGAACTTTGATTTCAGTTTAACGGGGACACTCGAAGTAGTTTGGAATCCCGACAAAGAAACCTTGAAAAGTAAATTATCTGGAACTCCTAAAAATGAAGTTCTACCTATTTTTAGACAAGACAGGGGTATTGATAAGGCTCTAGTCAAGATTTTTCCGCCTTGGAATAAATATATTCCAAATAATCCTTCTAAAATAAATATAAAAATTCAATAAGTTTGACGTGTTTTGTAATTTTTGTTATACTTCTAAAACTAAATGATTAAAAAAGACGAAAATAATATAGTATCAGGAACTGTGATAGAAGCATTGCCAAACACCTTATTTAGGGTCAGTTTGGGTGATGATAAAACAGTTCTTTCTTATTTATCAGGTAGAATGAGAATGAATAGGATTAAGGTTTTAGTTGGGGACAGGGTTGATGTTCTCATAGATCCGTACGGAGGCAAGGGACGAATAGTCAAAAGAACCTAATAAGGTCTTGCTTATTTTATAAAAATAGTGTAGTATGAAAAGTCGTATGTTCAAACAAGTATAGAGGGTTAAAAACCTTTGTATTTGTTGTCATTTTTTTGTAAATAAATTATGAAAATTAAAGCAGCAGTAAAAAAAATTTGTAAGGACTGTAAAATGGTAAAACGAAGTGGTCATCTTCGTATTATTTGTTCTAACCCTAAACATAAACAAAAACAATAATTTTAGATATGAGAATACTAGGTATAACTATTCCGAATAATAAACATCTTGACGTTGGTCTAACATGCCTTTATGGTATCGGTATTTCAAGAGCTAGACAGATATTAAAAGATGCAGGAGTTGATAAAGATAGAAAAGCAGATACATTGTCTGTAGATGAAGAAAATGCAATCAGAAAGATAATAGAATCTCTTACAATCGAGGGAACTCTAAAAAGAGAAATTGCTGCTAATATAAAAAGATTGAAAGATGTTAAAGCATATAGGGGGTTGAGACATATGCACAAATTACCAACTAAGGGACAAAGAACTAAAACAAATTCTAGAACCGTTCGAGGTAACGCAAGAAAAACTATGGGAAGCGGTAGAAGAAAGGCTGAAAAAACTTAGAATTTAATTTAATCTTATTATTAACTTAGTAACTATGGGAAAGATAAAAATTGTAACAAAAAAAGAAGACAAAGTAGATGATTCAGTAGTGAGTGAAAATACCCCAAAAGCTTCATCTAGAACTCCTAAGAAAAAAATAGTTTCTGGAACTTTAAACGTAGAAGCTACTTTCAATAACACTAAAGTTGTTTTGTCTGATAAAGAAGGTAATGTTTTGTTTTGGACATCAGCAGGTTCTCTTGGATTCAAGGGTGCAAAAAAAGGAACCCCTTTTGCTGCTTCTAAAGCTGGATCAATCGTTGGAGAAAAAGCTAAAGCTTTAGGAATCAAAGACGTAAACGTTGTCGTTAAAGGTGTAGGTAGCGGTCGTGAACCTACCATTCGTGCTTTCATGGCTTTAGATATTGAAATTACAGACATTAAAGACATGACACCTGTTCCACACAATGGACCTAAACCTAAGAAACCTAGAAGAGTATAAAAAGTATGAAAACAGTCAAAAAGTATAAAATAGGAAGAAGATTAGGAGCTGGCGTTTTTGAAAAATGTCAAACTGCTAAGTTTGCACAATCAGAAGCTCGCCACGCTAAAAATGCTAAGAATAAAAGACCTAAGCCTCTTTCTGGTTACGCTCAACAATTTATCGAGAAACAAAAAGTTCGCTTCATGTATGGATTGAGCGAAAAACAATTTTCTAATTACGTAAAAGAAGCAGTGGAGAAGAAAGGTGCATCCGCAGTTGATACTCTTTATGATAGTTTAGAAAACAGACTAGATAACGTAGTTTACAGATTTGGATTAACTAACTCAAGAAGACTAGCACGTCAGATGGTTTCCCATGGACACATTGTTGTAAATGGAGTTAAAACAACTATTCCATCTCACAAAGTAAAGATTGGTGATGTTGTATCCATAAGAGAAGGTAGCAAAAAGAGTGTTTTGTTTAGTGATATGGCTAACAAAACAAAAGATTATAATTGTCCTAACTGGCTAACATTTAATGTTGAGAGCCTAACAGGTAAAATCCAAGGTAAACCAAAAAACACTGAGGGCTTTATTGATCTCAACACTGTGCTCGAGTTTTATAGTCGATAAGAATAGCATATGGTTAATTTTTATAAATAATTTGAGGACTTTTTGTTCTCTAGCATCATATAACTATGTCTGATTTAAATATATTATTACCATCAAAATTCACTATTGTTTCAGAAGATGAAACAAAGGGTGTTTACGAAATAGATGGACTTTATCCTGGATATGGATTCACTCTAGGTAACTCCTTGAGAAGGATTATTTTATCTTCTTTGCCTGGAGCTGCAATAACTTCTCTAAAAATAGATGGAGTTGATCATGAATTCTCAACCATTGATGGAGTTAAGGAAGATGTTGTTACCATTCTGTTACACTTAAAGCAAATAAGATTCCGACTAAATACTGACGAGCCTCAAGTGATAAAACTTGACGTAAAAGGCCCTAAGAAAGTAACAGCTGGGGATATTAGCGTACAAGGACAAGTTGAAGTTTTAAATAAAGATTTATATATTGCTGAAATAACAGCTAAAACTAGTCTATCTATAGAAATGACAGTTGAAAAAGGACTTGGTTTTATTCCTAAAGATATACACCAAAAGAATAAAAATGAAGTTGGTGTTATTTCTGTTGATGCTATTTTTACTCCTATCAGAAGAGTCTCTTATGATGTAGAAGACATGCGCGTTGGAGATAAAACTAACCACAATCGTTTGAGAATTACTATCGAAACAGATGGTACTATAACCCCTAAAGATGCCCTTGAACAATCAATAACAATAATGGTTGAACAATTCCAAGCCATTGTTGGGCATCAAATAGAAGCTCGAAAACCAAAAATAGAAGTATCTTCAAATAGAGATACTGAAGCTGAAGGCGGAGAAGATGAAAAAGAAAAAGAAGAGAGCGAGATTACAGACATTTTAAAAACAAGAATTGATACACTAGATCTCTCTACAAGAACACTAAATGCCTTAGCAGGAGCAAATATCAGAACTGTTGGTGGTATTGCTAGAAAGAAAAAAGAAGATTTGCTTGAAATAGATGGAATAGGCGATAAGGGTATCCAAGAAATCAAAAGAGTACTTGGTGAATATGGAATAACCCTCAAATAATTAGTAATAAGTTCAGAAATAATATGAGACACCATAATAATGTTAGAAAATTCGGAAGAAATAAAAATCAAAGGAACGCTCTTATGAAGGGTTTAGCTCTTTCTCTTATTGCTCATGGAAAAATTGAAACAACCGAAGCAAAAGCAAAAGAACTTCGTCCTTTAATAGAAAAATTAATAACCAAGGCCAACCTAGGAACCGTTGCTTCTAGACGAATAGTAATTTCTCGCTTGTACAATCTTACAAGTGAAGCTTCTAAACTAATAGACGAAATAGCTCCTAAGTATAAAGGAAGAAGTGGTGGTTATACCAGAATAGTTAAACTTCCTCGTCGACAAGGAGACGCAAGTAAAATGGCATTAATTGAATTTATATAATATGACAACAAAGTACACAATTAACGCAGAAGGGAAGACGCTTGGAAGAGTAGCTAGTGAAGCAGCCAAGGCTCTTATGGGTAAGAAATTACCTGATTATGTAGCAAACAAAGTAGCAGATGTTACAGTTGTAATAGAAAATGCTAGCAAGACAAAGACTACAGAGAAAAAACTTACTACAACTTTACATGAAAAATATTCTGGTTTTCCAGGAGGATTAAGATTCAAGTCCAACGCTAACATCATAGAAAAGAAAGGTTGGAAAGAATTGTATACTCTAGCTGTATATGGAATGCTACCAGCAAACAAATTAAGACCTCTTATAATGAAAAAATTAACAATAAGAGATTAATATTATTATGGAAAAGAAAACAAATACAAAAGAAAAAGGGTACTACCGAGCAGTTGGACGAAGAAAGACTGCCTCTGCTTCTGTTAAACTAACAAAAGCTTCTAAGTATTCATACAAAATTAATGATAAAGATTTAATTGAATACTTTAAAACAGCTGAACTTAGAAAAATAGTAACCGGAGCATTTGAAACAGTAACCCCAACAGAAAAATTTGAAGTTGTAGCAACTGTAAGAGGCGGAGGTATTCATGCTCAAGCAGAAGCTGTAAGACACGGTATCGCAAGATCCCTAGTTGTCTTTGATGAAGAACTACGCGTTCCTCTAAAGAAAGCAAAGATGTTAAAGAGAGATCCTCGACAGGTAGAAAGAAAGAAATTCGGATTAAAGAAAGCTCGAAAGTCTCCACAGTGGTCAAAAAGATAATGATAAAAAACTCAGATTTGAAAAAATCTGGGTTTTTTGTATACTTAGAATATGAATGACGATAAAAAAGAAACAAACAAAACTGAAGAAGAATTAAATAAAGAACTTGGTCAAGAGTTAGAAAATATGGCTGAAAACACATTCGAAGATATTGATATTGTGGCTAGTACAGAAGATGGTGAAGCTCTTCCAACCAAAGATGTTACTAAAAAATTAAGAGAAGATATTAAAAAATTACAGAAAGAAAAGGAAGAATACTTAACTGGTTGGCAAAGAGCTAAAGCAGATTATATTAATCTCCAAAAGGAATTAGATTTGTCCAAGATTCATATTGCTAATTTAACCAAAGAAAAAATGACAGAGAAACTAATTCCTGCCATAGATAGTTTTGAACTAGCTTTTCAAGATAAAATAAATTGGGAAAAAGTAGATGAGAACTGGAGAACAGGTATGATTTCAATATACAAACAACTATTGAGCGGACTAAAAAGTTTTGGAGTAGAAAGAATAGAGGAAGTAAATATTCCTTTCAACCCTCTGTTCCATGAATCTATAAAAATAACAAAAACCAAGGAAAAAGAAAAAGATCATCACGTAAGTGAAATCTTTCAAATTGGATACAAAATAGGGGATAAGGCCATTCGCCCTGCCAAAGTTTCTATTTTTGAGTTTGAAGACTAAAAATTATTTAACAGATGATTATTTGTAATATCATCAATTTTATCTGTCACGATAATTATCATTTCGGTTGTTAAACCCAAGTCTCTTTTTATATTTATAAAAAGATTTTCATACGGATAAATAGAAATCCAAACTGAATTTTTAACACAAACAAAACCTGCTTTTTTTAATAGATATCGTAAGGCATCCCTTTCGTTTTTTCTGTCTTCTGGTAAATCCAAAATTATAACTCGCCAGTTTCCATCCCAGTTTTTAGAAATAATAGCATTATCGGCATCTATGGCATTGTTATTTATCTTTTTACGGCCTTCTTCTGACAACCTAAAAAATGGTTGTCTGTCAGATTGGAAACACTCTATAAGCCCCGCAGTTGAAAGATTTTTAATAGACCGGGAAATAGCATATTCTGGCTTAGTTTTAGTGTTGTAGCCTGTTTTAAGGCTATTTAGAACGTCTTTTTTTAAGTCCTCAAAACAAACAACGTTTTTACGAGCTAATATCTTGAGTATAACCTTTTGGACAGGGGTGTTTTTATTCATACTTTTATAATATAACATTTTTATAGAATTTTACAAGATTTTCGTGGTCGCAAAATACTTGTCAAAAAAATAATTGGGGTGTATAATCTTTCAGAGTAGATAATAAAAAACCATCTACAAAAATTTTATTTATTAAAAACATTATTAATTTAATTTATTTTAAAAAATATGAGTAAAGTAATAGGTATAGATTTGGGTACTACAAATAGTGCGGTAGCTATCATAGAAGGTGGACAGCCAAAAATAATAGAAAATATTGAAGGAGCTAGAACTACTCCATCAGTAGTTTCAGTTGCCAAAAATGGCGATCGAATGGTTGGTCTTTTAGCAAAAAGACAAGCAGTAACAAATCCTGAAAATACCATATATGGTATCAAAAGATTTGTAGGACACTTATACGATGATCCTGAAATTCAAAAAGATGACAAGATGACTCCATATAAGATACAAAAAGGAGCAAATGGTGGAGTCGAGGTTAAGCTCGGAGATCAATGGCAAAGACCAGAAGAAATTTCTGCTAAAATTTTAGCAAAAATTAAATCAGACGTTGAAGCTAAGTTAGGAGAAAAAATAACTGGTGCAGTCATCACTGTTCCTGCTTATTTCAATGACGCACAAAGAAAAGCGACTAAGGACGCAGGAGAAATTGCTGGATTAGAAGTACAAAGAATTATCAATGAACCAACAGCTGCAGCTCTTGCTTATGGTTTCAACAAGAAAAAGAATGAACAAATCGTTGTTTATGACTTTGGAGGTGGAACTTTCGACGTTTCTGTTCTAGAAGTTGGTGATGATGTGATTGAAGTAAAATCAACAGACGGAAACTCTCATTTGGGAGGTGAAGATATTGACCAAAAAATTATTGAATGGATTGCTAATGAATACAAAAAAGAAACAGGTATAGATGTTACTACTGACATGCTCGCCTTACAGAGACTAAAAGAAGCTGCAGAAAAAGCTAAACACGAACTTTCAACCACGCTAGAATCAGAAATTAACATTCCATTTATTACTTCAGACGCTAGTGGTCCAAAACATTTGTTAATGAAGATGACCAGAGCAACTCTTGAATCTTTAGCACAAGAATATATTGATCAATCAATAGAAATAACCAAGAGAGCAATCTCCGCTTCCCCTTTTAAGATAGAAGACATTGATGAAGTTATACTTGTAGGAGGACAAACAAGAATGCCAGCAATAGTTGAAGCTGTTAAAAAATTGTTTGGTAAAGAACCAAATAGATCAATCAATCCAGATGAAGTTGTTGCAATGGGTGCAGCCGTTCAGGCGGGAGTATTACAAGGAGATGTACGAGATGTTCTATTACTAGACGTGATTCCACTATCACTAGGAATTGAAACACTAGGAGGAGTTTCTACTAAACTAATTGAAAGAAACACCACAATACCTTCTTCTAAATCTCAAGTATTTTCGACTGCAGCCGATAATCAAACTTCTGTAGAAATTCATATCGTTCAAGGTGAAAGACCAATGGCCACAGATAATAAATCTCTCGGTAGATTTATCTTGGATGGTATTCCACCAGCACCTCGAGGAATTCCTCAAATTGAAGTTTCTTTTGATGTCGATGCTAACGGTATATTGAATGTGAAGGCAAAAGATAAAGCTTCTGGTAAAGAACAATCAATAAGGATAGAGGCTAGCTCTGGTTTGTCAGATGAAGATATCAAGAAGATGAAAGACGAAGCCGAAGCTCACGCAGAAGAAGACAAGAAAAAGAAAGAATTAGCTGATGAAAAAAATTCTGCAGATATGATGGTATTCACAGCAGAAAAATCTCTTAAAGAATACGGCGACAAAGTTGGTCCAGAAATAAAAACAGCTATTGAAGAAAAGATAGCAAAAGTTAAAACTGCAAAAGAAGGACAAGATATAGTTGCAATAAAAACAGCTATTGAAGAACTAACTTCAGAAATGTCTAAAATTGGAGAAGCTATGAATAAAGCATCTGGAGAAAATACTGAAAACAAGACAGAGGAAAGTAAACCAGAAGACAATATAAAAGATGCAGAAGTAAAAGAAGAAGATCAAAATAAAGAAAATAACAACTAAAAATGGCAAAAGATTATTACGAAACATTAGAAGTAAATAAAAACGCCACAAAAGAAGAAATCAAAAAATCTTTCCATAAACTTGCCATGAAATACCACCCTGACAAAAATGGTGGTGACGACAAGAAGTTCAAAGAAATAAACGAAGCATACCAAGTCTTATCTGACGAGAAGAAAAGGGCTATGTATGATCAATATGGTTCTGCTGGCCCAAATATGGGTGGTGGAGCGTATGGTGGGCAAGGTTTTGGAGGATTTGATTTCTCTGGATTTCAAAATGCTCAAGGCTTTGATATGGGTGATTTAGGAGACATCTTTGGAGAATTTTTTGGAGGTGGAATGTCAAACAGAAGGTCAAAAAAAAGAGGACAGAATATCGAAATGGCAATAGATCTGTCTTTCGAGGAATCTATTTTTGGAGTATCTAAAACAATTATCATAGAAAAGCAGTCTAAGTGTGATGTATGTAATGGGACAGGGGCTAAACCTGGAACAAAAATGAACACATGTAAGAATTGTGGTGGTAATGGACAAATAAAAGAGATAAAAAGATCTATCTTGGGATCATTTGCTACAACTAGAGTTTGTGAAAAATGTTTCGGTAGTGGACAAGTTCCTGAAGAAAAATGCGGACGATGTCGTGGAGATGGAGTAGTTAATAGAAAAGAAGATATCAAGATAGATATTCCTGCAGGTGTTGAAAATGGTGAAGTTCTAAAAATGTCACAAGGTGGAGAATATATTCAGAATGGAATTCCTGGAGATTTATATCTAAGATTAAGAGTCAAAAGCCATAGTTTATTCAAAAAAGATGGGATAAACCTTACTATGACATTAAAGATAAAATTAACTGATTCGTTGCTCGGTACTACTCATAAATTCAAGAGCTTAGACGGTAAAGATTTAGAGATTAAGATTCCCGAAGGTATCAAACACAATGAATTATTAAGGGTTAGAGGTAAGGGAGTTCCTTCTGCGTTAGGACGAGGAGACTTAATAGTCAAAGTGGAGATTATCACTCCAACAAAGTTATCCAAAAAAGAAAGGGAACTTGTAGAAAAACTAAAAGAAGAAGGATTATAACAAATAAACCACTCTGTGAAATACAGAGTGGTTTATTTGTTATAAGAAAATGTTATAATAGTAATATGATTTTTAATCTTTTTGAAAACAAAAAACAAAGGGGGTATACATTAGTAGAAATACTAGTAGTTATCGCGATTATAGGGATATTATCTTCCGTAGCTTTTGTAGCATTTAGTAGCGCAAGAGAGAAATCAAGAATGAGCACCGCTAAAATGTTTGAAGTTAATAAGTTAGTAAGTGCTAGAAATTACTTGATATCTGAGTGGAAATTTGAAGAAGGAACAGGAAACATCGCATATAATTCATCTAGTGATGACAACGGTGTGTTTGTAGGTTCACCCAGCTGGTCAAACGAAACATACGATACATCTACTTCAAAAAAATCTTTATATTTCCCATTTGGATCATATATTAAACTAAATCAAATATTAGGAATAATGGATAGCAATTTTTCTATTAGTATGTGGATAAAAACAATTGTTTCAACCGGGCAAGCATACATAGTATATAACGCAGGAAATATTTTAGGATATCGATTTGGAATAGGCGGAGGAAGTTTAATTTTTTTAATAGGCAACGATTCTTCTTATGTAGAGACTAATTGTACTACTAAAACAGTAAACGATGACAAGTGGCACCATGTGGCCATTTCTTTCGATAGAGAAAATAAAAAAGTAACTTGTTTTATAGATGGAAAGGAAGAAGGTTATAAAGATTTAAACTCAGGATACTATGGAGGGTCTACAGAATATCTTACTAAAATAGGTTCAGGATATGATAATAAATACCAAGGAAATTTAGACAATGTTCGCATCTTTACATCCTCTCTTTCTGCTTCCGATATTCAAAAACTTTACGCCGAAGAATCAGTGCAGAGAAAACTAGCCGAAGCAAATTAATTTCAACCATCAAAATAAAACCACCCGTTATGAGTGGTTTTATTTTTTAGATTTTATTTATCTTGTATCCGCTTTCTGTATCTTTTATATCATAACCAAGATCTTTTATTTTATTTCTTAACTCATCACTTTTCGCCCAATCTTTATTATCTCTGGCTATTTTTCGTTCTTCAGCAACCTTAATAACTTCATTAGAAATTTTCCCTTCTTCTATTTTATCTAAACCAAAACCAAAAACTTTATCAAAATCTAAAATCGTTGCTAGTTTATTTTCATTGTTTACATTTTTATCTTTTACCAAATCCCAAAGAACAGATAAGGCTTTTGGACTTTCTAGGTTGTTATCCATAGCTTCTATAAACTTATCTTTGTATTCTTCACTTATTTTTCCTTTAACACTACCTAAAGATATAATGAAGTCTCTAAGTCTTATGAGTGCTGTTTGAGTGCTACGAACAGCTTCTTCGGTAAAATTAACCCGAGTTGTATAGCTAGAACTATATAACCACATTCTAAAGGCTATTGGATCTATACCCATTTTAATTAAATCTTCTAGTATGTAAAAATTACCTAGAGATTTGCTCATCTTTTGACCGTCAACAAGTAAGTGTTCATTGTGAACAAAGTATTTGGCAAAATCACCTCCGACAGAACACTTGGATTGAGCAATTTCATTTTCATGATGAGGGAAAATTAAATCAATACCACCAGTGTGTATATCAAAAGTGTTACCAAGATTCCTCGTACTCATAGCGGAACATTCTATATGCCAACCAGGTCTACCTTTTTCTATTTCAACTTCTTTTCCCAAAATCTCACTAGGCAACCAAAAAACTTCACCATCTTCAGGAACCCAATTTTTCCAAAGGGCAAAGTCTTCGGCATTTTCTTTTTCATATTCGTCTTTACTCAAACGGTTATCTGCATTTTTCTTTAAATCAGAGAGATTGAAATTAGAAAGCTTGCCATAATCACTAAATTTACGAATGTTAAAGTAGATGGAACCATCTTTTGCCTTGTAGGCAAAACCTTTATCTAATAATTCGTCTATGATTTCTAGCATTTCTTTGATGTAACCAGTGGCTTTGGTGTATTTTGTAGCAGGTAATATATTTAATAAATCTCTTTCACTGAAAAATAGGGAAGTGTAATACTCTGTAAAATCTTTTAGTGATTGGCTTTTTAATTGAGATGTTTTGATAGTCTTATCATCTACGTCGGTAACATTCATTATATGTTTAACATTAAAACCTTTGTATTCTAAATATCTCCTTAACATATCAGAAAAGACAAAAGCTCTCCAGTTTCCAATATGGATTTTGTTGTAAACAGTAGGACCGCATGAATAAATACCAACTTCATTATTTTTTAGTGGTATAAATTCTTCTTTTTGTCTTTTTAAGGTGTTAAATAAAACTAAACTCATAAAATAATTGTAAGTATTGATAAAATTATTAAAATAAGGTTGAGAGAAATAGAAACCCAAAATCTTTTTTGTAATTTCGATAATTTTCTTTTTAGGGAGTTTAGGCTCATGTCTTTAGATAATATCTTATCATGCAACCCTGTTAACATTTTTCTTATTAGGTTAGCAAACAATAGTTCTTGATTCCGTATCTTAGATTCTGATTCTATAAGCATATCTAATTCTAATTCACTAGAAAATTGTTCTATGGAATTAATTGGTTGATCGTGAATAGTGATTACAAAATTCTGATTTTTAATAAAAATAACTTTGTTTTCATCTTCTTTTAAATCTGGATGAGGAAGCCTAACTATTGAGTATAAGGTGTCATTTTCTATAAAAGTGCTTTGTTCTTTTGATGGATTAGAAATTTCCTGCCTTATGTTTTCGGGTATTTGATACTCATCTAAAACATAAACGACCTCTTCTTTTTGAGGTGAGGTTAAGTCTATCCAAACAAGCCCATTATTCTTATACTTTGATATCATGAGGTTATTATACATTCTAGCTTGCTTTTTTCAAAATTTTTGTGTATTATAGCTTTACCTAGGTTTTAAAGCCCTAGGAGTTAAAATTATGGCTCAATCAACTAAAACAAAAAAGACCGATCTAGAAAGCAAGGAATTTGCTGTTATTTTTACTGGCGGAAAGCAATACAAAGTCTCAGTAGGAGATATTATAAAAGTAGAAAAATTAGAAGGAGAGTTTAAGACTGGAGATAAGATCGTTTTTGACAAAGTCTTATTGGTAGATAACGGTAAAGATACTACTATTGGTGCCCCCTATATAGATGGAGCAAAAGTAGAATCACTATTTCAGAGAACAGGAAAAGGAAAGACAGTAACAGTAGTTAAATACAAGCAGAAGAGTCGTTATCACAAGAAGAATGGACACAGACAACCTTTTGTAGAAGTTAAAATCTCATCAATCAAATAAAAGTCAATAAAATCCGCTTAAAGCGGATTTTATTGACTTTTAGCTTTATGAGTAATACGATTGTAAAAAACGTGCTGACATGAAAAATAAAAAAGAAATCTTGGCAAAGTTAGATGATGAGGTAATAAAAGAGTTTTCCTCTCTATAAGATGAAGTAAACAACTGCTCTAGTGGAGTAATTGGATCTATGAGACAAGAGTATATTCGAGGTCAAATTAATGTTTATGAAAAATTCATAAGCATATTTGTTTGGATTATTTCTTAGCTCGACCTAAAAACCCCTTATCAGTTTTTATGATAAGGGGGTTTATTGTCTATTTTTTAGAGCATTCTTGATGGTTTCGCTGTCTGAATATTCTAGTTCTGTACCTGTCGATAATCCTCGGCCAAGAGAAACAATTTTGATATTATATTTTTGGATGATGGGTGATAACTTTTCTCTCAAGAAAAGATCTGTGTGTTCTCCTTGTGGATTTATAGAGAGCGCCAAAATTATTTCCTTGAGATCTCCTTGCTTCGCTCGAGATTCTACGACGTTTAACAATTCTTTTACTCTCAAAAAGCTTAAAACCTCTTTATTGATTATAGGAGCTAGCCCACCAAGTATAAAATAAAAACCGCTATAACTTTTACTTCTTTTTATATTTTCATAATCTGAGTCTTTTTCAACGACCAAAAGAGAACTTTTGTCTGTTTTTGGATTTTTACAATTTTCGCACAGATCTTCAACAGGGGATTGAAAAAACAAAAAACAGGATGGACATTGATGAATATTATTCTTTAAATTTAAAATGTTGTGTCCAAGCTCAGATACATAACTAGGATTTTTGTGTAATAAGAAATAAACAAAACGCTTGGCTTGTCTTTCTCCTATGCCTGGAAATTCTTTAAAGTATTTTGCTAATTTTTCTATTGAGTCTTCCATCCCCCCGTTTTAGAAACCTTCTATCTCTGTTTCTTTTATTTGATTGCTAATACGATCAACACTATCTGTTTTGTCTATTGAAGTAAAAGTAGAGAACTTTTCATCAAAATATAAATCTACCTTACCAACAGGCCCATTTCTATGCTTTTCAATAAGGATTTCTGCTATATTTGTTTTCTCACTTTCATCTTTTCCTTTATCTTCTCGATGTATAAACATTACGACATCGGCATCTTGTTCTATAGAACCAGAATCTCGGAGGTCCGAAAGTTTTGGTTTACCACCTCTCGATTCAACAGCACGGGAAAGTTGAGAAAGGGCTAGAACTGGGACATTAAATTCCTTAGCAAGAGCTTTGAGCGATCGAGATATTTCTGTGACTTGATTGACCATATTGTCATAATTTTTAGAAGTAGACATCAACTGTAAATAGTCAACTACTATTAAATCCAATCCATGTTCTGCCTTAACTCTTCGACACACAGACCTCATTCTAATTATTGAGTTACCAGCCATATCATCTACGAATATTTTTGCTTTAGATAATCTATCCAAAGAGTCTCTAATTTTAGAAAATTCTGATTCTGTAGAAAGATTTCCGGTTCTCAAATGCCAAGCATTAACTCTGGACTCTGCAGCCAACATCCTATCGACTAATTGTTGTGTACTCATTTCCAAAGAGAAAACCGCAACAGAGGCGTTGTGTCTCAAAGCAGTTTGTCTTGCGATATCAAGAGCCAAAGTAGTCTTACCGACAGAAGGTCTAGCTGCCAAAATTATTAGGTCAGATCTTTGTAAACCAGATAAATAACCATCCAAATCTTTAAATCCTGTTGGTATACCTCTAATTTCTCCTTTATTTTCATGAAGTTTTTCTAATCTTTCCCAGGCTTCAGGCAAACTATCCTTAAGAGAATGGAAAGTTGCACTATTACCACCAGTATTGATATTCATCATCTTCTTTTCAGCTTGATCTAAAACTTCAAAAACATTTTCTGCATCATCTTGAAAACCGAGTTCTGTGATAAAATCTCCGGCTTCAATTATTCTCCTTAGTACATATTTTTTTAAAACAATATCAGCATAATATTTTATATTAGTAGAAGCGGGAACAGAGTTTGTTAACTCTCCAAGATAGCTACTTCCTCCAACACTATCAAGAATTTTCTTTTCTTCTAGTTTGTGAGAAACTGACAACAAATCAATCGGTTCTCCTTTGGCAGAAAGTTCAAGCATTACTTTAAAAATCTGAGAGTGCTTAGAAGTGTAAAAAGAATCAGCGGTAATAATATCTGTTACTTCATGAATAGCCCCTGGACGGAGCATGATAGACCCTAGTATAGCTTTTTCTGCCTCTATATTTTGAGGAGGTATTTTTATTTGTGATGGTGATTTCTGTGTCATAAGAATTATTGTAACACAACACCCCGAAACCCAAAAATCCATTTTTTGGATAAATATGTTATTAAAATGTGCAAAACTTATTTATTTTTGGTATTATATAGATTATGGAAAAAGAACGCACAATAGCACTTACAGGAGATCGTCCAACGGGCAGATTGCATATTGGGCATTTTGTTGGTTCTATACAAAATAGGATAAAAATACAAAAAGATGCAGACTTGTTCTTCTATGAAATAGCAGATATTCAAGCTCTTACAGATAATGCCGATAATCCAGAAAAAGTTAGGAAAAACGTGCTTGAAGTTGCATTGGATAATTTAGCTTGTGGAATTGATCCAGACAAGACTGTCATGTTCATCCAATCCAAAGTCCCTGAAATAGCTGAATTAACTGTATTGTTTATGAATCTTGTAACATTAGCTAGATTAAAAAGAAATCCTACGGTCAAAGACGAAATGAAGCAAAAAGGTTTCGGAGAAAATGTGCCTGTAGGATTCCTTACTTATCCGATCTCTCAAGCAGCCGACATTTTGGCCTTTCGAGGTAATTTAATTCCCGTCGGGGAAGATCAGTTGCCAGTGCTTGAACAAGCAAATGAAATTGTTATTGATTTCAATCGTCTATATGGCAAAACTTTTGATAAAATAAAAAATCTTGTCGGTGATACTCCAAGATTGATGGGAATAGATGGTAATGCCAAGATGGGGAAGTCACTTGATAATGCTATATATCTCTCAGATACATACCAAGAAATATCAAAAAAAGTTATGTCAATGTATACAGATCCAAATCACATTCATGTAAATGATCCAGGAGATACCAAAAATAATGTTGTCTTTAAATATTTAGAAATATTTGATCTCGAGAAAGATGAGGTGAAGAAACTGAAGAAGCAATACGAAGCAGGTGGGCTAGGAGACGTCGTGATTAAAAAAAGATTGATAGAAGTCATGGAAAGTGTCATTGGTCCGATAAGACAAAGAAGAGAGGAGCTGGCAAAAGAGCCAGACAAGATCATGAAAATATTAGAGGAGGGAACAGAGAAGGCGAGAAAATATGCGCGAAGTACAATGGAAGAGGTCAGAGAAAAAATAAAAATAGCTTATTTTTAACAAATATGAAAAATGCTTTATACTCTCTAGTGTTGTTTATCTTAAACTTCATCAACGTCCCACTTAAAAATGGATTCAAGAAATTAAAAAAATGGTATCTGGGAATGGAAAAAGATGATGTAGTGATATGGTATGCATTTGCTCCGTTTTATTGGATAGTCGCTAGTCTTGTATATCTGATTGGTTACCCAGCAGGTAAACTTGATAAAATTGTTAACAAATAATTATTATAATTTTAAAAGATATGAAAGAAAGAAAATACATAAAAGATTTAAGTAGTTTTGTTGGTCAAGAAGTTGTTATTGCTGGGTGGGTTGATGTTCGAAGAGATCAGGGTAAGTTGGTCTTTATGGACTTGCGAGACATGACTGGTAAGGTACAGTGCGTGGTCTTACCAAATCACACAGAAGCAATGGAAAAAGTAAAGGAGGTTCGTAATGAATGGGTTTTAAAGATTACAGGACTAGTTAATAAGAGACCTGATAAAAATATAAAAGAAGAAGTTCTTAATGGAGATATTGAACTTGAAATCACCAATATCGAAGTTCTAAATAAGGCCATAACTCCTCAATTTGATGTTACGACAGATGGACGAGAAATTGGAGAAGATCGTAGACTTCAATATCGTTATATAGATCTAAGAAGACCTCGTTTGCAAAAGAATATAAGGAATAGACACAAAATGGCTAAGTTTGTCAGAGATTTCTTGGATAAAGAAAATTTCATTGAGATAGAAACTCCTATTTTAACAAAATCAACACCAGAAGGTGCTCGAGATTTCATCGTTCCTTCAAGGGTTTACAAAGGAACATTTTACGCTCTACCTCAATCTCCTCAACAATACAAACAACTGCTTATGTCTGCTGGAATGGAAAGATATTTCCAACTAGCAAGATGTATGAGAGATGAAGATTCAAGAGGTGATAGACAGCCAGAATTTACTCAGTTGGATATGGAAATGAGTTTCGTAGACAGAGAGGATGTTATGGATGTAAATGAAAGATTACTTATAGCAATGGTGAAAGAATTGTATCCTCATAAAAAAATACAACAAATTCCTTTCCCAAAAATTACCTATAAGGATGCAATGGAAAAATACGGTAATGATAGACCTGATATAAGAGAAAACAAAGAGGATCCAGACCTTTTGGCTTTTTGTTGGGTGATAGACTTTCCATTTTTTGAAAGAACAGACAAATCAGATAATCCAAACACAGAAGGTGAATGGACATTTACACACAATCCTTTCTCAGGACCAGTTAAAGAACACAAGGGTTGGCTAATGGAAGGTAAAAACATAGGAGAAATTTTAACTACTCAATACGATATTATCCTAAATGGTTTTGAAATAGGAGGAGGAAGTATTAGAGCTCATGAGCCAGACATGCTTAAGAAAGTTTTGGAAATAATTGGACACAAAGAAGATGATATCAATCACAACTTTGGACACATGCTTGGAGCATTGGGATCAGGAACACCTCCACATGGAGGAATTGCTTGGGGGTTTGACCGAGTACTAATGCTATTAGAAAACGAACCAAACATAAGAGAGGTTATTACATTTCCTAAAACAGGAGAAGCAAAAGACTTAATGATGGAATCTCCTTCAGAAGTATCAGCAAAACAACTAAAAGAATTAAGTATAGAAATAATCAAGCCGAAAAAATAATATGACCACAGAGGATATTATATCTCCATATAGTGTCCGAGCAGGAGCATTCGAGGGGCCACTCGATTTGCTCCTTTCGTTAATAGAAAATAAGAAATTTTTTATTAACGAGTTATCACTTGCAGACGTAACCAACGATTACATCTCTTATTTAAAGTCTCTGAATGAAATTCCAAACGAAAAACACATAGAGGATGTTTCTTATTTTGTTCTTATCGCTTCGACCTTGATTTTAATTAAATCAAAATCTCTCTTGCCAAACTTGTCACTAACAGAAGACGAGAAAGAAGATATCACTGATTTAGAAAAAAGACTAAAAATTTACCAAATTTTTAAGTCTGCAGGAATAGAAGTTAATAAAATTTTTGCAAAGGATATTATTTTTATGCCAGTTGAAAGAATATGGAGTGATCCTATTTTTTCTCCTGATCCATTAATCACACCAGAAAATATGTTGGCTTCCGTTAAAAATGCAATAATTAATGCTCCCAAAAAGGAGATTAGTCTACCAGAGATTGAAGTAAAGAAGGTCATTAATATCGAAGAAGTGATAAACAATATAACAGAGAGAATTAAAACTGCAGTAAAACTCTCTTTTCGAGATTTAACAAAGGGTGATGGTTCTAAACCCGTAGAAGAAGCCAGATCTGAAGTTATAATTTCTTTCTTGGCTATGCTAGAATTAGTCAGAGAAGGAGTTATCGGAGTAATACAGAACTCTTCTTTTGGAGAAATTGAAATCAATCAAAACAATAAGGTCAATGAAGAATTAGTAACAAATTAAGTGAGATTATTTAAATATGAATCTAGAATCAAAAATAGAAGGGCTGCTCTTTTATAAAGGAGAAGATCTTGAAATAAAGAAAATCGCTGAAATTTTTAAAGTAGAGATACCGGAAGTAGAAGAAGCTCTTGTGCGCTTGGATGAATCTCTTACTAATAGGGGCTTGATATTAGTGAGAAAAGATAATCGAGTTATTCTAGGTATCAGAGGAGAACTTAGCCCTATCCTAGAAGAGATGAGAAAAGACGAGATAACTAAAGAGTTAACAAAATCTTCTCTAGAGACGCTCTCTATTATCATATACAAAGACGGCGTGACTAGAAGTGAGATTGACTATATTAGAGGAGTTAATTCTAGCTTTATTTTAAGAAATCTATTGGTTAGAGGTTTAATCGAAAAAATAATAGACCCTAAAGACAGCCGAAGATTCCTATATAAACCAACATTCGACACTTTAACTTATCTTGGAATTAAATCTATTAAAGATTTACCAAACTATGAAGAAATCCGTTCTCAATTATTAGAAATTAACAATACCACAGAAAACAATGATTAATGCATTAAAAATATTTTTACCCGCAGTTACAGCTTTCACTATTGGAATTTTTATAACTCCACTAGCCACACATTACTTTTATAAATATAAAATGTGGAAAAAAGTTTCAAGAGATAAAAATATTATTAATGATGAAAATAATAAGTTTTCTAAGATACATGATGTGGCCTCAGAAATCTCCACTCCTAGAGTAGGGGGTATGATAATTTGGGTATCTGTTATTTTGACAGTTGCAGCAGTTCTAGTTGCTGATTACTTTTTAGGTAATGAACTTACTGAAAAATTAAATTTTATTAGCCGAAACCAAACGCTATTACCATTTATTTCTTTGATAGTGGCCTCAATCATAGGATTAGCAGATGACTTTCTTCAAATTTTTGGAATGGGTAAATGGAGTAAGGATCCAATGGTCCTTCGTTATTTAAAAATAACAGTTATATTGTTGCTCGGGTTAATCATAGGACTATGGTTTTACGTAAAACTAGGAGTTAGTAGTCTTTATATACCATGGGTAGGGTACATTAGTTTGGGTTACCTTTTTATACCATTCTTTATGTTGGTTATGCTATCGTTATGGTCTACAAGCATTATAGATGGGATAGACGGATTGTCTGGAGGAGTGTTAGGAACTATTTTTATGGCTTACACCCTTATCGCTTATTTTAACAATCAATTGGATATTGCAACTTTTTGTGGGGTTGTAACTGGTGCCATTCTAGCTTTTCTTTGGTTCAATATTCCTCCGGCTAGATTTTATATGGGAGAAACAGGAATGATTGGATTAACAGTTACTATTTCTGTCATTGCATTTTTAACTAATACCGTTTTGCTTTTACCTATTATTGCTTTTCCTCTTGTCATCACATCTCTTTCCGCGTTTATACAAATACTTTCAGTTAAACTTAGACACGGTAAAAGAGTATTTCTAATTGCACCTCTCCACCATCATTTTGAAGCAAGGGGGTGGCCAAAATATAAAGTAACCATGAGGTATTGGATAATCAGCATTATAACTTCTGTTATAGGTGTAATCGTTTCTATAATAAGTTAATGAAAAAGGGAACTATAGATAAAACTTTCTTGGGTATAGTTATGGCTCTAGTTTTTATAGGGCTCATAACTTTCACATCTGCATCTCTCGGGATACTTGCTAAAAGTGAAGTTGAATTTAATAATGTCCTTTTTAGCCAATTTGTTTTAGGTTTTATTGGAGGACTTATCGCTTTATACATTGGATATAAAATACCGTACAAAATTATTAGAAAATATTCTTTGGTTCTATTCATTTTAGCTATTGCTGCAACACTCTTAGTTTTTGTACCAGGTGTTGGTTTGAAATTTAAAGGGGCAAGCAGGTGGATTAGTGTTTTTGGATATTCGTTCCAACCCGTAGAGCTTTTAAAAATAGGATTTATTATTTATTTCTCAGCTTGGTTATCATGGGCTAAAACAAAAGTAAAAAACCCGCTTTTTTCAATATTACCCTTAATAATTTTAATAGGGGCAATAGCGGCCATCTTACTAAAACAACCTGACACCAAGAGTTTAATTTTAATAACCACCACAGCTCTTATTATGCTTTTTGTATCCGGTGCTCCAATTAAACATCTAGCCATCTTTTTTGGTATTGCTATTGTTGGTTTTTCTATACTTGTTTATTTTACTCCATACCTAAGAGACAGAGTAGAGACTTTTATTAACCCACAAGAAAATAGCCAAACAAAATCTTACCAACTTCAACAATCCTTGATAGCCATAGGATCTGGTGGAATAACAGGACGTGGGCTAGGTCAAAGTATTCAAAAATTTAACTACTTACCAGAACCACAGGGTGATTCTATATTTGCTGTAATAGGAGAAGAAATTGGTTTCATCGGTAGTATTTTAATTATATTATTGTATTTGGCTTTTATTTTACGTGGGTACAGAATAGCTACCAAAAACGCTCCGGATTCATTTAGTAAACTACTTGTTATTGGTTTTGTAACTATCATAACCGCACAGTCGTATATGAATATAGCTTCTTCGATTGGGGTTTTTCCATTAACCGGAGTCCCGCTCGTCTTTATATCTCACGGAGGAACAGCCTTATTGCTGTCTCTAGGGGTAGTTGGGGTAATTTTAAATATTTCTCAATATAAGAGTAAGACTTTGGAAGAGAAAAATATCAGTAAATAATTTTTGTTGCATTATTATTTTGTGGTATAATTATATCAATTCATAATTGTTTATATTATTAGTTTTAATTTTTAAAAATATGAAATTAACAAAGTTCTCTTTAATAGCAATCGTTCTAATTTTTTCATTTGCCTTTTCAATAAAGGTAATGGCGGAAGAAAAAATCTCCACAGAAAAAAAACTAGAGGGCAAGACAATCGTACTTGCTGAAATTAACGTACAAGACGCTAAAATAATATCCCAAACAGGAAACACCTTGGAAATTTCTTTTAATATTAACAATAAACAAGGAGCACAATCTGGTGTTAAGTATGGTATTCGTGTAGTAGATAAAGAAAGCAAAGTCCAAAAAACTATAGATGAATACGTATTTCCTGAAGTTCTAAGTGTAGCTGCCAATTCTAGTATTTCTAAAACTGTTAAATACACCGCACCAGTTAATTTAGATGGTACCTACAATGTATTCATATCTGCTCGTAATTATAGTGGTCTTCCTTTAGGTATTGCAGATCTTGGGGCGGTTAGTTTTACAAAACAGATGGAGACTCTAGAAATCTTGAGCGAAACTTGTTCAACTGAAATAGAAAGAGCTGGAAGTATCAAACTAGAAGATGAAAGAGGGAATATAGTTTCCAAGGAAGACAAAATCGTGCTTTCTTGTTACATAAAAAATAACCTAAACGAAGAGGTAACAACTAACCCTAATTTTGAAACTCACTATAGGACAATTTATGGGGAAGAAGTTTCTCAACTAGGTGGAGATGTTAATCCCATTTTGCTTAGACCTTTGGAAGAAAAGTTAGTTAAACTTACATTACCTAAAGTAGTAGTACCTCAAAGTTATATCACTAAGGTTTATTTTGAGACAAACGGAATTAAATCTAATTACATATTGATGTCTTACACCATCTCCGGTCTCAGTGCCACAATTCAAAACGTCTCATTGGATAAGAACTCATACAACGCAAACGAAACTGCCAAGATTGCATTCTTCTGGACTTCATCAGCTAAGAATAAAGAGGAACTAACATCTATCTCTCTACAAGCAGATATAGTTAATAAAAATAAGAGATCTTGTATAGAAAGTCCAATAAATACACAAATGGCAGGAGTGGGATTCATAGAGATACCAGTTACTATTAGTAAGTCATGTGATGATCCAGAAGTAACCATCTCTCTATTAGATGCTACAGGTAAGATACTTGATCAAAAAGCTTTGATATTTGAAGCTAATGAAAAGACTAATTTATTCTCGGGTAAGATGGGTATCATTGCTATTATCATCCTTGTACTTCTTGTAATCGCAGGATTAGTTATCTACTTTAAGAATCTAAAGAAGAAAGATGATCACCATGATGACAAACCAAAGAGTGGTCACATTGAAGGAGCTATGCTTGCTATTCTATTCGCTCTAGCTATTTCATTTATTCCAGGTGGAGTGGTTAAGGCGGAGACGTACTACATAACAGCAGATAGAGTAGATACTTATTATGACCCAAGCTCAACTTATGGAACAATAGTTTTAAACACAAACTTAGACAAAAGTGATTATTCTTATGGGGATGATATAAAACTAAACACATCTGTTTATTATGATAAGGTTGGACATTGTTCTACTATACCTCTCTACGCCACTGCCAACCAGTTAGATACGCAAAAGCTAGACTTCTCTGGAGAATCAATTGTATGTGGAGGAGATGAACTCTACGCTGAGAATACATTTCTTTCGGCGGCTACTAACTCCAGTAATATTGTTATTTCTGGACATGCGTATATGGATGGTCTTCAAGAAATAGCGGTAAATATTCCTCTAGCTTATAATGTAATTATACCTGAAATTCCTACCTCTCAAGCGACAGTAACAGTAACTGCTAGAAATGAAAACACGGGTGAAGAGTCAGTGGATGGTAAAATTACAGTAACTAAAGGAACTCCGATAAGGATTAAGTGGACAATTCAAAATGCTTCTGGAAAACATTTTGAATGTACATATCCTGGAGGAACTTGTGGGAGTTCAGATGGTGACGTTTATGAAAAATGGAGTGGAGATTTTTACTACCCGGAAACCACAACTGCTTATACAGTATTAGAAAAGTAAGCAAGGAAAATTATTCTTCTGTTGACAAAAGAATTTTTTATACTATACTTTGATAAAAGAAAGTAATTTAAAAACAATAGCCATGAGAAAGATTGTATTATTCTCGATGGTTTTGACCATCCTAGCACTTATGTTTACAGGATGTGAAAAACCGGAGAATCCGGTTCCTCCGGGACCGGCTCCTGTGTTCTATACGCTCTCTTCCACAACAAGTGGTAAAGGGTCGGTAAATCCGGACAAGGTGGCAAACATTTCTCTGGGAAGTGATATCACAGTGAAATTTATTCCTGAAGCAGGGTATTCTTTATACTCTGTAAAAGTGAATAATGTAGCTGTGGAGATCCAGCCTTCTTCGAGTGAGGTGTCATACACTATAAAAAATGTGACTAGTAATGTTAGAGTTGAAGTCATATTTGTGGAGACAAATAATCTTATAATCTCTACAAATTTTTATCCTTCTCCGTGGAAATATGTATCAATGGACATATATAGAGAAAATGGAACATTCTATTTTACTTTTCCTCTTACCCAAGAAGAAAAAAATAGAAATATGTTCTTCTACTTTAATTACCCTAAGACTAGTTACACTGAAGTGCTAACTCAGGAAGGTGTTAGATTTTTCTACGCAGACTGGAGTATTATGTCTCAAAATACCCTACGGGTCTCATCTACGAACTATACGATAGTCGAGCTTTCTGCGACTCGTCTAGTTTATAAGGCTCCACCAGTGATTGGATCAGACAAAACTTACACATACGCACAATACACTTTTGAAAGAAAGTAAGTTCTCTCAAAAAGTAAGATATATTAAAAGCCACCTTATAGGGTGGTTTTTATTATTAAAAAATTATATTGTTTTTTATCCTAGAAAAAATAACCAAAAAAGGTTATAATGCAGGAGTGGAAGTTTTTAATTTGAACAAAAATTAAAATAATTTATATATTATAAAGTTAATTTTGCGCGCAGGGCTAATTATAAAAAATAACCTTGCACCGCTTATAAAGGAATGAAAATCTTACTTACAGGAGGGGGGACAGGAGGTCATTTTTATCCACTTATAGCCATAGCCGAAAAACTAATAGAGCAAGCCGAAAAAGAAAAGGTTATAGACCTTAAACTTTACTATATGTCTGATAAACCGTATGACAAAAGAATGCTTTTTGAAAATAAGATTAATTTTGTTCAAGTGCCTGCAGGAAAAATGAGAATTTATTTTTCTATTAGAAACTTCTTTGATATCTTTAAGACAGCGATGGGCGCATTTTTAGGAATCATAGTCATGTATTTTATTTTCCCCGATGTTGTTATATCGAAAGGAGGGTATGCCGCCTTTCCCGCAGTTTTTGCTGCTAAATTATTAGGGATTCCAGTTATAGTTCATGAGTCTGATTCTTTTCCAGGAAGGCTAAATGTCTGGACTGCAAAGTTCGCAAAAAAAGTTGCAGTGTCATGGCCTGAAGCAGCAGATTATCTACCTAAAGAAAAAACCGCTCTTACCGGACAACCAATAAGAAAAAGTATTTTAAGAGGAGATCCTAATGGGGCACATAGTTACTATAAACTAGATGAACAAGTGCCAACAATTTTAATCTTAGGAGGATCTCAAGGTTCGGAAAAGATAAATAATATCATTGTTGATATTTTGCCTAAACTGTTAACTAAATATCAAGTCATTCATCAAACTGGGGAAAAAAATTTTGAAGATGTTACAACGAGAGCAAAATTTTTATTAGAAAACGATTCAAACTCTTCGAGGTATAAAGCTCTTGCCCTTCTTAATAATTTAGATATCAGAATGGCTGCCGGTTGTTCAAATTTAGTTATTTCAAGAGCTGGTTCTGGCATTTTTGAAATAGCCTCATGGGGTATTCCTTCTATTATAATCCCTATAACTAATTCAAACGGAGATCATCAAAGAAAGAATGCTTACAACTATGCGAGATCTGGTGGTTGCCAAGTAATCGAAGAATCTAATTTAACAGCCAATGTTTTAATGGCAGAAATCGATAGAATCCTTTCTGACAAAGAAAGATTAAATAGGATGAGCCAGAATGCACTGTCTTTTGCTAATCACGATGCTGCCGAAAAGATAGCCAAATCTGCTATTGAAATCGGATTAAGTCATGAAGAATAATTTTTATATGGAAGAAAAAAATAAAAAAGAAATAGTTACCCGTTTTGCTCCTTCTCCAACAGGATTTTTACATATAGGTGGAGTAAGAACTGCAATTTACGCTTGGCTTTGGGCTAGAAAAAATAATGGTAAATTTATACTTCGTATAGAAGATACAGACAAAGAAAGAGAAGTCTCGGGGTCAATAGATCATATAATAAAATCACTTAAGTGGGTTGGGTTAGATTGGGATTACGGTCCCGACAAAGAAGGCCCAGTGGGATCATACATCCAATCGAAAAGATTAGACATATACAAAAAATACGCCGACCAATTAGTTGCAAAAGGTTTAGCTTATGCTGACCCATACACAGAAGAAGAACTTGAGTCTTTTAGAAAAAAATCTGAAGAAGAAAAGAAACCATTTTTGTATAGAAATCACAGACCAGAAAATCCTCCAGTTTGGGATGGAACAAAACCTTTAAGACTTAAAATTACAAATATAAAAAATAGCGAATGGAATGATGTAACCCGTGGTAATTTAAAAGCAGGAGCAGAAGCTTTGGATGATTTTATCCTAATTAAAAGTGATGGATATCCTACTTACAACTTTGCTCATATCATAGATGATTACGAAATGGGTATAACTCACATAATGAGAGCAGATGAGTTTATCGCCTCTACTCCCAAATTCTTGGCTTTATACGAAGCCCTAGGAATAGAGAGGCCAGAATTCGTCACCTTGCCACCAATCTTAGGAAAAGATGGAAAGAAAAAATTGGGAAAAAGGGATGGCGCAAAAGACTTTTTAGAATATTCAAAAGATGGATATCTTCCAGAAGCTATGCTTAACTTCTTGGCTTTTATTGGCTGGAACCCTGGAGATAATAGAGAAATAATGACCAAAGAAGAGATTATTTCTGCTTTTGACGTTAAACAAATTCAAATAAGCGGAGGTATGTTTAATGAAGAAAAATTAGATTGGATCAACCACGAACACTTGAAAAAAATGAGTGATAAAGAACAACAAAATTATGTAATTTCTTTTATCCCTGAAAGAATAAAAAATTTAGCAGGTTACAATGAAGAAATCGTAAGAAAAATAACCCCTATAATAATGGAGAGAATTAAAAAGGGAATAGATATGAATATAATGTCCGAGAACAAAGACCTTGATTATTATTTTGTTAGACCTGATTATGAGAGAGATTCATTATTCTTTAAATCAAGTAAAATAGAAGGTGATAAATATACCACACTAGCTCAATATCTAGAAAAAGTAATAGAAATTTTACAGACCATAAATAGTAGTGAGTTCAATAAGGAAAAGGTAAAAGAAACAATTTGGCCTTATGCTGAAGAAGTAGGTAGAGGCGATATTCTTTGGCCTTTAAGATACTCACTTTCTGGAATGGATAAATCACCAGATCCTTTTTGCTTATCTGAAATTTTAGGTAAAGAAGAAACTATAAACCGACTCAATATATCTATTAGCTTGTTAAAAAAATAATGCGAAAGTTTGTTATATATTTTATTTTTATAATTACTATTTTAAGCTTGGGGCCAAGTGTTTCTATAGCCTTGACTGCTTCAGAAGTAAAAGAACAAATAAAACAAACTAACGAACAAATTGCTAAAATAGAAAAAGAAATTGCTAATCTATCAAATCAAATAGCAAAGACTAGTGAAGAAAAGAAAAGTTTATCTAATGCAATCAAGGAGCTAACCCTAAAAAGAAACCAGTTAGTAAAGGAAAGGGAATCAATTCAAAAAAAAATTAATGCGACAGGTTTGATAATTAAGGATATTACTAGCGATATTGGAGCAAAAGAAAAGTCTTTAATAATATCGAGAGAGGCTTTGGCTAATTCTGTAAGAAGCTTGCATCAAAGTGACAACACTCTTTTAGTAGAAAAACTTTTATCAGGTGAAAAATTATCAGATTTTAGTAGGGAATATAACGACATCCTATCTTTAAACCAAGAGGTTAAAAATAGAATATATGAAATTCTGGACAAAAAAGAGAAACTCCTAGCCTCAAAAACTGAAAAAGAGTTGGAGCAACAAAATTTAAATAACCTTAAAAGAAATTTATCTGAGCAAGAAAAAGTAATAGCTTCTAATCAACAAGAAAAAAATAATCTTCTAAAGGAAACTCAAAACAAAGAAAGTAACTACCAAAAATTATTAGCAGAACAAATAAAGAAGAGGGACGCTTTTGAAAAGGATCTCGCTAGTTACGAAGACCAACTACAGTTTATTTTGAATCCTAAAAAATTACCAAAACCAGGTACTGTGGTTTTCTCTTGGCCTCTTAAAAATATATTCATAACTCAACTTTTTGGATATACCTCTGATTCAGGTAGATTATATCGTTCTGGAACACACAGTGGAGTAGATTTTAGAGCTCCTATCGGAACCGAAACATACGCCCTGGGGAATGGCACGGTTGTGGGGACAGGAGATACAGATATATATTGCAAGGGTGCTTCTTTTGGTAAGTGGGTTTTTATTAAATATGATAATGGATTATCTAGCACTTATGGGCATTTGTCTGTTATTTATGCAAAATCTGGTGATAGGGTTAAAACTGGGGATTTAGTGGCCTTATCTGGTAATACAGGACACACCACGGGCCCACATCTCCACGTTACTGTTTATGCTTCAGATGGGGTAAAAGTAGATAAAGTTCCTAGCCTTAGTTGTAGTGGTAAAACTTTTATCATGCCTATAGCTGCCAGTACATCCTATCTAGATCCTATGCTTTATTTACCAAAGACAACTTCAACTATGTTAAAAAAGTAGATTATTTTTATTAAAATGGTAGAATATAATATATGGAAAATGAATCAAAAAAACCTAGGATACAAATACGTTTAGGTGGGTTGGTCATCATTATCATTCTCGGTCTTATATTATTTAAAGTCGACATAAAAGACAAAATAGAGTCTGAACAGTTTCAAAAAAACATTAACTATGTAACAGAAAAAATTCAGGACTTTTGGAAAAAATATATTGTTGATCCTTTTAAATCTAAAACTGGAGATTTGGTTAAAGATCTCGCTAGCCAAGGTTTGAATCAAATTCAAAAATCTGTGGATGAAAAGGCTGATGATTTGTTGGACACAAAAAATCTTAAGAGTGGACTCAGAACAATAACAGAACAAGAAGAGGAGTAGAATTACAAAAAACTGAGCTTTGCTCAGTTTTTTATTTCGGTGCCCGAGGTGGGAACACTTCGCTTATCGCCGATTACATCGGCAGGTACTTTTCCACCTCGCTTCGCTCATACGGAAAAGTCTTTCGATTTCCACACGAAAGCAAAGCAGTTTGCTTTCTCTCGGGCACCATAAAAAAAGGAGATGAACTCCTTTTTTTATGGTGCCCGAGGTGGGAATCGAACCCACATCCCTTGCGAGACACGATTTTAAGTCGTGCGCGTATACCTATTCCGCCACTCGGGCAAATCCAAACTACGAAGTGGATTATAGCATAAAAAATAAAAAATAAAAAATAAAAAATATCTCTCCTGCTTTTTTATTTCTCAAAAGCTATGTTTTCTGTTATACTCTTTATATGTCAAAGGAATATTATACTACCATAGGGCTTGAAATACATGCTGAACTAAAAACCAATTCAAAGATGTTTTGTGGTTGCAAAAATGACCCAGATGAAAAAATTCCAAACACAAATATTTGCCCCGTATGTATGGCTCACCCAGGAACTTTGCCTGTTATAAACAAAGAAGCTGTTAAAAGTGTAATTAAGGTTGGCTTAGCCTTAAATGCTAATATCACAGATTTTACCGAGTTTGACCGTAAAAATTACTTCTACCCAGATATTCCAAAATCATATCAAATCTCTCAATACAAACACCCAATAGTTTCAGGTGGTGAGTTAAATGGGGTAAAAATTACTCGTGTTCACCTCGAAGAGGACACGGCAACTTCTAAACATGATAGGGGTGACTTTTCTTTGATTGATTTTAATCGTGCAGGGGTACCTCTCATGGAGCTCGTAACAGAACCTGTTATACACAGCGCAAAAGAAGCGGGAGATTTCGGAAGAGAATTACAGTTACTTCTAAAATATTTGGGAGTTTCTGATGCAAATATGGAAAAGGGACAAATGAGAGTAGAACTCAACATTTCTGTTTCTGATGATCCAAATAAATTCGGAACTAAAGTAGAAGTCAAAAACATAAACTCATTTAAGGCCGTCGAAAGAGCTGCGGAATACGAAACAAAAAGAATGATTGAGCTCTTAGAGAAAGGGGAGGGAGACAAAATTGTGCAAGAGACAAGAGGTTGGGATGAGACTAAACAATCAACCTTCTCTCAAAGAATAAAAGAAAATGCAAATGATTATCGATATTTCCCAGATCCTGATTTACCTAAGCTATTTTTATCTGAAATCTTTGATATAGAAAAATTAAAAAATGAGCTTCCTGAATTACCTAGTGCAAAGAGATTGAGATACAAAAATGATTATGGAATTAAAGATGAAGACTTAGAAAGCTATATTACTGACCAAGAATTAGGTTTATGGTTTGAACAAGTAGCGAATACTCTTAAAAATAACGATAAGATAAAAATCGCTTCTAACTACATAACATCTGATTATTTAGGATTAAAGAAAACGAACCTTGAAATTAAATTACCTGACGCCAAAAACTTTTCCGAATTAATAGAAATGGTAAGTGAAGGAAAGATTTCCTCTCGAGTAGCTAAAGATATTTTAGCTATGATAGTCATAGAAGATAATTCTCCAATGGCCATCGCCGAAGCTAAAGATCTTTTACAGAAAAATGATGAGGGTGCATTAAAAGAAATCATTCAAAAAATAATTGATAGCAATCCTTCAATAGTTGAGACCTATCGAAGCGGAAAAGAAAATGCAATAATGTCACTTGTTGGGCAAGTTATGAAAGAGACAAAAGGCTCTGCAAATCCTGCTCTTGTTCAGAAATTATTAAAAGAATTAATAGCATAAGAGTATGGATAAAGAAAGTAAACTTTTTTTAAAAGAAAAACCAACAATTCAAGATTTCCAAAAATATGTATTGGATTTAGAAAATGAACGTGGTTTTACAAAAGATGTTCTTAAAAACTGTCTTATGCTTGGAGAAGAAGTGGGGGAATTATTTAAAGCAATAAGAAAAGGTACTAACCTACAAATTGACCATAATTCAAAGTTTGGTTCAATAGACGAAGAACTAGCTGATGTTCTTATTCTCGTTTGTGCTATTGCAAATAAGTTTGATATCGATTTGGAAAAAGCCTTTAGAGATAAAGAGGATATTAATAAAAAGAGAATTTGGTCTAAAAGTAACTAAAATAAAAAAGAAGTATGGAAATTAAATTAGGTAAATATAAACATTATAAAGGTCATATTTATGAAGTTATAGGTGTGGCTAAACATAGTGAAGTCCCCAATCTAGAACTCGTAATATACACCCGCCCAAACGAAGATGGAAAAAATCAACTTTGGGCAAGACCTATTAAAATGTTTATGGAAGATGTGGAAACAGAAAATTATAAAGGTCCAAGATTTAAATTTTTAGAAGAATAAAATTAGTTTTATAAAAAGTATGAATAAAATAAAAGTAGCTATAAATGGTTTTGGGAGAATCGGTCGTGCGTTTTTAAAACTTTCATGGGAAAGAGAAGATTTAGAGGTCACTGCAATAAATGATCTTGGTACAATTGACAGCCTTTCTTATCTTTTGAAATACGATACTGTCTATGGTAAATGGAATCATGATATCAAAATAGAAAAAGGTGACGAAGGAGAAAAATCTTTCATTATTATAGATGGTAAAAAGATACAGTACATCCAAGAGAAAGACACAACGAAACTTCCTTGGGGAGAATTAGGAATAGATGTCGTAGTTGAATCAACTGGAGCATTTACCTCATACGATAAATCAAAATTCCACCTTGATTGCGGAGCAAAGAAAGTTGTCATCAGTGCACCTTCAAAAGGAGCAGAAAGTTCTGTAAAAGGGGAAACCATTCTACTTGGAGTAAATGAAGATAAGTTTGGCACATGTGATATTACTTCCAATGCTTCTTGTACAACAAACGCTGCAAGTCCTCTTATTGCTATTCTTCACGAAGCAATCGGAGTAGAGAAGGCTATCTTAAACACAGTCCACGGGTACACTGCAACTCAGGCTCTCGTAGACGGCCCAAGCAAGAAAGATTTGAGAGAGGGTCGTGCAGCAGCCGAGAATATCATTCCAAGCTCTACAGGAGCCGCCATAGCCGTTACAGAGGCCTTTCCAGTGCTTAAAGGATTATTTGATGGTATTTCTATTCGTGTGCCCATTCCAGCAGGTTCTATCGTTGACATAACTTTTATAGCAAAGAGAGATACTACAAAAGAGGAGGTGAATGAGATATTGAAAAAGGCATCGAGTGATCCACGATGGGAAAAATTGTTTACAGCAACAAATGAACCGCTTGTATCTTCAGATATCTTAGCTGAAAGTCACGCCTGTATCGCTGATCTAGAAATGACTCGTGTTGTCGGAGGAAATCTAGTGAAAGTTCTCGGGTGGTATGACAACGAAATGGGGTATACTCATACACTCATGGACCATGTGGTCAAGACAGGGAAGACAATCAAATAGCAGTAATGGAATAAAAATAAAAAGATGGCTAGTATTTACTAACCATCTTTTTATTTTTTACTACATCCTACTTTTACATATTTTGTAAGCGATAGCACATGAAATATGTAAAATAACAATTTTAAAAACAGAGCGTGGAAAACATGATTAAATAGAAAAAAGGCTGGCGAAATTCGCCAGCCTTTTTAGAACAGAATTTTCTGCTCTAGTTTTCTATTTTTTTTGCCATGAACCAATCAAAGATTAATTCCAGTGTTTTTGAGGAAAATAAAAACTTAAACACTAATGTAATCAAAAAGATAAGCTCAAGGGCGAACACAGAGACAAGTCCAAAGGCAAGTCCGAAGGAGATTGCAGATATCAGTCCGAAGGAGATTGCAAATATCAGTCCGAAGACAAGTCTGTAATAAAATAATACAAAGATGATTCCACAAATAAGTCCAAAGACTAACCCAGAGACAAGTCCAAATTTTAGTTCAAAAAATAACCCAAGGGCGACTCCAAAGATAAACCCGGTGATAGACCCATAAATAGAATCTTCTTTATCTTTATTATCTTTTGCTTTATTGAAAGCAAACAATGAAAACAGGGAAAAAATTGGAATCATCAGGGCTTCAAATATTCTGGGATAGAAGCTCTCAAAACACCAGGCTTGAGGCAAACCCCACCAGTATGTATATACATCTTTGAATAGAATTATGTCTCTTTCGTAAAAAGAGAACAAGTTCCAACCATACAGTAACCCTAGAATTACGGCGTGGATTACAAACGCCAGCAATGACCATCTTAACCAAGATGTCCATTGTCTTTTTGTTAAAGCTTTCATTATCTATTATTTTTTGAATTTTCTTACCATAAGTATATCATATTTATATGAAAAAGTCAAATATAACAAGCGAGCTTTCAAATACAGCCAAAATTTTCATATTTGTATGCTATCGCGTAGAAATATGAAAACCGTAACAATTTTAAAGTTTTATGATACAATTTAGTATATGAAAATATTTATTGGTTCGGATCATGCCGGATTTGAATTAAAAGAAAAAATTAAAAACTTTCTAACAGAGCAAGGTTATCAAATAGAAGATAAAGGGGCTTTTGAGTTGAACGAGGGGGACGATTACCCAGACTTTATAGTTCCTGTAGCTAAAGCAGTTTCTCTAAACGAAAATTCCTTCGGTATTGTTTTGGGAGGAAGCGGGCAAGGGGAGCAAATTGTGGCTAACAAAATAGATGGAGTACGTGCAATTGAATATTACGGTGGTGATTTAGATATTGTAAAACTGGGGAGAGAACACAATAATGCAAATGTCTTGTCGCTTGGAGCTCGATTTGTTAATGAACAAGAAGCCATGGAAGCTATCAAGATATTTTTAAATACAAAATTTTCTGAAGAAGAAAGGCACGAGAGAAGAATTGAAGAAATTAATAAAATAGAAGAAAATAATTAATATGGTAGAAGTAATCCCAGCAATTTTAGTAGATGACTTTGATGAGCTAAAAGAAAAATTAGCCATATATAAAGGTTCATCTAAACTAGTCCAAATAGATGTTTGTGACGGACAATTCGTAGAAACCATTTCTTGGCCTTTGGGAAGAAATGATGCAGAAAGTCTCTCGTCAATTCTAGACGAAGAAGAGGGTATGCCTTATTGGACCGATTTAGATTTTGAATTTGACCTAATGGTTAAAGATGCGCATGAACAATTTGATATGTTTGTTCAACTTGGTGCTAAAAGAATTGTCTTTCATTTAGAAGCAGAACGAGAAGAATCATTTAGAGATTTCTTAGAATCTATAGACCCATATACGAGAGATAATATAGAAATTGGTTTAGCCATAAACACCTCTACAAAAATAGATGATTTAGATAAGTTTATAAACTATGTAGATTTTATTCAGTGCATGGGGATTGAAAAAATAGGACTTCAAGGTCAGCCTTTTGATAATAGAGTCTTGGATCAAATATCTTCTATTCATAAAAAATACCCAGAAATTCCAATCAGTGTAGATGGTAGTGTCAATGAAAAAACGGCCCAAGACCTGGTTGATAAAGGAGCATCGAGATTAGTGATAGGCTCAGCCCTTCTTAAAACTTACAATATAAAAGAAAAAATATCAGAATTTGAAAGTTTAAACTAACTATTTAAAATTAATTCTGTAGAAACAAATAAAACCCAAAAGAAAATAAGGAGAACAGCTTCGCTTCTGCTTAGATTTTTACCGGTTTTCATTAAATAAAATAGCATAAACGCAGATGCTACCATAAACAGTCCTGCGATGTATATTATTTTTCTAGGAAATGCAAAAGGATTAACCAAAGCCAAGAGACCTATTACAATAGTAGCATCAGTTAAAACAGTACCTAGGACATCTCCAATTGCAAGTGAGTCATGATTATTTTTTACAGCAGAGATACAGAAAAATAGCTCTGGAATAGTTGTCCCTAATCCTATGAATAGCATCCCCATAGCAGCTTTATTTATATTTAAAAGAGTTGCTATCTCTATACCTGAAACGACTACAAAGTGAGAACCGGCAAGCAGAAGGACTAAACCTGTAATTAAATAAACAAAATCTAATTTTTTATTAGTTTTAACTTCTATATCTTGTTTAGCTACTGGACGTACTCGTTGTTCTTTTTTGAAAGAAAGAGCATAGAAGACAACTCCGGCAAAAATTAGAGCTAGGCCTTCCCATCGAGAATAAAATCCATCTATACCTAAGATTATCGGAACCAGTAAAATAAAAGGATAGACAACGTTTTCTTTTAGTATTTTACTTTCTACCTTTAAGGATCTTCCTGCTATAAGTACAGTTATCGCAAAAACAAGAGTAAGATCAGCGATATTTGAACCAAAAAGAGTCCCCAAACCCATAGCTGAAACATTTTGTAAGGCGGCGTTAATCGAGACTAGTGTTTCTGGAATTATTGAAATAACAGCTACCACAAAAAAGCCAACAACATATTTTGATACATTGTACGAATCAGCTATTCTAAAAGAGTATTTAGTTGATAAAGTGGCACCCTTGATAATTAAAAATAAAGATACGGCAAATATAAACAAGTTTTCTATCATGCAACTATTATACTAAACAAATTTCTTTTTTCAAATTGTAGTTTTTTGTCTTTATTTTTGCTAAAATGAAAGTAATGGAAACAATTAGTGACGCTACAATTAATGAACTAAAAAAGATAGCTAACGATATTAGAAAAAAAATTATCGAAATGTTATCAGAAGCAAAATCTGGACACACAGCTGGGTCTCTCGGAATGGCAGATATATTTACCTTGTTGTATTTTTATGCATTAAAGCATGACCCTAAGAACCCAACATGGGAAAGAAGGGATCGTGTAATTTTATCTAACGGACATATCTGCCCAGTATTGTATGCATCAATGGCAAAATCTGGTTATTTCCCTGAAGAAGAAATCATGACACTTCGTAAACTAGGATCTAGATTGCAAGGGCATCCTCATAGAGAATTTATGCCATGGCTTGAAACATCTTCCGGGCCTTTGGGTTCAGGATTATCTCAAGCTGTAGGAATGGCTATTACTGATAAAATTTACGATGGAGATAAAACTTTTTATACTCTTCTTTCAGATGGAGAATTAAATGAAGGTAATACCTGGGAGGCTATTCTGCTAGCTACAAAATATAAATTAAACAACTTAATCATTATTGTGGACAGAAACCATATTCAAATAGGTGGTAACACTGAGAAAGTTTTGCCATTAGAAGACCTTAAAGATAAATTTAAAGCATTTAATTGTTTTACTACAGAAATAGATGGACATAATTTTAGAGAAATTAACAATGCAATCTATCAAGCTAAAAATAATAAAGTTGGAGTATCAGTCATTATAGCCAAAACGATACCAGGTAAGGGGATTAAATCTTGGGAAAACAATTATGAATGGCACGGTAAAGCCCCAACAAAAGAAGAGGCTGAATTAGCAATAGAAGAATTAAATAAGAACTATGCTTAATCAAAACTTAAAACTAAATACAAAATTATTTAATCCTGATGTTGAGAAAAAAACTACTAGGCATGGTTTTGAAATCGCAATTACAAAACTTGGAGGAGAAAATCCAAATGTTATTGCTATTAGTGCTGATCTAAAAGATTCTGTCGGATTAAAAAATTTTGCCGAAAGATACCCCGAAAGATTTATAGAAGTAGGAGTCGCTGAACAAAACATGGCCGGGGTTGCGAGCGGAATAGCAGCCATGGGTAAAATTCCTTTCATGGCTTCTTATGCAATTTTTAGCCCTGGAAGAAACTGGGAGCAGATTCGCACAACTATTTGCTATAACAATCAACCTGTAAAAATAATTGGATCACACACAGGGGTAACTGTCGGTCCTGATGGTGGAAGTCATCAAGCGCTTGAAGATATAGCTCTCACAAGAATACTTCCAAATATGGTAGTTTTGAGCCCATGCGACGAAATAGAAGCACAAAAAGCAATTATGGCATGTTCTATAACAAAAGATCCAACTTACATTAGATTGACACGTAATGATACTCCTATAATTACAACAACTGAGACTTCATTTTCTGTAGGCAAGGCTCAGGTTTATTATTCTCCAGAGATTGGACTAGCTAATGTTGGAATTATTGCAACCGGACCTATTCTACATAGAGCTCTACTCGCTGCTCGTGAACTTGAAAAATCAGGAATAAAATCTAAAGTCATCAATCTTTCTACGATAAAACCCCTAGACAAAGAAACTGTAATTTCTCTAGCTAAAGAAACTGAAGCTATTGTAACAGTTGAAGATCATCAAATCGAAGGGGGGATGGGGAGTGCCATCTCTGAACTTCTATCAAAAAGCTATCCGGTACCCATTGAATTTATCGGAGTAGAAGGGAAGTTTGGGCAATCAGGAACCCCCGAAGAACTAGAAAAATTATATGGATTAGACACAGAATCCATTATTAAAAAAGCGCTTTTGGTTATCTCTAGAAAAAAAATAAATTAATCTAATTTTGTAGGACCAACTTCAGGATCTAGTAAATCTAATTCTTTTTCCATTTGATCTTTACTTAGCAATCCTTGATGCGGACCTACAAATTGGACTACTGATTTTGAGTTTATTGTACCCCAGACTAACGCCTCTTTTGTGGTTTTTTCATGAACTAAAGCAGCAATAAAAGCACCAGAAAAAGCATCTCCAGCTCCAGTGTTTTCAAAAGTTTCAGATTCTTTATAAAAGGATTTCATGTGTAAGACTTCTTGCCCGTCAAAAGAATATGACCCATCAACGCCATCAGTTATAACAACTAATTTAGGACCGAGACTAAATATTTGTTTTAACAAAAAGATAACATCTTCATTTTCTGTATTTAGAATTTTTTGAGCTTCCTCTTTGTTAGAGAAAAATACATTTGCTCTCTCGTATAGTCCCTTAAGAGATTCTACTCCTAATCTTATTTGAAAGGTTCCAGGCTGTATGGCAAAAGAAACTTCAGGGTGAGAATTTAAGTAATTAAGTATTTCTTCGTGATAAGAAATAGAGTTTTGGGATAAGGAAGATAGATAAACCCATTTTGGTTCTGTTCTTATTTCAGGCATTTTGTACGGAAAGTCAGTATGTTTAACCAAAATGGTTCTCTCGTTTTTATACCAAAGAACATAATGATAGTTGGACTCCATTCCTTTTATTATTTCTATGTTCGAAGTGTCTACGTTTTCTTCAATTAATTTCTCTATATTTTTTAATCCAATGTCATCTTTACCCACATAGGAGGCTAGACTTGTTTTAAGACCCAACCTGCTTGCTGCAATAGAAACATTAGCACTATTGCCAACAGCAAAACATTCAAGGGCTGATTCGTAGGGGATCTTTCCACCATAATCCAAACAGAGATTAAATTCATCGCTATTTTTCTCGGGTTCTATTTCAGCTTCTTTTATTTTAATAAATGGCTCTGCCGCAATATCTCCTATAGCCAAAATATCTATTTTATTTTCCATATATTTATATTGTAACATATTATGATATAATAGATAAGTATGATAAAAACACTGAGAGAATATATAAGGGAAGCCGAAAGCAAGAAGATTGCCATAGGACACTTTAATATTTCAAACCTAGAAAGTCTTAAGGGTATATATGAAGGAGCAAAAAGAGTTGGAGAAAAACTTGGATATAAGATACCAATAATCATAGGAGTGTCCGAAGGAGAAGAGGATTTTATAGGAATTAATAAAGTGGTGGTTTTAATAAAGGAAATTAGAGAAAATGATAATTATCCTATCTTTCTAAATGCAGATCATCATTATTCTTTTTCTTCTATCAAAAAATGCATTGATACAGGTTTTGATTCTGTAATAATAGATGCTGTAAAACTACCCTTGGAAGAAAATATCGCTTTAACAAAAGAGTGCGTGACTTATGCCAAAGAAATTTCTAAAAGGGAAGAACGAGATATCTTGGTAGAATCTGAGATCGGCTTTATAGGTCAATCTTCAAAAATACTTGAAAAAATACCAGATGGAATAACAGAAGAGACAAAAACAAAACCAGAAGATGCTGAATATTTTGTAAGAGAAACGGGGATAGATTTATTAGCTCCTTCGGTTGGAAATATTCACGGAATGTTGAAGGGTGGCAATCCCAATCTAGATATAGATAGAATCAGAGAAATCAAAGATAAGGCAAACATACCGTTGGTTTTGCATGGAGGGTCTGGTATTAGTGATGAAGATTTTATTAAAGCGATAGATGCTGGAGTATCTATAATCCACATCAGTACAGAAATTAGGATAGCCTACAAAGAAGCCATCTTAGAATCTTTGAACAACAATCCTAACGAACTAGCTCCATACAAATATTTAAATAATGCTATTGAAAAAATATCTGATGTGGTCGAAAAACGAATCAGGTTATTCAATAAATTATAAGATTATTAATAATTAAATATTATATTTATGTTTAAGAATTTTTTTAACATTAACAAATTAGAGAGTACTAAAAAAGAAGAGGATTTAGGTGGTGGTTCTAAGCTTGTAGAAACAAACTATCCTGAAAACCTAGAGAACATGGAAAAAATAGATTATACCTCTTTGCTTGATGGAAATAGTATTGAGTGGAAAAGAGAAGAAGTAGAAGCTGCAAAAAATAAATTTGATTTAGTTAAAGAGCAACTTCCAGAAGACTTTGCTTCTAAGCCTTATGAGGAAAGAATGAGTATAGTTGATAGTATCTTAGAAACCGTAAAATAATCATTGCAAAATATAGCCTTTTGTGCTATGGTAATAGTCATGAATAAATTAACCGCAACAATGCGAAGTAAGACAGATAAGCTAGGTGACATACGAAAGAGTGGTATGGTTCCTGCTGTTGTCTATGGCGCTCGTGTGGAAAACACTACAATTTCCGTATCGAGTGTAGACTTCGAAAAAGTATTAAAAGCAGTGGGCGAATCAAGCACACTAACTCTAGAATTAAAAGATAAGAAGGTTGAAGTTCTAATACATGAAGTTCAAAGAGATCCAATAAAAGGTTTCCCTATGCATGTAGACTTCTTAGCTATCGATGTTAACAAACCAGTTATCGTCGTAGTTCCTATAGAATTTATAGGAGTAGCACCTGCAGAAAAGAACAGTCTTGGAATTTTAGTAAAAACCTTGCACGAAATAGAAGTTGAGGCTCTTCCAAAAGATTTACCTCACAATATTGAAGTAGATTTATCTTCTCTAGAAAATCTAGATGATCAGATAAGAGTAGAGGATATAAAAGCTCCAGCCAACGTTACAATCAAAACTGACGGAGAAGAAGTTCTTGCAATTATAGCTCCTATGACAGAAGAAGTCGCAGAAGAAACGCCTTCAGCAGACCTATCTTCAATAGAAGTTGAAAAGAAAGGTAAGAAAGAAGAAGAAAATACAAACAAAGAATAGAAATAATGATTTTAAAACCCTCCAATGTATTGGAGGGTTTTAAAATTATTTGTGAACTTTCTATCAAGTTGCTATAATATACCCATGAGTTTTTATAAAAAAAGACGTTTTTCATTTTTGTTAATTTTAGTTTTAATTTTAGGAGCAATCCTCAGCGGGAAGGTCTATGCTGATGTTCTTCTTGAAAATGCTCAAGCCGACAAGCAAAAGTTAGAAGCAGAATTAGCTAACCTAGAAAAAGAAATCGCAGCAAAACAAAAAGAATTAGATAAACAAAAAGGGCAGTCCGTTTCTTTATCTAGAGACATTTCTATATTAAGTGCCCAAATAGAGAAATCAAAACTTGATATTAGAGCCAAAAACTTGGTTATTCAAAAGCTTGGTGGAGAAATTACTGCTAAAAATAAGAAAATAGAAGCCTTATCAACCAAATTATCCAAGGAAAAAGAGTCTTTAGCACAACTAATAAGAAAAGAAAGGCAACTAGATGATAAATCCATAGTTTCTGTCGTATTATCTCAAGATAGAGTATCTGACGCGTATGGAGACGTGGTGGCTTTTGGAGCTATCAAAAAAGGTATCCAATCTTCTATAGATGAAATAACTGGAGTAAGAACCTTAACTGAATCAGAAAGAAAAAGTTTAGAAGAAAAGAAAAACCAAGAAACAGATACAAAAGCAGAATTAGAAAATGCTAAAGCTAAAGTTGAATTAAGTGAGGCAGAGAAACAAAAACTTTTAACTATTAGTAAAAATAAAGAAGCTGAATACCAAAAAGTTTTAGCCGAGAAAGCAAAAAAGAGATCAGAAATTTTAGCGGCAATCTTTAATTTGGTTGGAGGTAATAAACAAATTAACTTTGAAACTGCATTGGTTTACGCACGGGAAGCACAGAAACAAACAGGAATTGATCCTGCTTTCTTGCTCGCGATACTTACTCAAGAAAGTAACCTTGGGAAAAATGTTGGGCAATGTTATCTAACTGATACAACGACTGGTAATGGAAAAGGTGCGAACACTGGAAGTGCTCAAAAAAGAGTTATGAGCCCAACGAGAGATATCCCAATCTTTCTTGATATTACATCCAAATTAGGATTAGATTATTCTTCTACTAGAGTTTCGTGTTGGATCCCAATGTACAGGAAAACGGATGGATTACCTTATGGATGGGGTGGAGCTATGGGTCCAGCTCAATTTATCCCTTCTACTTGGAAAATTTTTGAAACGAGACTAAAGAATATATTAGGATACAACGCTAGTCCATGGAATCCAAAAGATGCCTTTATGGCTGCAGCCTTATACCTTACTGATTTGGGAGCTAGAGGATCAAGTGCTAGTGCCCAAAGTATTGCGGCCTGTAAATATTATGGAACAGGAGGAACCACTTGTAGCTATAGTAGTAGTGTAATGAGGCTTAAGGCTGGAATTCAATCCAACATTGACCTGTTGCAAGATTAGCAAAATAGTGCTAATATGACGAAATATGAATCCGGTAGTAGAAAATGATATTGTTTAAAAAACCGGACAAATATAGCAATAATTTAATTGTGGTTTTAAAAAATATTAGAAATTAAGAAAATAGAAATGATTTTATCATAATATCATTTCTCACTAACCGGATGAAGAAAGATATACACCCAAAATATAATGATAAATCAAAAGTAAACTGTGCTTGCGGAGCAACTTTTCCTGTTGGTTCTACCATGGATGATATTCATGTTGAAATTTGTAGCCAATGCCACCCATTCTATACTGGTAATGAAAAGATACTTGATACCGCTGGACGAGTTGATAGATTTAAGAAGAGAGTTGCACTTGCAGCAAAGAAAAAATAAATTGTATACAACAAATAAAAAGCTCTTTCGGGCTTTTTATTTTTGTTACTAAAAGGTTATAATTGATTTAGAATTAAAAAATGGAATTAGATTTAGAACAACTAAAGAAGAATTACAAAACGAGCTATTTCGCAGAAGAATATGAACGTCTTTTGAAAGAGGAAGAAAAAATAAATGAAATGGTTCTAGTAGATGAAAGTCTAAAAGAATTAGCCGTTGAAGAAATACAAAATATTAACTTTCAAAAAGAAGCAATTCAAAAACAAATAGAAGAGATATTGAAAAAAGAAGAGGAGGAAGAAGAATTTCCTAATGAAATTATAATGGAAATTAGAGCAGGTGTAGGAGGAGACGAAGCTTCTTTATTTGCTTGGGAATTAGCTAGAATGTATGAAAGGTATGCAGAAAAATTGAGATGGAGTTGGAAACCATTAGATGAATCCATAAATGATGTTGGTGGATATAAAGAAGCAACTTTTGAAATTAAAGGCCAAGATTCATACAAGACGCTACGTTTTGAAACTGGTGTACATCGAGTTCAAAGAGTCCCTGCTACAGAAAAAAATGGCAGAATACATACATCTACTGCATCAGTTGCCATTCTTCCGATTAGGAAAAAAACTACAGTTGTTGTTAACCCCGCTGATATAGAGATCGAGTATTCTCGTTCTGGAGGAGCAGGAGGACAAAACGTTAACAAAGTTGAAACCGCTGTAAGACTTATACACAAACCAACGGGAATAGATGTTCGCTGTACAACAGAGAGAAAACAGTTAGATAACAGAGAAAAAGCTATGGAAATTCTTCTTTCTAAACTTCAAATGATGAAAGATGAAGAAGAGGATAAGAAGTATGCAAACGATAGAAAAAACCAGATAGGGACTAGCGATAGAAGTGAAAAAATAAGAACTTATAATTTTCCTCAAGATAGAATTACTGATCACCGTATAAAACAATCTTGGTCAAACATCCCAAGTATAATGAGTGGTAATATAGATAAAATAATAGAATCCCTAGCAAGTGGAGAGGTGGGGGACGCAGACGACGAATAAACTATTTGCTGTTTGCGTTTATTTATGATATAATATATAGAGTAGTTAGCTTATGTTTTGGTATTAGTTTCATTCTTCGTATGTGTAAACATTGGGGTATGTAAATGAAATCGGGCTATGCGATTACATTTATAAGTTCCGACCAAGCGTCGGAATCCGACAAAATCGGATTAGTTTAATTTTGCAATTCGGTATCATTGTGTAAAGTTTTGCAAATATAATTGTCATATATGGCAAAAAAGTTATATGTTGGAGGTCTACCTTACAGTACTTCTAACGAAGAGCTAAAAGCTCATTTCAGCGGAGCAGGAGCTGTTTCTTCTGCAACTATTATCATGGATAAAATGACAAACCGCTCAAAAGGTTTTGGATTCGTAGAATTCGAAAACGATGCTGATGCTCTAGAAGCTATCTCAATGTTTGACGGTAAAGATTTCGGAGGAAGAAAGCTTACAGTTAATGAAGCTCGACCAATGGAAGAAAGACCAAGAAACTTTCAAAGATAATTGAAAAACAAAAAAACACCCCAACACTAGTTGTGGTGTTTTTTGTTTGCAAAATAGCAATTTTTTATTTATTTTTCAAATTGTGCGTGTGGAAGGAATCGGACCTTCGACCTCTGTCTTATCAGGACAGCGTTCTACCACTGAACTACACACGCGTATTACAATACGAATAATATAGCAAAATTTTTGTATTTTAGCAATTTTTTATATTGTATTATAATGCTTATATGGTAAAACAAGCTACAAATTCTAAGACGATAGAAAAAATATTATTATCTCAAAGAAATCCAGCAAAAGAAGAAACTTTTTCTCGATTTTTTAAAACAGGAAAAGGACAGTATGGGGAAGGAGATCTCTTCCTTGGAATTAGTGTTCCCGAAACAAGAAGAATTGCTCTTAAATATAAAGATCTATCTCTAGAAGGGATTGATAAACTATTGTCTAATAAATATCATGAATGTCGTTTAGCTGCATTAATGATATTAGTTTATCAATACAAAAAAGCTGAAGAAAAGACCAAAAAAATAATTTTTAATTATTATCTTAACCACACAAAATACATAAACAACTGGGATCTTGTTGATTTATCTGTCTACCATATTGTGGGGGAACATCTTTTAAATAAAGATAGGAAGATTTTATACAAGCTAGCAAAATCAAAAAACATTTGGGAGAGGCGGATAGCTATTGTTTCCACCTATGCTTTTATTAAAAATAAAGATAATCACGATATTTTTGAATTAACAAAAATGTTACTAAATGATAAACAAGACCTGATACATAAGGCTTGTGGTTGGATGCTTCGAGAGTCAGGAAAGAGTGTATCAGAAAAAGACCTGGAGATATTTTTAGAAGAAAATTATCATAAAATGCCTAGAACAATGCTTCGTTATGCTATAGAAAAGTTTTCAGATCCTAAAAGACAACATTTTCTCAAAAAATAAAGGGTGAATTAATTGATTTTAATCTCAAATTTTAGTATAAATATAAACAGTTAAAAGGGGCTATCCCTTTTTTGTTTGTCATTTTTATTATTAATTTTAATTATTATATGTCGCAGAAAAAAAGCAATAAATTTGTCTATGCCTTCGAAGAAGGGAATAGAAACATGAAGGAGATTCTTGGTGGAAAAGGTGCCAACCTAGCTGAAATGAAAAGCTTGGGGATTAATGTTCCTCCTGGATTTACCATCTCTACCCAAGCTTGTAAAATTTACAATGACTTAGGTAAAAAAATCACTCCCGAGATGGAAACTCAGATAAAAACTAATTTGATTAACCTAGAAAAAAAGATGGGTAAAAAACTAGGGGATGCAAAAAATCCTCTATTGGTTTCAGTAAGATCTGGAGCAGCCGCTTCTATGCCAGGAATGATGGATACAATCTTAAACCTTGGGCTTAACGATCAATCCGTTATCGGTTTGGCAGAAAAAACTGGTAATGAAAGATTCGCATGGGATTCATATCGACGATTAATCCAAATGCTTGGTAACGTTGTTTTGGAAATTGATCACGATGAGTTTGAACACATATTAGAATCCGTAAAAGAAAGTAAGAAGGCTAAATTTGATACAGATCTAAGTACTGAAGATCTTAAAGAGGTTGTAACTAAATATAAGGCAATGGTCAAAAAGGTTACCAAAAAAGACTTTCCACAAGATCCCAAGGTACAACTTGATTTATCCATCAAAGCAGTTTTCAATTCATGGAACAATTACAGAGCTATTCGTTATCGTGAAATAAATAATATCAAAGGACTTATCGGAACAGCTGTTAATGTTCAAGCGATGGTGTTCGGAAACCTTGGAGAAGATTCTGGAACTGGTGTTTGTTTTACTAGAAACCCATCTACTGGAGAAGCAAAGTTTTACGGAGAATATTTGATGAATGCTCAAGGCGAAGATGTCGTTGCTGGAATCAGAACACCTCTTGCAGTATCAACTCTACAAAAAAGCAATCCAAAGATATACAAAGAACTAGTTGCTGTATGTAATAAAGTAGAAAAACACTACAAGGATATGCAAGATATGGAATTCACTATTGAAAAAGGAGTTCTATACATCCTTCAAGCTAGAAATGGTAAGAGAACAGTTGAAGCTGGAGTAAAAACAGCTGTCGACATGGTAAAAGAAAAATTGATAACTAAAGAGGAGGCAATCTTGAGAATAGATCCAAATCAACTTAATCAACTTCTACACAAACAATTTGACCAAAAGTCATTAAACAAAGCAGAAGCAATTGCTCAGGGACTACCTGCTTCTCCAGGTGCAGCCGTAGGAGAAATAGTGTTTAACGCAAGTGAGACCCTTTTGAAAGCAGAAAAAGGATTAAGTGTTATTTTGGTAAGAACCGAAACATCTCCTGAAGATATTGATGGAATGCATAGCGCCAAAGGTATCTTAACAGCAAGAGGAGGAATGACTTCTCACGCAGCCGTAGTCGCTCGAGGAATGGGAACTTGCTGTGTTGCAGGTTGTCCTGATTTAATTATTGATGAAAAAAAGAAAACCTTAACCATTAAAAGCAAAGGATTAACTCTTAAGGAAGGTGATTTCATTTCACTAGATGGATCTACAGGAAAAGTTTATGCTGGAAAAATAGAAACCAAAGAACCAGAACTTTCAGGTAACTTTGGGAAGCTTATGTCATGGGCTGATGAATATCGAAAGATAGGTATCCGCACAAACGCAGATACTCCAAAAGATGCTTCAACAGCTAGAAAATTTGGAGCTGAAGGTATTGGACTTTGCCGAACAGAACACATGTTTTTCGAAGGACCAAGAATTAAAGCTATTCGAGAAATGATTCTTTCAAACGATATTGAAAGTCGAAAGAAAGCTCTTGCTAAACTTCTACCATTCCAAAGAGATGATTTCGTAGGGTTATTCCACACAATGGAAGGATTCCCTGTAACTGTTCGATTCTTAGACCCTCCACTACACGAATTTTTACCTACTAACGAAAAAGATATAGTTGAAATATCAAAAGAAATGGGAGTCTCTGTTAGCGTGCTTAAAAACAAGATTGAAGAACTTCATGAGTTCAATCCAATGTTAGGTCACAGAGGTTGTAGACTTGCTGTAACTTTCCCAGAAATATACGAAATGCAAACAAATGCTGTTATTGAAGCTGCAATTCTAGTTACAAAAAAATGTCCAATTTGTGGAAAGAAACACAAAGTCACACCTGAGATAATGATCCCTCTTGTAGCAACTACAAAAGAATTTTCTATGCTAAGAGAAAGCGTAATTGAAATCGTAGAAAAGAAACTTAAAGAAGCTAAAATTAAAATGGCTTACAAAGTTGGAACTATGATCGAGGTACCTAGAGCAACTATGGTAGCTGACAAAATAGTAGAAGCCGGAGCAGAATTCTTCTCATTTGGAACAAACGACCTTACTCAAATGGGAGCAGGTATATCAAGAGACGATGCAGGTAAATTCTTAAAAGAATATGTGGCTAAAGGTATATACGAAAATGATCCATTTGAAACTCTAGACCAAGAAGGAGTTGGTGAATTAATAAAAATCGCCATCAAAAAAGGACGTGGAGTTAAAAAGGATCTCAAGATAGGAATTTGTGGAGAACATGGAGGAGAACCAAAAACAGTTGAATTCTGTCATAAAGAAGGATTCTCATACGTGTCTTGTTCACCATTTAGAGTTCCAATTGCCAGGTTGGCAGCCGCTCAAGCCGCTATCAAGAATAAGACGAAGAAGTAATTTTAAATTAAAACACTCTAGTTTATAAAGCTAGGGTGTTTTAATTTGTAAGATGTTATAATCAGACTATGACACAGGATCAAGCTTTACTAATCATGAAGACAGGAGTAAATATTTACCTTACAGGAAGTGCTGGAAGTGGTAAAACTTATTTACTTAATAAATACATTTCTTATCTTGAAGAACATGATATTCCAGTAGCAGTTACAGCTTCAACGGGGATAGCGGCGACTCATATGAACGGTATGACTATCCACAGTTGGTCTGGAATGGGGATTAAAGAAAAATTAGACGAAATAGATTTAGAGAAATTAGAAGAAAAGAAATACCTCTGGAAAAGATTTGAAAAAGCTCGCGTTCTTATAATTGATGAAATATCAATGCTCCATGCAAATCAACTAGATATGGTTGAACAGATTTGTCGAAAATTTAAAAGAAACGATAAACCGTTTGGAGGGTTGCAAGTAATCTTATCGGGTGATTTTTTCCAGCTTCCGCCTGTAACAAAAGGAGAAAAGGGAAGTACTCCGATGATATACAAAAGTAGTGCTTGGCAAATCTTAAATCCTGCTATCTGCTATCTCGAAGAACAACACAGACAAGAAGATAATGTATTAATGGAAATATTAAACTTAATTAGAAAGAATCAAGTAGACGAAAGACACCATGAAATACTAAGAAGTCGTATTGGCCAAACTTTAAAGAATGAGGTGCGAGCAACTAAACTCTATACTCACAATATAAACGTAGACGAAATAAACGACAGTGAACTTTCTTCTATTTCTGGAGATGAGAGAATTTTTCAAATGACTGATAGTGGCCCAGAAAACCTAGTAGCTATTCTTAAAAAAAGTTGTTTGGCTCATGAAAAATTGAAATTAAAAGTAGGAGCTGAAGTTATGTGTATTAAAAATAATTTTGAAGAGGGTTACGTTAACGGTTCAAGAGGAAAGATTGTTGGTTTTGATGGTTCTGATTACAACCCAGTCGTTGAATTGTACAACGGGAAAAAGGTTAACTTAAAACCAGAAATTTGGGCTATCGAAGAGGACGGTAAAATCAAAGCTTCAGTTTCTCAAATACCGCTTAGACTAGCTTGGGCTATTACAATACACAAAAGCCAGGGAATGTCCCTAGATAACGCAGAAATAGACCTTAGAAACACTTTTAGTTACGGAATGGGATATGTGGCCCTTTCTAGAGCTAGAACCCTTGATGGGATTAGTCTGGTTGGATATAGTGAAGAGTCATTACTGGTAGATCCAATGGTTTTAAACTTGGACCAGGATTTACAAAATCAGAGTTACCAAAATGAACTTTTGTTTAAAAAATTAACAAAGCCACAACAGCAAAAATTAGAAGAGGATTTCATCTTGAGAGTTGGAGGTAAAATTGAAAAAATAAAAAACAAGAAGAAACAGGATATTAAAGACACAAAAATACCAACGGTTTTAATTACAAAAGAATTGTTAGAAAGTAAAAAAACTATTTCTCAGATAGCTAAGGAGAGAAATCTAACCAGAGAAACCATAATTAAACACGTAGAAGATATTGCAAGTAAGTATGGAAATACTTACATCGCTCATCTAAAACCAAATCAAAAAGATATAGATGCCGTCAAAAAAGCTTTAGGTAAAATAAAGACTGAAGATAAAACAAAACTCACACCTATTAAAATTTTATTAGAAAAAGATGGCAATAATATGTCTTTTGAAAGAATAAAAATTGCTCGATTATTTTTATAAGTAATTTAATATATTATGAACAAATTTATTTTTAAAAAAATAGCATTAGGACTATTAATTACAATTGTAATTATTCTTGTTATTTTTAGCGTTATAGGTAGAAATCAACCAAAGAAGGTGGTAATACCAACACCACCCATAACTCAAAGTAGCGAATATTGTTACTATAGAGGAATTAAGACAGATAGTGGTTTTAATGATGTTGCGTGGATGAAAATCAAAGAAGATAATAATGAGATTAGTGGAGAATTAAGAAATCTTCCAGCAGAAACCGATTCGAAAGTAGGACTGTTTAGTGGTTTGATAATAGAATCTAATACTCCCCAGGGTCTTGAAAAAGCAAATGTAATTTGGGATACTTTTGCTGAAGGCATGAACACAAAAGAAGAATTAATTTTTGATTATAACCAGAATTATGCGATAGCATATTTTGGAGAGTTAAATGATCGAGGTGATGGTGTATATGTTTTTAAAGACAAAAACAATCTTTACCCTCAAGAAAAAATGACTTCTATAAATTGTCAGGATTTAGATGAAAAATTATTAGTTGAAGAGTACGTAAGAGAAAACATCAAAAATATCTCTATTATGAAAGAAGTTTTGGGAGGGAACTGGTATGTAACAAAAATAGAGATAGACAGTCAATTAGATAGCGGCATGGTAGAATATGAAGACGGACATGTAATGGAAAAAGCCAGTTTTGAATATGATTATGCCCCCGAATCAAAGACAGTTATTATCAAAAATTTTAAACAGTTGTAAACATTGTTGCTTTTATAAAAAGAGTGGTACAATAAGTATATTATTAATAAATTTTTAAATAAAAAAATTTATGGCAAAAGGAATGACTCACAAAAAAGACGTCAAGAAACCAAAAAAGGGGAGTAAGAAATAGTAAAAACCTCTAGCCTAAGGCTAGAGGTTTTTACTTGGGATAAACAGCTTTTTATTATATAATTAGAATATAAAAATAAAATTTTAAAGACATGGAATCAAGAACAAAAATTATAGCTACATTAGGCCCAGCTAGCGAAAAAGAAAATACTATAGAAGAATTAATCAAACATAAAACAAACATGTTTCGACTTAATTTTTCTTGGGGAAGCCATGAGTGGCATTCTAATCTTATAAATATCATTAGAAAACATACATCAAATTACAACACAGAAGTAGAGATAATGCAAGACCTGTCAGGCCCTAGAATACAAGAAGAAGGTGGTCATAAGTTTGATCGAGAAAAATGCGGTGGAATTATTACAGAGAAAGACAAGAGCGACCTAGCTTTTGGTATAAAAGAAGGAGTTGATTACATTGCGATGTCATTTGTTGGTTGTGCTTTAGATGTAAAAGAATTAAAAGACTTAATTAGCTCTCTAGGTGGAAATCAAAAAGTCTTATCAAAGATAGAGCGAGTGGAAGCAGTTGATAATATAGATGAAATTATAGAAGTATCTGATGGAATAATTATAGCTAGAGGAGATTTAGGAAATGAGATTCCGTTAGAAGAAATACCTTTTGTTCAACATAAAATAATAAATAAATGCAACCAAGCTGGTAAAATGGTAATCGTAGCAACTCAAATGCTTTACTCCATGGTGGAAAATAATATACCAACCAGAGCAGAAGTTTCTGACGTGGCTTACGCCATAATTGATGGAGCAGATGGGGTGTTATTATCAGACGAAACAGCTAGAGGAAAATATCCAGTTGAATCAATTGGGGCGCTAGAGAGAATAGTTTTAAACGCAGAAAAACACAGTGACATAACATTAGTAGGTTAACTTTATATAAAAATGCAAGAAGAAAAAATAATTTATATTACCAGAAAAATTCCAGAACCTGGGCTAAAAATATTAGATGAACACAATATCAAGTATGATATTGGTAATTTCAAAAAACCTCCAACAAAAAAGGATTTAATCAAAGCATTGAAGAAAAAGAATTACGTTGGTGTAATTTCTTTCTTGACAGATAAAATAGATGCCGAAGTTATGGAAGCTTGTCCTAACATTAAAATCTTTTCTAATTTTGCTGTCGGATACGATAATTTAAATATAGAAGAAGCCAAAAAAAGAAGTATCTTCTTAACAAACACTCCAGGTACATCAGCTATGGCCGTAGCCGAACATACAGTAGCTTTAATGTTAGCTTTAACTACTAGACTAGTTGAAGGAGACGAATATATGAGACGAGGTAAATATAAAGGTTGGGATCCCAATATTTTCATAGGTACAGATTTGCATGATAAAACTATAGGTCTTATAGGCGCTGGCCAGATTGGTACAGAAGTTGCCAAAATGCTTCGTTATGGTTTTGGAGCAAACATCATCTATAGTGATATCAAAAGAAATACAGATTTAGAAAACATAGACGGCATAGTAAGAAGAGAAACTGCTGATGTAATAAAAGAATCAGACATTGTATCACTACACGTACCACTTCTTCCTTCTACACATCATTTAATAAACATGGAAGTCTTGAAAACCATGAAGCCTACGGCATTTCTAATTAACACTTCAAGAGGTCCGGTAGTTGATGAGAAAGCTCTCATAGAGGCTCTTGAGAAAGACATCATACGAGGAGCAGGTTTAGATGTTTATGAATTTGAGCCTAAACTATCAAAAGGATTAACAAAACTTCCAGATGTAATTATTACTCCACACATCGCTTCTTCTAGACAATCAGCTAGGGATATGATGGCAGTGATAGCTTCAAAAAATATAGTTTCTTTTATAGAAACTGGTAATCCAATAAATAACATCTATTAATTTTAAAAGGACCACGGTGATTAAGTGGTTCTTTTAAAATGTTAATAATAGTTATAAGATATAAACATGGAACCGTTGGCTCACAAAATAAGACCTCTTGGCTTAAAAGAATTTGTCGGACAAGAACATTTGGTAGGAAAAGATAAACCATTGAATATTGCTATATCCAAAAAGCATATTTTTTCTTTTATATTATGGGGACCTCCGGGTGTTGGTAAAACAACATTAGCTCGAATATACGCTCGAGCTATTAATGCTGACTTCTATGAATTGTCAGCTGTTTCTGCTTCGAAAGATGATATCAAAAAAATTTTAGATGACTCTCCAAGAGGAACAGGAACACTTCTCGGACCAAAAATTATTTTTCTTGATGAGATACACAGGTTCAATAAAGCTCAACAAGATTTTCTTTTACCTTATGTTGAAAACGGAAGACTTGTCTTGATTGGAGCCACCACAGAAAATCCTAGCTTTGAAGTTATCCCGGCATTACTATCACGATGTAAAGTTTTTGTTTTAGAGAGTCTAAAAGATTCTGACATGAAAAAAATAATTAAAAGAACTGGGTATGAGATCGATAAAGAGTCAAGAAATTGGATTATAGATTATTCTGACGGTGATGCGAGACAAGCAATTTCTGTTATAGAAAATACTTTTTCTTTATATCAAAAAATAACAATCGAAAATTTAAAAAATACAATTCAATCAAAATTTATTCGTTACGATAAAAAAGGAGAGGAGCATCACAATTTAATTAGCGCTTTTATCAAGAGTATGAGAGCTAGCCAACCAGACCCCACTTTATACTACTTGTCAAGGATGATAGTGGCTGGAGAAGATCCAAAATTTATTGCTCGAAGAATGGTAATTTTTGCTTCAGAAGATATTGGATTAGCTCAGCCAACAGCATTAGTTGTGGCTAACGAAGTCTTTAGAGCTGTAGAGACAATTGGATACCCAGAGTGTGGTATAAACTTGGCTCACGGAGCTGTTTATTTGGCTTTGGCCAAGAAAGATAGGAGTGCCTATGAAGGCTTCAGAATGGCCGAGAACGATGTTTTGGTACACGGAAGCCTTCCTGTACCACTTAATTTAAGAAATGCTCCTACGAAGCTTATGAAGGACTTGAACTACGGAAAAGGGTATGAGAAGTACACAAACAAAGATTTAATGCCACTTAAATTAAAAAATAGAAAATATCTAAATAGGAGAGATAAGGAAAATAATAAATAAGCCCTCACGGGGCTTATTTATTATAATAAAAGGTTTTTACTCTATTTCAGTGTCGTAAAAGATATATTGTACGACGTTATATATACTTTAAAATAAGCCCTAAAAGCACTTCCCCCAAGAACTAATCTTGGTATTTTTTTACACACTCATTAAATAATTTTACTTGATTGTTGTATGTAGTTATATCTTCTTTCACCTGATCAACTAAATTATTATAATAAATAACTAAGTTGTTATATTCTTCTATTTTCTTTATATAGTCAGGTGAGTCAGACCCCCCAAATCCCCTGCTAGATTTAATCCTAATGAGTCTCTTGCCTAAATCTTCGTTCAAAGTCTCAATTTGTTGTTGATTAAAGGTTACAACGTTAGAAAGATTCTCGTTTACTCTAGGACAAGCACTCTTTGGAGTACCAAAATGCTGTACAGCAACCCAAACTTCTTCTCCTTTGAATACACCTTTCGAAATAGCAACTCCTAATTCCTCATAGTTTGGCTTCAATATATTTTTCCTATGGCCAAAACTACCCATCCAAGCATCAACCAAAGCCTTTTCATCTTTAAAATTACCCATCGCTAAATTTTCCCCTATTAAGATATACCCATAACCAACTTCTTCGCTAAGGTTTTCTATACCCACCCCAGACGGAGAAACGTGTTCGAAGTATTGATTTTCTAAAATATCTTTAAGCTTTTTTTCAGCTGAAAGGTTAAGGAGTTTATTCTCCTTAAGAAGAGGTAAATTGTTTTTTAAGCGAGCCGCGTTGGTTTCTTCTATTACACTCGAAGTGCTCAAGGAGTCCTTCTCTACCTTAATTAGTCTATCAATAAATCTCAAAGCTCCAGGGGTTTCTGGTTTGATTTTAATGATAGGCTCTTTTTCTTCTATACCATCCACTTGATCATTTGATTTAATTAAATTTAAAACCTCTCCTCCACTTTCAAAGAGATTACCTAGAAAAGAAACAATGTTTTTGCTAAAAATAATTACAGGAATTAAAATTATAACTAAAATAATTATTAGTTTGTATTTTTTAAAAAAATTACTATTTTTCATGCTTATTTACAGGAAGAAGAAAAAGAAAAACCTGACTTCTCAGCATCTTCCCTATTCTTAAACCAAATTTGATTTTCTAATTTAATCCTACTAGCTCCTCCACAATCACGACTATAATACTTTGTTCCATTTTTTGAAGCAACATATCTCTTTTCTGCTTCATTTGAGTCAATATCATTATATATCATTTTCTCTCCCCCATCCAAACTATTTTCTACCTTTTCTATGCTTATTTCCTCTTCCGTCTCCCTTATCCTATACAAACGCCCCAAACCAAAAGAAGCTATCCCCACAAAAATAACAGTTAAAATTAATAAGATGGTTTGTCTATCTAATCCTGTTTTGCTCTTGATTTTATTTGATAAATTGGTTATACTCATTATTACTTAATTATAAATAATTAATTGGCTACTGGCTAGCCCAAATACAATATATGGCACACAGGATGGCCGGAGGTACGGCCAAAAACTTAAGAGACTCAAATCCAAAGTACCTTGGTACTAAGCTTTATGATGGAGAAAAAGCAAAAGCTGGTTCAATAATAGTTAGACAAAGAGGTACAAAAATACTTCCTGGAAAAAACGTTGGACTTGGTAAAGATCACACCCTTTTCGCTTTAAAAGAAGGTACAGTCAAATTTAAGAGCAAAAGAAAGATTAACTTTGATAAGAAAATTTCAGTTAAGAAAACAGTAGAAGTTAACTAATAAAATTAAAACCCTCGATTTATCATCGAGGGTTTTAATTTTATTCAACAATAACTTCGCACTCACCTTCCAGGTCCCCTTTTCTCAGAACAACAGTATGCTTACCTAAAGATTTAATGTGATCCATTACAAGATATTTTTCATCTATAT
>CAYZYV010000001.1:0-169177 GCA_964482735.1 uncultured Candidatus Saccharibacteria bacterium | reverse complement strand
ACATTGAAGGAGCTATGCTTGCTATTCTATTCGCTCTAGCTATTTCATTTATTCCGGGTGGAGTGGTTAAGGCTAATACTTATTATGTGACGGCAGGTGGGGTAGACTATGTTCCAGGAGACTCTTACGGATTAGGAACCGTAATTATTACTTCTAATCTAGATTCAAGTAGTTATTCTCAAGGAGACCCGATGTATCTCAGTTCCTCTATTTCTTACGATATGTATTATGATTGTTCATCTTTTAATCTAGATGCTATTCATGGATCCACACAAGATAATATTGATTTTGATGGACAAAATGTTGTTTGTGGGGGAGATGAATACTATGCACAAAATATACTGTATAACGAAGTTTCTAATGGTACAGGGTTTGTGACTATTCAGGGAACAGTTAATCTCGCAGGATCTGGTGATCTTGGTATTAGTGAAGATTTAGAGTTTACTGCAAGTACAGCTAGCCCAGCAACGGTGACAGTGACAGCGACGGAATCATCTAACCCTAGCAACTCTTCGTCAGACTCTATAACAGTAAACGCGGGGTCTGGGGTGGATATAACTTGGTCTGTGTCAAATTCAGGAGGGACAACCTACTATTGTCATAAGTCAACGGGTGGATGTTGTGGCTCGTACGCGGGTGATACAGTTAATCATCCTAGTGGTACAACATATTACCCTTCTTCAACAACCACCTATACAGTCAACGACCAAGTGTGTAATTAACTTGACTTTTAACTTATTTTGTACTATACTTTAAATTGAAAATAAGCAAATTACATATTAAAAAATATAAAGCTATGAAAAAGGTTATAGCCCTTTCATTTCTGGCAACCTTACTGATAGTGTTAGTAGCTAGTTGCCGAAAGGAGCCATTACCGCCGGCTCCTCCTGTGACCTATTCGGTCTCCATCATCAAAACCGATGGGGGATCAGTAACTGTAGATAAGACTCAAAACATAGCTGAGGGATCAACTGTAAACTTTAAGTTTACTCCTAACCCTGGATATTCTGTGTATTCAATAAAAGTAGATGGGAAAAGTATCAATGCGATAATCCCCTTTGACTCAGAATACACATACTCATATTTGGGTATAAATAAAAACTTAGTAGTTGAAGTTATCTATGTTGATACAAGGTTACTTGTGTTATCTGTTCAAGAACCGGCGTGGAGATTGACGCATATTGATATTTATAGAGTCAATGATGGTTCATATTCTCACAGTGTGGGTTTGACCCCTGAACAGCTTGGTCAGAAATTTTACTTTCAATATCCTTCTATGCTTTTGAAAGTTGTAAATACTGATGGTTCTGTTTTTGGAGAACACAATTGGGGTTTGAAGGATAGCACTTATACCCAATGGAGTGATATTCATATTTTTAAATCACTTACCTCAAATAAATTTAAAACAAGGTATAAAGATCCCGTTTGGAGTGAGTGGGATAACTGCTATACCTATTGGTACTATACTTACGAGCGAAAAATTAATTAGCTTGTAAGATAAAAATATTTTAAAAAGGCCGCTTCTTTTATAGAGCGGTCTTTTTAATTTTATAGCACGAAAGAATATAAAAATTTTATATAATTGTAAAATTATAAGCTTGTAATTACGTGTTTTTTGAAGTATATTTTAATTAGAGTTTTAATATAAATTAATCATCAGATACCATTTAAAAATAAAATAAATAGACATCTTAAAATCTTGACAAGGTGTATGGATATGTTATTATTTAGAAAAATAAAAACAATTCGCTATTTTAAAATAAAATATAAAAAATGAAAACAAACGCAAAATTACTAAGTGGATTTCTCGATTACATGCCCTTTAGAATGGCCGCAAGAGAAGAAATCATAACAATCGTTAAGTCGGTTTATAAAGCTTTTGGCTTTGTGATGCAGTCAACTCCGTGTATAGAATACGCAGAGTTACTTTGTGGTAAAATAGGTGAAGATGAAAAACTTATCTATCGTTTTAGAGACAACGGGGACAGAGATGTGGTTCTAAGATATGATCTCACTGTTCCTTTGGTCAGAGTTATAGGATCCTACTCCAATGAGCTAAAATTTCCATACAGACGCTCCCAGCTGGGAACAGTCTGGAGGGCAGATAGCCCAGGAAAGGGGAGGTTTAGAGAATTTTTACAATTAGATGCAGATATAATAGGGGATGATTCTGAGCTGTCAGATGCTGAGATTCTTATGATAGTTGCAACTATTATGAAAAAACTTAACTTCCCAGCTCAGGTGCGTTTTAACAGTAGAGAAATTCTATTTTCTCTTGTTGAAGCATGCGGTCTTAACCAAGACGATGGGAAAACACTACTTCGTATTCTTGATAAATATGATAAGGTGGGCAAAGATAAGGTATTGGCTATGTTTAAAGATGCTGGTTTTAATGATAAGGTAATTTCTACTATAGAAGAATACTTGTCAATAAAAGGGGATAATAAAGAAATCATTTTATCTCTAGAGAATTTTTATTCTTCAAGAAAAGTAAACTCTAGTGGTTTAGAAAGAATGAAACAAGTTTCTGAAATCCTATCCTCTGCTGGTTTCGATCAGACGGTGTGTAGCTTAGATCTGACTATTGCTAGAGGCTTGGATTATTATACCGGATTAATTTACGAGACAAGATTTTTATTAGATCCTGGTTTTGGAAGTGTTTGTTCTGGCGGTCGTTATGATAGGTTGATAGAAATGCCAAATGGAGAACTTATACCTACTGTTGGTATTGGTTTTGGTGTTGATAGAATTTTCTCTGCCATGGAAGAACAAAACATATTACCCAATGTAGATATCTTTACTGATGTGATGTTAATAAATTTTGGAGAGCAAAATTTGCCAAAATACATAACTTTTGCTAACAAACTACGAAGCGAAGATGTTTCTGTTTTAATTTATCCTAGAGCTGTAAAAATATCTAAGCAATTTAAGTTTGCAAACACAAATTCGATAAAGGTGATATTGATTTTAGGCGAAGATGAACTTTCCTCTGACACTATTACTCTAAAAGACATGAGGACACAAACTCAAATTAATTGTTCACAGAATGAACTTGTAGAACGTGTAAAACAATTAACAAAAAAGGAGGTTTAAATGAAAAATCAAGACCGAAAACTTAGAACCCCCAAGGGGACTAAGGATTTGTTTGATGATGACCTTTTTGCTTGTGAGAGATTGGAATCTTTAATCTTTAAAACAGCAAGAAGTTTTGGTTTTCAAAGAATTGAAACTCCTGTGTTTGAACATGTTGAAGTTTTCGATTCAACATCACAACTAAACAGTGAAAAGTGCTATATCTTTGAGGACAAAGCGGAACGAAAACTAGTTCTCAGACCGGATATTAATGCCCCTATCAGTAGGGCTTTAATAAATAATCTTTCACATCTCCCGACCCCGTCGAAGTTTTTCTTTTGTGGTAATGTTTATAGATATAGACATTATCTATCTAGAGAATTTAAAATGTTTGGTTTAGAAAGTTATGGAGTCGCTGATCTTAAGGCAGAAATTGAAATACTTTTACTAACAAAAGATATTTTAAAGGAGTTGGGTGTAAAAAATTATACTGTTGAATTCAGTAACTTAAATATATACACGGATGCACTTAATAATCTTATCGAAAAACACAAACTTAGTATTAATCAAGAAGAGATACTTCACAAGTTATCCCTTTCTGGTTCCAAGCAAGAAACAGCAATAATTTTAAGCTTTCTACCTCAAGAAGAAATCAATTTTTTTTGCAAAATACGGCATGAAAAAATAAAGATTCTGGAACTTTGCGCCATGGCCTTGTTACCATCATTTGATTTTCTATCAAAAGAACAAATTCAATTGTTAATAGAATTTGACAATCTTTTGGAATTACAAGGTATCACTAATAGGAGATTTGATAGTAGTAATTTACATGGAACCGGTTTTTATTCAGGACTGACGTATAGGATATATTCTGATGTTATTAATAAAAACATTGCAGACGGTGGAAGGTATGATTGCTTTGCTAAAAAACTTAGTGGTATAGATATACCAGCTACCGGTCTAGGGTTTAGTTTTTCTAGGCTTTTAAATCTTGCACTATCAGAACCATTGCTTAAGGTTAAAAAACCAAATGGTTTTCTTTTTTGTACAGATGATATTTTTTCTCCAGATGCTAATAAAATAATAAATTTTTTTAGATCAAATGAGTTAATAATAGAACTTGAAACTGTAAAGAGAAAGTTTTCTCAAAGGATTAAGTATGTTAATAATAAAAATTATTCTGGTTTGATTTATTTGAGCAAACGAAATCAAGTTAACAATAGCCCTTTTTATTTAGAATTATTTAATCGCAATGGGGAGTCAGTTCTTTTTGAGGATAGTGAGTCTTTAACTAGAATTACAGAATATCTAATTAATTTATAAAAACAAAAAGTCGCAATAAATTTTTATTGCGGCTTTTTTTGAACCGCCATATGTGTGTGCATTACCGTGTTTTGTTGACAAAAGCTTATATCATTTGTACTATAAATATAGTTTATAATTTACATTTTTACTATAAAAAATGATTATGGTTTTAAAAAATAATTTAATAGAGATTAGAAATTTGGGAAGTTTTAAAAAAATTAAAAAAAAATATTTGCCAATTATAAAGGAGGTTGAGTTATTTTGTTTAAAAGAATTTAAAAAAAATTTAAAAAGTTTCTATGTTAGAGGAAGTGTTTGTTCAGGACAAGATACAAAATTTTCTGATCTAGATTTTGTTATTGTAACTCAAAAAGACATAAATAAAAAACAAGAAAATAAATTAATAAAATATTCTAATACGTTACAAGCAAAATATCATTTTGTTAATGGATTCGAATTAGCCCCTGTCTCTATAAAAAAGTTATTAAAAAGTAAAACATATTTTAACCTAAGAATTAATTTAAAAAATAACTCTGTGCTTGTTTGCGGAGATGATATAGGTACACTGCTACCTTCTGTTTTTACTAATAAGATGTTATCAATGCAAATGTTTGATTATGCACATAAGGAGTATATAATTTCTAAAAAATACTTTTCTTCTAATGTTGACAGAGACTATTTAGCGGAAACCCGAGGAAGTTCTTTTTGGTGTAGCTGGATTATGAGAATAATAGTTAGGTCAGGAATAGGCGTTTTAGCTTTTAGCGAAAATAAATATTCTAATGATGCGAGAAAAATAAGTAAAAAAATGGGAAAAAAGTATCCAGAGTTTAAAACACTTTTTGAACAATCGTCTAAATGGATAGTAAAACCAATTTCTAACAAGAAAAAAATTCTTGATTTTTTAAATAAAAATGCTGAACCATACTTTATTTATTGGAAAAAATTATTAAAATAATAAAAAATATATGAATATTAAAAAATATTTGCCAATTATTGTAGTAGTTATTTTTGTTTTAGTTTCTGTATTGTTAATAGAAACAGAAAATCGCGAAAAAAATATTAAAAAATCCACAACCAAAGAAAAAGTTGTAGTTCAAGCCGGGTGGTTGCTTAATGGAGAATTTGCAAATGTGTGTTCCGCCATAGTTAATGGCTATTATGATAAACAAGGTTTAGATGTAGAACTTAGACCCGGGGGTCCCTCTGGAGCATCTTTTATTATTGCAACAAATACTCTTGCACAAGATTCCAAGGTGGATATTGCCATAGATGGAGATGTGGTTCCACTTGTCAGGGGGATAACAAAAGAAAATATAAATGAAAAATTAAAAGTTAAGGCTTTTGCTTCATTTTGGACAGAAAACCCCCTAGGGTTTATTGTGAGAGCAGATTCTGAAATAAATAGCATAAGGGATTTTATAAGGGGTAAAAGTAATGGCGAAAAATATAAGATAGGAGTAACTGCTGATTCTGTTTTACCCCAAGCTATCTCTTCTTATCTGGGGGTTCCTGAAGATTTTTTAGATATTGTTATCGTTTCTTATGATGCTACTCCTTTCTTAACAGGAGAAGTAGATGCACTCCAGGCTTACTGGACAACACAAGCCTATGCAGTCCAAAAAGCCGGTGTAGATTATAGGTTTATTGGAGTTCAAGAAATACCTGGCTTTGACCAACCGTCACAAGTAGCTCTTGCTTCAATTAAAACATTATCAGAAAAACCAGAAATGCTAGCTCGTTGGCTAACTGCGACAATAGAAGGGTCTAAGTTTAACAAAAAACATCCAGAAGAGTCGGCTAGACAGATTCTTGATTCTAGATGTGGAGGTCCTACTTTTGATGTAGAACAAGAAGAGTGGTTAATTAAGAAATCCCTTCCACTATTAGATCAAAATAAAATTGGTTGGGTGTATGCTGATCAAATTATTAAATTTGCGGATGGTTACAAGAATTTAAAACAAATACCATACACACCTAGTCAAGATGATCTAATAGACTATTCTGTGTTAAACAAGGTGTATAACATAAAACAATGAAAGCATTGATTAACTTAAATAAGATTAGTAAAGGGTTTTGGGTTAATAAAAAGTTCAATCCTGTTATTAATGACATAGAATTTAATATAAAGAAAAATGAAGTTATTTCTATTGTTGGGCCATCTGGTTGTGGAAAAACAACCATATTAAAGATTATTGCAAATATTTTGGATGTTGATAAAGGAGAAGTGTTATACAACGGTAAAAAAATACCAAAATCTAAAGTTAATTATTCAGTGGGTTATGTTCCTCAAAACAATACGCTATTGCCAAACAGAACAGTTTTTAAAAACATAACCTTGCCGTTGGAAATTAAAGGGAAAAAAGATTTTAAGGAGGTTGTAAAAATAATGGAACTTATAGGTCTTGGTGAATACAAGGATTACTACCCTAACCAGATATCAGGTGGAATGAAACAAAAAGTATCAATCGTAAGAGCATTAGCATTAAGCCCGAGCTTGTTGCTACTAGATGAACCATTTGCTTCTGTTGATGAACTTTCTCGAGAGAGATATCACATAGAATTACTAAGGATAAAAAAAATGTTGTCATGTTCCATTATTTTAGTAACTCATAATATTGAAGAAGCCGTTTTTTTATCAAATCGAGTACTAGTGTTGTCTGGAACAAATGGTAATATTATTGGCGAAGTAAATATTCCCCTTGGAAAATTGAGAAATGATGAAACTAGATTAAGTGAACAATTTTTTTCTACAACAAGAATTATAAGAAAAATAATTAAAAACGATGAGCAGAATTAAACAGATAGTGTTAAGTTTAGTTTTTATGTCCCTTTTGGTTTTAGGTTGGCAGGTGGCTGAGAATATAATAAATACAAACCGCTTAATTAATAATGAAACAGGTCTAGAAGCGTTTATTCCATCTCCTGTGACTATATTACACACCTATGAGGAAAGTGGTAATTTGTTACTTACTCAATCCACTCACACTCTTATTAAAGCTATGGTAGGGTTTTGTTTAGGTTTTATTGTAGCTATAATAATGTCTTTCTTATTCCTATCATTTCCTTTTTTAAGAAAAATAACATTACCAATTTTATTTGGATTAAATTCTTTCCCCATAGTGGGGTTGGCCCCGGCTATTGTGCTAGCTTTTGGACAAGGATCTTATTTTTCAATAATTTTTCTTTCTGCTCTGGTGTGTTATTTCCCTACGTTAATAACCTTAGATACAGCTTTGAACAATGTAGATAAAGATATTTCTGATTTGATGAAAGTCATGGGGGCTTCTAACTGGCAATTTATACGTTATGTTAGGTTACCCCTGTCTCTCCCCTACCTGTTCCTGTCTATGAAGTTAGCTATCCCGGGTAGTATAATTGGAGCGACCATGGGTGAATGGCTTGGTTCTAGTAATGGCATAGGACAAATCATAACAATATCTTTATATCAACTTAAACCGGGCTTGCTTTATGCATCTCTTTTTTTAATAATAATAGCTAGCCTTATAGGGGTTCTTTTTGTAGAGGTGCTGGAAAAACATTTTGTTAAGTGGCATATTTAAAAATAAAATCATATTTTTATTTTTTAATTTTTGATATAATGAGACTATGAAATTATATCTATCATCATATAAGTTTGGTAATTATACAGATGAATTAGTGAAACTTTGTCCTAGCAACAAAAAAGTGGGAGTAATTATGAATGCAGTGGATTGGAGTGACGATAAAGAAAGGATTGCAAAGAATCTTGGTGACCAAATGGAAGTTTTAAAATCTTTAGGTTTTAATCCAGAACAAATTGATTTGAGAAATTATTTTGGAAAATCTGACGAACTCAAGGAACATCTTGTAAAATTTGGTATGGTTTGGATTTATGGAGGTAATACTTTTATACTCAAGCGAGCTTATGAACAAAGTGGTTTTGGTGAGATTATAAAAGAAATGATTTTAAAAGAGGAAATCGTCTACTCTGGTTTTAGTGCTGGTGTTGTTGTTTTATCTAAGTCAATGAAGGGGTTAGAAATAGTAGACGATCCTGATATTGTACCAGAGGGATATGAAAAAGATTTTAACTGGGATGGGTTAGGTATTTTAGATTATCATGTTGCTGTTCACTATAAATCAAACCACTCTGAATCGGCTGAGATTGATAAGGAAATTGAATATTGTGAAAAAAATAATATTCCATATAAAACATTAAGCGATGGGGAAGTGATAGTTATCAACGGAGAAGAAACAAAAATTTTTAGATTAAATAACGTCAACTAGAGATTGCTCTTATTAAGAAAATTGATTTTTCCATGGGTTCTATTCTTAGTGATATAATTATATCTAATATTGATCATGAAATTTCTGATAATTATATAAAAAAATAATTGAAGTTTTAAACCAATAAATTTTTATGAAAAAATACAAAAAGCTCACATTAAGAGACTTCGGAATTAAGAGGGAAGAGAAGGTTCTTAAAAATGGGTGCAGGGTAGTTTTGTATAAAAAGAAGCACTCACCTATTTATATGAGCGCAAAGTTTTTGGCAGGTACAAGATATAATCCAGAAGGGAAGGAGGGTGCGGCTCATCTTTTGGAACACACAATAGCAACTGGAACAAAAAAATTTAAATCAAAAGATATGTTGGCTATGTCACTGGAGAGATATGGAGGGTCTTTTAATTTGTCTACAAATAACAATTTTATTAACATAAATACAGAAATAGGTGATTCTTCTGATATAGATATCTTACTGAATTTTCTCGACGAAATAATTGATAATCCATCTTTTAATGAGAAATCTTTTTTGGTAGAAAAGAAAATCATAATTAATGAAATAGGAGATGCAAAAAATATTCCAACTAAGTTTTTTGGAGAAATATTCTTGAATACGTTTTACAAAAATACACCACTAAAAGAAAATAATTTAGGAACTGAAGATGGTATTAAAAAAATAGAATTAAAGGATATCATTAATTTTTATAAAAAAAACATAACTCCTCAAAACTGCACAATTATAGTAAGTGGTGATATAGAGATAGAAAAATTTATTAAAAGAATTGAGCAAAAAATAAAATTCAAAAATAAAGGTAAAAATGAGATTTCCAGACAAAGCTATCCTTTGCCAGAAAAAGGAGAAAATATCTTTGTTAACAACGTATTATCTAGTCAATCTTTGATTACAATAGGTTTTAGAGTTGGTTCTAAATTTGAAAAAAGCCCAGAACTAGAGATTGTTAAAAGCATCTTAGCTGGTGGTCGCACGTCACGGTTAGAGAAAAAATTAAGATATGAAAAAGGTTTAATTTATTCAATTTCTAGTAATTATGATACCTATCAAGATGCAGGTGGATTTTTTATAAAGACAGCAACTTCGGAGAATATGGTTAATGAGGTTGTAGAAATAATTTTTTCAGAAATAGAAAATATTAGAAAAAACGGAATCACAAAAGAAGAGTTAGATTTTATAAAAGATAAAATATATAAATCTTCTCAAAAAGATTTTCAAACTTCAAAAGATTGGGTTGTGCTAAATTCAGCTCAAGATTCTTTGTGTGCGGACGGCAAGACCCATGTTGATCTTATAAATAGAATAATGGAGGTGTCTAATAAAGATATAATCAAGGTTGCTAATAAATACCTCTTAAAAGAAAAAGCCTTTATTGGGCTTTATAGTAAAAACAGAGAATTAAGATAAATTTAGAATAATACTACGAATTTGATTTCTTTGTTATATTTATGAGTATTTCAAAATTATCGCCTTCTGAAAGGTGATTTTTCTTTGTGTGGCCACACTTTAAGCATTTTTGAACAACAGAATATTCCCCATTTTTAAGCTCAAAGCTGACGGGTGCCATTAAACCACTACATTTTTCTTGTCTATCTCCCGGATTGATATCTACATGCTTACTAAAAAGGCATTTAGGACAATGATTTGTATAGCCACTACCAATGACTTTCTGTCCACAGTTTTCGCAGATAAAGTCTTCAACGTTTTTTATAAACTTTTTCACAATGTAGATTATAACTTATTTTTTACTATTCTTGAAAGGATGTCAAATAGACTTTTATTTGTGGATTTTTGTTTCCTACTTATGCTATAATAATAAGGATTATAAATATAATTTTTTAAACTTTATGAAATTTTTAAGAACCTTCTCTTTGTTTGCTCTTATCCCAATTTTTCTCCTAGTTGCATTTTTTTGTTTCAACGACAAAGTAGATGCGATTAATACTGGTGATTACCCTGGTGTTATTGTTACGAATGGTACCACAGACTGCTCTGACACCAACTTGTCAGCCAATCGCCTGGTTGAAGATTGTCAAAACCTTGATAATGGAGGTGGTGGGGGAGGTTCTACTACAACAACAAAATACACACTTTACACAAGTGTTGCCACTGGTCCTTCTACGGGTTCAATATCGTGGACACCTTTTGGGTTTTTAGATGGTTGTAATACATCCTGCTCTGTACAAAAGGCTAGCGGTGCTGCCATTACTCTTAATGCTAATCCAAATTCAGGTTATGTCTTTATCGGTTGGGGTGGTGATTGTGCATCATACGGAACTGCTGTTTGCCATTTAACGATGAATTCTAATAAGACGGTATCTGCTTCTTTTGGTAATCCTTCTGAATCAGTCAACAAATCTAGTGTGATAGTTTATGTTGCCGAAGTACCAGGCCCAACAGGAATAATAACTGCAGAAAAAGAGGGTTGTTTAATTGATGAAGGAAATAATACTTGTGATATAAGATTTGATTGGCAAACTAATAATCCAGTTGGCACTTCTTCTGTAACCAGATCGCCAGAAAGTGGTTTCACGATTCAAAATGCAAATTCAGGAGAAAATGTGAGCCTACCAGTTACCTATGGGGGGTCAACATTTTATTTATATAATGACGGAATAGAATTATCGAAAGTTGCTGTTAATGCTGCTAACGTAGAATGTATTAGTGGTACTACATGGGTATCTTCACAGAACAAGTGTATTAAAGATGTGAGTGTTAAAAGTTTCAGCACTCCTAGTTGTCAAATTGAAATTGGTAAAAGTAGTTGTACTTCGGAAATCTCATGGGAAGTAACAGGTGGATATGGAGATTTTTCTGTTACTACTCCAGTCAACCAGCTAGTTGATTCTGAGAGAGTTGGGTCCAAAACTTGGCTCATAGAATACCCATCAAGAGATTTCTATCTATATAATAATAGTAAAGAAATTTCTAAATCTACATCTTATGCTGATTGTGTAAGCGGTTCTTCTTGGAGTACTCTTGAAAAGAAGTGCGTACCTATAATAGAAATACCACCATGTCCTCCAAGAACTACTTGGAATGAAGCATCTCAAGCTTGTCTATGTGACAACGGAGCATCAAATCCTCCAGACTGTACTGATGTACCTCACGAATGTTTAGCAGGAACAACCTGGAACGAAACAGCTCAAGCTTGTTTATGTGACAACGGAGCATCAAATCCTCCAGTTTGTAATTTATTTGGAACGCTCTCAAAATTTGAAGTAAAAGATTGCTCCATTAAATCAAACGAAAGCACTTGCCAGACAAAATTAAATTGGACAAGCACCCTTTTAGGTACTTTTGCGATAACAACACCAGAGCAAATTACTGTCTCAACAGCTTCTTCTGGTACAGACGTCCCTTACACCGTTGAATATCCATCAAGAAAATTCTTTGCTTACAACAACAGTAATTTAGTAGAAGAAAAAATAGCTTACGCAAAATGTGAAGATGGAAGTATTTGGAGTACCGTAGAAAATAAGTGTGTTGACACACCGATAATACCTCATGAATGTCCAGTAGGAACAAATTGGAGTGAATTGTCACAAGCATGTTTGTGTAATAACGGAGCTACAAACCCTCCAGAGTGTAACTTATTTGGAACTTTATCAAAATTCGAGGTAAAAGATTGTTCTATTAAATCAAACGAAAGCTCTTGCCAAACAAAGTTAAATTGGACAAGCACTCTTTTGGGTTCTTTTGCAATAACTACTCCAGAACAAATTACAGTATCTACAGCTTCTTCAGGTACAGATGTCCCTTATACAGTTGAATATCCTTCAAGAAAGTTCTTCGCTTACAATAACGGAAACTTGGTAGAGGAAAAAGTTGCTTACGCAAAATGTGAAGATGGAAGTATTTGGAGTACGGGGGAAAATAAATGTGTTCCAGCGATATTGTGTGGTGGAGATTCAGAAAGAGATGTCTATTTTGATTGTCCTCTAGGTTATGAAGGAAAAATAATTAGAAAACAATTCAAGACTTACCCAGAGTGTACATTCCCAGAACCTGTAACAGAAGAAAATTCAATTCTAATAAATAACAACTGTAAACCAAAAGGTGATAATCCTGATCCTCAGTGGACAAGAACTTGTGATGAGTGTACTGAAGGTGTAGCACAGGTACGTTGTGTTGAAACAAACGAAAAGGGTGATGTTAGAGATTTTGTAATGAATTGCCCTGGAGATACAGATGGTAATGGTGGAGGTTCAGGTAATTCTGTGTTAAACATAACCCTTAAAGCAACTCCTGAAAAAATAATGAAAGGCAGACTTTCAACAATAACGTGGTCTTCAAGTGCAGACTCGTGCAGGGCCATTCCAGTACCTGGCTATCGAGATGATTTTTATACAGGAGAGAAGAATCGACCTAGTGGATTTGATACAGTTAAACCTCTCTCAAATAACATATACAAAATAGAATGTACAAAAGGAGAAATAACAGAATCTAAGACGGTAGAAGTTAAAGTGGGCAGTGTTAATATTATAGAGATGTAATTAAATGAATTATTTATCCAAACTGAAAAAAATAGTTTTTGCTTTCACCGTATTATTTTCATTTGGTTATTTTGCAAATGTCGCTTTTGCGGCTTCGGACGATGTGATTGTTATAGTCAATCCAGGCTATACGATTACCACCGCTGTTAGTGGATATGGGAGTATAAGTCCAAGCTCTACGACTGTATCTAGTGGTGGATCAGCTACTTTTACCTTAACCCCTAATACTGGAAGTTATATAGGTGGAGCTTCTGGTTGTGGTGGAACACTTTCTGGCTCAACTTATACTACAGGAACAATTACTTCAAATTGTGAAATTACAGCTTATTTTTACAGAAATGCTTGGGTTATTCCCGTTTATATGAATGGTTATGGTTCAGGAAGTGTTAGTCCAACTTCCGCTACTGTTTATTATGGAGATACTACTAGTTTTAGTATTAGTCCTAATTCTGGAAGTTATGTCTCTTCGGTTACCGGTTGTAATGGTTCTCTTTCTGGCTCAACTTATACAACAGGGGCAATTGTCGATGGTTGTGCTGTGTATGTAACATTTTCTCTAAACACTGCCACTGTTTCGACTTCTGTTACCGGAAATGGTACCGTGTCCCCAACTTCAAGATCTGTGTCTTTAGGAAGTTCTACTTCGTTTACGGTTACTCCTAATACAGGGTATTATGTTTCATCTGCTTCTGGTTGTGGAGGGTACATATCTGGGACAACATATTATACTGGTAATATAACAGGGGATTGTACTGTCTATATTGAGTTTAGTATAATACAATACACGGTTTCTGTTTCTGTTTCTGGTAGTGGTACTGTAAGCCCAGCCAGCAGAACGGTTAGTCATGGCTCAAGTACAACTTTTACAGTAACCCCGGGTACGGGGTACTATGTTTCATCAGCGTCTGGTTGTAGTGGAACACTTTCTGGTAACACATACACAACAGGAGCTATTACTGCTAACTGTACGGTGAGTGTGGTCTTTTCTAGATATTCATACACTGTTACCGGTTATTCAGACACAGGTGGAACCATAACACCGAGTTCAAGAACTGTTTATTATGGAGATACAACAACATTTACTCTAGGAGCCTCTACTGGATATGCTGTAGGTTCTGTCTATGCACCTAATTGTTCTGGGAGTTTGAGTGGTTCAACATATACAACAGGAGCAGTCTACCAAGATTGTACAGTAACTCATTATCCAACCCTTATTATGTCCGGTACACTATCTTCTTCTGCTTCTTCTTGTACGATTTCAATAGATGGGTCTTCTTGTTCTGTTAATCTAACTTGGACAACCAGTGATCCTATTGGAACTTCTTCTATAACTGCAAGTGGAATGACAAGTGTAAGCGGTAATTCGGGTACTAATGTAGCTTTTACTGTTCCTTATAACACTCGAACATTTTATTTATACAATTCAGGATATCAATTAGCTTACAAAACTGTTACATCTTCTTGTGCAACAGGAAGTACTTGGAATTCATCACAAGGTAAATGTGCTAGAAATTCCTACACCGTCTCAACTTCAGCAGGAACCGGTGGATCAATTTCTCCAACTTCTGCATCTGTAGCATACGGTTCAACCACTTCATTTACTGTTACTCCAAATACAGGTTACTCTATCTCGTCAGTTACTGGTTGCGGAGGAACAAGATCTGGTAATACATATACAACAGGAGCTATTACTGCTGCTTGTACAGTCACTGCGACATTCTCTTTGAATTCTTACACAGTTTCAACTTCTAATAGTGGTTGTACTACGGTTAATCCAACCTCTGCTACAGTAAATCACGGTTCTACAACTTCATTTGCAATTACACCTGGAACAGGAAGATATATATCATCGACTTCTGGTTGTAGTGGTTCTCTTTCTGGAACAACATATACAACAGGAGCTATTACTGCTGCATGTACAGTTTCAATGAGTTGTCCGCTATATACATACACTGTCTCAACATCTGCTGGTACAGGTGGTACCATTTCTGCTGCTCAAACTATTAACTATGGTTCGACAGCTTCAATCACTGTGACTCCAAATACAGGATACTCAATCTCGTCAGTTACTGGTTGTAGTGGAACACTTTCAGGTAACACATATACAACAGGAGCTATTACTGCTAACTGTACGGTGAGCGCGACGTTTGTGATAAATTCCTACACCGTCTCAACTTCAGCTGGAACTGGTGGATCAATTTCTCCAACTTCAGCATCTGTAGCATACGGTTCAACCACTTCATTTACTGTTACTCCAAATACAGGTTACTCTATCTCGTCAGTTACTGGTTGCGGAGGAACAAGATCTGGTAATACATATACAACAGGAGCTATTACTGCTGCATGTACCGTTTCTGCAACCTTTTCAATAAATTCTTACACGGTCTCTACTTCAAATAGTGCTTGTACCACTGTCTCACCTACATCTGTAGCTGTTAACTACGGATCAACAACAGCAATTTCTATCACTCCAGGAACAGGAAGATATATTTCATCAGCCTCAGGTTGTGGAGGATCTCTTTCTGGAGGTACTTTTACAACAGGTGGAATCACAGCAAATTGTACTGTTTCAATGAGTTGTCCGTTATATACATACACAGTTTCGTCATCTGCTGGAGCAGGTGGAACAATTTCAGGAGCTCAAACAATTAGCTATGGTTCAACAGCTGCATTTACTGTTACCCCAAGCACAGGGTATCAAATTTCCTCTGTCTCAGGTTGTGGAGGATCTCTTTCTGGTAATACGTTTACCACGGGTGCAATTACTGGAGCGTGTACGGTATCTGCTGTATTTTCAGATGGAACTGCTCCTACTGCGCCCGGAGCTGTGACAGCTTCATGGACGAGAGATCATTGGGTCAATGGAGCTTTTGTTGCTTCTACTTCAGGCTCTTCTGATGCCGGAACGGGAATAAGAGGATATAGACTGTGCAGGAGTAATGACAATTCTTCAGGTTGTTATACATGGACGGCTGCAGGAGAGCACGCTTCTACAAGTGAAACAGTTTCAGGTGCAGATTTACCAAGCCCAGGAACTTATCGATACTATTATTGGTATGCATACGACAACGCTGGAAACCAGAGTACTAATTCTTCCGGAGAATATATAAGAATGGATGGAGCATCTCCAGTATATAATTCAACTTCTTTTACTGGTTGTAATTATGAAAGTGGAGATAATTGTTATGTCAAAAATGGAACAACCTTTTATGTATTTGTAAGTCATTCTGATGGCCAATCCGGTACTAATACTCAATATTTTGAATTATCTAAAGATGGTGCAAATAGGGGAACCTGGGATGGTGCAACAGGAAATATTAAATCTTATGCAGTTCCTTATGCTGTTGGATATGGAGCATATTATACTTCTTATGGAGAAGGTATGGTTAATGATTCATACATGAATATTGTTGATGCTCAATGTGTTCAGTCGGGTAATTGCGACAGCACGGCGCTTGGTAAATGGAAGGTAGTAGCTGGTAGTGGAGCAAGTACAATGTATGGAGTAACTGTATATATGTATGATGGTATGTGGAACGGAGTTGGTTATACTGCGACACCTAAATATGTCTATCTAGATAATACTGCACCATCTGTCCCAACACCTACAGACGCTGGAGCTAATCAAGCAAGTGCTACTCTTACATTTAACTCTGACCCATCAGATGCTTATTCTGGAGTCTCGACTTGTTACGCTCAAGTAGATGTTAATAATACTGACGGAGCAAGTTTAGCAATGGACACAACAGATGTTGGAGCTGACGGAGATCACACATTTTCAGGATCTGCTGGTAATACTTATTACTATCGATATTATTGTACAGATAAGGTTGGTAATTCTTCAGGGTGGAGTTCATGGACTGATGGTATATCCATAAACGTAGCTCCTACGGTTACAACACCAGCTCATACTTCTGTTTCTCTAACATCAGCTACATTAGGAGCAACTGTTACCTCGGCTGGTGTGCCAGCTTCTCTAACAGCTCGAGGAACGTGTTGGGGGACCAGTGCAGCTCCAACAACCAACTGTGCAGCAGAAGGAGGAACAACTGTAAGCTCTTTCTCACATTCAAGAACGGGATTAACTCCAAGCACTACATACTACTATAGAGGATATGCAACTAACTCAACTGGTACCTCTTACTCTGCAGACAATACGTTTACAACAAGTGCGGTTACTGTTTCAGCAGTTAATGCAACAACTTCATACAATGCAACGGTAGGTTCTTCTGTTTCATTTGCTTATACTATGCCAACGACAAATATAAGCACAACAGAATGTCAGTTATTAGACAATGCTTCTGTTGCTCTTACTTCGTATGCGACAACAAACCCTATAGTTTATACGGCACCATCAACACCTGGGGCTTTTGGATATTATATTCGATGTCGAAATGCAACATATACGGGGACAACTTCTACCTCTAATTTAATTACAGTAAATATAGCTTCTCCAACAGGATCAATATCGGCTTCTCCAACAGCTTGTTCTATACCCGTGGATGGAAGTAGTTGTTCAACAACTATATCTTGGTCAACTACAAATCCAGTAAATACCTCTACTGTTGTATCAGGAGGTACAACTTTGTATACTGCAAATTCTGGAAGCCAATCTGTTTCAGTTCCGTATAGTTCTCGAACGTTTACTCTTAATAACAATGGAGCCCAAATTGGAACAGTAACACCAACCTCTTCTTGTGTAACTGGAAGTACCTGGAATTCTACTTCTGGAACTTGTGTAATCAATACTTACACTGTATCAGCTACAGCAGGAACAGGGGGGTCAATTTCCCCAACCTCTACTGTAGTTAACTATGGTTCAACAACTTCATTTACAATTACTCCAAGTACAGGATATTCGATATCTTCTGCTTCTGGTTGTGGTGGAACAAGATCTGGGAATACATATACCACTGGAGCCATAACAGCAAATTGTACGGTATCAATTGCTTTCACTATAAATACTTATACTGTCTCTACTTCTATTGGATCAAATGGTACAGTAAGTCCTTCTTCTAGATCTGTGAATCATGGTTCTACAACTACTTTTAACATAGTTCCTAATGCAGGTTACTCCATATCCGCTTCTGGTTGCGGAGGTTCCTTGAGTGGAACAAGGTATACTACAGGAGCAATAACTTCTGCGTGTGCCGTAAGTATTAGTTTTTCTAAGTTGTCATATACATTAAGTTATTCAGCTGGAGTTGGAGGAACAATTTCTGGAACTTCAAGTCAAACTGTTAATTATGGGTCAGATGCAACCACTGTTACGGCCGTGCCAAATACAGGCTATCATTTTACTGGTTGGAGTGATAATTGCGGAAATGCAACAGGGGGGTCAATTAGTACCTTATCTAATGGAGATAAAGTTCATACTTTTACAAGTGGAGGAACATTTACCCCAGCTAATAATTGTTCACCTGAAGTTTTGGTAGTAGCTGGTGGAGGAGGTTCTGGAGGTGGTGGAAATACAGGATGGTATAGTGGTGGAGGAGGTGGTGGAGGGTTGATTTACAATCCTTCCTATTCAATAAACGCACAATCATACAGTGTCACTGTCGGTTCAGGTGGTTCAGCTGGTTTGCAGAGTGGAGACACCGGAAGCTCGGGTGGTAAAGGTGGGGACAGCGTGTTTAATACCTTGACCGCTATAGGCGGAGGTTATGGAGGAGGAAATCCTGGAGGTCCTGCAAGAGGGGGTAACGGAGGATCTGGAGGAGGGGGAGCTTTGTATAATAACACAGGTGGATCAGGTACTTCCGGACAAGGTAATTCTGGTGGTAGTGTGCAAGGACAATGTGGAGGTGCTGGTGGAGGTGCTGGGTCTTATGGAGGAGACTGTTTAGGTGTCGCATATGTGTCTGGGTATGGAGGAGATGCAGGAAGCGGTTTGCCTTATTCTATAAGTGGAAATTTCAAATATTATGCAGGTGGAGGCGCTGGTGCTGGACAGACCACTAACGGTTATGGCGATCCAGCTGTTGGAAGTACCGCTACTTCTACTGCTGGAGCAGCAAACACTGGATCTGGAGGAGGAGGGGTAGTATCCCAAGGTGGAAGAACTGGAGGATCTGGTGTGGTCATAATTCGTTATCCTGCAGAGACTTCTGATAGACAAGACACATCCGTTACTTCAAATAAAAATGTAACTGCTTCCTTTGCAATTAATACTTACACAGTTTCTGCAACTGCAGGAACTGGAGGAACAATTTCTCCGGCATCCACCCCAGTTAATCATGGTTCAACAACTTCGTTTACCCTTACACCAAACACTGGTTATCATATAAATACCGTTAGTGGTTGTGGAGGAACAAGATCTGGAAATACTTATACTACTGCAGCTATTGCAGGAGACTGTACTGTTAGTGCAACTTTTGCAATAGATACATTTAACTTGTTGGTATATAAGACAGGAACAGGTACTGGTACAGTAACATCAAATCCTGCAGGAATAAACTGTGGTTCTACTTGTTCAGCTGCTTATGATTTAGGAACTTCTGTTACTCTAACTGCAACTCCAGACATTGATGGAAATATTTTTGCTGGTTGGTCAGGAGCATGTACTGGTACTTCTACTTGTACGGTTACTATGAGTGCAGTAAAAAGTGTAACGGCTACATTTAATGCAGTTACTATTTCAGTTACACCAACTGCAACAACTTATTATGTTGCACGAGGTGCTAATAATACTTTTGGTTTTACTCCTACAACTTCAACTGGGACAGCGGAATGTCGTTTATTAAATAGTACTTCAACAGCACTTACTAATTATGCTACAGGAACAAGTATCACTTATGCGATACCATCTACGGCAGGTGCTTATGGGTATTATATTCAATGCCGAAATGTTTCTTATCCGACAAAAATAGCGACCTCGTCATTGATTACTGTAAACGCAGTGTCGGTTTCAGTTTCCGCTACGACCTCTTATAATACAACTCCAGGCGCTTCAGTTTCATTTGCATATACTCCATCGACTACTGCTGGGACTACTGAGTGTGCTTTGCTAAACAACACACAAACAGCGATAACTTCTTATCAGGCTGCAAGTCCTATCGTTTATGCTATACCAAACAATGTTGGTACATATGGTTATTATGTTCGATGTCGACACACTATAGCAACGACAGAAACTGCTACGTCTTCAGCTATCACTGTAACCTCTGCTTGTGCTACAGGAACTAGTTGGAATGGTTCTAGCTGTGTAGCTCCAACAGGAACCCTAACTTCGTCTAATTGTAGTATCAGTGCTGGAAATAGCACCTGTCAAACATCTTTGAACTGGAGTACTTCAAATCCAATTGGAACTTCTGCTGTAACTACAAATTATCCTACTTCTGGAACTACCGTTTCTAGTCAAAACTCAGGTACAAATGTGGCTTATACTATTCCTTATGGTTCTACTACTTTCTATCTTTACAATAATGCCATTCCACTATCTCAATCAACCGCTACGGCGTCATGTGCAAGTGGTACTGTTTGGAATACACAGGATGGTAAATGCCAAGCAACAACAGGGACAATTAATGCGACTGGATGTCCTATCTATGCTGGTTCAAGCAGTTGTTCATCTGCGATTACGTGGTCTACTCTAAATCCTTATGAAGCTACTTCTACTGTTAAAACTTCAGGGGGAGCAACTGTTTCGACAGGACTTAGTGGTTCTGTAAACTATTCAGTAAATCCAGGAACGCACACATTCAACTTGTGGCACTATGGAAGTATTATAGCTAATGCAACGGCTACGGTTGTTTGTTCTAGCCTTTCAGAATGGAATGGTTCAATTTGTGAGCTTAAAGCACCAGAGATAATGACCTTTACTGCTAGCCAATCAAATGTTGTTAGGGGAAGACCTACTACTTTGGTTTGGGAATCTGAACCTGATGCTACATGTACAGGAACAAACTTTGAAACAGGTGGTTTATATGCAGGCACTGTATCTGTAAACCCTACTGTTGATACTACATACACCTTGTCTTGCGTTAGAGGAACAAAAACAACTACGAAATCTATCACAATTAAGATGTTGGATATCTCAATTATCGAACAATAGTCGTTTTTCAACCTATAAAATCAATATTTGACTTTATTTGAAAATCTGATAAGATTGGTTTTAATTGTTATTCGTATTATTAAAAACGAATTCAACTCTCGCTCTAGCGGGAAATTATCAATAATTTATGTCCCAATTTCGGTTGGGACCAATAAAAAAATATATGGCAGAAGAATTTAAGAGAGATAAGCCTCACGTAAACGTGGGTACTATTGGTCACGTTGACCACGGAAAAACCACTTTAACAGCGGCTATTTTATCAGTTTTGTCTCGTCAAGGAGGTGAATATGGAGCAAAAATCAAAGGAGTTGATCAAATTGACTCAGCTCCAGAAGAAAAAGCTCGTGGAATCACGATCGCTCTTTCTCACAGTGAATACTGGACTCCTGCACGTCACTATGCTCACATTGACGCTCCAGGACACGCCGACTACATTAAGAATATGATTACAGGTGCCGCTCAAATGGACGGTGCTATTATCGTTGTTGCTGCAACAGACGGTGTTATGCCACAAACACGCGAACACATCCTTCTTGCAAAGCAAGTTAACGTTCCAAAAATAATTGTATTCTTGAACAAGTGTGATATGGTTGATGATCCAGACATGCTTGATCTAGTTGAAGAAGAAGTTCGTGATTTACTTACAAAACAAGGATTTGACGGTGCAAATGCTCCAGTTATCAGAGGTTCTGCGCTTAAAGCTCTAGAAGCTGGAAGTAACGATGATGAATGGGCAAAGAAGATCTTGGATCTTGTAAATGCGCTTGATACATATATCCCAGTTCCTGAAAGAGATGTTACTAAATCTTTCTTGATGCCTATTGAAGACATCTTCTCAATTGAAGGACGAGGTACAGTTGTAACAGGTAAAATCGAAAGAGGAATAATTCACGTTGGTGACGAAGTTGAAATTGTTGGTATTAAAGATACTACAAAAACTACAGTTACTGGTATTGAAATGTTCAACAAGAGTTTGAAAGAAGGACAAGCCGGAGATAACGCTGGTATCCTTCTAAGAGGTACAAAGAAAGAAGACGTTACTAGAGGACAAGTTCTTGCAAAAGTAGGAACAGTTACTCCTCACTCAGAATTTGAGTGTAATGTTTACATCTTGAAGAAAGAAGAAGGTGGTCGTCACACCCCATTCTTCAATGGTTACAAGCCTCAGTTCTATGTTAGAACAACAGACGTGACCGGAGAAACAACATTACCAGCAGGAACAGAAATGGTTATGCCAGGAGACACTGTTAATCTAACAGTTAAATTGGTAACACCTGTTGCCATGGAAGATCAAATGCACTTCGCTATCCGTGAAGGTGGAAAGACCGTTGGGGCAGGAGTTGTAACAAAAATAATCAAATAGCCTGTGTTTTTCATCTGTTCTTTATAACTACAAACATATGGCAAAAGAAATAAAAGCTAAAAAAGGAAAGGAAGAAGCCGTCGTAAAACTTCGCATCAGAGTTAGAGCTTATGAAAATAAAATTCTTGACACTTCTGTTAAGCAAATTATTGATACAGCTCTTCGCTATGACGCTAACATCGTTGGCCCTATTCCACTTCCTACAGAAGTTAAAAAGTATACTGTTAATCGAGCATCCTTTGTTTTCAAAAATGCACGAGAACAGTTTGAAATAAGAATTCACAAGCGAGTCATTGATATTTTGAATCCTAATCAAAAAACAATCGAAGCGCTTACCAATCTATCCTTACCTTCAGGTGTTGATATAGATGTGAAGATGATGTAACTAGTGCGACACTAATCTACGGATCTAGAATTATCTACAATAACGAATATTCGTCGGTGTATTTTATCTAGATTCGTAATTTGTGTTGTAAAAATATTAATTTATGAAATTTATTCTTGGAAAAAAACAGAATATGATGCAGTGCTTTCAAGAAGACGGTACTGTGATTCCAGCAACAGTTATTTCTGCTGGTCCGCTTGTGGTGACTCAAGTCAAAAATCCTGATGTTGATGGCTATACCGCAGTCCAAGTTGCTTACGAGGATCAAAATCCAAAGAGAGCGACAAAGGCTCATCTTGGTCACATCAAACCCGTTAAAGGGGAAGGAGAAGAGACAAAAAATGCTTTCAAGCATTTGAGAGAATTCAGAGATATTGAAGAAATACAAGTTGGAGACGAAATCACAGTAGGTGTCTTTAATGAAGGTGACACTGTGACAGTTTCTGGTATATCAAAAAGTAAAGGATTTCAAGGTGTTGTAAAACGCCATGGATTCCATGGGGGGCCAAGAAGTCACGGTCAAAAGCACTCAGAGCGAGAGCCTGGTTCTATTGGTGGTGGTCTTCGAAATAAAGTTCCTAAAGGCATGAGAATGGCCGGTCGTATGGGAGGTGACCGCATCACAGTTAAGAATCTAGAAATAATTGGTGTGGACAAAGAAAATAATCAATTAATCATCAAGGGTGCTATTCCTGGACGCAGAGGAACACTCGTAGAGGTTATTGGCTAAAATTATGGCAACAAAAACTATAACAAAAGAAAAGAAAACTAAAGCTGTCAAAAAAGATGAAGTTAAATCTTTAGAAGCTCAAGTTTACAGTGCAAAAGGTAAATCTGTTGGAAAAATAGAATTACCAGAATCTGTTTTTGGATTGTCTTGGAATGGAGACTTGGTTCACCAAGTTGTAAGTGCAATGCAAGCCAATGCTCGAACTCCTGTCGCACATACAAAGACAAGAGGTGAGGTTCGCGGTGGAGGTAAAAAACCTTGGAGACAAAAAGGTACAGGTCGCGCAAGACATGGATCTAGAAGATCTCCTATCTGGGTTGGAGGAGGAGTTGCACACGGCCCTCGCAACGATAAAAGCTACAAACAAAAAATAAACAAGAAGATGAAAGCGAAAGCTCTATTCACTGTTTTGTCAGAGAAATTTAGAAAAGGTCAAATTCTTTTTGTAGAAGAATTATCTCTTAAAAATATCAAAACAAAAGATGCTGTCTCAGTCATTAAAGACCTAAGTTCGGTTTCTGGTTTTGAGAAAATTTTTGGAGCAAAAAAGCCAAACCTATATATTACAGTTCCGGCAAAAACAGATGTTCTTAAAAAGAGTTTTGCAAACATCAACACGGTAGAAATTGATGAAGTGAAAAACCTAAACCCAGTCGATTTACTCAGTTTTAAGTATATCGTTATTTCACAACCTAAAGAGAGTATTGCTTTCTTAGGAGGTAAAATAGAGAAAAAATAATATGGCTACTACAAAGACAAAGAAGAATACAGAAGAAACAAAAGAGGCAAAAACAAAAAGCCATCCTCTAATTCACTCTCCTCGAATTACCGAAAAATCTGCTATTAATGCAGAAAAAGGGATATATACTTTTAACGTTCCTGAAAATGCGAATAAAAACGAACTTAAAAAAGCAATAAATCTACTTTATGGAGTAAAGCCAGTAAAAATTTCAATTACTCAAATAGCAGATAAAAAAATTGTTCGAAGGGGAATTGAAAGCGTAAAACGTGGAGGGAAAAAAGCGGTCGTACATTTGAAAAAAGGAGATAAAATAACTTTTGCATAATATCTTTATTGTGCAGAAAATAATGAGAGTATATGAATCCGGTAGTAGAAAATGGCATTGTTAAAAACCGGATAATATAAATCTTAGTTATAATTATATTTATTCAAGATTATTAAAGTAAAAAATGAAAATGGTTAATACATAATGCCATTTTTCACTATCCGGATGAAAACATATAAACCAACAACTCCATCAAGACGACATCAAACGACTGTTCCCTACAAAGGTGTTTTAACCAAAAAGAAGCCTGAGAAATCATTGACTAAGGGTTTCAAGAGATCAGTTGGAAGAAATAATCAAGGAAGAATTACCACTAGACATAAAGGTGGTGGACACAAGAGATCATATCGTATTGTTGATTTCAAATACAATAAATATGAAATTCCTGCAAAAATTACTTCAATTGAATATGATCCAAATCGTAATGCATTTATAGGCTTAGCTGTCTATAAAGATGGAGAAAAGAGATATGTAGTTGTTCCTAAGACAGTAAAGGTTGGAGATACGTTTGTTGTTTCAGAAAAGGCTCCAGTTACTGTAGGAAATAGATTGCCATTGAAATTGATACCAGTAGGAACATTCGTTTACAACGTTGAAATTAAGCCAGGTAATGGAGCTAAGTTAGTTAGATCTGCCGGAGCTTATGGACAAGTTGTCGCAAATGACTTAGGCTATGCGAACGTAAAAATGCCTTCAACAGAAATCAGAAAAATTTCTGAGAATGCATGGGCTTCAATTGGAGAAGTTTCAAACGCAGAATACAAACTTCAGAATTTTGGTAAAGCTGGGAGATCCAGATGGAAAGGAATTCGTCCAACAGTCAGAGGTACAGCGATGAACCCTGTAGACCACCCACATGGTGGAGGTGAAGGACGACAAGGTAGGGGTATCCGAAGAGCTAAAAGCTTGTGGGGTAAACCAACCGGAAAGGGTCAAAAGACAAGAACACCAAAGAAGTATTCAAACATGTGGATTGTTTCTCGCCGCCGTGTAGGTAAAACTAGAAAAGGAGGCAAATAAGAAAGATTCATACAAGAAAATACTTATTGAAAGGTGGCCCGCCTGCAAAAGCTATGCTTTAGGCATTGCGGGCAGGCCCGCTTGCATCGCCTATGCGAAAGCATTGCGGGCAGGGCAAGAAAAAAATAGATTTGAAAAATCTCTATCATCAAAAAATCCCCAATCGGGGATTTTTTGATGTCCGAAGATAAAAAATTGTGTTACAATACATGTATATGATTAATCAAGATCTCATAAATTTTATTAAAACACAAAAAGAATTAGGTTCTTTAAAAGAAGATATCACTCAAAAACTTTTGTCTGCAGGCTGGACGAATGATGATATCAATGAAGGCTTCATGTTTTTAGAAGGGCAACAAGGGCTGCCTCAAAAGAGTAAAAAGAGTTTTGTGAAAATAATTATTTGCTCTGGTATTTTTATAATTATATTAATATGTGTATTCTGTTTTAAAAAAGATATCAAAATATTGTTGAATTTTAACTCAAAAATAGTTCAGGAAGATGCAATAGAGAGTGTTGAAGATAAAGATGTATTGCCAGTGCCCACAGAAGAACCTTCCATAACAGCCAAAAAAAATTCTCCACAAGATGAAGACAAAAGTACAGATAAAACAAAAACAGACGAGATAGATACAGTCAAAGAAGACAAAACTCAAAGCACGATTCGTTCTGTAACATATATAGATTCTAATAGTGACAAAACAGGAAGGGTGAAATTATACACTAAACCAAGCAACGGTTGGTCAGTACCTGGAACCAGTGGTCAACCTTTGTGGATAATTGCTGATACGGAGATACCAGCAACCATCCAGTATACTATTGCTTATAAAAATACAGGAGTTTATCCAGGGGCAGAACAAAGAGAAAATGTTTATTCGGAAACTATCTCTGTTGACGCTGGTAAAACAATGATTGATTCAGTATCAGCCGATGACGGAGTGGTTGAAATTGATTTTAAATATCTTGATAATACAGACAAGAAAGCTTCTGAAATTAAACCAGCCGTTGTGCATAAATTAGATTTATCTTTTATGGGTGTTTTGGGTATGACTGATTCAGATGATCTTTTTGATGCAGTTTATGATTTAGAGTCTGATTCAGACAGGGAATATTCAGTCACTTATACTTTTAATTATAAAGATAAGAAAGGCAAAGATATGTCTGTAACCAAAACAGTTTTAGTTCCTATGGGGTTTTCGGTTTTAGAAACAAGCATTCCTGCTTTAGATGAACCTGTCTTAACATATAAGATTAATTACTAATCACCTATCATCAAAAAACCCCCAATCGGGGATTTTTTGATGCATTGATGAATTAATAAAATATTTTTATTTTTATTTTTACTAGTATATAATAAGCGTATGGAATCAAATCAAAAAATTTCAGAAAAAAAGAAATTTTCTATAATTTCAAGATTAAGAAGTTCTGATAACGCTTGGAGAGGGTTGTGGATTATGTTAAAGACTACTCATAACGCTTGGGCAGAAGTTTTTTTTGCGATTTTAGCTATATATTTAGGGTTTGTTCTAAAATTAAACACTACTGAATGGTCGTTGATTGCGATCGTTACCCTTCTTGTAATTATTACGGAAACAATAAATACAGCAATAGAAGTAGATACTGATTTAACAAGCCCAGGGTATCATCCTATGGCAAAAGATATTAAAGATATTTCTGCAGGGGCGGTTCTATTAGCCTGTTTCTTAGCTGGACTAGTTGGTCTACTTATCTTTGGTCCAAAGGTCATTGCTTTGCTATAAATATTTGACTTTATTTTTATTTCTGCTAAGATAGACTTCACGAGCTCAGTATGAGCTTATTAATTTAATTATGACAAGATCACTTAAAAAAGGTCCATATGTAGACGAAAGGCTTTTGCAAAAGATTGCCGGAAAGAAACCCTTGGAAACTGGGGTTATTAAGACATGGTCAAGAGCTTGTGTTATATCTCCTGAAATGGTTGGATTTGTTTTTGGAGTCCACAATGGAAAGAATCACATAGAAGTTTTGGTTAATGAAGATATGGTAGGGCATCGACTTGGAGAATTTTCACCAACAAGAAAGTTCATTAGACACGGAGGTAAGATGCAGAAAGAATTAGAAGCAAAGAAGAAAGAAGCAGAAATAGCTGCAGCCAAGGCCGCCAAAAGTACAACTGATACAAAGAAAAAGTAAAATTAATAAAGTATGAAAGCATTTTTAAAAAATTATAGACAGTCTCCTCGCAAGGTTGCCCTTGTAGCGGGACTCATAAAAGGCAAGAGGGTTGCCGAAGCTCTTATTATTCTTGATAATTTACCAAAAAGGGCATCATTACCAATAAAGAAATTATTAGTTTCAGCTATTTCTAATGCCAAGAATCTTGGAGTAAACGAAGAGGATTTGGTAGTAGAAAACATGGTAGTTAACAAAGGTGTTGTTCTAAAGAGGATTATGCCTCGCGCTAGAGGTAGTGCTTCTCGTATCAACAAGAGAACAAGCCACGTAGAGATTAGTTTATCTGAGAAAAAGTCTGCAAAAAAATCAAAGAAAGTTGAAGCGGTAAAGGAAGAGAAGGCAGAAAAAGCAGAAGTTAAAGAACCTAAGAAAAAAGTTGTTAAAAAAGATACAAAGTCGAAAAAAACTAGTAAAAAGAAGGTTGCTAACGAATAATTAGTACTGAAATATTATGTCAAAAGTAGTTCACCCATACGCTCATAGATTGGTAACACTACGTGATTGGAAATCACGATGGTTTGCTGATAAAAAATACAAGAATTTATTGCAAAATGATGTAATTATTCGTGAGTTTTTAACTAAGAAACTTAGAGGCTTTTATATTTCCAGAATTGAAATAGAAAGAAATGCAAAAGCAACTAAGGTTATAATTCACACCTCAAGACCAGGAATGATTATTGGAAGAGGTGGAGACGGAGTAAACAAGCTAAAAGCTGAAATGATGAAAGCTTTGATAAAGAAAGGAGTTAAGACTGCCGAAGATTTTAAATTGGATATAGTAGAAGTAGTTAACCCAGATGCAGATGCTGCTATTGTTGCTTGTTCTATTGCAGAAGGCCTAGAAAAGAGATTACCTTACAGAAGAGTGATGAAGCAAGCGATAGAGAAAGTTATAGCTACTCGCGGAGTAAAAGGTGCTCGTATTTATTTAGGAGGAAGATTAGCAGGGGCAGAAATTGCTAGGAGTGAACAAATCAAAAGAGGTTCAATCCCCCTACAAACTTTCAGAGCTGATGTTGATTTTGCAAGAGAAAAAGCTCATATGAGTTATGGAGATATAGGAATAAAGGTCTGGATTTATCGTGGTGAAGTTTTTCGAGAAAACAATAACGTCGCAAACAACAAGCGAGGTTCGTTTTCAGAAGCCCGCCAATAATTTATAGAATAATACTAAAAAGCTTATGTTAATTCCAAAGAAAGTAAAATATAGAAAATGGCAAACAGGACGTAAGGATATGTCCAAGGCTTCCGCAGATACTAGAGGCGTAGATGTTTCTTTTGGTTCTTTTGGACTAAAAGCCGTCACAGGAGGTAGAATCAGATCTAACCAAATAGAATCAGCTAGAAAGGTAACATCAAGAACTATTGGTAAAATAGGAAGGATGTGGATTAGAATTTTTCCCGATAGACCATTTACTCAAAAAGCTGCAAATGTAGGTATGGGTAAAGGTAAGGGAGATCCAGAAGGATATTGTTTGTACATAAGACCAGGTCGTATTATTTTTGAAGTGGATGGAGTTCCAGAAGCAACAGCAAAAGAAGCTCTTCGAAAGGCTGGAACAAAGTTGCCAGTAAGTACTCGTGTAGTAGCACGATAAAATTTTATGGAAAAACAAATAAAAAATTCAAAAAAAGTAATAAAGGGAGTTGTTGTTTCAGATAAAATGGACAAGACCGTGGTTGTTAAAGTTACAAGATTTGTTGAACACAAAAAATACGGTAAGAGAATAAAGAAAACCAAGAATTACAAAGCCCATGATGAATTGAATGCTAAAAAAGTCGGAGATCTAGTAGAAATTGAAGAAACAAAACCAATTTCTAAGGATAAAAAATTTAAAATAATAGGATAATTATATGATTCAAGACGGAACAATAGTAAATATCGTTGACAACGCCGGAGGTAAAATCGGGAAGGTTTTCAAGATTGTTGGTTCTTCCAAGAAGCGTTATGCCAAAATTGGAGATAAGGTTGTCCTTTCCATCAAAATAGCAGAACCTAGAAAGGCAGTTAAGAAAAAAGATGTTTGTCAGGCCGTAATCGTTCGTACAGTTAAAGCTTTTCGCCGAAAAGACGGTTCATACATAAGATTTGATGATAATGCCGCTGTTGTTTTGGATAAAGGTAAAATGGATCCTAAAGGAGGTCGTGTGTTTGGTCCTATTCCTAGAGAACTTGCAGAAAGAGGATACCAAAAAATTATTTCATTAGCTCAAGAAGTTGTTTAATTTCTTTTAATAATATGAAAATCAAAAAAGGAGACAATGTAATAGTTATTGCTGGAGCAAGTAAGGGGAAGAAAGGAAAAGTTGTTCGAGCACTTCCTAGTTTAAATAAAGTTATAGTAGAAGGAGTAAATCTTCGAAAGAAAGCACACAAATCGAAGAAAAAAGGAGATCCTAGCCAAATACTAGAAGTTGCGATGCCAATTGATGTATCAAACGTAGCAAAAAAAGATTAATAATAATTTTAAATTATAAAGATGGAAACAGTAAAACAAAAAGAAAAAAAATCATACAGCATTCTTAAAGAGAAGTATGGTTACAAGAATGTCATGTCCGCACCTCGATTGTTAAAGGTGGTTGTTTCCAGTGGTACGGGTTCGGGATTAAAGAGAAGCAAAGACTATAACGACTTGGTTACAGATAGAATCGCAAAAATAACAGGACAAAAACCAGCCGTAAAAAGCGCCAAGAAATCTATAGCAAGCTTTAAGATAAGACAAGGGGATCCTGTTGGAGTTATGGTAACCCTTCGTGGAGCCCGCATGTATGGATTCTTGGATAAACTTATCAACGTAGCGATTCCTCGAACAAAAGACTTTAGAGGGATAGACAAAAAAGTTGTTGATAATATCGGTAACCTAACTATGAGTATCAAAGAGCACACTATATTCCCTGAGACAGGAGACGAAGAGTTGAGAGATGTCTTTGGAATGGCTATCACCTTGGTTTCTACAGCTAAAAACAAAGAAGAAGCAACTGATTTCTTTGCAACGATTGGAATCCCATTCAAAAAATAATTTCTAAGATAAAACCCGAGGGTAATGCCTTGGGTTTTATTATTATTGAATAATTAGGTCTTGTGTTTGACAAAAAAGGCTTTATTTGCTAGTATTTTTGAGTAGGTCTTGATCCGTTTGTCTCCTTTTTTGCCTAGAAATAAAGATTTTTAGACAAGTAAGAAAATAAACGAGATATCACCTGCGAGTGATTTTTATTAACTAAAGTCGTAATCTACTCTTTTAAACAGAAGGGTAGTTAATTAATATATTTAATTTTTATTTAGGATGGCAAAAACATCAGTTATAGCTAGACACTTGAAAAAGTCTAAGTTTAGCACACGAGAAACGAATCGCTGTTTTAAGTGCGGAAGAGCTCATGGCTACATGAGAGATTTTGGCCTTTGCAGAATTTGTTTTAGAGAATTAGCTAACGAAGGTATGCTCCCAGGAGTAAGAAAATCTTCTTGGTAAAAACACAAGGAAGCTACTAATACTGCGGTCACAATATTAGTGGATCACAATTAAGTTATCAATTTTAGAATTAAAATACAGTAGGTTAAAGTCCTGAACTAGAACTTACTTCTAACGGAATGGATCAAATTGCAAACATGATAAATACGATCAAGAACGCAAGCCTAAAAGGGCACGAACTTGTGGTTGTTTCTCATTCAAATATAAAATATTCAATTGCAGAATGCCTAGTCAGAGAAGGTTATTTAAAGAATATAACTAAAAAGATGAAAAAAGGTTTCCCTGTGATTGAATTGGAATTATCTTACGAAGAAGATGGAGAACCAAAAGTAAAAGATACAAAAAGGGTTTCTAAGTCTTCATGCCGTGTTTATAAAGGAATCAAAGACTTAAAGGGTACAAGAGGTTATCGAGGGATAACAGTTCTTTCTACTCCTAAGGGTATTTTGACAGACAAAGAAGCTAGAAAAGAAATGGTCGGAGGAGAAGTATTATTTAAGATGTGGTAGAACACCAATAATTTTTTTAAAAAATATGAGTAGAATAGGAAAACAAATCATAACAATTCCCGCTGGTGTAGAAGTCAATTTTTCTGCCGGCATTCTTAATGTAAAAGGTCCAAAAGGTTCTCTTGCAAGAGAGCTTAAGGATGCAATTACCATTAACATTAATGGTAATGAAATAACTTTCACTCCTAAAAAAGAAAACGATAAAAAGACGAATGCTCTTTGGGGAACTTATGCCTCACATGTTAAAAACATGATATTAGGAGTAACTGAAGGTTATGCGAAGAAATTAATACTTGAAGGGGTAGGGTTTAAATCAGAGGTATCTGGAGATAATCTAGTCTTAGCACTTGGTTTTTCTCATCCAGTTAAAATATCTATACCAAAAGGTCTTACTGTTACAGCTGAGAAGAACAACATAACTGTTTCTGGAATAGACAAAGAATTAGTCGGTTCTTTTGCCGCACTTGTTAGATCAAACAAAAAACCAGAACCTTATAAAGGTAAAGGTTTCCGTTACGATAATGAAGTTATTCGCCGAAAACAAGGTAAGAAAGCTTCCTAAAATCTAACATCAATAAGATTAATTTAAATTAAAATTATGACTATCAAAAAGACAGACAAAAGAATAAGACTAAAGAGCAAAATTCGTGCTAAAATTTTTGGAACGGAAGAAAGGCCAAGACTCTCTGTTTTTCGTTCAAATAATTACATTTATGCTCAAATTATAAATGATGAAAAAAGTGTAACCCTTGTTTCTGCTTCAGATATAAAATTAGATAAGGGTACTAAAACCGAAAGAGCAAAAACAGTTGGAAGTGAAGTAGCAAAGTTGGCGCTTGGAAAAGGTGTTAAAAATTGCGTTTTTGATCGTAATGGTTTCAAATACACTGGTCGAGTAAAATCTCTAGCTGACGCTGCGCGAGAAGCTGGACTTCAATTCTAACAATAAACATCAGTTATCTTCTTAAATTGAAAAATAACTGATTAAAATTTTATGGAAACATCAAAACCAAAACAAAATACAAGAACCAATGGTCCAAGAAGATCTTTTGTTAAAAAAGATGGACAAGACAATCAAAGACGATCAAGACCATCATTTGAAAGACCAAAACCAGAATTTGATCAAAAAATGGTTTCTATCCGTCGAGTTACTCGTGTTGTAGCAGGAGGACGCAGAATGACTTTTGCAGTAGCTCTAGCTATTGGAGATAAAAAAGGCTCGATTGGCTTAGGTACAGGTAAAGGAGGAGATACAGCTGCAGCAATAGCTAAAGCTCTAAGACAAGCAAAGAAAAATATGTTCAAGATAAAGATAACAAAAGACATGTCTCTACCTTACGAAGTAAGTGGAAAATATGCTAGCTCTAAACTTGTTCTTCGTCCAAATCATGACAAAGGATTAGTAGCTGGAAGTACTGTTCGTGATATGCTTTTGCTTGCTGGAATTAAAAACGTAACTGGTAAAATCCATTCTGGTAGTAAGAATAAACTAAACAACGCCAGAGTGACTTACGAGGTTCTTTATCAACTTAAGGACAAGAATCCAATAGTAAAAACAGCTTCTTTTGTTTCTCCAGAAGAACCTGCTACCGTTTCGGATTCTAAATCAGAATAATTTTATGCAATTACATAATTTAAAAAGGGAAAATCCTAATAAAAAAGCTAGACAAGTTGGCCGAGGAGGTACTAGAGGAAAAACTTCTGGAAGAGGAGGAAAGGGGCAAACAGCCCGAGCTGGTAATAAGAGACGTCCAGAACTTAGAGATATTATAAAGAAACTTCCAAAAATGAGAGGTTACAGAACCAAAACTTTTGAAAAAAAGAATGCCCCTGTAAATCTAGGTGCCTTGGAAATTTTTGAAAACGGATCAACTGTTACAAAAGAATTAATGTTTGAAAAGAACTTAATTCGAAAAGTCGGAGGTGTTTTACCTTCAGTTAAAATTTTAGCGAAGGGAGAACTAACCAAGAAAATTACTATCGTAGGTTGTCTTGTTTCCGAAAAAGCTAAAGAACAAATTGAAAAACTCGGAGGCGAAATAAAATAACATGGAAAACATCTGGATAAAAATTAAAATGATGTTTAGTGACAAGGTTTTGAGAAACAGAATCTTATTTGTTCTCGGAGCTCTTGTGGTGTTTAGACTTCTATCAGCTATTCCGATTCCAGGTGTAGACACGACTAAACTTCAAGCTTTCTTAACGAATAACCAGTTTGTAGGTGTTCTAAACATCTTTTCAGGAGGAGGACTTTCTAACTTATCAATAATAATGTTGGGAGTTAGTCCATACATTACATCATCGATTATCATGCAACTTTTGACTATGATGTCTCCTCGTCTAAAGGCGATGTACCAAGAAGACGGAGAAATTGGTCGTCGAAAGTTTACACAATTAAGTAGAAACATTACAGTTCCGCTTGCACTTGTTCAAGGATTAGCACTTGTAATTCTTTTACAAAAACAAGGAATCATCGGTCAGCTATCACTATTCCAAATGATTGCGAACCTTTCAGTTATTGTTGCTGGTTCTATGCTTATCATGTGGATAGGTGAACTCGTTACTGAATTTGGAATTGGAAATGGAGTTTCTTTGATAATCTTTGCCGGAATAGTTTCTCGTATTCCAAAAGGTGTTTCTCAGTTCTTCTTTACGTTTAACGTCGCAGATATACCAATGTACCTTTTGCTTGGTGCATTAAGCTTGTTAATCATAGCTGGTGTTGTGATGGTTTCAGAAGCAGAGAGACCAATACCTGTAACTTATGCTAGACAGATAAGAGGAGATGGATCATCTTCAGGAGGAGCTCAGACTTATCTTCCTCTAAGAGTAAACCAAGCTGGTGTTATTCCTATCATCTTCGCTTTGTCGATACTGATGTTCCCACAAATGATTGGAAACTTCTTAGCGACTTCGGCTAATGGAACTCTCTTGGCAATCTCAAAAGGATTACTATGGTTTGTTAATAGTACGTGGATATATTCTTTGTGTTACTTCATATTTGTCTTCTTGTTTACTTACTTCTATACCGCTGTAACATTTGACCCACAACAAGTAGCAACTAATTTACAGAAGAATGGTGCCTTTGTTCCAGGAATTAGACCAGGACCATCAACCGTAGAATATATTTCAAAGATTTTAGGAAGAGTGACAATGATAGGTGCGGTGTTCCTAGGAGTCATAGCGGTGTTACCTCTAGTTATTAAATCAGCTACTGGTATCGACTCATTCGCTATTGGAGGAACCTCACTTTTGATTGCAGTTTCTGTTGTTCTAGACCTTATAAAGAAAACGGATGCTCAGCTTTCAATGAGAGAATATTAAAACAAAAAGACCCCGGCTTTGAGTCGGGGTCTTTTTGTTTTTTATGATATAATCATAAATATGAACAGTGATACAAAAACAATAATTTTTGTCGGTCGCTCAGGATCAGGCAAAGGAACTCAAATAGACTTATTAAAACAATTTATTATTGAAGAGAAAGGTTTATTAATAAAATCTATCGTTATGGGCGATATTTTCAGAAGCTTTTTTGGTGAAGATGGTTATATTCAAGAAGTTGCGAAAGACTTGAGCGTTCGACAGGGTAAATTCCAACCAGATTTTTTGACCGATGCTCTTTTTGTATCAAATGTAATTAAAAACGTAGATAAGGAGTCAGTAATGTTTTTTGATGGATATCCAAGAAACTCTCATCAGCTTGAACTACTAAAAGAATTACTTGAATACCTAGGAAGAGAAAAACCTATTTTTATTAATCTTGAAGTTTCTAGGCAGAGCGTTAAAGATAGAATGCTTCTTCGAGGTAGAGGAGATGATCATAATGAAGCGATAGAAAACAGACTAGATGAATATGATAAATTCGTTTTTCCAATGATAGAAAAAGCTAAAAGCGACGATTATTTTAATTATATTGAAATAGATGGAGAGGGTACAGTCGAAGATATTCATAAGAATATATTAGTAGCTTTAGGTTTAAAATAAATACTATGGAAAACAAAAAAATTGTAATGTCTCTTGGTGGATCATTGATTGTGCCAGATGGTATAGACACAAATTTTGTTAAAACTTTTGTTTCTTTTATTAAGGAGTATGTAGAGAAAGGGTATACTTTTATGCTGATTACAGGGGGAGGAAAGCTAGCAAGAACTTATGGTGATGCCTTAAAAGAAATAATTAGTCCTAATAATACTGAGATTGACTGGCTTGGTATCTCTATAACTAGGGCTAATGCAGAATTTGTAAAAATTTGTTTAGGGGATTTAGCTTATGAAAAGGTTATACTAGACCCTGATTCTATACCTGAGACAAAAAAGCCTGTGTTGGTCGGAGGTGGGTGGAAACCTGGCAATAGTAGTGACCTGGCTGCCGTCCATGCTGCAAAAAGCCTTGGAGCAAAAAGAGTTATTAATCTAACAAATATAGATTTTGTCTATGATAGTGATCCTAATAAAAATCCTAATGCAAAACCAATTGAGAACATATCATGGTTAGATTTTCTTTTGCTTTTCCCTGATAACAATTGGATCCCAGGATCAAATAGACCTTTTGATCCTATAGCTTCTTGTGAAGCAAAAAATAATGAACAAGAAGTTGTAATTTTAAATGGACGAGACTTGGAGAACCTGGGAAATTGTCTAGAAGGTAAAACTTTTAAAGGAACAATAATAAAATAGATCAAAGATAGAATGAATATAATAACTCCGTAGTGAAGCAAAGCTTACTACAGGGCGAGAAGTTGTGTTATCAAGATAGGTTAAAAATACAAATAAATAAGTTTCACTAAAATTAAGCATGAATATAATAATTAAAAATAAAGAGGAAATAAAAAAGATAAGAGAAGGAGGCAAAATAATAGCCAAAGTTTTATCTAAAACTGCAAAGATGGTTAAGCCTGGTATTTCGACATTGGAAATTGATAAATATGTTTATGATTTGATTAAAGAATATGGTGGCATTCCAGCCTTTCTTAATTATCGACCGCAAGGAATGAGAACACCATTCCCCGCATCTGCTTGTGTATCAGTTAATGATGAAATTGTTCATGGAATCCCAAGTAAAAATAAAATCTTAAAAGAAGGAGATATTGTTTCAATAGATATTGGTTTGAAATACAAGGGACTATTTACCGACCACGCGATGACCGTAGCTGTAGGGAGAATTTCTGATTCAAATAAAAAATTAATAGAGGATACCAAGAAGGCTCTAGAAGTTGGAATTAGAGCCGCTGTGGGGGGAAATACAATAGGGGATATAGGGTATGCTATAGAATCTTTTGTGAACAATAAATATGGGATAGTTCGAGATTTAGCTGGTCATGGTGTGGGTAAGGAAATTCACGAAGATCCTTATGTTCCAAATTATGGTAAGAAAGGGCAGGGAGCTAAACTTGTGCCAGGTATGATAATAGCTATCGAACCAATGCTTTGTCTCGGGACGCATCAAATAGAGGTAGATGATGACGATTGGACAATCAGAACCCGGGACGGTAAAAACTCTGCTCACTTTGAACACTCTATTTTAATAACAAAGAACAAACCAGAAATTTTAACTAAATAATCTCACATTTTCACACAGGTGTGTAAAAGTGTATAATACTAGAAAAAGGTTTGATAATTTATCAACTATTCAAATTATAGATTATGCCCATAATTAACAATAGTATTTCTGATTTTATCATTGCTATGTTATCTAGTGGTAAAAACGCCAAAAGATTCAGAGAAATAATGAACAGATTAGAAAAAGAAAGATATAAAAATCAATCATCAAGGATGGCTATTTATCGATTAAAAAATAATGGGTATATAAAGAAAAAAGAAGACTTAATTATATTAACAAAAAAGGGTATAAAAAAATCTCTTCGTAATGACCTGTTTTCTTATATAGTATCTCCTTTTAATAAGAACAGTCGCAAAAACACAATTATATCTTTTGATATTCCCGGTCCACAGAGAAAAACAAGAGATTGGTTAAGGAGCCAGTTGAAAATATTTGGATATGAGATGATGCAACAAAGTCTTTGGTTGGGCCCTGGACCATTGCCAGAAGAATTCTTGTGTAGATTAAAAAAAATAAAGATTAAAGATTGCATTAAAATATTCAAAACGAGTAATAATTATTAAGCTTCTCTACACTTTCACACACCTGTGTAAAAGTGTAGAGAGGTAAAGCCAAGAGTTGTCTTTAAGCTTATAGGTTTAAGTGGGTAACCAAACAGTTTTGGATGAGAATCTCCTTTGAGGAACACCAAAGGAGATTTCTAGACAAAACTGTGGTATTCCCCTAGGTCCGACCTAGGGGAAAAGTGTTTAGTTTTAGAGCTACTGTGGTATAATAAAAAAGTGAAAAAAGAATCTCTAAAATCCAACAAAGCATTTACGTTGATTGAGTTACTAGTGGTCATCGCTATTATCGGAATTCTTTCTGCTGTAGTTATCGCCTCGCTAAATTCTGCAAGAGAAAAAGGAAAGATTGCTACTATTAAATCAACTTTAAAACAGCTATATAATCAAGCGGCGTTAAATCAGTTAACAAAAGGTAGCTTTGAAGGGTCTAACGTTGGATATGCAAATTTAACATGTACAGGTTTAAAGGAAGATGGAGGCTTTGGAGATTCTACCAGTGGTAATTTAGCTAAAATTGTTCAACCTCTTATTGACCAAGGAATCATTGTTAAATGTTTTAGTTATAGTAATTCCACTTCCGATATCTATCAACGTTTCGGAGCCACTGCACTCATATATGACGCAGGTGAACTAAAAGCATGGTCTGTAGATGAAAATGGAGTAGTTAAATGGGATACTCATGGAGTAGAAATAGATGGAACAAACAGAACTACAGATCGAACTATGGCATGGAAAGATAGTACAAGCGGTGTATATGTTGCAGCAGATGCCTGTGCTAAAAATGGAGGCAAACTTCCCTCTATTGAACAAGCAAGAACTTTATCTCATGCATGGAATTCAAAAGCTTCTTCTGATGGAGATGCCGATCCATGGGCACCAATAGGTTTCGTTGCGAGCTACTATTGGTCTTCTACCCCCGTCCCGTCTTCGCCTCTCTCGCTCGCTTACTACCAGAGCATGGTCAGTGGTGGCTTGAGCGACCGCAGTCAGGGTATCGGGAACTATGTTAGGTGTGTTCGTTAGTGGTGTCCTCGCCCACACACCTATATTTTTATAGTTTTTAAAAACATGTTGGAATAAGATATAAAACTATATGTTTAAAATAAGTTGGAGTTATGTGATTATATTCTGTAAACAGAATAATAAAAATATAGGTATAGGGGTAAGCCTAGAATTTTACATTTATTCATTTATTACATCCTCTTAGAAACGACTCCCAGAGGAGCGTTTCAAAGAGGTATTTTTAAATTAGTAATAATGGTATAATACAAATAATATAATTATTATTTAATTAAAAAATTCACTACAGGATGGAAGGATTAAATTTAAACAATGCGCCGAAATTTAAAAGCCCGGAAGAAGAGCTTGCTTTTTTGCGAGCACACATTGCAGAGAGAGAAAAAGTATTGAGAGAGGCTGGAGAAAAAACCAATAAAGAATCTTTGGCAGAACAAGTCGTTTCCGAATATAAAAAATATGAACCGAAAGAAGTGCTAGAAAAAAAAGTTGTTATTAAAGAACTAGAGCTAGAAAAATTGGTTCTCAAACTCCACCCAGAAGAACATGATAAAAAAATAGAAGAACTTTTTGGAATTTTAACTGAGAAGGGTATCTCTAATACCTTAGCCTTGGTGATGAAGTTAAATAACCCTCATTTGGATGACGATTTTCATCGTTTCCTAGTTCAGTATCTAGCTACAACAAGTAATATACCCGGTTTGAAAGAAGGGACTCCGCTATTTAAAACTCTAGACATGAAATTGTTTGAAGTCTCATTACCAGAAATGGAAGATAAGGAAGGTAATAAAAAGTCCTTAAAAGAGTTATTGGGGGCCATGGAACAATTTTATGCTGGGATGCAATCTGTCGGTGATGACAGAGACAACAAGGAAGAAAGGCATTTTACGATAGAAATAGCACAGCCTGAAAATTCAGAGAATTTTGTTATTTATGTTGCAGTTCCTTCCAAGAAAGCAGATCTTTTTGAAAAACAACTTTTAGGGGTTCATTTAGATGCGAAAATTATAGAAGTTCCAGATGACTATAACATCTTTACAGAGAATGGTCATATTGAAGCTTCTAAAGCCAAGCTCTCATCCTACGAAGTCTTTCCTATAAAAACTTACGACTTCTTAGAATATGATCCTTTAAATATAATCTTAAATATTTTCTCAAAATTAAAAAGAAAAGGTGAGGGAGCCTCAATTCAATTTTTAATTTGTCCGAAAGATGATTCTACGATAAAGAGGTTTAATAGCATCAAAGAAGAAGTCAAAAAAGGTGTTTCTGTAAAAGATGCAACTGCTTCATTTGGGTATACCTTAAGAAAAGAAATGGGTTCTTTTGTGAAAGGTTTATTTTCTAGTTCAACAGAAGAAAAGGATAAAAAAGAAGATAAAAAAATAGACGAAAAAGCCCTCGAATCGATAGAAGAAAAAACAAAAGGTATGGTAATGGGGGTTAATATCAGGGTTGTTGTTTCAGCTGAAAATGAAGATCGGGCAAATCAGCTAATGTCTGAGCTAGAGTCTTCGTTTAATCAATTTAGCGAAGCCAATAAAAATGGTTTTAAATTTGAAAGAACCAAAGGATCTTCTTTAGCAAATCTAATCAGGTTGTATTCTTATCGAAGTTATTCAGAAGATGATTCAATGCCACTAAACCTAAAAGAGCTTTCAACAATCTTCCACTTTCCTTATGGAATTAAGTCCCCTCAATTAAAACAATCAAAAGCTGGTGACGGCCCTGCTCCTCTTGAAATGGGGGAAGATGGTTTGTTGCTTGGAATAAACTCATACAGAGGTAAGGATACTAAAATCTTCATAACCCCAGAGGATAGGCTAAGACACCTTTATGTGATAGGTCAAACTGGTACAGGTAAGACAACGATATTGAAGAACATGATAATTCAGGATATCAAAAACGGTAACGGTTGTTGTTTTATCGACCCACATGGAAGTGATGTCCAAGATATCTTAAGTCATATTCCAAAAGAAAGAATAGATGATGTTATCTATTTCGATCCTTCATATACAGCGAGACCTATGGGATTAAACATGCTTGAATATGATCCTAAATATCCAGAACAGAAAACTTTTGTGGTCAATGAACTAATGGGTATATTTAATAAATTATTTGATATGAAGACAACGGGAGGCCCGATGTTTGAACAATACTTCAAAAATAGCGCCTTCTTAGCGATGGATGACCCAGAAAATCATGCTACTCTTCTCGATATTACTCGAGTTTTGGGTAATAAGGAATACAGAGATTCACTCCTAGCTAAATGTCGAAATCCAATAATTAGAGAATTTTGGACTAATGCTGAGAAAACAACAGGAGATCAATCTATTGCCAACTTTATTCCGTATATTACTTCAAAATTTGATAATTTTATATCGAACGATATTATGAGGCCTGTGGTTTTGCAAGAAAAGTCTGTATTTAATTTTAGAGAAATAATGGACAATAAAAAGATATTGTTAATCAACTTGGCTAAGGGGCGACTAGGAGAAATAAACGCAAACTTAATTGGGTTATTGCTTGTTGGTAAAATTCAAATGGCAGCGATGTCTCGTGTAGATATGTATGGTCAAAAAATGAATGATTTTTATTTATACATAGATGAATTCCAAAACGTAACAACTGATTCTATTGCCTCAATACTTTCTGAAGCTCGTAAATATCATCTTTCTCTAACAGTAGCTCACCAATACGTAGCACAATTAGAAGAATCTATTAAGAACGCTGTTTTTGGTAACGTCGGTTCTATGATCGTATATAGAATAAGTCAGGAGGATGCAAAAGTACTAGAGTCTCGACTAAGTCCAAATTTTACTTCATCTGATATTATGAAACTCGATAATTTCTGTTCATATGTGAGCATGCTAATTAACGGTGTTCCCGTAAGACCATTTAGTATGAGATCTCACTACACACTTCTTGAAAGTGGTAATCCGGATATAGTAGAAAAAATTAAAGAATTATCCTATCTAAAATATGGAAGGCCAAGAGAAGAAGTGGAGGATGAAATACTCGACAAATACAGAAATTAAATTTTGTTTTTTGGGGTTTTTGTGCTATTTTTTACTTATTACTTAGTTAATCATGAATATATTTTTTATATGGCAAAAATAGAGAGAACTTTGATTGTGTTTAAACCAGATTCAGTCCAGAGAGGTATCGTTGGAGAAATTTTAACTCGTTTCGAAAGAGCTGGTTTTAAAATTGTTGGAGCTAAAATGTTGCAACCTAGTCAGAAGCATTATTATCATCATTATGAAGAAATAGGCAAGATGATAACGAGAAGAGGTCAAGAAGCTTTTGATATGACAGTTAGAATGATGTGTGAAGGTCCTGTTATTGCTTTCGTTATAGAAGGAATAGAGGCTGTCGCTATGGTTAGAAAGATGGTAGGGGTCACAGAGCCAAAGGCTTCTTTGCCTGGAACTATCAGAGGAGATTATGCACACATTAGTTTTGATTATGCAGATAGTGAAAAAGTTGGAATATGCAACATTATTCATGCTTCAGGTAGTCAAGAAGACGCAGAAAAGGAGATTGATTACTGGTTTTCAGAACCAGAATTGTATTCTTATGAGACGGTTTATGAGAAATTTACTCAAAGAAAAAATACTGATTCCAAAAGCCTTTAGCTTATAATCTTCGTTCAAAATTTTATTTGAATTTGTATCAAAAACGTGATGTTTTGATAAAATAGTCTTGCAGATAACTAGGCTTGGAGTATACTTTAGATAGGATTATTCAAGGTGTATTACCTAGAACAATTTAAAATGGGATGTCCGGTGGTTATGCGATGCTGTGACGTATTAATGTTAACAAATTCGTATCACTCCTATTCCCACCTAGCGTAAGAGCTAGGGTAATACATTATTTGATAGTCCTAATAAGGAATTCCCCATAAGATTTTTGCTCAAAAACATTATCTTGTGGGGGATTTTTTATTTCATTTTTTTAACACGATTGTGTATAATAGAGGAATGGAAAAAGATAAAAATCTAAAGCTAACGTTTTGCTCTGGAGCGGGAACAGTTACTGGGGCTAATTTTCTTTTAGAAGGGAATGGTAAGAAATTTTTGATTGATTGTGGATTAATTCAGGGGGAAAAATTTATTGATGAATTAAACTGGACAAAATTTCCATACGATGCCAGTGAGATTGATATTTTATTTGTAACCCACAGCCATGTTGATCATATTGGACGTATTCCCAAGCTTATTCATGAAGGTTTTAAGGGTAAAATAATCTCTGTAGAACCTACTAAATTTATTACAAGAGAAATGTTGTCCGATACCGCTCAGTTACTATTGAGAGATGAGGATCCTATTATTGAAGATATATTTACTCACAAGAATGTAGACAGGGCTTTTGAACTTTGGGAGACAGTTAAATATGGACAAGAGATTAATGTTGACCATGGTTTTAAATTTGTTTTTAGAGATGCTGGGCACATACTAGGATCAGGTATGCTAGAGCTTGTTTATAATGATAAAAAAATAGTTTTTACAGGAGACCTTGGGAATTCTCCATCTCCTCTTTTGCCAGATACAGAAGTTTTGAAAGATGTTAACTATCTAATTATGGAATCTGTTTATGGTGATCGAAATCACGAAGAAAGAACAGAAAGAAAACACAAACTTGAAAAAATTATCAAAGATAATTATAAAAAAGGTGGAACATTAATTATCCCAACTTTTTCTTTGGAACGAACACAAGAACTGTTATATGAAATAAACTCTCTAGTCGAGAATAAAATAGTCCCTCAAATGCCTATTTATTTGGATTCACCGCTTTCTATTAAGTTAACTAATATCTACTTAAAGTACGGAGACTATTTCAATGAAACTGCCAAAAAATTAATTGCTTCAGGTGATCAACTTTTTGATTTTCCAGGTTTAAGAAAAACACCAGAAACTGAAGAGTCAAAGGGGATTTTAGAAGTACCTCCACCTAAGATAGTGATAGCTGGTAGTGGAATGTCTAACGGTGGAAGAATTTTGCATCACGAAAGAAACTATCTTCCAGATCGGAAAAACACCCTCTTGCTTACTGGTTATCAAACAATGGGGACTCTTGGAAGAACTATCCAAGATGGAGCTAAAAAGATACGCATAATGGGAGCGGAAGTGAAGGTAAAGGCTGGAGTTGTTTTTATAGATGGATATTCTGGACATAAAGATTCTGATAGACTGTTATCTTTTGTAGAAGAAAATTCTAAAACCCTAGAAAAGGTTTATGCAGTGATGGGAGAACCGAAATCAGCCATGTTTCTTGCACAGAGGATTAATGATTCTCTTGGTGTAAAGGCTAGAGCCCCTGTTGCAGGGGAGACTGTCTATCTTGAATGTTAATTTAAAAAAATAAAAACCCTTCGATTTGTGTTGAAGGGTTTTTATTTTTTTTAAATACTCTTTACTATTCTTTCGAAAGTTTCGGGATTGTTTTTTGCTAGGTCAGAAAGTATTTTTCGGTCAATGATACTGTTCTTTTTCTTAAGACCGTCAATGAATTTACTGTAAGATATGTTTAGGGGTCTTAGAGCAGCGTTGATTCTAGTTGTCCAAAGTCTTCTTGCATCAGCTTTTTTATCTTTTCGGTGTGCAAAGGCGTGGCTACCAGCGTGCAACAATGCATCTTTAGCTTGAATAACTTTCTTGCTACGACCAAAACGAAATCCTTTTGCTTGTGATAAGATGTTCTTTCTTCGCTTGTTTTTTATTACTCCTACTTTAACTCTTGTCATGGTATTTTATTAATTTATTATTAAGCGTTTGGTAAATAAGTTCTCTTGATTTTGTTAGAAAACTTCTTTTCTACAGATTTGCGACCGTTAAGTTGTTTTTTTCTTGATTGCTTAGCATTAAAATGGTTAAACCCAGGAGCCCTAGATAAAACCTTACCGTTTTTGGTAACCTTTAGTCTCTTGGTTAGTGATTTGTTTGTTTTGATAGACATAAAACTTATTTATTATCTTTTTCTATTGTAATTGTTGGACCTTTTGGACCCCTTTTATAATCCTCTGCTATTTTAAAGTTTTCGGTAATTAAGTGAAGTACTCTGTCCAATCTCTCTTTTAAGAATGATTCTTGCATAAATTTAGAACGACCGGAAACAAATAGTTCTACTTTTATACGATGTCCTTCTTTAAGCCAAAGAGAAGCCTTTCTGGCCTTGAGAGCTAAATCATTATCACCTGTACCAATCTTTATTTGAATTGACTTGGTTTCGGTTGTTTTAGCGCCAGCTTTAGATTTCTGCAGTTTCTTTTTTTGTTCGTATTTGTACTTACCGTAATCTGCTATTTTTACTATTGGGGGATTAGTGTTGGGAGAGACTTCAATCAAATCAAAACCAGCAGAAACAGCTTTTTCTAGAGCTTCTTTAATACTAAAAACGCCTAGATTGACTCCTTCATTTGAGATCACTCTGACCTCACTTGCTCTTATTTGATTGTTGATTCGTTCTCTCAATTTATAATTCCGATAGAAATAAATAGATTACCTACCTAAGCCAAATACTAGCATATTTGATGGAATATAGCAAATGGGTTTTAGGGGCTTGATTGTTAATAAAATAGATTGTTTGGTATAATATATGTATTAGTAAAAATGAGTCGATATTTATTATAATAACTATTATTTTTAAAAAAATGAAAGATTTAGGCTTAATAACTTTTGTGCTTCTAATAATCGGAGGTCTTAACTGGCTTCTAGTAGGATTATTTGGAGTTGATGTTGGTTCTATCTTCGGAGGGCAGGGTGCACTTGTTTCTAGGATAATATATATTCTAGTTGGAATATCTGCAATCTATAGCATTTTCTCTCTTTTTTCATGCAAAAAGTGTGATAAAAAAGTAGAAACCAAAGAAGCTCCAGTAACCCCAGCTCAAACACCAACAGAACCACAAATGTAATATACTGGGTTCGAAATAAAAATGACCTGTCTTGCCTTAAGCAAAACAGGTCTTTTTATATACAGCTCTAGGCCATTCTGGCCAGGGTAATTTGGTTTCTAGGAACTACTATTGCGTAGTGATATCCAAAGAGTCCGCAGTCCTCGTATAACTCTAGATCAGGGCTCCTGTCTAGATCTCGGATTTCCTTGTTTTGGTTTTTTTTGACAAAAGAAAGAACAAAATTGTTGTTATCTTTTGCTGAAACCTCTATCCTTCCACGGATCACTATGCGCCCATCCTTTATTTCCCCTAAATCAGGAATAACTCCTTCTGGGGTAGAAAAGACAAATCCTACTTTCTTGAAGATACCTAAGCAATTCTTAGATATATCTTCTTCGTCTTTTTCGTCCATGATTATATTGTTTTTAATTTGGTTTTGCTTATATCTTAAACCAGTTAATGTGGAGTGTCAAACAATTTAAAAATAAAAAAACCGCCGAGAATTGTAGGCGGTTTCTTAAACCAAAAACTCTTTACGATTAGAAAAAATATCAATCCCTTGTTCTCTAGTAGAAGAGAAAGATAAAATTAAGTACCCTGGCAAATAGAAAAGTCCTCTGTGTGGTGGTAAGAAAAATCTTTGTCTTACCTGGGACGAAAAAAATGAATACCACGAGTCTGCTTTTTCTAAGGCAGTTGCAATCCTATCAGTTTCACGTTTTTCTTTCTTATTTCCACGAGTGAAAATTTCGAACAACTTTTCGTCTAGATTTGCCACCTCGTCCATCTCTTGACCCCCAGATAAACTTTTGTAAATTTCCTCTGCTTCCTTTGTACATCTGACATATAAAGTATAAGATATTTTTTCTACCAGATTCATCTCTCCCAAGAATATCAAGTTGTATACTTGTAGTCCTATAGGATCAATGTCTGGAATTTCCTCATAAGGCCCCTTAAAAGTCCTTATGTCGTCAAGGTTTATCTCCATAATCTTTCTATTTAAACTGTTTAATATCATATTATCTCTCAAAAACAACGAAGTCAAACAAAGAAAGAAAAATATGATATTATTATATTTATGAAGAATAATATCAAGACAAACTGGAATTTTAAGCTTTTTTATAAAAACGACAATGATCCACAGATAGAAAAGGATTTTAATGATTTTGAGAAAGAGGCGATATCTTTTGAAAAAAAATATCGTAATAATTTTAGTTATACTACTAATCCAAATAGTCTACTACAGGCTTGTAAGGATTATGAAAAATTAAACACTACACCTCGTTTTGCTAAACCTTATTTTTATTTTCATTTAAGAAAAGATATTGATTCAGATAACAAAATTTTAAGTGCAAAAATTAATTTATATCAAGAAAGGTTAAATAAAATAAGCAACAGAACTTTATTTTTTGTTTTGGCTTTGGGTAAAATAGATATTAAAGATCAAAGAATGTTTTTAAAAGATAAATCTCTTAGCAAATATCACTACTTCTTAAAAAAAGTTTTTGAAGAGTCAAGGTATTCACTTTCTGAAGCAGAAGAAAAGATGATTAATTTATTAAGCACCCCTTCGACTTCAATGTGGACAGAAGGTGTGGACAAGGTTTTAAGCAAACAGGAAATAAAATTTAAAAATGAATTAATTCCTATAAGCAAAGCTTCTGGAATACTGTCTAATCTTAAAACAAAGGATAGGAGGTCTTTAAATAGTTTGATTAATAAAAAACTAATGGAAGCGTCTGACTTTAGCGAAGCAGAAATTAATGCTGTTTATACCACGAAGAAAATATCTGATGAATTAAGGGGATTTAAAACGCCTTATCAGGCCACTGTTAAAAGTTATGAGAACGATGAGGCTGTCGTTGAGAATTTAGTAAAGGTAGTAACTGATAATTTTAAAGTGGCTCACCGTTTTTACAAAATAAAAGCTAAGTTGTTAAAAGAAAAAAGATTAACCTATGCCGACAGGTCTGCTTCTGTCGGAACAATTAATAAAAACTTTTCCTTTGAAGAAACAGTTAAACTACTTTCAGATACATATAAAAAAATTGATGAAAAATACTTGGAAATTTTTACCAATTATTTAAAGAATGGGCAAATAGATGTTTATCCTAAAAAAGGGAAAAGGGGAGGAGCTTACTGTTGGGGAGGGTATGGTTTGCCAACTTTTGTCTTGCTAAATCATGCAGACAACTATAATTCTGTTTTAACTATAGGACATGAAATGGGGCATGCCATCCATACAGAGATGGCCCATACACAACCTGCTATTTATGCTGATTACACAATATCTGTCGCAGAAACTGCCAGTACTTTGTTTGAAAATTTTGTTTTTGAAGAAATATATGAAAAACTTTCTGATAAGGAAAAAATAGTTGCCCTACACAATAGGATAAATGATGGTATTGCTACGATCTTTAGACAAATAGCTTGTTTTAATTTTGAGAAAGAATTGCACGAAACGATTAGAAAAGATGGTTATTGCACAAAAGAAGATATCGCCAAAATAATGAATAAGCATATGAAAAATTATCTGGGCCCTTTGTTTGATCTTACTGACGAAGATGGTTACTTCTTTGTATCGTGGAGGCATATCCGGACATTCTTTTATGTCTATTCGTATGCTTATGGTTGTCTTATAAGTAATGCTTTGTATTATGAATACAAGAAAGATAAAAATTTTAAAGACAAAATAGAACAATTTCTAAAAGCTGGAGGTAGTAAAAGTCCTGAAGATATTTTTGGAGATATAGGTATAAACATAAGAAATCCTAAGTTTTTTGAAAATGGAATTAAAGCAATTGAGGAAGATATTAAAAAATTAGAGAAATTGGTGAAATAAAAAAAGAGAGAATTAAATAATTAATTCTCTCCCTATAGACACAATTTGAGCTCCCCAGCTCTATCCCAGCCATTATGTAATATTAAACGGTCGCGGGTGCTTTTCCACCTCACTTCGTTCGTACGGAAAAGCCTTTCGATTCCCGCACGCGAGCAAAGCAGAATAGGTTCATCGGTCACTCTCGTGGATATTTTATTTCGTTACCACTCATAAAATATCTCACTCGCTCGACCCCCACTCGCTCCGGCCGCTTCGCGGACTTTGTCGGAGCTCGGTTCGATTCCCGCCATCATTGAAACGGGAATCTCGCCCTACGGTCGCGGGTGCTTTTCCACCTCACTTCGTTCGTACGGAAAAGCCTTTCGATTCCCGCACGCGAGCAAAGCAGTTTGCTCGCTCATCTCCACACAAGAAAAAAGGCCGTCTTGCGACGGACTCTTTTTTCAACGTGTGGAGATGGCGGGAATCGAACCCGCGTGCAAATGAAACTCCTAAATAAATCTACATGTTTATTGTGTTCATTGGTTTTAAATATTTATCCTAGAGAACACACAAAAAAGATAAATATCGAGCTTTAACTTGTCAGATTTTGCGACAAGCACCTGCAAAACCTTAACCCGATGAATGATGCCTACTCTTTATATCGGGTGTCAAAAGAGCAGACATCGCTCTGGCCGTTTAGGCGAAAGCGAAAGCTGGATTACCGAATGCCGAAGCATAGGGTGATGCAACCTTTGCGACTTTGTTTGCACTTAGTCTTTTTCAGGAAGTTTCAAAAGATTCCTGAGTACTTTACATGCATATATAAGATGATTCCACTTGTCGAAGCCGATCATCCCCAAAATTTTTCAACGAACTATCTTTTATACTCTCTAGCCATTTCTCTGTCCAAGTCACGGTTTTTAATTGTTTCCCTTTTATCAAAAACTTTTTTACCACGAGCAACCGCTACAGAGACTTTGATGTATGGACCCTTACTATACATTGAAAGGGGGACTAGAGTCAAACCTTTAATGTCATCCTTGTCGGCTAGTTTCTTAATTTCTTTTTTTGATAGCAAGAGCTTTCTGGTTCTGTCTGGGTCATAAGTTGTGTCAGTATTGTTTGGCTGATATGGTGGAACGTGGAGTCCTATTATATAAGCCTCTCCACCTCTTACGATACAAAAAGCCGAGTTTAGATTACCCTGACCTTTTTTAATTGATTTCACTTCAAAACCAAGCAATTCTATCCCTGCCTCAAAAGTATCCTCTATAGAGTAGTTGAAGTGAGCTTTTCTGTTGTCCAAAAATATCGCCATACTTATATGTTATCAGCAAATAGATTATTTTCAAATAGACTCCTAGAGACTTTTAGATGTTTTGAATTTAACTTCTTTTGTGGTATATATGGGGGTAAATAATTAAAGCTTAGACCGTGAGTTTAATAGTTGTTCTTATTTGTGTCGTTTCGATAGAAATAGACACAGTTTCTCCTATTAGTATAGGAGAAATTATGGAGGCCCATAAAGCCTACCTAGAAAAAAGAAACGAGAGGTTCCACACGAGTTCTTTGGAGTACAGACCTTTGTTTCTTGAAGACTTAAAACTTTGTGTGCTTACAAGCCATAAAGACGCAGAACCTCCGATTCGTCCGAAAGAAAAGAAGAATTTTTTTCATCAAAAAGATTTCATTCTCTTTGACGAGAAAAGAAAACCACCTACTTATTTCTATTCAGATTGGAATCCATGGCCTAATCCTTTGGCAAAAGCAAACAAAGGGAAAGGCCTTGCAAAACATTTCCGTCAGAAGAAATAACGTCTAAACATACACCCCTAAGATACTTTTCTTAGGGGTGGAATTGTTTTAACTATTTAGTTTTTGGGGTATAATCATACTACTTATGAATACAAGTAAAGATAATAAAAAACAATTAAAACCAAAGGTTCCTGGGCTAATGAATCAAATTACGATAGCGATTTTGATATTTTTTAGTATTACTTTGGCTTATACATTAATTTCAGAGAAAAAAGAAGAAGTTAAAAATTTAACAATTTCAGATGTTGCTAAAAGTGTTAGTGACGGTTCTGTTGAAAAAATTGTTATCTCTGGAGAAAACATTAATATTAATTTTAAAGATGGAACAAAAGGTAAAGCAAAAAAAGAAACTGAAAGTTCTTTATCTGAAACTTTATCTAACTATGGAATCACAGGAGAAACAATTTCTGCAACTCCTATAGAAATTAAAAATCAGTCAAGCTTTGGTTATGTCTTATTGGCAATATTACCTTTTGCCCTACCAGTTCTTTTGATAGCATTTTTTGTTTGGACCTTAACAAGACAAGCGAAAGGACAGGGTATGCAAGCATTCTCTTTTGGGCAATCAAAAGCTCGTATTACTGATCCAAATGATAAAAATAATAAAGTCACATTTAAGGATGTTGCTGGTGTTAAGGAAGCAAAAGAAGAATTAAAAGAAATTGTAGACTTTTTGAAAAATCCAAAGAAATTTTTGGACATTGGGGCTCGTATACCAAAGGGGGTAATTCTTACAGGTGCTCCTGGTACAGGTAAAACACTCTTAGCTCGTGCGGTTGCCGGTGAAGCCTCAGTCCCATTCTTCCATTTGTCTGGCTCAGAATTCGTTGAAATGTTCGTTGGGGTTGGAGCATCACGTGTTCGAGATTTATTTAAAATGGCCAAAAGAGCTGCTCCATCAATAATTTTTATAGATGAAATAGATGCTGTTGGACGAGTGAGAGGAACTGGTGTAGGAGGAGGAAATGATGAAAGGGAACAAACTTTAAACCAGATACTCGTAGAAATGGATGGTTTCGAACCTAACGAAAAGGTGATTGTTATGGCGGCAACAAACCGTTCTGACGTTCTTGATCCTGCTCTTCTTCGCCCAGGACGTTTTGATAGAAGAGTCTTGCTTGATTTACCTGACAGAGAAGATAGAGAAGAAATTTTAAATATTCACGCCAGAAAGAAGCCGTTTGCTGAGGATGTTGATCTCAAAGTGATTGCTGAACGTACACCAGGATTTTCTGGAGCAGACCTATATTCAATTATGAACGAAGGGGCAATTCTTGCAGCAAGGGAAGACAGGAAAAAGGTTTCTCAATATGATCTTATTCGTTCTATTGAAAAAGTCATGATGGGTCCAGAGAGAAAGAGTCACTTGTTAACTGGCAAAGAGAAAGAAATTGTTGCTTATCATGAAGCAGGGCATGCACTTGTTGCTTCATGTCTTCCTGATGCAGACCCTGTTCATAAAATTTCTATTGTTTCTCGTGGGCATGCTGGTGGTTACACACTAAAGCTTCCGTTGGAAGAAAAGAAATTGCAAAGCAAGAGAGAATTCCTTGATGATATCGCTATGTCTCTCGGAGGCTATGTTGCAGAGCAAGAAGTCTTTGGTGATATTACTACAGGCCCATCAAACGATCTTCAGGTCTCAACTAGTTTAGCCAGAGCTATGGTTACAAGATGGGGGATGAGTGATGATATTGGTCCAATAGCTCTCGAAAGCGATGGTGGAAGAACGATCTTTGGACAAGGCGTAGATGATAAAGAATATTCAGAGAAGGTTAGCGCTGTTATTGATGAAGAAGTTTCAAAGATAATGAAAGACGCTTTCGCTAAGGCTAGAACGGTAATCACAGAAAAGAGAAATGTTCTAGATGTGATAGCCAAGAAGCTTATTGAAGTAGAGACCCTAGAACAAAAAGAATATAACGATATTCTAATTGCCAACGGAATAATCCCAAAGAAAAAAGAAGATTAATTATAAAAACCTTACGAAAGTAAGGTTTTTATAATTAACTGTTCAAGGCCTTGTTTCTTTAATTGTGTTCGGTAAAATTTGCAAATAACTGTTTTTTTGGTTAATATGTCTTTAACCAGACTTCCGTCCTTAGCTGTTTTGGTTAGGCGGGAAGTGTATGGTTGTAATAGTTTAGTTTTAAATAATAAACCAGACTTCCGTCCTTAGCTCAGCTGGTTAGAGCACAGAGCTTATACCTCTGGGGTCCTAGGTTCGAATCCTAGAGGACGGACAAAAGTAATTTTAATAGGTTAAAAAGTTTATTTATATATCTTCCAAAGATAGATTTATTTTTTATTTATTATCATCATCTGACGGCCGTTAATAATGATAATAAGAATGTAAAAATTATTTTTTATTTACTAACTGTGAATATTTTTATATTTTCACGAATTTTTAATTCTTTAAGTTTTTTTAGAAATTCTTGAGGTAATGGTCCTGGTCCAATCCAAAGACTTTGCTGTAGCATTTTATACCCAAAAATTTTTAGTTGGTTTCTAAGCCAGTTTCTTATTTTTCTTGAGTTTTCTGAAATATCAAAAGATAAAATAGTATTACATTCTGCTCTTTTCTCAAAAGGTGAAGACATGTATTCATTTTTGTTATTAAATTGTGAGTATTTTTTTCCTTTATCGGTTATTTTCCACTCACCGTTTAAATTTCTTACATATCCTTTCTTGCTTAGTCTAGTTAGGGAAACGCGAACACTTTCCTTGTTGTATCTCATAAACTCTCTTTCTCTAATTATAGAACGAAAACGTTTTGAATTTCTAGCGCTACAAAGCATTGCTATTAATAAATCACCAATACTTTGTAATTTATCTTCAACATTTAAACTAATATCATTTTTCATACTTTATATATTATCATATCTGACGGCCGTTTCAAAGTGATAATGGTTGATTTTTTGTTTGTGCTGTGGTACTTTGATTTTATCCGGAGATAGAATCGAGCAATCTTCTTCAATTAAAGGATCAAGCTCTATCTGAAATAAATTGTCGTTAGTAGTTACAAACGAAAGCGGGTTTTATTCTGAATAAGAATAGAAAAGATTTTATGAAAGATAAAAAATATCACCAGAATAATCTGATGGTATGCGAGGGGGAGCACGAGTTGTTCTCCCTTTTTTTATTCAAAATGCAAGTTTAGATGCTTGTTTTTTAATGTGTTTGCAAGGGTTTGGTGATTTCTCAGTTCAACGTCTTTTTCTATGATTTCTTTTGCTTCACTACGGGCAGCTTCTACCATTTTTATATTTTTCATAGCCTCCATAGCTAGGTCACTTACACCCCATTGTTTGTCTCCAGAAAGAAGTCCTGCTCCTCGAAGTTGTAAATCTAATTCGGCAAGTTCAAAACCATTAGCAGCTTTGGTAAGTGCTTTCAATCTGTCGATTGTCTTATCCGCTTTTGCATTAGCAAACAGGTAACAATACGATTGATAAGTTGATCTAATAACTCTTCCACGAAGCTGGTGGAGTTGAGCGAGCCCAAATCTTTCTGCTCCTTCGATAACGATAACTGTGGCATTTGGAACATTAACTCCAACTTCAATTACAGAAGTTGAGACGAGTATATCAATCTTATGATCTTCGAAGTCTTTCATGACCTGTTCTTTTTTTTGTTTACTCATTTTACTGTGCATAATTGCAATTTCGTATTCAGGGAAAACTTCTTTCTTTAATCTTTTTGCTTCGGAAGATACGCTTTTGAGATCGAGATTATTGATTCCGAGAGCACGGATATTTTTCTGCTGAAAAATTCCTCGAGCTCGTGCCGTCGCACTCGCTGGTCTCTCGGAATCAATAATCTCGATCTCGCCACCATCTCCATTTTCGATTTTTGGGCAAATAACATAAAGTTGACGGCCAGCTTTTAATTCTTCACGAATTTTGTCGTAGGCCAACTCCCTTTTATTTTCAGGAACTATTTCAGTGATAACTTTTTTTCTTCCGGCTGGCATTTCGTCTATGATAGATAAATCAAGATCTCCGTAGATAGTCAAAGCGAGAGTTCGAGGAATAGGGGTGGCAGTCATGGAAAGGTAGTGAGGGGAGTGGCCTTCTTTTTTAGCTAGTTTCATTCTTTGGTTTGTTCCAAAGCGATGTTGCTCATCAATAACAACTAAACCTAAATCTTCAAAATCAACTGATTTAGAAATCAGAGAGTGTGTTCCGATAACAATAGGTATTTCTCCATTTTTAACCCATTTTAATAACTGGTTTTTAGAAATAGTTGTCCAAGTGTGAATTTGTTTCCCATTTTCCCAAGCAGCACTTTTGCTAGGAAACTTACGACATCCTGAAGAAGTAATTAGACCTATGGATATTCCAGTATGATCAAAATATTTTATAAAATTTTCGAAGAGTTGAGTAGCTAAGACTTCTGTCGGAGCCATATAGGCGACTTGAATATTTCCAAAATCTTGGCCAGCTGGTCTATTCTTGATAACCGAATATGCAATTGTCGCAGCGACAAAAGTTTTTCCGCTTCCAACATCACCTTCGATAAGACGAGACATTGGTTTATCTTTCTTTAAATCATCCAAAATTGTTTTAATGGTTTCTTTTTGTGCGAGGGTGGGAGAGAATGGAAAACGAGAAGTGAAGTCCTTGATATCGTCATTGTCTATTTTTAATTTATAAGAAAATAGCTCCTCGTACCTTTTTCTTTCTTGTAATCGAGACAATTGGATAAAGAAAACTTCTTCGAAAGCGAATCTTTTTCTTGCAATTTCAGCATGTTCTTTTTTTTGTGGGGTGTGTATCCAGACAAGAGCAGTGTGAAGGGTTGGTAATTTGTATTTATCTAAAATCTCTTTTGGTAAATAGTCTGAAATTCCCTTTATAAAGTCTTGCTTAAGGATTTTATTAATAGCATGATAAATCCACTTAGAAGTTATGCCTCTTGTTTCTCCGTATATAGGGAAGCCAAATTGAGAAATGTTTTCCTGGTTATTAAACAAAGAATCACTAATATCTATTGGCAAAATATCCTCTTTACTAATTTCTGGATTAGTTAAAGTTAATCCGTAAGTTTTGCTATTTGAGACCTTACCTGTTACCTTAACAGTTGCTCCATCTTTTATCATTTTTGCTAAATATGGCTGGTGGAACCAGATAATGTTTATTTTTCCTGTCATATCAGTAATTGTTGCTTGTCCCATAGGGATTTTGCTCTTAAACCCTTTCTTGGTCTTAAGATTAGAAACCTTGCCGATGATGGTCACCAATTCTCCATCTTCTAAAGTATTGATATTTCTGAATTCACTTATGTTTGAGTACCGAAAAGGAAAGTAAAATAACAAATCAGAAATAGTATTAAGCCCTAGCTTTATTAGAGCTTTCTTTTGGTTAATATCTATTCGAAAATGAGATTCTATTTTATCGTTTAAATACATGGTCTAGGGGTGAAAAATTGTTTGGGTTGGTATCGCTATATAGAACTATTCCACCAATAGCAATAAAAATCATAAGAAGTATTATGGTTTGTGCTTTTGATAGTTCTATTTTCATATGTTCATTATACCAAAATTTTTAACAATTGATGAGCACAAAGAGATAAAAAGTGCTATACTCTATTGGTTATTAATTTTAAAAAATAAATATAATGGATAGTTTTTCATAAAAATAATTTAATTTTCTTGCGCTTTACCCCAGAGTGGGACAAATCGTAAACTACTTTACGATTTGTCTGGTTCTGAAAGAAATCGTCGATGTGAGCTTTTAAGCGAACAGACGATAAGGGAAACTACGCGACAGCGAAAATCAAATTATTTTTATTGCAAACTATTACATTGAAAAAACTTATGCAAAAGAAATATTTGATTGTAAATACAGGAAGTGCATCAAAAAAGTATGCATTTTATAAAGATGAAGAGAGAGTATATACTGCTCACTTCGAAATGGAAAATGGCAGTCCGATTGTAACTGAATTTTTTGATGATAAAAAAGAAAAAACAGAAATAACAAAAAAGAATTATGTTGAGGCTATAAATTTTATTATAGATTCGTTGGTAAAAAATAAAATTATAGAAAAAAAGTCAGACATTGATAGTGTGGGGATAAGAATTGTTGCCCCAGGAGATTACTTCTTGACCAACCGTCTTATAGATAAAGAATACATGAAACTTGCAAAAGTGGCTTTAAAAAAAGTTCCACTTCACCTAGGACCAGCTCTTGAAGAAATAAAAACAATAAGAAAATCCTTTGGTGAAAAATTCCCAATCTATGGAGTTTCTGATAGTGCATTTCACTCAACTATTCCTGATCACGGTAGGCTTTATGCAATTCCAATAAATGATAGCCGAAAACTTGGATTGAAAATGTTCGGATATCATGGAATCTCGGTTCAGTCTGTTGTCTCTAAAGCAGAGAAAACACTAGGTAATCTTCCAGAAAAAATTGTTGTTTGTCACTTGGGCGGAGGGGGAAGTGTAACGGCTGTTAAAAATGGTCAGAGTATAGATACTTCAATGGGGTTCACACCTTTACCTGGTCTTGTCATGGCAACGAGAGTTGGAGATATAGATGCAGGAGCTATTCTTTACTTGTCTGAAAAATTAAAGAAGGGTCCTAGAAAAATGGAAAAGTATTTAAATAATGAATGTGGACTACTTGGACTTTCAGGTAAAAGCTCTGATATCCGAGAATTGTTACAATACGAAAAAGACGGACACGAAGATTCTGCTTTGGCACTACGTGTTTATGTTAATCGAGTAAAACAACAGATTGGTAAGATGTCTGCTATCCTGGGAGGCTTGGATCTTCTAATCTTAGCTGGGACAGTAGGGGAAAGATCTTTTATTATGAGAGACCGAATATGTAAAGATATGGAATTTTTGGGAATAGAAATAGATAATGAAATAAACGATAAGTCTGAAGGAGTAGAAGTAGAAATAAGTAAAAAAGATTCCAAGGCCAAGGTTTTGATTGTCAAAACAGATGAAATGGAAGAAATCGCCAAAGAAACATTACGATTATCTAAAGAAAAATAAATATTAAAAATAAAAAAAGCGCCCTTGCTATATTGCTTGGGCGCTTTACGTCTTTTTGAGATAAATTATTTTTCCTCGGCACACAGTGTAGCATGAGGAACAAGGATAAGCCTCTCTTTTGGGATTAGTTTGCCGGTTTTACGGCAAATCCCGTAAGTTTTCTGCTCGATTCTTATGAGGGCACCTTCCAGTCCCTCAATGAACTTTTTCTGCCTTTTCGCTAGGATGGAATTTAAGTCTTTCGACTCATCATCCTTTGATCGTTCCCCAAGATCTTTGGGGTCATCATCATACGCAGCTCCTGTAAGGATTTTGTACTCAGCTTTTGCTGCAGAAAGCTTTTCGAGAATAATCCCGCGGAAGAAATTAAGGTCCTCATCCGAGTACCTTTCTTGTGTTTTTGTCATAGCTGTAAATGTTTTTTAAGGTTTTCATATAGAGTATACACGTTTTTGTGATTTTGTCAAGCAAAATAACCTTTATTTTAAGGTTAAAAAGTATTTTTCTATCCTTTCAGCATTTTTGTTATTCTCTCTATTCCTTTTGAAAGATTCAAAAATAGATTTTTCTTTAGCCATAGCTACCACAAAAGTTTTATTTGTGATTTCTATGTTTCCTTTTTTCTTTAAAAACTTTGCAAGTAAGAAGTCTTCAGGATTTCTACTAAGTTGTAAATCCCTTGATAATTCTATTGTTTTTTCAAATATATTTTTTACTAAATCCTTATCTTTATTCCAAAAGGCGAAACTTCCTCCCCATAGCCAGCGAACTGCTTTTTCTCCAGAAGTTTTACATTTTATTTTATTAAATATATTAGAAATTGATAAAAATAAATCGCCCTTAAATTTGATATAACTTCCAACCAAAATGTTGTTGTTGAGATTCAAAGTGTGCGACATTTCTTCAACCCAGTTTTCTTTAGCTACACAATCACCATCTATACATAGAATTATGTCATTTTCATTCGATACGTGAGACAATCCTTCTATTCTAGGGTAAGCAGTGCCTCGAGGTCCATCAAATCGAATTATCTTTATTGTTTTAAACTCCTGAGCAATTTCAATCGTCCTATCTGTACAATTATGGGCAACTAAAATAATCTCATCTGGTTTAACGGTTTGGTTTATAGCAGAGTAAAGACATTTTTTAATTATTTCTTCCTCATTATGCGCAATGATTAAAACTGATATTCTCATGGAATTATTATATCAAAAAACCTCGTTGAGAAATAATTAATTTTTAATACTTTCCCAACAGATATTAAAAATTTGTTTTATTGTTTTTACAATTTCTTTATTTTCTATAATAACTGATTGATTTTCGTTAAATAAAACAATCCTTACAAATAAATCAGTGGCATCTATGGAACAGTTAGAAGAGTACAGACTAATCGGTATAGATTTAAAAACTTGATCTAGATTTTTATCTGTTTTTCTAAATTCTTCTAATGTAGGGTGAAAAGGAGCAATTCCTTTCACTTTTATATTTCTGTGTTTACTTTCTTCTCTCCATTGGTGTGATGATTTTATTAAAAAAGGACTAATCTCTTCAGCTTTAGCAAAAAAACCAACGTCTTCGGTTCCTTTTAATTCTTCTATTCTGTAGAAAAGTGATTCTTTGACCTCTCCCTCTCCTTCGTAATATCTAACAAAAACCTTATCTTCCTTTTTAGAAAGGGCTTTTATTTGAGACAGATTGTCACCAGCTCTCTTTATCTTGTTGTAAGTATCTCTGAAAAACTCGTCCGGCTCCTTTGCTATATAAACTGATTTCTTGGCGTATGGTATTTTTAAAATTAAACCTTTATTTCTCAATGAATCCAAAGTTAAATAAACCGTTGGCCTTTTAAGACCAGATTCCTTGGCTAATTCTAGGACAGTAGACCTTCCTTTCCTTAGTAGGGCATAATAAAGACTGGCTTCTTTGTTTGTAAGGCCAAGATCCATTAAGGTGTTAATAATTGTGCTCATTTTTTCTTATTTTTCCTAAAAGATTAATAATTATATTGTATTCTATTAATTAAAAATGTCAACTAAACTGACAACACTATAGTATATTAACAAAACACGTTGTAAACCAATGATTAAATTAACGTTTATCTGTTATTTTATCTGACTTTATTTGACCAATTAGTATATTTATTTATAATTTAATCAAAAGTTGTTTAAAAATTTAAAAATTAGATATATGGGAACAATAGATAAATGGTTTCAAATAATGACCTCAAGTCATATTTTCCACAAGAACATTTGGGGCCTTGAAAAATCTCTAGAAAGAGAATATCCAAAAATCTGTTCTCTGATAATGGAAAGGACTTGTAATCTTAACTGCAAACATTGTTTTTTTCAAAGAGAAAAGTCTTCTCGTGTTATATCTGAGAATAATTGTTTAGAACAAAAAATTTTAAACATTGTATCTCAGCTTCCAAAAAATTCTTTTGTTGTTCACGAGGGGAGAATCTTACAAGGATGGCATATTCCCGTAATGAAAAAAATAAAAGAGACAAGACCAGACATCTGTATCGGATTATTGGATAATGGCTCTTATATTAAACAAGGAAAGATTTTAAAAGAAAGCAGTCTCTTATTTGATTGGATTGACATCTCTTTAGATGGAATGGAAAAAGTTCATAACATTCAGAGAAATTCGAACAAGTCTTTTGAAGAGGCTGTCGTTGGGCTAAGAGAGGCGAGGTCTTACGCTAAAAAAGTAACTAGCTTGTTTACTCTCACAAAAATTAACTTTTGTGATTTTGAGAAAACAGCTAATTATTTGTTGGCTAATAATCTTGTTGACGAAATACATGTAACTCCTGCGTCTGAAGTTGTTACAAAGGATTCCGATTTTGTCTTGGATGATTATAGTGCCTTTTGGAATCAATACAAGAAAATTTACTCCTTTGCCGGAGAAGGTAAAATCTTTCTAAGATTTTATAAACTAGAAGATTTAAAAAAGTTCATGTTAACTACGAGAAATAATAAAATCAAAAAAGATACGGTCTTAGTTGATTCTAGTTGTGTCAGCTTCCTTATTGATGGTATTAGAATCGAATATGTTCCTATAAGTATGTGTATAGCAGAGACTTTTCTTATCGACGCGGATGCGACATACAGGTTGCCGTATTGTATGCAATACACACTGGAAGAATTATTCGGAAACGAAAGCCATAACGTCTCTGAATTAGAAGCTAATTCTAATTTTAGAGAATTGTACTCTCTCGGGGCTCAAAAATGGTTTAGCCTTTATGGTAAAGAAGAATTAAAAAGAGAATATCTTTTCTTCTCAAATTTGTTTAATTTTTAAAAAATAACAAAATGGCAGGAGCAAATACTGGAAGCGCTGGCGGGCAAAAGAACCCCCGGTCTCCAAAAAGCAAGTCACCAAAAAGGGTGACAAAGCGGACAAAAGAATCCGTGGCCTCCAAAACCAAAAAGTAAGCCACCTAAAAAAGTGGCAAAGAAGAATTCCAAATAGGGTTATATTTTTTTAAAACCTCCTCGACAAAAGTCATGGGAGGTTTTTTATTTATCCCGTTGAGAAATAATTAATTTTGTGATAATGTGTAGAAAGTCTTAACGGTAAAAGTGAAAAATTTTGGAGACGTGGCTGAGTGGTCGAAAGCGCCTCACTGCTAACGAGGTAGCCCGTAAAAAGGCTCCAGGGTTCGAATCCCTGCGTCTCCGCAACGACCAAAATCGATACCGTTTACATAGGTATCGATTTTTGGCGTATGTGTGCGGGGCGGGATTCGAAAGACGCAGGCAGAGAAAAGTTTGAAAAACTTTTCAAACTGCCGAGTCGGGGTCGAGAGTACTTTATTTTTTATGAGCAAAGCGAAATAAAAAATTTAGTAACTCGTGACCGAATCCCTGCGTCTCCGCAACAAAATAATGAACTTAGTATGGATTACTAGGTTGTTTATTTTAATCACAAGGCATTAAATTGCTCAAAAATGGTCTTTGTGAGATAATATAAATGTCCTTTATTAACCTTATTTAATCTTTTATTTTATATGTTTAAAAAATTTTTGAAATTTTTATTTATTTTAGCAATAGCTGTTGTTGGTTTTAAGGCTGAAGCTGCTAATTGTAACTTTACTCGTGACCTCAAGGAGAATGACAAGGGGGAAGATGTTCGTTGTCTTCAAAAGTATTTAAACGATAATGGTTTTGAAATAGCCGTCTCAGGAAATGGTTCAAAAGGTAAAGAGACTAATTTTTATGGTACAAAAACTAAAGAAGCTGTTATGATTTGGCAAATAACTAACGGAGTTTATCCAGCAGAAGGTTATTTTGGTGCAAAATCAAAAACAAAATATAATTCATTGGTTTCTTCTACTTCAAGTACGGTTACAACACCTACGACTACTAATGATACAACTCTTGCCAGTCAAGCATCCACAATTGCAGATTTAAATAGCCAAATATCAACTCTTAAACAAGAATTAGCAAATGCAAAAAGCACTACCAGTTATTCAGGAGATCAGAAAAAGGCCGCTGACAAAATAAAAAGTGCAATAGAAATGATTAACGATGCAGAAGATGCGATAGAAGACGCAAGCGGAAGTACAAAAAATGAAGAAGCAGACATTAAGGAAGCAAAAAGTGACTTGTTTGATGCTGTAAATTATTTTTTCAAGAATAATTATACCAAAGCCCTAGACCTAGCAGACGATGCTTACAGCACGGGAGAAGATGTTTATGATAACCTAGGTGGAGGAGACAAGTCTGATGCAAAAGAAGCAATTGATGAAGCTAAGACTGCGATAAGTGATGCAAAAGATGAAATCAACGAAGCAGAGGATGATGATGAAGATGTAGATGATGCTAACGATTTGATTGACGAGGCAAATGATACATACAAAGATGCTAGAACAGCTTACAATGATGAAGACTATGAAGAAGCAATGGATCTAGCAGATGAGGTTATGGATCTAGTAGAAGAAGCATTGGATACTTTGTAAGATGATGAAAATTTCTCTAAAAAGTTACGGAACTTTTATTTTACTCGGGGTGATAGCTAACATAATTATTTTCTATTTTTTCTCAAAACAGCTAGAAGAATATGTTTATTACAAAACAGTAGACAAATATAATGCAGTCAAAGTAGAAAAAGCACCAACTAATGGGCAAGGGCAACCCCAAGCACAGTTTTAGCCCCAGCTTTCCTGAGTATTTTTAAAATCTCTAAGAAAGTGCCCCCTGTAGTTGTCACATCGTCGATTACTATAATACTCCTTCCTTTTAAAGAAATGTTTGGGTTAATTCCAAAAGTGTCTTTTATGTTTTGTAGGCGTTCTCTCTTGTTTGTTATTTTTGCTTGGTGTTTAGTTTCAAGTTTTTTAAAGACGGCATTTTTTATGAACTCAAGACTATTTTTATCTTCATTACAAAACCATTTTGCCAAAATTTCAGTATGGTTATAACCACGTTCCATCAATCTTTTTCTTGAACAAGGAACCGGAATAACTATAATAGGTTTTCCAGCCGTTAAAAATTTCATTTCTGAAATTTGATCTTTAGAAAAATCAAACAATATTTGTCCTAACTTTTTTCCTAAACTTTTTTGTTTGTGATACTTGAGATTCCAAATAATATTTTTTATTAACTGGTCCCGATAATCAAAAACAGAAATGATATTTTTTTCAGTTTCTCTGCCATTAAGTTTTATTTTGAGTAAGCATTCATCACACAAAACGCTATCTTTTAGACCACAACCTTGGCAGTGGACAGGAAAAAATATGTCTAGAATAAAATTACCAATTTTTCCCATTATTATGAGTGTTCTCATGTATTTATTTTATTACAATTGTGTTATAATGAAAAGGTTAATGAAAATTACAATTTATGGATGAGTCATTTAAGAAAATTATTAAAGAAGGTTTGTCTGGACTGATTAAATCTTTTAGAGATGATAGCTCAAAAAAACAAGCTATCGGAGTTGACATAGGTTCTTCTTACGTGAAAATTGTCCAGCTCAAAAAGAAAGGAGGTAAACCCGTACTAGAAACATACGGAGTTTTAGCCCTTGGTCCCTATAATAAAACTGAAGTTGGAAGTGTGACTAATCTAAAATCTGAAGATGTGGCGAAAGCAATTACTGATTTAATGAAAGAATCAAATGTTACTATCAACAATGCTGTCGTTTCAATTCCGTCACTTTCGAGTTTAATTTTTACGCTATCTTTACCCAACAAAATCGCTGAAGGGGAGATGGCTAAAATAATTCCAATAGAAGCTAGAAAATATATTCCCGTTCCGATATCAGAAGTTACCCTTGATTGGTTTGTAATTCCAGATGATGGAGGTTCGTTTGAAGAAACAAAAGAGGAGAATAGGATGAAAGATAAAATAGATGTTTTGGTTGTGGCTATTCATAACGACACGATAGCCCAATACAAAGATATTGTTAAAAAAACATCTCTTGTTTGTGAATCACTTGAAATGGAGATATTTAGTAATATAAGGTCTATACTAGGACACGAACTAGCCCCTGTTATGATCATAGACTTTGGTGCATCTAAAGTTAAAGTTTCCATAATTGAAAATGGGATTCTTCGAGTTTTTCACGTGGTAAACAGAGGTTCACAAGATATTACTAGAAATATCTCTCAATCCCTCAATCTAACTTTTGATGAAGCAGAAAGATTGAAGAGAAGTGTGGGGTTAGATGCCTCTATGGATCCTAGGATAGAAAAAATTGTTAAAATGTCCATTCAATACATATACACAGATATAAATAGTATTGTTTTTAATTATCAAAAGAAGTATAATAGAGATGTCAGTAAAATATTTTTAACTGGAGGAGGTTCTATGCTAAAAGGTTTTCTTGAGGCATCAAGAGAAAATTTCCGTTCTGATGTTGTTTATGCAGATCCTTTTTCCAAGACAGAAACTCCTGCTTTTATACAGCCCGTATTGCAAACTAGTGGACCTGAATTTTCGGTAGCCTTAGGTTTAGCACTTCATCAATTATCTTAATAAAATATGGACAATTCATTTCAAACATCTTTCATACCTAAAAAAGAAATATCCTCAACAGGTGCCTCTAAAGAGCCAAGAAGCTTATTTACTATGATAGCTTTATTTTTGTTTATTGTTACCCTATTGGCTTCTGGTGGTATTTATTTATATAAAACTTATTTAATCAAGCAAGAAAGCAGTCTTTCATCATCTCTTTCTAAGACGAGAGATACTTTTGAAAAAGATACCCTAGAAGAGCTCGAATTGTTTAACAAGAGATCAGAGGCGGCAACTAAAATTCTAGCAGGGCATATAGTTTTGACCCCGTTATTTAGTAGGTTGTCAGAAATAACCATCCCATCTGTTCAATACAGGACTTTTGAATATCAATCTGGGACTAATGCACATGCTGTTAGCATAAAAGGTATAGCCAAAGACTATCGCTCGATTGCTCAACAATCTGATGCTTTTAATACTACAAAAGGACGATCATTTAAGAATGTGCTATTTTCTGATTTGACGAGAGATAAGAATAACTACATATCTTTCAATCTATCTTTTGAGATAGAACCTGAGCTTTTGTCATACGAAAAGAATTTAATGATTCCATCAGTCAAATCAACATCTGAAGAAGTATCTGATCAAAATAAGAATGTTGAAATTGAGTCGAAATTACCAAGCAATGATTCAGAAGAACCAACAATATAGTATATGAAATTAATTTCTTCAATTTTATTCTTAACAGCTTCCGTATTGGTATTTTTCTTTTTGATAGATCCGCTTTATGGTGATGTTAAAGAACTAAGAACTAACGTAACTACCTATAACTCAGCGCTTAACAATTCGACAGATTTACAAAAGACAAGAGACGAACTTGTTGACTCATATAAGCAAATCAATGAAAAAGACAGAGAAAAGTTAAATCACTTACTTCCTAGCACTATAAATAATATCGAATTGATATTAGAAATAGAGAAAATTGCAAATATGCACGGTATGCCGATTAGTGATATTAGATTTGATTCTTCGGTAGGAATAAAGGCTAATTCTACAGAAGGTGGAAGTTCTTCTGGTGCTGGAGGAAAGGCAGTGGCAGAAAATGACCCATCAAGTTACTTGCCTTATGGAATCTTCCCAATTTCATTTACAATTGAAGGTAAATATGGAGTTTTCTTAGACTTTTTACAAGACCTAGAAAACAATCTAAGAATAGTAGACGTTAAATCAATTTCTTTCAATGTACCAGATTCAGGATCTCAAGATCCTTTAGTTGATCAAAAAAAGAAGACAATCATAGATCCAAGTATTTATAAATATTCATTAAAAGTAGAAACCTACTGGCTAAAATAATATGAAAAAGAAACGCTCAAATAAAAGTAAATTTTTTCTAACAGCATTCTCTATTGTGGTTTTGGGTGTTGGTTATTTGTATTTTGCCAATGAATTAAGAACAGGAGAGGTGGTAAAGGTTGCTCAAGGTAATTTATCATCTAGTGCTACAGCCGCAGAAGATACAAAGACAGCTGATCAAGGTTCATCCTTAAATAGTAAAATAAGCTCAGACATTTCCTTCCTGTCGACTTTGGCTTCTTTAAAAAATATAAAAATAGATATCAATTTTTTCAGCAACAATCTCTTCAAAAAACTAAAAAGCAATTCTGTGTCTATCGGTACAGCAACACCAGGACGCCAAAACCCATTTGCTCCTATAGATGAGTCTGCTGTAGCTAAAAGTGTTATCACAGAGTTTGTTTCTACAAGCCAAGCTACTCAAATTACCGACAAAACGGCTGTTTTGAATGGATCTCTTGCTACTACAGAGGGGGTAACAGAAACTTATTTTGAATATGGAGAAACAGAAGCTTTAGGAAGCTCAACTAGTGTTGTTAAGCAACAATCAATGGTAGGAACATTTCTAAAAAGTATTTCAGAATTAAAATCAAAGACAGTATATTTTTACAAAGCCTGTGCAAAAATAAATGGAATCTCTTACTGTGGAGACACAGTGTCTTTTGCAACAAATTAGTATGTTATTTATAGAAGAGTTAAAAAAAAGAGGGGTAATAGATGATGCCCTTGAATCAAAGGCTTTAAAACTCGCAGATGAGAAATATAATGGTGATTTAGATGATGCTTTGACTGAGCTTAAAGTCGATGAAGACCAAATCCTTGAAGCAAGAAAGGCTATTTTTGGTATACCAATAAAAGATATAGATGTTAAAAAAGTTCCAGCTGCAACTCTAAAGCTTATTCCAGTAGATGCAGCAAAAACATACAAGTTTGTTCCTATTAGTTTAACTGATACTTATCTAGAAGTTGGTATCGTTAATCCCGAAAATGTTAGAGCTGTTGATGCCCTTACGTTTATTACGGCTAAATTAAATAAGCCCTTTAAACTTTACTTAATCAAAAATTCTTCCTATCGTAATTTGGTTTATGCTTACGAAGGAAATAAAGATATTGAGGTTGATCAGGCCTTAAATGAGCTTGACTCTGAAATTGCGAATGCGATTGATCAGGGTGTTGTAATAGAAAACTCTAAGACATCGGACACTCTAAAACCGGGGGAAGAAGAAAAAATTGTTGAAGATGCTCCGATTATAAAAATCGTAGCAGTTATTCTAAGAAGTGCCGTAGAAAGTTTAGCATCCGATATTCACATAGAAAATTCTGGCGATAAAGTTAAGGTTAGATTTAGAATAGATGGTGTTCTCCACACCTCTCTTGTTCTTCCAATATCTGTTTATAATGGAGTGATTGCTCGTGTCAAAATCTTGTCAAAATTGAGACTAGATGAAAAAAGGAAACCACAAGATGGGGGTTTTTCCGCAAGAATAGATGAAAGAAAGATTGACTTCCGTGTTTCTACAATGCCAGCTTATTACGGAGAAAAAATAGCTATTCGTATCTTGGATGCAGAGAAGGGTATCTTTACACTCGAAGGACTTGGACTTTCAGAAGAGAATATCAAAATGATTAGAACTGCGCTAAAGAAACCTTATGGTCTCATATTAATGACAGGACCAACTGGTTCAGGTAAGACATCTTCTCTTTATTCGATGCTTAGTGAGATAGATAAAGAAGATAAAAATATCGTTTCGCTAGAAGATCCGGTTGAATACAAGATTGATGGAGTTAACCAGTCTCAAATCATGCCTGAAATTGGATATACTTTTGCTACAGGATTGAGATCCATTCTTCGTCAAGACCCAAACATCATTCTTGTTGGAGAGATCCGAGACAGGGAAACAGCAGAACTAGCTATTCAAGCCGCTCTTACAGGTCACTTGGTTTTCTCTACTCTTCACACGAATAGTGCTGTCGGAGCGATACCTCGTCTTATCGATATGGGAATTGACCCTTATTTGATAGCACCAACTTTGATTCTTTGTATGGCTCAAAGACTAGCAAGGAGAATTCATCCTAGTTGTAAACATGAAATTCCTATAGACGAGTCAGTGAGACATGCTATTGATAAGCAATTTGAAGATTTACCAGAGGAATATAAGAGCAAACTCAATATTAACAGCAATACTATTTACGAAGCGCAACCAAGCCAAGACAACCCTACTGGACTATCTGGACGTATTGCTCTTTTCGAAGGTTTTATGGTAGATAAAGAAATGCAAGGGATTATTTTAAAAACTCCACAAGAACAAGAAATTTATAAAATTGCCAGAAAGAAAGGGATGTTAACTATTAAGGAAGATGCAATCATAAAAAGCATAAAAGGAGAAATTCCATTGCAAGAAGTTTATAATTTCTAGCAAAATAACTTTCGATATAGTATAATTACTTCATATGGACTACAAGCAGCTATTTAATGATTTATTGGAAAATTTAATTAATCAAAACGGTTCCGATTTACACATAGGAACTGGTATTAAACCATCTATTCGAATAGATGGAGAACTTATCTTTCTTGTAAATTTCAAAGAGACAACAGAAGCGGACGTTTTTGGAATACTTGAAGTACTTTTGGATCAAGAGAGGATTGCTATTTTTAGAAAAAATAAAGTTATAGATTTCTCTAGCAATTTAAATGAAGGACAAACTCAGCTAAGAGGAAATGCTTTTTACCAAAGAGGAACTCCCTCAGTGGCTCTTCGTCTAATTCCAAAGCCAAAAACTTTTGAAGAATTAAGCTTGCCCGAAATACTTAAAGATTTTTCTAGGAAGAAACAAGGATTCTTCTTGGTGGTTGGTCCGGTTGGTCAAGGTAAATCAACTACATTGTCTACAATGATAAATTTTATTAATAGTGAATCATCTAGACACATAGTAACGATTGAAGAACCTATTGAATTTATTTATAAACCAGATAAATCAATAATTAGTCAAAGAGAAGTAGGAACAGATACTGAAACTTTCTTGAGTGCTCTTAAGTCTGCTTTTCGTGAGGATGCCAATGTTCTTTTGATAGGAGAAATGAGGGATCCAGAAACTATTGCAGCAGCTGTGACAGCAGCTGAGACAGGACACTTGGTCTTATCTACTCTTCATACTAATAATGCTTCTCAAACAATAGATCGTATTATTGACTCGTTCCCATCAGACCAACAAGATCAAATTAGATTGCAGTTAGCATCCAGCTTGCTCGGAATTTTCTCTCAGAGATTGATACCAAGAGTTTCAGGGGGAAGAGTTCCTGCCTATGAACTTTTGATAAATAACAAAGCAATCGCAAACTTAATAAGAGAAAAGAGAACACACGAAATAGACACAGTACTAGAAACTTCCTCGAGAGAGGGCATGGTCGACATGAATAGATGTTTAATAGATTTGGTCCAAAGAAGAGAAATTAGTCTTGAAAGTGCGTATGATCATTCTATTAATCCTAAAGCTCTAGAACAATTGTTTTAGTTAAATTTTTATGTTATTTAATTACGAAGCTATTACAGCAGAAGGAGAACGCAAGGTTGGTTCTGTAGAGGCCATCAATAAGGATTTGGCGATTGCCGCTGTTCAAAAAAGAGGTTATATTGTTTCTTCGTTAACTGAAACAACAAAGAAAAAAGGCCTTTTTAATCTTTCTATTTTTGAAAAGAAAAGTATCCCCATGAAAGATATCGTGATGATGTCTCGTCAGATGTCTACTTTGTTTGAATCACAAGTGTCTGCCCTTAAAGCTTTTAATCTTATTGCCGAAAATACCACCAATAAAAAGTTGGCTTCTATTCTTAATGAAGTCGCTGAAGATATTAAATCTGGAGTTTATATTTCTGTTGCATTGTCAAAACATAAAGAAGCTTTTTCTGACTTTTACGTTAATATGGTTAAGTCAGGGGAGGAGTCAGGTAAATTAACTCAGGTTTTTGCATATTTAGCTGACTATTTGGATAGACAATATCAACTTACTTCCAAGACAAAAAATGCTTTAATCTATCCTTCTTTCGTTGTCGGAATATTCGTGATCGTGATGGTTTTGATGTTTACATTTATCGTGCCTAAACTCGCTGCTATTATTGCCGAATCTGGAACAGAAATTCCTCTTTCTACTAAATTGATTATCGCTGTCAGTAATTTGTTTGTGGATTATGGTATTTTCTTGCTAGTTATAGTTATAGTTCTCGTGGTGTATGTTATTAGATATTCTAAAACACCATCTGGTAGACTTTATTTTGATAAATTAAAAATTACATTGCCTGTTGTTAAAAATATTTATAATAAATTATATTTATCAAGAATATCAGACAATATGGATACTATGCTTTCCGCTAGTATTCCAATCGTTAGGGCAATAGAACTTACAAGTGTTGTGGTAGGTAATCTTGTTTACGAAAGACTGCTTAGAGATATTGCGGACTCTGTAAAAAGTGGTAGTTCTCTATCTTTAGCTTTCAGTAAACACCAGGAAATACCATCCATAATGTCAGGAATGATCAAGGTGGGGGAGGAAACCGGTTCTTTGGGAAATATTCTTAAGACGTTAGGTAAATTCTATAGCCGAGAAGTTAATGAAGCTGTCGACACTTTAGTTAGCTTGATTGAGCCGATTATGATTGTTATTCTTGGGCTTGGAGTTGGTGTGCTTTTGTCTTCTATTTTGCTTCCAATTTACAATATCGCAGGTGGAATCAACTAATAATTAAAAAGCAAAACCTCCAGTCTAAACTGGAGGTTTTGCTTTTTATATACAAAAAATGATATAATTAGCGTATTACTATGGTCGTTAAATTGAATTCAATTTTATAAAATATGAACAAAAATAAAGGTTTTACATTGATCGAATTGTTGGTTGTTATTGCAATCATTGGTATCTTGTCCTCAGTTGTTTTGGCATCATTAAACAGTGCTAGAAATAAAGGAGCAGATGCTGCGATTAAAAACAACTTATCGAACATCAGAGCACAAGCTGAGATGCACTATGACGACAATAGCAATAGTTATGCGACGTTGTGTACTACAACAACCAGCCCTGTGGCTGCTATGTTGGAATCAGCAAAAAGTGCCGCTGGAGCAACTTCTGTGGTTACAGCTCCAGCTACCGCCGGAACATCTACTACTGTAATATGTCATTCTCAAGCTGGTAGTTGGGCAGCCTCTTCTCCTTTAAAGACAAGCTCTGCCAATTCATGGTGCGTAGATTCTACAGGGGCTTCAAAACAGATAACAGGATACCTAGGAGCCAACGATTACGATTGCTAAAAGCAAAATATATAAAACCCTCAATTTAAACTTGAGGGTTTTGCTTTTTATATACAAAGAATGATATAATATAACATATTACTATGGTCGTTAAATTGAATTCAATTTTTATATAAATATGAACAAAAACAAAGGTTTTACATTGATCGAATTGTTGGTTGTTATTGCGATCATTGGTATCTTGTCCTCAGTTGTTTTGGCATCATTAAACAGTGCTAGAAATAAAGGAGCAGATGCTGCGATTAAAAACAACTTGGCAAATATGAGACCACAAGCAGAAATGTATTATGATACAAATTCTGGATATAGCAGCGCGACAGTTGCTACACTTCCTGCCTCTGGTTGTACGGCAGCAACAAGCGTCTTCTTGGACCCTACCATAACATCAATGATAGCTTCCATTACGTCTGCAAACTCTGCTCCTACTTGTGTAATGGGTGGAACGAGTGGAGCAAAAGCTAGTTCCTGGTCCGCATCTGCTGCATTAAAAGCAGGAGGTAGCTGGTGTGTTGATTCGACTGGGGCTTCAGTTTCCGGTACAGATTCAAATTCGGATGGAGACTGCGGTGCATAATAGTTAGGAATAAAAATACTCAAGTTAAAAGCTTGGGTATTTTGCTTTTTATATACAAAGAATGATATAATATAACATATTACTATGGTCGTTAAATTGAATTCAATTTTTATATAAATATGAACAAAAACAAAGGTTTTACATTGATCGAATTGTTGGTTGTTATTGCGATCATTGGTATCTTGTCATCTGTTGTTTTAGCATCATTAAATAGTGCTAGAAACAAAGGAGCAGATGCTGCGATTAAAAATAACTTATCGAACATGAGAGCTCAAGCAGAAATGTATTACGATACAAACAATAACTATGGTTCTGCATTGTATTATAGTGCAGATGGGACTTGTGATACAGCTGGAACGGGGGTGTTCACAGATGCAACTATTAGGAGTGCTTTTGCTTCAGCAGAATCAGCGAGTGGTTCATCTACTGGGGTATGCTCAGTTACCACAGGTGGTGCTGCGTGGGCAGTTTCTATGCCTTTAAAAACAAGCAGCTCTAATTCTTGGTGTGTAGATTCAACGGGGGCTTCAAAACAAACAACAGGAAATACTTTGGCTTCTGGAGATGCAACCTGCTAGCTTTAAGACGTGTCTTAAAAACAACCCTGCTCGGGTTGTTTTTGTTTTTAGGGGACAAGGTGGTATAATAAAAGCATATGACACCAATACTTATTTTAATTTTTATATTTATTTTAGGAACGATTATAGGGAGTTTTCTTAACGTAGTCATTTATCGTCTTAACTCGGGGCGAAAAATTGTTAATGACAGTTCTATGTGTATGACTTGTGGGCATAAATTGAGATGGTTCGAACTTATTCCTGTGATATCTTATTTTATTCAAGGTTGCAGGTGCAGAAAATGTAAAAGTCGTATTTCTCCTCAATATCCAATAGTTGAAATACTAACAGGATTAATATTCTTATCAGTTTCTGTTAAGTTTATTCCATTCCTATTCTTTTCTTATTGGTTATATGTCGGGTATGCCTCTATCTATTTAATTCTATTTTCATTGTTGATAGTTATGTTTGTGTATGACTTGAGACATAAAATTATCCCAAATAAAACAGTATTTCCGTTTATCTTTCTATCTTTCTTGGTAACAATTTCAAATCTATTACTATTTGGAAATATCTTTTCTTGGGCAGCACTCCTAGACATTTTTGCAGGTCCAATTATTGCATTACCATTTGTTTTAATCTGGCTATTTTCTAAAGGAAGATTGATGGGGTTTGGGGATGTAAAATTAATGATAGGGATAGGTTGGATGCTTGGATTATCTGGTGGGGTATTTGCAGTTATTCTTGCATTTTGGATAGGGGCTATTGTAGGCCTAGCTATGATGATATTTAATAAAAAGAAAGTTGGGTTTAAAACAGAAATTCCTTTTGCCCCATTTCTTATTCTTGGAATTCTAATCACTTTTCTTTTTGGATTTAATTTTAATACCTTAATTAACATTTTTACCTTTTAATTTTTGATGTTTAAATTTGGTAACAAAAATAAATACACAAAAGGTGCAACCCTCTTAGAAATGATGGTGGTTATAAGTATCTTTGTGGTGATTAGTACTGTTACTGTTTTTAACTATGGGCAATTTAATTCATCAATGTCGACTCAAAATTTAGTTGATGACATAGCACTTTCTATCAGAAAGGCTCAAAGCTACGCAATTGGGGTTAGGGGGGTAAATGATGTTTTTCTTGGAGGTTATGGAGTTAGATTCAGTATAAACCCTCTAGTTTCAGGAGATGAATATAAAAGTTCCAATAAATCGTTTGTGGTGTTTGCTGAAATGGGTGATAAAAACTATGGATATGATTACGGAGCTTATAATGGATGTGGTGATCCAATCGACGGAGATGAATGTATAGAAATTTTAAAGATATTAAGTTCAGATGAAATATCAAGTATAAAAATATATGGAGCCAGTGATTCTGAGATAGGTACTTTGGTCGGAGATGATGCCTTAGATATTGTTTTTTATAGACCTAACCCAGAGCCGTTTTTTTGTTACAAAGAAAATCCATTAAGTGGTTATTGCTCTATAGGTATGGAAGACGTAGTTTATGTAAAAATAGATGTTAAAAATACTGCAGGAGGGGTTGAGACTATCAGAACTATTCGGATCTCAAATAGTGGGCAAATAAGCGTATCAGAATAATATGTTTAATATAAAAAATAAAATTAAAAACGAAGGTGGATTCACTCTAGTAGAGCTTATGGTGGCAACAACCGTCTTTGTTGTAATTGTCATTTCTTCTATCGGGTCACTCATAGCTTTAATGGGGGCGTCTAAGGATTCTCGAGGACTTCGTTTTTCAATGGATAATGTTAATTTTGCAATGGAGAGTATGACTAGATCTATAAGAATGGGTGTGAATTATTACTGTGGTGACGCAGTTCCTGATCTTATAACTGATACCCAAGATTGTCCTTTGGGGGCGAATTTATTTTCTTTTGTCCCACAATTAAATGACGGCAGTCTTTCGGAAGAAAGGGTCAGCTATAAATTACATAAAAGAGATACAGAGGTGGATAGCTATACTATTCAGAGATGTATTGGAACATTAGATAGTGATTGTATAGAGATTGTCTCCTCTGATATTAATATCAATAAATTAACGTTTTTTGTAAAAGGATCTAACCCATATGACTCAACTCAAGCTAATGTTTATATTTTATTAAAAGGGACGATTGATGTTAAAGGCAAACCAGCTTCTTTTATGATTCAAACAATGGCATCACAAAGGAATTTTTAATGATTTTATGATAATAAATAGAATAAAAAACAACATAACGGTAATTAAAGACATTAAAAATAAAAATGGTGGCTTTACTTTGGTAGAAGCGTTGACGGCTATTTTTATTTTGACTTTTGTAGTTGTTGGTTTGATGACTGTGGTATCTGATAGTTTGTTCGCAACTAAATATGCAAGAGATGAGATTACTGCAAATTATTTATTACAAGAGGCCATTGATTTTGTTAGAAACGATAGGGACACCAGCGTCTTTTTAAATGTAGAAAATGACATAAACACAGCTTGGACTAATTTTTATACTAAATACACTAATGTCGAATGCAACAATACTTCTGTGGGATGTACAATAGATGTCAACGTGCCTAGTGGTTCAAATATCTTTACTTGTTCAAGTGATGATTGTCGATATTTATACCTAGATGAAACGGCAACAAGTAACTCTTTCTATTTGACTAACAATCATCCAAGTGGAATATCTGGAAAGACTAGAACAAATTTTAAAAGAACATTAACCGTTGTCAGTGAGGGGGATGATCAGTTGGTAGTAACGGCAAAAGTATCTTGGAAAAATGGTAATTTAAATAAGTCGAGAGTGTTAACCACTACCTTATCAAAATGGCAATAACTTATGTTTAAAACATTTAATCAAAATCAAAAAGGTTATGCTATTTTGTTTACTGTGATAATAGTAAGCGCTATTTCTGTTATTGCGGCTGGTATTACTAATGCAATTTATAAACAAATAGTTCTCTCTTCTTTGTCTAGAGATTCTCAAACTGCATTTTATATGGCAGATACAGCTTCGGACTGTGCGCTGTTATTTGATATGGAAATAAAAGACACTATTCCAGATTTTCTAAATCTTGAAAGTTATTCATGGAATTGTGGTGGTTTTGATATGACAGTAGATCCTAATATCGATGGAAGTTATGACATCGAGCCTTCTGGAAATATTGGGGAAAGTCAGGACCCCTGTTATCGAATCCAAACTACCAAAAATGATCCTTCCACTACTATTATAGCGAACGGTTATAATATCTGTAATAAAAACAATATAAGAACAGTAGAAAGACAAATTAAAATAGTCTACGAATAAAATATGCCAAAGATTAAATTACCACAAGATTATTCTCAGGATTTAAAGAGGATAAAATTTTTAAGAGAACTTATCTCTCGATATCAGAAAGAATATCATGAACAAGATAGTCCGTCTGTTTCAGATGAAGTTTATGATTCTCTGGTTAGGGAACTAAGGGGGCTAGAGAAAAAATATCCTGATGTAAAAGAAGAAAAATCAACTCTTGAAAGAGTGGGAGGTAAACCTCTCGAATCTTTTCGTAAAGTTAAACATGAATCAAGGGCAACAAGCCTAAATGATGTTTTTTCTTTTGAAGAAGTAGAAGATTGGCAAGAAAGAATTTATAAACTTACAAATAAAAAGACAGATTATTTTTGTGAATTAAAGCTAGATGGTTTAACTGCTATTTTAACTTATAAAAACGGAGTTTTTGTCCGAGGAGCTACGAGGGGAGATGGATTGATTGGGGAAGATGTGACTGAAAATTTAAAAATGATAGAAGCTATCCCCTTAAAACTAAAAGGAAATTATCCTGATAAAGTAGAGATAAGAGGGGAGGTTATAATGCTTAAAAAAGTTTTAGAAGAATTAAACGAAGAACAAGCGAAGCTCGGTAAATCTCCTTTTGCTAACACTAGAAACGCTGCGGCAGGAAGTCTTAGACAGCTTGATCCAAATCTAGTTAAAGAAAGAAAACTTAGCTTTTATCCTTGGGAAATAGTTAATTCTAATATAGGAATTCAAACACAATCTGAAAAGCAAAAATACTTTAAAGAGTGGGGATTTTTGACTCATAAATATGTTAAAAAAGTTGGAGTATTAAACGAGGCTTTTGATTTTATAAACGAAGTTGAGAAGGTTAGAGAAAGTTTACCTTTTGGAACAGATGGCATAGTTATTTCGATAGAAGATTTAAAAACTCAAGAAACTCTCGGTATCGTAGGTAAGGCTCCAAGATTCAAAGTTGCCTATAAATACAAAGCTGAACAAGCAGCAACCGTACTTAAGAGTATTTCAGTTAATGTTGGTAGAACTGGGGTTCTAACACCTGTGGCACATTTTGAACCAACTTTGGTAGCTGGATCAACTGTCTCTAAAGCTACTTTGCACAATTACGATCAGATTAAAAGATTGGACGTTAAAATAGGAGACACTGTCATTATTGAAAAGGCCGGTGATGTTATACCAGCAGTTGTTGAAGTCTTGAAAGATTTACGCTCTGGCAAAGAAAAGAATTTTGAGATGCCAAGTTCTTGTCCAGTATGTGGGGGAAGAGTGGATAGGATTGCTGGTTTAAGTAATTCCTCGAAAAGCACGGATATAATTCACTCGAAAAATGCCCGTTTGTGCCTGTCTAAAGACATCGGCACATCACTTCGTGAGCACCTTGAAAGCAAAGCAGTTTGCTTTCAAGCAAGCTCGCTCCGTCGAGACTCGCTAGTCTTTTCTCCGAACAACTTTTCACCAGCTAAAAATTCTGTAGCTTTTTATTGTACAAATAAAAATTGTCCAGCTCGAAACAGGCGAGGTTTGCAACACTTTGTGAATGTTTTTGAAATTTATGAAATAGGGCCTAAGATTTTGGATAGATTAAAAGAAGAGGGACTTATCAGTGATGCGACTGATTTATTTACCCTCGAAAAAAGTGATCTTGCTGGTCTAGAAAGATTCGGTGATAAATCAGCAGAAAATATAATAAATTCAATCGAAGAACATAAAAAGGTTCCATTTTGGCGATTTATTTATGCCCTTGGAATTATTCATGTAGGGGAACAAACAGCTATAGATTTGGCGGAGTACTTTCATACTTTAGATAATTTAATAGAAGCTAAAGAAGAAGAAATAAATAGCATAGAAAACATTGGTCCTGTAGTTTCAAAAAGTATATATGAATTTTTCAAAGACAAAAACAACCTACATTTCATAGAAAAATTAAAAGAAAATGGAGTAGAAATAATTACTGAGAAGAAAAAAGTAGGAGTTTTTACAGGAAAAACTTTTGTATTGACTGGAACATTGCCTACTTTATCAAGAGAGGAGGCGAAGAAGAAAATAATAGAAAATGGCGGAAAGGTTTCCGGAACAGTTTCTTCTAACACTTCGTATGTTTTAGCAGGAGAGAACCCAGGAAGTAAAATAAAAGAAGCAGAGAAACTAAAAATAAAAACAATCTCCGAACAAGAGTTTTTAAAAATGATACAAGGTTAAGTTTTAAATCACCTTAAAATATGCTATTCTTTAATATATGGATAGTAAAGAAATCAAAAAACTTGCCGATTTGGCACGTATAGATATGAGCGAAGAAGAAATGGAAGGTATTGCAAAAGACTTCCAGTCTATTTTGGCCTATGTAGGACAAGTTCAGGAGGTTTCTGGAGAAATGACAGATGAGGTAAAAAATAAAGATGATTATTTTACGAGAAATGTTATGAGAGAAGATGTGGTCACCAATAACTCAAAAGAAAATACTGATAAAATTCTTTCGAATGCACCAGAAACAGAAGATGGGTTTATAAAAGTTAAAAAGATAATGTAAAATGCAAACACGACACAAATACACGAATGAGAACGAATGACACGAATAGAAGGAGGCAAACACGACGCAAATCCACGAACGGGAACGAATGACACGAATAAGGAATGGAGAAGGAGCGTTAAATCTTTAAAAAGAAAAATAATAGATAAAACAAAATACAAAAAGATGGATCTAAAAAATCTTACAATTGAAAAAGCTCACGAATTATTAAAGAATAAAGAAATTACTGTTCGAGATTTAGTTGATTTTTATTTAGATAATATTAAAACGAAAAATTCTACTATAAATGCTTATCTTGAAATTTTTAATGATTTAGAGGCGTCAATTAAAATAGCAGAAGACATGTTCAAAGAAGGGAAGGACACTTTGCTAACTGGTATTCCTATGGCAATCAAAGACAACATTCTTTGTGAAGGTCATAAAGCATCGGCTGCTTCTAAAATTCTAGAAAATTATGTTGCAACATATGATTCTTTTGTGATAGAAAAACTAAAAGAACAAGGTGTCATAATACTAGGAAGAACAAATATGGATGAATTTGCTATGGGTTCTTCAACAGAAACTAGTGCTTTCGGAGTAACCAGAAATCCATTAGATGAGTCCTGTGTTCCAGGTGGTTCATCAGGGGGCTCAGCATCAGCGGTTGCTGGTGATATGGCTCTTATCGCCCTAGGAACGGAGACCTGTGGTTCTGTAAGGCAACCAGCGGCATTTACGGGGCTTGTAGGGCTAAAACCAACATATGGAGCAGTTTCGAGGTCTGGAATAATAGCTATGGGGAGTTCTCTTGATCAAGTGGGGCCAATGGGTAGAACTGTCAAAGATGTTGAAATTATTTTTAATGCCATATCTAAATATGACAAAAAAGATAGCACTTCAATTAAAGATGAAAAGAGAGAAATAAAAAACAAAACACTTAAAAAAAGGATTGGAGTACCTAGAGAATTTTTAACAGGAGAAGGTTTGGACAAGGAAGTTCTAGATAATTTTAATCAGAACTGTGAGAAGCTAAAGAAAGCGGGGTATGAAATTATTGATATTGATCTACCCATTCTAAAATATTCTTTGGCCGTTTATTATATAATTATGCCAGCGGAAGTCTCAAGCAACTTGGCTAGATATGATGGTATTCGTTATGGTCTTTCAGCCAAGGCTGATAATCTTTTTGAAACTTATACAAAAAGCCGTGGGCAAGGTTTTGGCAAAGAAGCTCGACGTAGAATTCTTTTGGGAACGTATGTGCTTTCTCATGGGTATCATGATGCTTACTACAACAAAGCGTTGTTTGTAAGAAAAATGATTAAAGATTCTTTGTATCAAGCTTTTGAAGAAGTTGATGCTCTTGTAACTCCAGCTGTTCCTTTCCTTCCATTTAAACTGGGAGAAAAATTGAATGATCCAGTCTCAATGTATCTTAGCGACATCTTCTCTGCACCAGCTAACCTTGCCGACCTTCCTGCAATAGCTATTCCTGCAGGGAAAAATAATTCAGGTCTTCCATTTAGTCTTCAAATTACAGCACCATTTTTGAGAGAAGATGTTTTGTTTACAATAGGTAAGGATTTTGAAAAAGAAATTAGTGATTAATAATTTTTATGCAAAATGAAATAATAAACCAAGTAGTAGAGAAGCCTCTTTTTACACCACACTATCTAAACATAGAGTATATTTTCAGCCAGGTCAGGGAATGGTTAAACCTGATATTGTCTTATGTTCTAGACGGAGAAACTTGGGATTTAATAGGTTTAATATCTGGATTGTTATCTGTTTTTTGTATTGCAATTATTACATATACGTTAATTAGGACCAGAGAATTAAGACAGGATGAAAGAGAACGAATAGATCAAGCTATTGCTGATGCGTTGTACAAGAAAAAACAAAAGGAAAAAAGTGCAGACCCTAGATGGCACTATGTTTTAAGTTTGGTAGAAAGTTTAAATCCTTCAGATTGGAGAGTTGCTGTAATAGAAGCAGATACTATGATGGAAGAATTTTTGCGCGATAAGAATTTTGTAGGAGAAAGTTTAAGTGAATTATTAAAAGATGCACAAGGTGGAGGGGTGCAATATGTTGATGACGCATGGAAGGCTCATTTGATTAGAAATCAAATAGCTCACGAAGGCTCTGATTTTGCTTTCAATCAAAATGAAGCAAGGAGGGCTATAAAGATGTACGAAAACTTTTTTGAAGAATTGGAGGTAATATAAAATAAAAAAAGAGGCTGACAGATGTCAGCCCTTTTTATGTTTTTAAAAACTAGAGAAGATTTCCCGCGACTTCGGACATATGGCTTCGCTCGCCCTTTTTTAAGACGGCATGAGCATAAAAATCTTGTCCACGCATTTTTTCTATTAGAACACTAAGGCCGTTGGATCTTTCATCTAATAGGGGAGTGTCAGTTTGAGAAATATCCCCAATAAGGACTATTTTTGTTCCTTCTCCGGCCCTAGTGATTATTGCTTTTATTTCACCAGGTGTAAGATTTTGTGCCTCATCTATGATGAAAAATTTTTTTGCTAAACTCCTTCCTCTTATCAGAGAAAGTGGTTCAATTATTATTTTTCCTTCATCTTGCAATCTTTGTACCTTGTTGGTATTTTTTGTGTCGCTTTTTATGACTCCAAGATTATCATAAAGTCCTTGCATATACGGGTTAACTTTTTCTTTTGCTGTTCCGGGAAGAAAACCGATGTCGTTATCACAAAGTGATATTGTTTGCCTTGTGAATAATACCTCCTCGTATAATTCTTCCCCGTCTCTTTCCATTGCCTGATCAAGAGCGGCAGCGATAGAAAGGATTGTTTTTCCCGTTCCAGCCTTGCCTATAATTGTTACTAGGGTTATTGCTGGATTCAATAAGAATGACAAGGCAAATGCTTGCTCTGAATTTTTAGGCCTTATTCCAAAAGCAGAAACTCCATCTTTTGTTACCAATTTTATAATTCCATCCTCGTGAATTCCAAGTGCTGTCTGATTCACCCCCATTACCCCGTGCGTTGTTAGTATTAAACATTCATTAGGGTCCAATCTTTCTTTCCCTGAAAATTCAAAATATTTCAGTTTGTATAGCTGATCTATTTTTTCCTTAGGAACTATTATTTTTCTAGCCCCTCTGTATAAAGAGTTAACATCTACTACCTTATCGGCTTTGTAATCTTCGGCTCTTAAACCGAGAGATTTTGCTTTTAATCGTACATTTACGTCTTTTGAAACAAGAATAATCTCGCTACCTTTTTCTTCTTTAGATAAACAGTAGGCGGTATTAATGATATGGTGATCTACATTTTTTTGTAAATAACCATTCTTAACTTCTAGAGGAGAAAAGTATTTTTCAACCTCTGGATTGTATGGAAAACTCATTATAATTCTGATTAACCCAAGGCCTTCTCCCAACGAAGCTCCACCGTCGAAAAGTTTTTCTGGTGGGAATTTTTCGTCAAGGTTTCTGGCGGAGTCTCTTGAGTTGTAGTTTAATGTATCATTTCCCTTTTTAACCCTATCGAGTTCCTCGATTGCTTCTATGGGGATATAAACATTATGCTCCTTAAAAGAAAAGATAGATAAAGAATCATGTAGTAGAACATTCGTGTCTAGTACAAAAATTTTAGGCTTCTCTGTTTCCATGTTATTAAGTTTTTAAAAGGTTTATTTTAATTATAGCTTATTCTCAAAAAACACTTTTGTCAAAAATTTTTGTCTAGTCACTAACTCGTCTATTTTTCTTGTTAGAAAAATATGACTCCGCTGTTCAAGTCCCTACGCAGGCAAAATGGGGGACTTGGTCACTCTCGTGGATATTTTATTTCGTTATCACTCATAAAATATCTCACTTCATTGACCTCCACTCGGGCTTTCCGCTGTCGCGGGCTTCGCAAGCCCCCGGTTCAAGTCCCTTCTTATGCAAAAAACAAAATCACCCAGTATATATAAATAAAATACAAAACGAGGGACTTGGTCACAAGTATTTTTCTGCTGAAAAATCTCGCGACCCCGCCTCGCACCGTCGTGCTCCGTCTTTCAAGTCCCTTCGACTGAAAAAAAGAAGCCATTTAGGCTTCTTTTTTTATTTGCGCAGTCGAAGGGACTTGAACCCTCAACCTCCCGCGTGACAGGCGGGTGCTCTAACCAGTTGAGCTACGGCTGCATGTGTTATTTGTTTTTTAACAAAGCATGTTTTTCTTTTCTGCAAGTATTATCTTAACCTAAAACTTATTTTTTTTCAATACCCCTTTTAATTTCTAATATTATAACAGTAATCCATGTTAAAAAAGAAGCTAACCCAATAATAAAGAAGGTAAGAGTTAATTGATTAATTACGCCAAAATCCTTTGGTTCGTTCCAAATCATAAATATAGCCAAACAGGTACATAGAATCATGCAAGACAGAAATGATATTAAACTAATTTTTTGTATTTTCTTTATTTTCATGTGTCGGTGGGAGGGCTCGGACCTCCGACCTTGGGCTTATGAGTCCCACGCTCTAACCAGCTGAGCTACACCGACATATTTCACATATAACCTAACCAAAACAGCTACACCGACATATTTCACATATAACCTAACCAAAACAGCTACACCAACATCTATCTGTGCGATATAAATATAGCATATTTTAATATATTTTCAACCTTAAAAACCCTCTATTAAAATAGGTTATAAATAAATGTTGCGGGACTTGGAATTGAACCAAGATCTTAAGGTTATGAGCCTTACGAGATACCATTTCTCTATCCCGCGATATGTACAAACTTTAAACTTAAATGCAAAAACTAACCTTTTAAGGAACAGGCTCATAACCTTAGGTCATTCGAGCTATTATTCCTTTGCGAGATACCTTTTCTCTATCCCGCGATGTATAAAAAGCATAATAACCCAAAATCCAAAAAAATGCAAGGATAATTGTAAAAAAGACAAAAAAATAGTAATATAATAAAACCATAAGCCGTTGTAGCTCAGTTGGTAGAGCACGCCCATGGTAAGGGCGAGGTCATCGGTTCAATCCCGATCAACGGCTCAGCGGATGAAGTTTTGTAGCTCCCCGCCTGCAAAAGCTATGCTTTAAGCATTGCGGGCAGGAGTTGGTAGAGCACACCCATGGTAAGGGCGAGGTCATCGGTTCAATTCCGATCGTGGGCTCAATTTAGATTTTTTAAAAAAATCACTAAGCCGAAGTAGCTCAGTTGGTAGAGCGGCGGTATCGTAAACCGCAGGTCGTCAGTTCAATCCTGACCTTCGGCTCCATGGATAGTGATAAGATAAAAATAGAAGAAGAATTAAAAAATCTTGAAGATCAAATGCTTCAAGTTAACTTTTGGGATGATAAGGTTAATGCTCAGAATGTCATTAAGAGGATGAATGAACTAAAAGATCAACTTCAAGGTGTCGGCAAATATGATAGGGGCAATTGTATTTTATCTATCCTGTCTGGAGCAGGAGGAGATGATGCAGAAGATTTCTCGGCCATGCTTTTGCGAATGTATATGAAATTTCTTGATAGAAAAAATTTTTCATATAGCATAATTCACGAAAATAAAAACGACTTAGGTGGATATCGAAATGTTTCATTAGAAATAATAGGTAAAAATGCTTATGGAACATTAAAGAACGAATCTGGAGTTCATCGTCTTGTTCGTATCTCACCATTTAATGCCAAATCTCTTCGCCACACATCATTTTCGCTTGTAGAAGTTGTACCAGAGTTTGAGAAGAATGATAAAGAAATAGAAATATCTCCAGACGACATCAGAATAGAACTTTCGAAAGCTGGGGGTCCTGGAGGACAGAATGTGAACAAAAGAGAGACAGCGGTCCGGATAGTTCACATACCCACAAATATCTCTGTCCACGTAACAAGCGAACGTTCCCAAGAACAAAACAAAGAAAAGGCCATGGAGATGTTGAAGGGCAAAATTTATAAAAAACAGGAAGACGATAAAAAGAGAGAAAAAGAAGGTTTTTCTATATCAAAAACAACAGAAATAGAGTGGGGAAGCCAAATCAGGTCTTACGTCCTCCATCCTTATAAAATGATCAAAGACCATCGCACCCTAATGGAAACTAGTAAGGTGGATGCTGTTTTACAAGATGGTGAATTAGATGATTTTATTGAAGCGGAAAAGGATTTGTGATATCATAACAAAGACAATGATTTATTTTAATAATGTAACAAAAAAATATTCGGACAATGTTTGTCTTGAGGACATTAATATTACAATCTCTCAAGGGGAGTTTGTTTCTATCGTTGGACATTCGGGAGCAGGAAAGACAACATTAACTAAATTGATTTTGGCAGAAGAAGATCCTTCCAAAGGCTCTATCTTTTTTGACTCAACAGATATTACTAAGCTAACAAGTAAAGAATTAACTAAATTAAGAAGAAAAATCGGAACAGTTTTTCAGGATTTTCGTCTTTTACCCAACAAAACCGTCTATGAGAACATTGCTTTTGCTATGGAGGCTGTAGATAAAGATGAGGATGAGATAAAAGAAGATGTCCCTAGAGTCTTAGAATTGGTAGGCTTAAATGGAAAAGAAAATAATTTCCCTCATCAGTTGTCTGGTGGTGAGAAACAGAGACTTGCTATAGCCCGTGCAATAATTACTCAACCAGATATAATTATTGCTGACGAACCAACTGGGAATCTTGATCCAATAAACACAAACGATGTTGTTAATTTATTAAAGAAAATTAACGAATTGGGGACAACTGTCATTTTAACAACTCACAATAGGACAGTCATAGACCAAGTTAAAAAGAGAGTTATTACACTAGAAAATGGTCGCATAGTAAGAGACGATAAAGATGGCAAGTACATGCTATAATAAAAATATGAATTTTATTAAATTTAAAAGAGTTGTAATATCTGGATGTCGTAACTTTAAAAGAAGTGGTTTTACTTCTGTTGCTAGCGTTCTGATAATGACAATCACCTTGTTTGTTATTACTTCTCTTGTCTTTATACAAGCAGCTCTTAATGCTTCCCTTAATGAAATAAAAGATAAGGTAGACGTAACTGTTTATTTTGTTCCTAATGCTTCTGAAACATCTATCCTAAATATCAAAGAATCTCTCGAAAAATTACCAGAAGTTAAAGATATTGAGTACGTTTCTGAAGACCAAGCATTAATGGACTTTAAAGAGAAACATGCTAACGATTATTTAACATTACAAGCCCTCGAAGAATTAGGTGAAAATCCACTAGGAGCATCTTTGAATGTCAGAGCAAAAGATCCGTCTCAATATGAAAGCATTTCTAAGTATTTTGAAAGTGAAAATACAATCTCGCGAGGAGAATTGATGATTATAGATAAAATAGATTATAGTCAGAATAAAATGGTTATAGATAGATTGACTTCGATAATCAATGGAGCCAAGCAATTAGGCTTTGCTGTATCTTTGATTCTAGTCATTATTTCTTTGGTGATAACATTTAGTACTGTTAAATTAATTATCTATATATCACGAGAAGAAATAGGTGTTATGAAATTGGTTGGTGCAGGAGGTGACTATATTCGCGGACCATTTATCGTGTCTGGAATCATCGTGGGAGTTATCGCTTCATTGGCAACGATGATAATCTTTATTCCTGTTTCGATATGGCTTGGTAATCAAATGACAGAATTTATAGGAATAAATCTATTTTCTTACTATAAATCTAACTTCTTACAATTATTTATTATAATGCTCGGCTCTGGAACTATCATAGGAGGAATATCTAGTTTCTTTGCTGTCCATAAATACTTAAAGAGATAACATGAAGACCACACTATCGACAAAAAATATACACAAGAAAAGTAACTGTAAGTATATCTTTGTCGTCGGTGGAGTAATTTCAGGTGTAGGTAAAGGGGTGGCTTCTTCTTCTATAGGGAGAATACTACTTGATCAAGGTCACAGAGTAACTTCCATAAAAATAGATCCGTATATAAATATAGACGCGGGAACGATGAATCCGACAGAACACGGGGAAGTTTTTGTATTGGATGATGGATATGAGTGTGATCAAGATATGGGTAATTATGAAAGATTTTTAAACACCACCTTACCAAACATTAATTACATGACGACGGGGAGGGTTTATGAGAATGTTATAAAAAGAGAAAGGAATCTGGAATACGGTGGAAAATGTGTAGAGGTGGTTCCTCACATACCGCTAGAAGTTATTCGTCGTATTGAAGAAGCGAGAGACAAAGCTAACGCAAACGTCGTAATGATAGAGATAGGTGGAACTGTGGGAGAATACCAAAACATGCTTTTCTTGGAAGCTGCTAGAATGATGAAAATCAAAAATCCAAAAGATGTCTTCTTTGTGATGGTTTCATTTTTACCTATACCTTCAAAGGTTGGGGAGATGAAAACAAAACCAACACAATATGCCGTCCGTACCCTTAATTCTTCGGGAATACAACCAGATATAATACTAGCGAGAAGCCGAGTGCCTCTAGACGACCCTCGAAAAGAGAAAATTTCAATGTTCTGTAACATTTCTAAGGACAGAGTGATTTCATCTCCCGATGTTGATAGTATTTATAACATTCCACGCAATTATGAAAAAGAAAATTTAGGTAAAATCATTAGCGAAACTATAGGTCTGCCTTATCGTAAAAACAGAGGTGTTACTCCTTGGCAGAAATTTGCAAAATCCACGTATGATTTAAAAAAAGAATTAAAGATAGCCGTCGTTGGTAAGTATTTTAATACGGGAGATTTTACTTTTTCAGATTCGTATTTGAGTGTTATAGAGGCAGTCAAATATTCTTCATATTTCTATGGACGAAAACCAACTTTAACATGGATATCATCAACAGAATATGAAAAAGACGCTAGAAAATTAAAGGAACTAAAACAATATGATGGAATAATAGTTCCAGGAGGTTTTGGTTCTCGTGGAATAGAAGGAATAATCAAGACAATAGAATATGCTAGAAAGAACAAGATACCATATTTTGGTCTTTGCTATGGAATGCAACTAATGGTGATAGAGTATGCTAGAAATGTTCTCGGATTAAAGGATGCTAACACAAAGGAAATAAATCCAAATTCAAAAAATTTGATAGTTGATGAGATGGAAGATCAAAAGGAAAAAATAAAACAAAGATTAATGGGTGGAAGTATGAGACTTGGTGCTTATAAAGCAATTCTAAAAGATGGCAGTGTGGCCAAAAAAGCTTATGGTAAAAAAGAAATTTCTGAAAGACACAGACATCGTTATGAAGTTAACAATGCTTATGTAGACAAACTAGAAAAAGCAGGAATGGTTTTTTCAGGCAAATCTCCAGATGGACTTTTGTGCGAGATAGCTGAATTACCAAAAAATAAACATCCATTTTTCCTAGGGACTCAGTTCCATCCAGAATTTAATGCAAGGCCTCTGGAGCCACATCCTTTATTTAATGCTTTTGTAAACGCTTGTATAAAAAATCATAAATCCCACAAGTAATTACTTGTGGGATTTATGATTTTATTCTTTAGTAAAGGGCGTCGCTTCCGTCTCTTGTACCTGTTTTCTTTACGATATTTAAAACCTCATCTTCGTCGTCGGTTATAACAAATATCTGATCGTCATTTTCACCAACTAATTCATATTTATCTTCCAAAAAGTCTTTTATGATTTGTTTAAGAGGTGTCCAAAATTCTACTCCGTATAAGATTACAGGGAACTTTCCAACTTTCTTTGTTTGAAGAATAGTTAAAACTTCAAAAAGTTCATTTAATGTTCCAAAACCTCCTGCGCAAAAGATACAAGCTTCTGTGGTATAAGACATACAAACTTGTCTAGCGAAAAAGAAATTAAAAGTAGCTTCTTTTGTTACATAAGGGTTAGTGTGTTGCTCGTGAGGTAGTCTTATTGCTAAACCAATTGATTCTACTCCTGCATCTTTTGCACCCTTGTTTGCAGCCTCCATAATTCCTGGACCACCACCTGTGATAACGATAAAACCAAGTTCTTTTGCTAAACGATAAGCTAATTTATATGCTCTGATGTATTCAGGATGATCTTCTTTTAATCTTGCTGATCCGTAAAAAGTGACAGAAGGCGGGAGGTCTTTTACGATATCCATTCCTGTTCGAAATTCGTCTTCAATCATGCATAGCTTTTTCTCCTCTCCGTCAATAGCGTTAAGGGTTATTCCTCCGTTTCTAATATCTTCCGCTGTTATTTCTTTATATCCATATTTTTTATCTTCATTCATGTTTTGTATTTTACCCCAAAATAGCCAGTAATACAATTGTTTTTTTAAGGTTTTGTGGTAATATTTTGTTGTGATCTTTTATTGCGAGATCGTCTAATGGTAGGACAGCGGTCTCTGGCTCCGCTAATCTAGGTTCGAGTCCTAGTCTCGCAGCCAACTTGAGCTAGCTCAAAGATAGCTAGTTTACAAACAAAAACACCTCTCAAATTCGAGAGGTGTTTTTGTTGTTTTATATTACAACAAACTATGCTATAATCTTTGTATGAAAGATGATGCCAAAAAGTTGGGAGAAAATCTCAAAAAACTTAGGATCAAAAAAGATATTAGCCAAATAGAACTCGCTCGCATGTTGAGTGTTGATCGATCTTTTGTGAGTAATATCGAGAATGGAAAAAATAATCCAACTCTTTCAACCATTACTAGCTTAGCCAAGGCGTTAGGTGTTTCAACTAACGAACTTTTAAAATAATATGTCGTCATCAATAACAAACACCGGTGATAATACGCTTTCGTCAAACTTAAAGAGCATTTTACCTAATTGCGATAAGGTAGATGCTTTGGTTGGATATTTTTACTTCTCTGGTTTTCGAGATTTACATAGTGAACTAAAAGATAAACAAATTAGAATCTTGGTTGGAATGGATATTGATAAGAAAATTATTGATAAAGTCTCAACACTCAAAGATTTAAACCTGGACTCATATACAACAGATACAAAGACATCTTCTCGCTCTATTGCAAAGGATGATTACATTGAGAACTTTTCAAGGATTTTTAACGACACAGATTTTTTTGATAATGATGAATCTCAGAAAGCTTTTGAGATATTTTTAGATAAAATCAAAGATGGTAGCTTGCAGATTAAAAAAACAGCACAAGCAAACCACTCAAAGTTTTATATTCTTCACAACAAATTTGAATTTTCAACTAACGGAATTACTCCAGGAATTGTAATTGAAGGTTCAAGCAACCTAACCTTTTCAGGATTAAAGGGTCAAGGAGAACATAACCGTATTTTAATGGAAAAACATTATTACGAAGATGATGTTAAACGATTTGAATCAGTGTGGAATGATCCTGACAACATAGTCATTACTGATCTTGATTCAGCAGAAACCTTTATCAAGGAAGTGAAAGACAAGATTTGGCTTTATGCTTTGCCAAATCCACTTTTGATGTATTACAAAGTACTTAATGAATACTTTGCTGTTACTGAAATAGAAAACATGAAAACCCCAAAACATATTACAGGGGGTAAATTTTCTGATCTTAAATATCAAAAAGATGCTATCAATCTAGGTATTGATCGTATTAAGAAGTTCGGAGGTGTAATCATTGCCGATGTGGTAGGTCTAGGAAAAAGTATTATTGCTTCTGCGATTGCTCACAACCTTGGTTATAAAACAATCATTATTGCACCACCTCACCTCGAGAATCAATGGAAAGACTACATGTCTGAATTTGATTTTAAAGGTTTTGTATATTCAACTGGAAAAATAGAAGAAGCATTACAACGACACGGTGATGATGAGGGTAGACTTTTGGTTATATTAGACGAAGCCCACAAACATCGAAATGAAGATACTGACAATTACAAAGTTCTGCACAGACTCTGTGCGGGTAACTATGTAATGGCTCTATCTGCAACTCCTTTCAATAACGATCCAAAAGATATTTACGCCTTGATTAAGCTCTTTAGTACTCCAGGACAATCAACGATTAGAACAGTGGAAAACCTAAGTATGTCTTTCCATATGCTTTTTAAACGATACAAAGCCGTCCGTCGAGATCTAAGAAAGAGTACAAAAGATGAATCAGATAATTCTGAAATCAAAGTTGAGCTACATTCGATTGCAGATGAATTAAGAAAAATGATTGAGCCGTTGATTATTCGAAGATCACGACTTGATTTGGAGGAAATTGAAGAATACAAGGAAGACCTGAAAGCTCAAGGTGTTGCTTTTGCAAAAGTGAAAGATCCACAACTTCTCGAGTATGATCTTGGTGATATGTTTGATCTTTATGTGAATACTCTTGAGAAAATTGCCCCAGAAGATCGGAGTACTAGTTTTATCGGTGCACGATATAAGCCAGCTTCATATATTAACCAAGGTTCAAAATTCCTTGAAAAGTTAATTGAGCAAGATGATGAAGATGGAATGTCAGCAGAAGAGAAACTTCAGCGTATCCAACAAGGACAAAGCAACCTTGCTCGGTTTATGCGAAGACTTTTAGTTCGACGATTTGAGAGTTCTGTTGGAGCATTTAAGTTGTCGTTAAAAAACATGATTACTTCTTCTGAAGCTATGCTTGATTGGTATGAAAATCGACAGGAAGTTCCAATATTTAAAAAAGGTGTATTGCCAGATTCAGAATATCTAAGTGAACTTGATGAAAAAGAACTAGAAGAAACTCTCAACAAACTTGAAGATAAAGGACTTATTAGAATTCCATTAAGCGAACTACAACCGCAATTTGGTGATCATCTACGACACGATATTGCACTTCTTAAAGGGATTGAAGAAGACTGGTCTGATAAGACGAGTGATCCAAAGTTTGAATTCTTTAAACAAAAGATTGCAACATCACTAGCAGAAAATTCAAACAGAAAGATTGTTGTATTTACAGAGTTCTCTGATACTGCAAACTATGTATTCCAAAAACTACAAAAGGATGGATTTGCTCGCGTCTTTAAATATAGCTCAGAAGATGCTTCAGATGAGAATAAGAAAATAATCAGATCAAACTTTGATGCTGGACTTGAAGAACCAAAACAGTCTAATGACTTCGATATCATTATTGCCACTGATGCAATTTCCGAAGGGTTTAACTTGCATAGAGCAGGAGCAATCATAAACTACGATATTCCATATAACCCAACTCGTGTTATTCAACGTGTTGGTCGTATCAACCGTATCAACAGAAAAGTTTTTGATGAATTGTATATTTACAACTTCTTCCCGACACTTACCGGAGAGCTTGAAACTCGAACAAAAGCAATTTCAACTCTTAAGATGGATTTGATCCATACACTTTTAGGTGAAGATACAAAAACTCTTACATCAGAAGAAGATCTGAAGAACTACTTTGCTAAGCAATACAAAGAAGAAAATAGTAAAAATGAAAGTTTGTCTTGGGATGCACCATATCGTAATACCTGGCTCAAGATTAAGGACGATAAGAAAATAATGGATCAGATTTCTCGAATTCCGCACCGATCAAGAATTGCTCGAAATACCAAAGATATCAGTGGTGTGGTCGCTTTTGCAAAGAAAAGCGGAAATTATGTATTCGCATTTGGAAATACTCCTGAAACAGTTCAAATAGTATCTCCACAAGCCGCACTTCCTTTGTTTAATCAAGTTATTGATTCAGAAGAATCACTACAGACAACAGTAAACTTTGATCCAATCTATAAAATGGCTAAAGAGCATATCTTTAAAGACAATACAAAAGCTTCTGTCGATGGTGGTCGAAAGCAAGATGCGCTCAACAGGGTTAAATTGCTTAGTGAGTTATACCCTCAAGCAAAAGACCTATGTTTGGATATTATTAGAGCAATTAAGGATCTTGATGCTCTTCCAAATGGAGTACTTAAAGAGATTGTAGAACTTCGTATTGATAAAACTAATCCAGAGAAGGCGTACCTTGAACTTAAAGAGCTTATTCCAAGCAAATACCTTGAAAGTATCTTTGAAACTGCGGATAGAGCAAATGATGATGGAAAACTCATTGTTCTCTCTGAAGAATTAATCGCACTATGAAATTAAACGAAAAATACAATTCAGAATCTTTTGTTAATTTTATTCAAGACTTTCTTCCTGAAGATTTTAATCTCAAAGAAGAGGATATTGTAATTAACAAAGATAGATATAAAGAGATAACCAGAGCAAAGATTTTGGGTTTTTGTGAATCATTAGATTTGCATGTTTTGGAAATGGATCACAATCACGATAAGGATCCCCGAGTAGCTATCGCCACTGATGCATTCAAAATTCTCGCTGATCACTGGATCCATAGAGCATTAGTCATCTTTAAAAACAAAGATTCTGATAATTATCGTTTTTCATACCTTACAATATCTCTCGATCTTAATGATAAGAATAAAGTTGTTAAAAAGTACTCAAACGCACGACGCTATTCTTTTTATCTAGGAACTAATGCAAAGGTTAAAACTCCAGAACAACAACTTATTAAAAAAGGGAAAATTAAGGATGTAGATGATCTGCTTAATCGGTTTTCTGTTGAAGTTGTAAATAAGCAATTCTACCTAGAAGTTGCAAAATTCTTTGATGAATTGGTTTCAATAGAAGATCAAAACCTAATTCTTCCTGGAGTATCAGAAACAGATATAAATACGCGAAAAAGCTTTGCTGTTCGACTTATTGGTCGTGCGATGTTTTGTTGGTTTTTGAAGCAGAAAAAATCAGATAATGGACAACTTGTTCCTGACGAGATCTTATCTTCAAAAGTTGTATCTGATAATTACTATCACAATACTCTTGAACCTCTTTTCTTTGGCGTTTTGAATACAAGTATCGACGCTCGTGATATTCGAAATGAGCTTTTTGACAAGGTGCCGTATCTAAACGGAGGTTTGTTTAATCCACAATCTGATGATTATTATGAACTTGATCGTGGTACCTTTGCTTCAAAATACATCAATACTCTTAAAATAAGTGATAAGTGGTTTAAAGAGTTTTTTGAACTTCTAGAGACATACAATTTCACTATTGATGAAAACACCGTTTTTGATCAAGAGCTTTCAGTTGATCCTGAAATGCTTGGAAAGATTTTTGAAAACCTTCTCGCAAAGAAAATTGATTCTGAAACTGGCAAAAATGAACAGAAAGATACAGGTAGCTTCTATACGCCAAGACAGATTGTTGAGTACATGGTAGATCAATCTTTGATTGAATATTTTAAGACCAAGACAGGCATCGAAGAGAAAAAGTTAACAGCTTTGGTTAGTTATGATCTTACTGACGATACAGAATATCCGTTAGTTCAAAAAGAAAAAGAGCAAATAATCGATGCTATTGAATCATTAAAAATTCTAGACCCTGCTTGTGGATCAGGAGCTTATCCTATCGGTGCACTTCAAAAGATAGTTTACATACTACAACAAGTTGACCCTGACTGTACTCTTTGGCTAGAAAGGAAACTAAAAGGAGTTCCAGATTTATATAAACAAAAAATAATCAATGAGGTAAAGCAAAATCCATTTGATTACACCAGAAAACTTGATGTTATAAAGAACTCAATCTTTGGAGTAGATATTCAGCCAATCGCTGTAGATGTATCTCGTCTGCGATGCTTTTTGACCTTGGTTGTTGAATCTGAAATAGATGACAATAAACCAAATCGAGGGATAGAACCACTTCCAAACCTGGACTTTAAATTCGTATGTGCAAATACACTTGTTTCTCTACCTAAATCAACTGCAACAAATCTTTTCGATGATCATTCAGGAATTACAGAACTATCAAAGATAATGTCAGAGTACTTCTCTTGTAATAGTCAGAGAAAAAATGAACTGAAAATTAGATTTACTAATGCTCAAAAAGATATATTAGAGAAAACAGTATCAGCGTTTGGAAAAAATACAGGAGAACTAACCCTGAAACTTACAACATGGAATCCGTTCGGAAATCATTCAAATAACTGGTTTGATGCTGAGTGGATGTTTGGGTTACAAGATAAATTTGATGTTATAATCGGCAATCCTCCGTACAATGCGGACCTAAATGATGAAGAGAGAAAATTCTTTAAGGATACGTATGAAAGTGTAAAATCTGGTAGACAGGATACAGCGGCGATATTTGTTGAGTTGGCTCATCGTGTTGCAAAAGAAGATTTTAATATTTGCTATATAATTCCTTATCGACTTTTTTCTCGAAAAAGAAATCATGGAGCCTTTCAGGAATATGTTTTAAAAAGATTATCAATAAATGAAATAATATATTTAGGAAAGGATGCGGGTTTTGAATCAGCAAAAGACGAATTTATGATTGTGCTTTTTTCAAAACATTTAGTTGGTAATTCAATAAAAATTTGTAATAAGCCAGATTTTTATAAATCCAGCAACTTAGATTTTATTCAAGTACAGCAAAGCGTTTTTGAAGAAAATGAGGAAATAAACATTAACATATCAAAATTTGATCATTCACTTTTGAGAAAAATTGAAAAAGATCAACAGATACTTGCTGATATTTGTGAGGTACGAGATGGAATAGTTCCTTATATTAGAGAAAAAATGCTTAGCAATCTAAAAATAGATGATCGGTATGTTAAGTTTGCTGGTGTTTCTGGTACTTATAAGCTAGATAGATATCATTTTTCAGCAGAAGAGATGTACCTTTGTTACGATATAAATGAAGCAAGAAAATATATAAGTGATGTCGAAGAATTAAGAAAGGTGCAACTTAGAGATAGAGAAATATTTTTACAACCTGAAAAAATTATAACATCACAAAATAGTGCTCAACTAAAAGGGAGTATTGATAGATCGCAATATTTTGTTTCAAACTCGATCCATAGTACCTATTTAAAGGATCAATTCAAAAACAAATATAGGTTGTCTTTTATTCTTGCGTGTATGAATTCGTCCGTTTTAAATTATTATTATAATTCAAAAAGATTGAAGGGTGTAGATTTGCATCCACAAATACTAATTACAACACTTAAGATTTTACCTATTCCTAAAATTACCTCTGAATCTGAAGAATTAGTAAATAAGATATCTGATTTAGTTGAACAAGTAATAAGATTAAAGAATGATGGAATTGTAGATACTGATAACCTAGAAAAACAGATAGACGATTATGTTATGGAAGTGTATGGTTTAAATAAAGAAGAAAAAGAAATTGTGCGCAATTCTTAATTAAGACAAATTTCTTTATTCTTTAATAAAATCTTGCTCTTAAAACAAGTTAATAATTCTCGTTTCTCCTCAATCAAACCTTCTTTCAAAATAAATTTGGCGTAGTCTCTAATGTCTACGTCTTTTATTTGTATCTGCTGTTTTGTATTTAATACAGATTGATTAAAGCGTTTGATTCGCTCAACTTCATATTTAATCTTCTCTTTCATTCCTATCTCATTGATATTTACTTGTTCAATTAACTTTTCAAATTGCTGTATTAATTCAATCTCGTTTATATACCCACACTTACAATTTTTATCTTTAGATCTAGTACATCCATAATAGATATGTCTATTCACTGATCCGTCTTTTAACTTTTTAAACTTTTCGTCAGCACAGATTCCTGATCCACAAAGCCCACAAGTCATCATTTTTGTAAAAGCAAATTCTTTTGGTTCTTGGGTCCGTAATGCTTGGCTTTTAACTTGCTCTTGAACCAATTCAAAAAGTTCTTTATTGATTATTGGTTCATGTCTACCTGTATAAAAGTTTCCGCTTTTTCGTGGATATTCAAAAACCCCATAATAAAATGGATTTTGAAGTATGAGATAAATATTACTAAGAGTAAGACCTTTGTTACCACTACGAGTTTTGAAATTAAGATCAAACTTAAGCCAATGATATAGTTTTCTGCCTGACCATTTTTCGTATGCCACTTTTTCAAACATTTGTTTAACTATCGGTGCTCGTTCTGGGTCTATCACAACCTCACATTTTTTATCCATTCGTTTTTCGTTGAGATATCCAACAACAGCAGGACCAGGGCGAAGTCCCATTTCGCATCTCGTTCGTAAGCCTCGCTTTACGTTGATACTTTTATTGTCGTTTTCGAGTTTAGCCTGGGAACACAAAATCATCAAAAGGAATTTCTCGTTTGGTGAATTTTTGAAATGTTGACCGTATGTACGAATTTCTAAAAGTTTTGTTTCGTCCATTAGATCAACAACCGATCCGAGGTCGCCTGCGTTTCTAGATAGACGATCAGGTGCCCAGGTGAGTATACCGTTATACCTGCCACGTCTTACATCCTCTAATACCTCTCTAAACACTGGTCGTTGCCCAGATTCTTTAGCCGAGTGAGATTCACGTCTAATATCAACAACTGTTAAACTATCACGGTCGGCTATAGCAAGCATTTCCTTAACCTGTGATTCGATAGACAGGGCTTGTTTTTCGTCTGATTCGGTTGATTTTCGAGCGTACAGGACATACCGAATCTTGGTTTTGGGTACCTCTGTCCTTACTCCTAAATTGCTTATATATTGCGTCTCCATATTATATTGATGACGCAATTTGAGCGTTTTGCTAAGTCTATGCAAAACTAGCGAAATATTGCATACTCGCGACTACTTTTTTTGATCCATATCTACATAATCCCTAAAGTACAAAGGTTCATCGTCTCCCATCCAGTACATGAGCCATGTTGATTCTCCTGAATGCTTGTCCATGGTTGAGTTAATCAAGAGAGAAAATGCATCTGCTAAGTCGTCATGCTTTTCTACTCCAAATCCAACAAGTTGCTCGATAAGTCTTTCACACCCTTGTCTTGGGAATAAAATCTTTGCTGATTTTATTGCAGTAGAAGTAAGAGCAAGTCGTGTTCGTTTATCTCCTTTGGGTTTGATTGCAGTTGCTTTAACTCCATGATGTTCAAGCATTTGTGGTAGGGCTTCTTGATATGCAACACTTTCAACAAACAATTCATCAGAACTTCTTGTAAGTAAGGTGTTACGAATATCTTTCATAAGATCCACCTGTGCAGGAAAGTTAAGTTTCTTTGCAATAGGGTTAGGTAGAATATAGATTCGCAATTTCTCACGTCGTGAATAAATATGAGCAAATACCACAGCAGTATCATCGGCTGTTTCTGAAGCTGAAATCGCAAGATCTACACCTGCATAAGTACCACGATAGCCTCGGTGTTTTTCTCCTGGCAGTTCGTCATAAAATTGAATCCATTCTGGGTAGATAACCTGATCATCGCTCGGAATAATACGGAGCAAGTATTCTCGCTGCCAAGATATTTCACTAGCGACTTTTAACTTCTCATCCTCAAGATCTTTTTCTGTTGCGTACTTCCCAGACCACAAACAAACGCTGTTCTTATCAATCAATGGATATTCTTTAAATATTCCTTTTGCTTTACCTTTTGCAATTTCGTCTTTGATACGCATTAACAACGAATCTTCGTGGAGTAAGTTTCCAACAATTATTAGTCGAGTATTCCTATCTCCAGCAGGTATAACTTCACCACGGAGCCAGTTATAGGTCTTCTCTCGACCCTCACGAGTTTTGGTCGATTGCACATCCTCAACGTCGTCACAGATTATTAAGTCTGGGCGGTGTTCGTTATGGCGAATACCACGAATACTTTGCTCGGCAGAAGCTACAGTAATTCTTGCTCCGTGCTTTTTGAATACAAGAGAGAAAGAACCCCATTCGTCACTTTCTTCTTGAAAAGGTCCGAGGTCTTTTTTAAGAACATCATTACCTTCAAGTTCGGTACGAATATTCATCATGTGTTGTTTTGCTTGTGCTCGTGTTTGGCAAAAGATAATACAAAACTTCTTTTGCTGTTTTCCGAGGATTGCCCAAATCGGATATGCAGTTGTCACCATGGTAGATTTTCCTGATCCACGAAACGCCACCACATATAAGTTTTCAGTGGTGCTCTTTTCGAGATTATGGATAATCTCTTTTTGAAAGTCTGCCGTTTCGTACTTCACATAGTGTGCATAATAGAAATGGAAAAAATACAGGAAGCTATCTTTTGTAATTGATGTTCGCACTGAACGATCTTTTATCATCGTATTAACCAGTGCTTTTGGAATTATTTTGGTCATAATTATTTTTTGCGATTAATATTTTTAATAGATTTCGACTTGGTAATTTTTGCGAGTTTAAGTGCCTGCTTTACAATTTTCGCTTGTGACGGTGTTAGTTCCTCGTTATCATCTTTAGTAGTAATCTCAAGTTTGTTTTTGTAATTATCATTTCGATGACGAAGCCAAAAACTAATTGCAGGATAGTTTTTCTCTTTAATAAGCGTAAGTAATTGACTTTCACTCATGTCATTTACCAGAGCAACACCCTCAGAAATTGCATCTTCCATTTTCTTGAGAAAATCTTTATCTTCCTTTCGCCACCGATAAACACTGTTGCGAGATAATCCTGTTTTTTCACAAGCTACTTGAACAATTGGCACTTTCCGTAATTCATCAAGAAACTGATCTTGAAATTTATTCTTTTTCATAGAAGTTCTTGATTACTTGTGCTTTGTGACCAGTTAATTTTTCGTAACGACGAATCGCTAAATCACAAAACACAGGCTCTATCTCTAGGGAATAAACTTTTCGACCCAATTGTTCTGCACAGATCATAGTGCTTGCCGAACCCGAGAAGGCATCAAAAATGATGTCTCCTGGTTTAGTGCAACGCATTATAAACTTGTGATGAAGTTCAGGATTTTTACTCGTTGCGTGTTCCATTTGATTTGAAGGTAGTCGTTTTGTCGCCCAAATGTTTGAAACATCTTCTAGAAGTTGATTACCAGTTCCGTAATCTTTGTTTTGAACTTCATTTAGATTTCTTACGAGATCTGAAATATATGGAGATCCTTTCGTGCCATACACGCAATACTCAAGGCACTTATTGAACGCAACAGTTGGTGTCGGTGATGAATTGTTTTTAACCCAGACATTAAGTCTTCGGTTCTTAACTCCATTTTCCATATAGAGCGTTTGAAAAACCCACACCCAGGCTTCATCACACCAGAAAGCGACGTGTACATCTTTGGTAGATACGGTTAGTGAAGATTTTAGAACCTTGCGAATAAATTCTTTATATTCTTCAGGTGATTGGTTATCGTCAAAAGTTCCTCCGTAGTTGGATTTATTACCAACACCTTTGTCGTATGAAAGCCCGATATTAAAAGGTGGATCATTATAGATAGCCGTGGCTTTATCATTTCCGAATAGCTTGGTGACAGCATTCATATCGGTAGAACTGGCACATAGCAACTTATGACCACCCATGATGATAAGATCACCCGGCTTTGTTTGTGGTGTTTCTATTTTCTTTAACTCTTTATCGACATCGAATTTGTCGTCTTTTGTATCTTTTTCCTCGTCCCAGAACTTAACCAGTTCTTTTTCGTTGAATCCAGCAAACTGCAAAAGCTCTAGGTCAAAAGATTTAAGCTTTTTAAAATCCCATTCACCATCATTAATATTGCTTTCAATTGCAATCTTGCGACGCTCGTCGTCTGATAGTTTACGATCAGGGATTAATACATTTACTTGTTTGATACCAAGCTGTATCAAAGCAGTTTTTCTTTGGTTGCCTGAGATAATGGTGTTATCCGTATCAATGACAATTACACTATGAAAACCATTTTGAATGATTTTCTCTTTTAATTTTTCCATAGCGATCTTTGAGATTTTTCTTGGATTTTCTTTCCAAGGGAGTAGGTCTTTGACCTCTCGAACTCCTGTTTTCCATGAAGGTTTTTTATTCATAGAGTTGTTATTTGATTACTTATAAATTTGTAGATGACTAATCTACTAACTCTATGAAATCAAAAAGGTACATAGGCATGTAATTGGCATAAAATTGAGTAGCATAAAGAAAAAACGCCTATTTAAAGGCGATTTTTCAAAGTTATCCACTCAACTTGGTGTCAACTTAGGAATTTATTCTTTTTCTATGTGTATTTTAGGATTGATACGATACCCAGATCCTTTCTTTCCTTGAATGAGTTTTGTTTTCTTTGGAAGTCTCAAGGTATTGATCGCATAATCATTAAAAGTCTGAACTATTTTTGCTACGGCTGACGATGAAAGCATAGATTCAAGTTCTTTTGTTTTTACATATGTGCCACGATCGAGAAGTATCTCAAGCAACTGTTTTCTTTTACCGTTCTCAGTGAGATCGTATGAGAAAAGTTTACCTCCCAAATGTTTATCGAGTGATCCATTTCTTGTGTCATAAATAATTACATTGCTGTCTTGGCTTGAAGATAAAAGTCGCTTGTGGTTTTTATTTAACTCTTGAAGTTCTTCCAGGATATCATATTCAACAGGACGACGATATACAATCTCAGGGTACTCTACTGGTTCAAAAAGTTTTACTTGTTCTCGAACGCGATTCATTTGCTCAATGATTGGTTGAGCAATTTTCCTCACATTTTCAATTGCTTCTGCGTGTTTTCTTCCAATTTCTTGGAACTGAGAAATCTGCCTCTCACTCAAAGCAGGAGGGTGTATCTTTGCCACCAGTTCACCGACGGTCATTGGTTTTTTCTGGTCATTTTCCATAAGGACATCATAGCAAATACTTGCTTTTTTGTATAGAGTAATTTATACTATTTATACCATGAAAAATAACCTTAGCGACAAAGACAAAAAAGCATTTGCCCTTATCCGTAATAAGATTGTTCATTATGGCAAAAGCCCTACGCTTAGCGAGATTAATGAGGTTACAGGTGGAGCTTCTCCACGATCTGCAAGCCTTGTAATTAATCGACTAATCGATGCAGGACTTATAAAGAAAATCGGTCGACAGCTTATCCTTACCGGATCACAAACAACAGCTTCAATAAGCACTGTTGATGTTCCCTTGGTAGGTGCTGTGACATGTGGTACCCCTGTTCTTGCTGAAGAAAATATTCAAGCTTTGATTCCTGTATCAACAGGTCTAGCTAAAAAGGGTTCGAAATATTTTCTTTTGCGTGCAATTGGAGACTCTATGAATCTTGCAGGAATTAATAGCGGTGATCTGCTTTTGATTCGACAGCAAGACACAGCAGAAGATAATGATAAAGTTGTTGCTCTTATAAATGACGAAGCAACCGTCAAAGTGTTCAAGAAAGCGAATGGTGCTGTTGTACTTCAACCGAAGTCAACAAACAAAAACCATAGGCCGATTATATTAACAGATAACTGTATCATTCAAGGAGTAGTCGTTGCCGTACTTCCTGGTGATTTGTATTAAAAATTATGTCTTACAAAAATAAAACATATGTTGCTTTTGATGGAGACAATGATATGAAATATTATCGTTTAATGACTGCATGGAAAGAACATGATCATATTGAATTTGATTTTTTAAATGCCCACGACCTAAATAGTGCTAGAGATACAAGTACCGAAGAGTCGATAAAAGCTCAACTTAGAGTACGAATGGCAAACTCAAAGCAAATGCTTTTGTTGGTTGGAGATAATACTAAGTACTTAAGAAAATTTTTACCATGGGAAATAGAACTTGCTAGAAAGAAAGATATACCAATCATAATTGTTAATTTGAATAATAAAAAAGGTTATGATGATAATCTTTGTCCGTCCGCTATTAAAGACTGGAAGTACACTATTTCAGTACCTTTTAAATTAAAGGCGATTCAATATGCTTTAGATCATTTCCCAGATAATTATCATAAATGGAAAAATCATCCTGATTATCAAGACCATAGGTATATCTATACAGACGCAACCTATAACCAACTCGGCATATGATGAATAGTATTTTCTCAAAAAGAATGGTGGTTAAATTGAGTGTGAATTTTTTCGTCTCTCTAGGTGTAATAAGTTCATTTATTCAAATAATCACCTCAAGTTACCCAGATTTTATTTCCAACTATAAATGGAAGGGGTGGTTTATATCTGTTTTTGTTTGTCTAGTATTTGCTTTTGTAAGATCCTGGCCTAAAAGAAGTTTCTCTGAAAACTTTTCAAATCCAGATGTAAAAATTGGGATTAAGATTGGAAACATATTCGACCAGTCTGGACACCTTGTTATTGGTTTCAGCGACACATTTGATACAGAGATAGGTGATGTTGTAAGTAAGGATAGTATGCAAGGTCAATTTTTGGTTTCTATGTATGAGAATAATCAAAATAAACTTGATAATGATCTTGATGCACTATTAAAAAATGAAGAGTCAGAAGAAGATAGTACGAAGACTCGTGGTAAAAATAAGAGATATAAAATTGGTACCGTTGTAGCACTGTCTGGGTTAAATAGAAAATTCTTTTGTTGTGCCTATAGTCGTATGGGATCCGATCTCAAGGCAACATCTGACATTAATAATTTATGGTCTTCACTCCAAAATCTTTGGAATAAAATTAGAGTGGAGGGAGAACAGAAAACTATTGTAATGCCAGTCATTGGTACTAATTTAGCTAGAGTTCCTGGTATTTCATTTAAATTACCTATAAATCTTATCCTTCTCTCGTTTATTATTAATTCAAGAGTAGAACCAATATCGAAAGAATTAGTTCTTATTATACGAGAGGAAGATAAGGAGAAAGTTAATTTATTAGAAATTCAAGATTTTCTAAAATCTCTTCACAACTAATATATGGCATATAGAAGCGGAACATACATAGCTTTTCATGCTGACGGAGAAACAAATCCGACAGCTTCTGATATGAAATATTATAGTTTGTTAAAGGGTTGGAAAGTGAGAGATGATGACTTTAATTTTGTAAACAGTCATGAAAAAACTGGAGCTGTAAAGGATTCAAGTAAAAAAGATACTTTGCGTAGGTCGTTAATATCAAGAATGAATAATTCTAAAAATTTACTATTGATAATAGGATCAACAACAAAAAATGATACAGATTGGGTTCCTTTTGAAATTAAATATGCTGTTGAAACCTGCAATATTCCAATCATAGTTGTGTATACGGGATACAACAAGATAATGGCTCCATCTGAACTTTCTCATTTATGGCCAGCCGAATTGGCTAAGGCAATTAAAAATGAAACAGTAGGTATTATTCATGTTCCGTTTAAAAAAGAGCCTATAGCAGATGCTATTTCTCAGTTTGATATGAATAACCACCCAAAGACAACCTTAAATTATTACTCGGCAGAGGCATACACCAGTTGGGGTTTATGAAAGTTACAGTAGTTTGTAACTTTTATACTCAAACCTGTGTCACTTTTGTCACTTTTTATGAATAATGAAGATAAACGAGATCCTAAAAATTGGACCAAGGAAGAGACTGATAGAGTGGTGGCAGTTTTTCAATGGCTACTTGATCAGGATAGAAAACAAAATCCAGATAGGTATAAACCACCAAAAGGATCAGTTTTAGATCAAGACGGAAATCAAGTAATTTTATAGATGCTCAAAGACCGTCAAAATGATAAGATAGAAGTATTAGAAATGTCCTTACAGGGCTTGACTGACCACCGTTCTGGCTCAAGGACGCCAGCAAACAAAAAGGCTCCGTGTTTTGACGGAGTCCTTCGTTTTTTGTTCATTAATGGGTTTTTAAGAAAGCTGTGAGCTTGGAATAGATTTCTTCGTGAATTTCTTCGACGGATTTAATATCTCCATCTTTTTCACAGTTGATCCTTATCCAGTTAGGTTCCATTTTGGCAAGCCAGACAGCTGCTTCGTAAGAATTCTTTTTGAATTCGTCGTTGGTTTCATGCACGTCTTTTTTACCATTAAGATAACTTCGCTTAGTCTCTTCATCTCTTTTTTCAATAAGCTTCTGGGATAGGGCAGGAGATAGATCCAAAAAGAAAACAAGGTTTGGCTTTGGCAATCCGAGTTTGTCGTACTCATACAACTCTAATTCTTTTAAGAACTCTCTTCTTTTTCCGATATCTTTAATTTTACCACCCTGGTGTATCTGATTTGCAGATACATAGCGGTCAAAAACTACAATATCGTTACTACGGATGAGCTTCTCGATTTCTTCCTTATCCTCATCTCTATTTAAGGCATAGAATGTTGATGCTATCAATGGGTGAACGTGAACCCAATCATAGACCGGATCTGAAAGGAACTTCCCAATCATTTTTCCATAGAAATTTTTATAATTAGGAAAGTCTCGAGTTTCTACTTTTAAACCCTCAGCCTCTAGCCTTTCGCGGATCATTTTTGTTTGAGTGGCTTTTCCCGATCCGTCGGTACCCTCTATCACTATCAATTTATGTTTTCTCATAATTTTTGTTTTTTAGTTTTGTTCTATATTTCATATTATACTAGACTTTTAGCAATTTTTGTCAATTTGCTCCCCCTATTGTGGTTTTTGAGGTTTAATTGTTATAATAAAAAAGTAGTTAATTATTAGTTTTATTTTTTAAAAAACATGATTTTTAAATTTAAAATTTGGGATTCAATTAAACAATCTTGGCCTATCTACAAAGAGAACTTTGGCGTTTTAATCCTTTTGACGGCGGTAACAGCCATAGTTAATGCTTTTAGCCAAGAAAACGGTTTTGGACCAGCTGTTCTTTCTTTTGCCATAAGCTTCCTACTTGTTTTCGTTTGGATAAAATATACTCTATGTTTGATAGATAAAAAGGGTTATGATTTTTTTAGCAAAAAAACATTTCCAACGCTTTTGCAATATTGGAACGTACTAAAAACTTCGGTTCTATTTTTTATCATCTTCATAGTAAGCTTGCCGTTTTTACTTTTGCCAGCTTTTTATTTTTCCGGAAGACTAGCTTTTGCTTTGTATCTTTCAATAGAAAAAAACCAAGGAGCTATAGATAGTCTCTCTGATTCTTGGGTGATGACAAAGAAAAATGGGTGGAGACTATTTTGGAAAAACTTACTCATTGGATTATTTATGATTTCTGGTTTTATCTTCTTTGGGGTAGGAGTATTGTTTACTTTCCCAGTAGGATACTTAGTAATGTCTAGGATGTATAGAGCATATCAATCCCAAATCAAAGATGAGAAAAAAGACACTAAAGAAGAAGGTGATGAATCTGAAGATAAAGTTCAAGAAACGGAGGTCAACAATTAAAGTTATTATTAGTTTAATTAAAAAATATAAAACGTATGAAAAAGGGTTTTAAAGATAACATAGAAAAGTTAACAGAAGATAACAATAACTTTAGAAAAGTTTTATACACTGGAGAAATGAGCCAGCTCGTACTTATGAGTCTTCTTCCTAATGAAGATATTGGAATGGAAGTCCATGATGAAAATGATCAATTCTTTAGATTCGAAAAGGGTAGTGGAAGGGTGGTGATAGATGAAACAGAATATGAAGTTAAGGACGGTGATGCAGTGGTTGTCCCTAAAGGTTCAAGACACAATGTTATAGCTGGAGATGATGGATTAAAGATGTATACAATATATTCTCCTGCTCATCACAAAGACGGAATAGTGAGATCAACTAAAAATGAAGCAGAACAAAACGAAGCAGAATTTGACGGAGTAACAACTGAATAAGAAAAATAAAAAACACGGCGCCTTGTGGGCGCCGTTCTTTTTGTTTTTTCTTACGTGTGCGTTTCTTTTAATCCGCAAAGTCGCATGCGACATGTTTCAATTTTGAAATGCTCTTGCAACCATGTAGATTATCTCCGGTACTGATTCTCAACATGAGAGGGTTCTCAACCTTGTTTACCTTGGCTAAGCCTTTTTTCACATTGGCGATTGTTTTTCCTTCGTCGCGGAAACCACCGAGATCAAAGACTACCCTTTTTATATGAGACCCTTTCTTTGATTGGTAGTCAATGTGCCCATTGTGGTCAATAAAGCTGACTTCAACCTTGAATTCTCCGTCTTTTAGCGTTTTTCCAGAAGAAAAGATTTCCTTTTTGACTTCTTGGGCATAAGTATTTTCGTCTTGTTTAGACGGTCTCTTTGTTGTGACGACGAGGACTGAATTTCTGCACATAACGTATAAAGTTTTTTGTTCGTTTAACAATAGGAACTTTTCGATACTATTATACTTAATCAGTTCTAAAAGTCAAGAGTGCCAGTAAAATCATTTTTTTGATTTACAAAACGATATTTTCTCCGAAGTCTCAAAATGATATGATATTACAGATGGATAAGAAAGACGAAAATCTTATAGAAAACTATTTGGGCGGAGATGATTTATCTCTGAAACTTATTATAGATAAATATACTCAGCTGATATATAGTTATATCTCTAGGCTAGCGGGGAAAGATAGCGCGGAAGATCTCACTCAAGATGTGTTTATAAAAGTTTGGAAGAATCTCAAAAATTTTGACACCAAAAGAGCAAGTTTTAAAACTTGGATATACAATATAGCGAGGAATACTACGATAGATTATCTAAGAAAGAAAAAATCCATTAGTTTTTCTTCGCTTTATGAAGAAGACAAAGATTTAGTGGAAAACATACCAGATGATTTAACAGATCAAGAAAATATTTTTATTAAAAATGAAGATGTAAATTTTTTAAAAGAGGCAATTTCATTACTCCCAGCTCACTACAAAGAAATACTTGTTTTATATTATGAAAACGAGATGACCTTCAAAGAGATAGGAGAGTTACTCGACAAACCATTAAACACAGTCAAAAGTTATCATCGGCGAGCAATTATTAAATTGAAACAAGAATTAAAAGGAAAAAATAATTAAAACACTTTGCACCAAAACTAATTTTAAATCGTATAAACTACACATGGAAACAGATATTAAAGAGATTTTTATAAAAACAGCAAATACTTCAAGAGATCAACTATCTTTGGATATTTGGACTGAAATCTCAAGAAAAATAGACAGAAAAGTGAAATTCAAATCTATTGGTTTTGCTTCTTTTGGATTGTTTTCATTTGTAGGTTTGATTGTTTCAATAGTAAGTTTGGTTTCTGAGTTCGAAAAGTTGGGGTTCTTTGAATATGTTTCATTGTTGTTCTCTGATGGTAGTTTCTTGGCAACCTACTGGAAAGAGTACACTTTGACACTAGCGGATTCAATTCCATTTGCTAGTCTAGGAGTTACTTTATTCTTAGTCTTTGCATTATTCTTTTCAACAAAAAAGACCTTCTACTATCTTAAAAATAGATTATTAATAGCGTAATTTTTTAAAAAATATGAATAAAGAAAAAATCAAGAATATTTTAAATTCAAGAGACTTTAGGATTGTATTATATACAACATTATCCCTAGCGGTTCTTTTTTGTATCTTTCATCTAGGTACTATTGCTGGTCACAAAAGAGCCATGTTTAATTGTAATTGGGGAAGAAATTATGAAGCTAACTTTGGGGCTCCGAGAATGAATCCTCTTCCGCCAAATAAAGGAAGAGGCGAATTTAGGAATTTTCCTAACGCAAATGGGTCTATTGGTAAAATAATAAAAATTTCCTTACCAAATGTTATAGTTTTTGATGACAAAGAATCTACTGAAAAAGTAGTTGTTATTGATGAAAAAACACAAATTAGAAAAGCAAGAGAAACCATAACAAAAGAAGAATTAAAATTGGAAGATGCTATTGTGGTGGTTGGAAATCCCAATGACAAAGGTCAGATAGAGGCGAAATTAATTCGCGTATTACCAGTACCACTAGAGGATTCTTTTAACTAAAAATGAATAAAGTTAAAAAAATAAAAAATCTTGTGCTTAGGCATAAGGTTATAAGTATAATCTTGGCTGTTGTGCTATTGTCAGTTGTCTTTTTATTATTTTTTAATAGGGATAAGAGTGAGGCAAAATACGTATTAGAAAATGCAGAATTGAAAAATATAACTACATATGTAACCGAGACCGGCCAAGTAGAAGCAGAAGATTCAATTACCATACAGGCTAAATCATCGGGTACAATAACCCGTGTAGCAGTAAAGGAAGGACAACGAGTAGAGAAAGGGACTTTGATAGCAGAAGTAGATTCCAGAGAAGCCAAGAGGGCTTTAGAGATTGCCAAATTAGATTACCAAAAAACTGTATCACCAGATTCTCTTTCTGTTTTAAAATCAGAAAATGGTTTGAATGTGTCATATGACAACGGCTGGAATAATGTTTCCTCTTTTGTTTCCGATACCACGTTATTACAAGAAAATATAAGTGAAGTATTTGATAAAGATGGATACCTTGGTCCAGAAAAAAATCTAAAATTAAATAGTAGTGGCCGACAAAAAGTAGAAACGGCAGAGAATAGTTTTTATAAAGCAAAAAGATCTTTTGATGACTTTGTAAAAGTTTATAAAAATTTATCTAGAAATAGCTCAAGGGAGGAAATAGAAAAAACAATAGATGATGCACACCAAATTGCAATCTTGTATGCTAATGCAACAAAAGATTTACAGACAGCCGTCAATTATGTCTCGTTATATCTGGAAGATTCTACAACCCTATCCAAAACTACCAAGGATGATGTTTCTTCTTGGGTAGAAGAAACAAATAATTCCGTGAATAGTTTGTTGTCTAGTAAAAATGAGATAAAGAAAAATAAAGAATCACTCAATGAAACTATTAACCCGGCTGATGAAATAGATATTAAAAGTGCCTTACTTACTCTTGAAAACAAGCAACAGTCTTATCAAGATTGCTTTATTTATGCTCCGATAGATGGAATAGTTTCTTCTATCACAGCAAAAATTGGTGAATCATCTGGTTCTTCTGTTGGTACAATCATAACTACCTCCAAGGTTGCAGTTATTTCTTTAAATGAAGTAGATGTTGCATCTATAAAAGAAGGACAAGAGGTTACTTTAACTTTTGACGCGTTAGAAGATCTAACCTTGCCAGGAAAGGTAATAGAAATAGATTCTGTGGGAGAAGTTAATTCGGGGGTGGTGACTTATGGAGTAAAAATTGTTTTTAGTAAAGATGATGCTCGTGTTAAACCAGGAATGAGTGTCAATGCTTCTATCATTACTAACGAGAAAAAGAATATATTAACCGTTTCAAACAATGCAGTTAAGACCAAAAATGGAAAATCATATGTAGAAGCTTTTGAAATCCCTGTTACTTTGAAAGACAAGTCTGAAGCAGTTTTGGCTACTTCGAAGATAATAAGAAAAGAAGTGGTTACTGGGATTACAGATGATACTTTAATAGAAATAGTTTCTGGTTTGAATAATGGTGATCAAATAATTTCTAAGACGGTAATGTCGTCTAGCACTCAAAGTACAACATCTCAAAATAGCAAAACACAAGGATCAAATAACAATAAGAATGTAATGGGCGGAGTTCCTCCTATGGGTGGCTCTGCCATGGGGGCAATGATGCGATAATATGATTGAAGTTAAAAATATAAAAAAGGTTTATAACCAAAATAGTGATGAACCATATCCAGCTTTAAATGGAGTAAGTTTTAAGGTTGAAGATGGAGAATTTGTAGCAATCATGGGACCTTCTGGTTCTGGTAAATCTACTCTCATGCATATCCTGGGGGCACTAGACAATCCTACGTCAGGGAAATATTTTTTAGATGGTAAAGATGTCTCAAAGTTATCAGATGATGAATTATCTGAAATAAGACAGAAAAATATCGGCTTCGTCTTTCAGTCGTTTAATCTTTTACCGAGAACAACTGTTTTAAAAAATGTAATGTTACCACTTGTATACGAAGGTGTCACATTTTCTGAAAGAGAAAGAAGAGCAAAAGAGGCTCTTAAGGAAGCAGGATTAGATGAATCACATTTTGGTCACTTATCAAATCAACTTTCTGGAGGTCAAATTCAAAGAGTGGCAATAGCTCGAGCCTTGGTTAATAATCCATCAATAATACTTGCTGATGAACCAACTGGAAACCTGGATACAAAAACAGGGAATATTGTATTGGCTACTTTTCAAAAATTAAATAAAGAAAGTGGTCGGACGATAGTTTTGATTACCCACGAACAAGAAGTTGCCGAGCACGCAGATAGAATTTTATTTATTCGAGATGGTCTCTTAACGGAAAATCCTATTCGTCATACGAAAAGGGAAGCGAAAATATAATCTATGAAAATTCGAGATATTTTATTAGAAACATTTATAGCTCTTAAATCTAACAAAGCACGAACAGGTTTGACGATGCTCGGTATCATAATAGGTATAGCTTCAGTTATTACAATGACGGCTATTGGTAATGGAGCAAAACAGCAAGTTACAGAGAGTATAGAATCTATAGGAGCAAATCTAGTCACTGTTTCTCCTGGAGCTGTTAGATCGTTTGGCGGACCGCAAGGTCAACGAGGTTCTGCTAAAACTCTAACACTAGAAGATGCAGACGCCATATCTGAGAGTATTAGTCACGTTTCTGCTGTTGTTAAAGTAGTAAGTTCTCAACAACAATTAGTATTTTCTGGTAATAATACCAATACGAGTATTGTTGGTACAGAACCAAATTATGCTGTTGTTAGGAACATAGAACTTAGAGAGGGTGATTTTCTATCTGATCAAAATGTTGAAAAAACATCAAAAGTAGTTGTCCTTGGTTCAACAGTAAGAGATGATCTCTTTGGAGAAAATACAGATAATGTTGTTGGAGAAATGATAAGAATTTCTGGGACAGAATATAAAATCATAGGAGTAGCATTGTCTAAGGGTGGAACAGGTCCAATGAGTAGTGATGACACTGTTTATATCCCATATACAACAGCCCAAAGGTATTTAACAGGGAACAAATATCTTTCAAACATTTACATATCAACAGAAAGCTCGGATTATTCATCTCTTGTCCAAAGCGATGTGGAAACGTTATTAAGGAAAAGACATAAAATTGCAGAAAACGGTACAGATGATTTCACAACTTCTAACCAAGCCGATATGATAGAAACCGTTTCTGAAGTTATTGGAACATTTACTACTTTCCTTGCTGCGGTTGCCGCTATTTCTTTAATCGTTGGGGGAATAGGAATCATGAATATGATGTTGACTACAGTAACAGAGAGGACGAGAGAAATTGGTTTAAGAAAAGCGATTGGAGCTAAAAGAAAAGATATAAATAGTCAATTTTTGATAGAAGCCACCATGCTTACTCTTACTGGAGGGGTGATTGGTGTGATTTTAGGTTGGGGAATATCTTTTGTTTTGAATTATTTTGAAGTAGTAAACACACAGGTCTCCATAGGTTCTGTATTCTTATCATTCGGAGTATCTGCCCTAATAGGAATTACATTCGGGTATTATCCAGCACACAGAGCAGCGAACCTAAATCCGATAGATGCCTTACGTTATGAATAGATTATAACCGCTATTTCCTTATTGGTTGTTTTTTAATATAATGTAAGCATTACTTTGTTTACTAATTTTTAAAAACAAAATGGCAAATAAAAAAACAACACCAAAAATAAAACCACGAGAGAATCGTATCACCTGGGATGAATGTTTTATGCAAATGGCATATGTGATGGCAGAAAGGTCACCAGATCCATCTACACAAGCTGGAGCAATAATTGTTAGCGACAATAACATAATGGTAGGAGCTGGGTATAATGGCTGGCCTAGAGGTGTAGAAGCTAATGCTCTGTCGTGGGCTAGAGAGGGTAACTTTGAAGATACTAAATATCCATACGTCTGCCATGCAGAAGAAAATGCTGTTTATAATGCCAATAATTCTACACATGGATGTAAAATTTATTGCACGCTTTTTCCGTGTAACGAATGTGCTAAAACGATAATTCAAAATGGAATCAAAGAAGTTGTTTACGATAGCGACAAATACAATGGAACTCCAGGGAATAATGCTAGTCGTAAACTTTTTACTTTAGCCAAGGTCAAAATGAGACAGTATAATCTTAAGAAAAAAAATGAAAAATAAAATAGTATTAGCTTTAGTAGGATTGGCTGGTTCTGGTAAGACAGAAGCAATGGAGTATTTGGTTGAGAAATTAAAATGTCCAAAGGTGTATTTTGGAGATGCAACTTTTGATGAAATGAGAAAAAACGGGTTAGAGATAAACGAGGCGAACGAGAGAAAGACAAGGGAAGAAATAAGAAACAAGTATGGAATGGGTGCTTATGCTATTCTAAGCCTACAAAAGGTTAAAGATTTTTATCAAGAAAATAGTGTTTTGGTTGAAAGTTTATACAGCTGGGAAGAATACCTAGAAATGAAAAAAGAGTTTGGAAACTCTTTTAAAGTATTGGCAATTTATGCTTCTCCCGACACAAGGATAAAAAGGTTATCTGATAGACCTATTAGACCATTAACAAAAGAAGAATTAATTTCAAGAGATTATTCTCAAATAGAAAATTTACACCAGGCTGGTCCGATAGCTAGAGCTGATTGGACAATAATAAATGAAAAGACAAAAAAGGAATTATATGAAAGTCTTGATGAAGTTTTATTGGAGTTAAATAATTAAAAATAAAAAAACTTGAGCTAGCTCAAGTTTTTTTGTTCAATCTTTCATATAAGGAAAAGTAAAAATCATAATTATTTTTACTGTCAGTCATAACATTTGTTTTAGATACAACACTCCAAGATGAATCTATCTCTGGGAAAAAGACATCGGCATTAGGGAAGCTTTTATTAACGTGCGTTATATAAAGTCTATCAGCCATGTTAATAAAAAGTTTGTATATTTGACCACCTCCTATAACAAAAACCTCCTCATCTTTGTTTAAGCTTTTATCTAGGTTGTCTAATAAAGATTCTACACTGTTAAAAATTTCCACCCCTTCTAGTTGAATATTATAGTTTTGAGCTAATACGATATTTCTTCTATTTGGTAGAGGTCTGCCAATTGATTCAAATGTTTTTAGTCCCATGATAACTACATGACCAGAAGTTGTTTCTTTAAAATGCTTCATGTCCGCAGGTAAATTCCACAATAGATTGTTTTTTTCTCCAATCTCTCTGTTTTCTCCTATTGCAGATATAATCGATAAAATCATATTTATATTATAACATAAATAAAAATTTCCTTGTCTTTATGACAAGGAAATTTTTTAAATCTATACAGCGATTGGTGCTTTGATTGAATCGCAAGGATTGTATCCAACGAGTTCAAAGTCGTCGATTGTAAATTGATCAATTTCTTTTACCTCAGGGTTTATCCTCATAATAGGCATGGGGCTAATTTTTGTTCTTCGCCCTAACTGTTCTTTAACCTGATTAAAATGATTGTTATATAGGTGTGTGTCGCCACCTACCCAAATAAACTCTCCAGGTTCCAAACCTGCGACTTGAGCAACCATCATGGTTAACAGTGCATATGAAGCGATATTAAAAGGAACTCCCAAAAAAGTATCACAACTTCTTTGGTACAACTGACAAGACAGTTTTCCATTTGCTACATAAAATTGGAACAAACAATGACACGGAGGAAGTCCTGATTTCGCCATTTCGTTTATATCAGAAACGTTCCAGGCGGAAATTATCATTCTACGAGAATCCGGGGTCTTTTTTATTTGATCAATAATGTCTTTTATTTGATCAATCTTTTCTCCGTTTGGTGTTGGCCAATTTCTCCATTGATACCCATAGATTGGACCTAGGTCTCCGTACTCTTTAGCGAAGTTAGCATCTGTCTTTATTCTTTCCACAAACTCTTTAATTCCGTTTTTCCACTCTTCACTATCTGTTTTAGGGATAGCAATTTTGTTTTTATTTAAGTACGCTTTGTAGGGCCATTCATCCCAGATGTGGACATTGTTGTCTACTAAATACTTTAGGTTTGTGTCTCCTTTTAAAAACCATAAAAGTTCGTGGATAATTGTTTTGATTGGAAGTTTTTTTGTGGTTAGCAAAGGGAACCCTTCACTTAGGTCAAATCTCATCTGGTAACCAAAAATAGATTTAGTCCCGGTTCCTGTCCTGTCTCCTTTATTGTTTCCATTCTTCATGATTTTCTTGAGTAGTCTTAGATATTGTACATCCACATGTTTGTTGAAGTGGTGTTTTTTGATTAGGGTTTTAAGGGTGTACCTAATTTCATTAAAGATTTTAGTGAAAATATTTAATGCTTTAAAGTTTGATTGTTTTTCCATTTTATTTAATTCTAAGGTTATTTTTAATAAAATTAACACAAACTAAATTAATAGTAAAGGTTTAACTTTATAATTATAACCTTTTCTTGTTTTTTTCCAAACGTGATAAAATACTAGATATTAATTAAAATATCACACTAATTATAATGAAAGATAAACAAGTAGAGAAACTAATTAAAGAAGAGGAAAAAAGACAAAAAAGTGTAATAAATCTTATAGCCTCTGAAAACTATGTATCTGAAGATGTTTTAAAAACACTTGGTTCTAAGCTAACCAATAAGTATGCAGAAGGGTACCCAGGACGAAGATATTATGGAGGTAATAAAATTATTGATAAGATAGAAAATCTTTGCATAGAAAGAGCTCTAAAACTTTTTAAATTAAAAAATAAAGATTGGCATGTAAATGTTCAAGCATTATCCGGGAGCCCGGCTAATTTTGCAGTGTATTCCGCACTAATTCCTCTCGGGGGTAAAATAATGGGAATGAAACTTTCTTCTGGTGGTCATTTGACTCACGGACATCCAGCATCTATGACTGGGAAACTTTGGAAGCCAATTCAATTTGAACTTGACCCAAAAACAGAAGTAATTAATTATGATGAATTAAAAAAGTTGGCTATTAAGGAAAAACCAGATATTATTGTTTGCGGTTTTACGGCGTATCCGAGAATCGTAGATTTTAAAAAATTTCGAGAGATAGCTGATGCATGTGGTTCTCTTCTTCATGTGGATATGTCTCATTTTTCAGGACTTGTAGCTGGAGGCGCATATCCATCGCCTTTTCCGTACGCCGATTCTGTTGTCACCACTACCCATAAGTCTCTTCGTGGACCAAGACATGCTTTAATCTTTGTTCGTAAAGATAATCGTGGCTTTGATAATAAGATAGATAAGACGATTATTCCTGGATTATATGGAGGTCCGCATGAGAATACCATAGGAGCTGTTGCTGTAGCATTGGCAGAAGCAAATTGTTTAGAATTTAAACAGTATGCAAAGCAGGTGGTTAAAAATGCAAGAACGTTAGCTAACGGGTTAAAAAAACTTGGATGGCGTATAATTTCTGGGGGAACAGACTCTCATTTGATTCTTATGGATACATGGATGCAAGGTGATGGACTGCCTGGTAAAGTGGCGAGTGAAAAATTAGAAGAAGCTGGAATAATTGTTAACATGAACACAATTCCAGGCGACTCACGTAGTCCAATGGATCCCTCGGGAATTCGTCTTGGAACTTGTGCGGAAACCACTCGTGGAAAGAAAGAAAAAGATATGATTACTCTAGCTAGGAAGATAGATAAAACACTAAGAAAATAAAAAATTACTATGTATAGATAAAATAACTAATTTCTGAATTTTTTATAAAAATGTTAAGATAAAACCATGAAATTAAGAGTGAAAAAATTAAAAGAAGATGCTAAGTTGCCGACCAAAGGTCATCCAGGAGATGCTGGTATAGATTTTTATTCTAGTGAAGATGTCATTTTCCCGCCAAAAGAAACGATGGATGTTTTTTCAGGAGTAGCTATTGAAATTCCTGAAGGCTTTGTTGGTTTGGTCTGGGATAAATCAAGCATTGCTTTTAAAAAAGGATTAAAAACGATGGGTGGAGTGATAGATGCAGGTTATCGAGGAGAAATGCTATTTCATCTTTTTAATACAAATGATGAAGAAGTAGAAATTAAAAAAGGAGATAAAATAGCCCAGTTAATAATTCAAAAATTTGAAGATTGTGATATTGTAGAAAGCGAAGAATTATCAAATACAGTAAGGGGAGAGCAGGGGTTTGGTTCAACAGGAAAATAAAATGAAAAAAATAATAGAAAATAAAATTAAAGAAGTTTTAGAAAATCTTGGAATAAAAGATGTAGATTTCACGGTTGAACATCCTGATGATTTTAGCCATGGAGATTATTCGACGAATGTGGCGATGGTCTGTGCGAAGAGAACAGGAAAGAACCCTAGACAATTATCGGAGGAAATTAAAGTAGAAATAGAAAAAAGTTTATCATCAGGCATTGAGAAAATAGAAATTGCTGGTCCTGGGTTTATAAACTTTTATTTATCTCGTGAGTTTTTTACAAACAAGATAAAAGAGATATTAGACAAGAAAGAGAATTGGGGCAAAAATGAAATTTTGGCAGGTAAGAAGGTCATGGTTGAATATACAGATCCAAATCCATTTAAGCCATTTCACATAGGACACTTAATGGCCAACGCTGTAGGGGAATCGGTTTCTAGAATCGTTGAATTTTCTGGTGCTGAAACTATAAGAGCAAACTATCAAGGAGATATAGGCCTTCACGTTGCCAAAGCTATTTATGGTCTTAATAAATTTGGCTTACCCGATGAAAATAAAAATGTTTCAGAGAAAGCGATTTACATAGGTGAATGCTATTCAAAGGCAAGTAATATTTATGACGATGACGAGACGGTTAAGAAAGAAATAGACGAATTAAACAAGAAAATCTTTTTGAAGGATGAAAGTATAAAAGATGTTTATAATTGGGGGAGGGAAATTACTCTCGAAGCTTTTGAAATAATTTATAAACTTCTTGATACGAAATTTAAGTATTACTTTTTTGAAAGTGATATGGTTCACATAGGAGAGAAAATTGTTCGAGAAAATATTGGTAAAATTTTTGAGGAATCAGACGGAGCCGTTATTTTCCATGGAGAAAATTATGATCCAAAATTACACACTCGTGTCTTTATCAATTCTCATGGAGTTCCTACTTATGAAACAAAAGAGATCGGTCTTACTCTAACTAAGTTTGAAAAAGAAAAAGACCTTGATATCTCAATCGTTACAACTGCAATAGAACAAGCTGAGTATATGAAGGTTGTCAGAAAGGCCATATCTTTAATGTATCCAGAAATGGAAAAGAAAATGAAGCATGTAACGCATGGAATGATGAAGCTTTCAACAGGTAAAATGTCATCACGAAAAGGAAACATAATCACTGGGGAGTCTCTAATAAACGATTCTATTTCTGTCGTTCGAGAAAAAATTAGAGAACGTGAATTTAGCGATGAAGAAAAGAATCAAATTTCGGAGAGGGTTGGTGTCTCAGCACTTCGCTATTCTATTTTAAAATCATCACTTGGTTCTGATATTGCTTATGACTTTGAAAAATCTATTTCTTTTGATGGTGATTCAGGCCCTTATTTACAGTACACTGCAGTTCGTGCTAATTCGATTTTAGAAAAATCAAAAGATTTTGATTTGAGTGATAAAGAAGAAATACCAGATGAAATTTTTGAATTAGAAAAGAACCTATATCAATTTGGTGAAGTTGTTGAAAAATCATATCTTAACTTAGAGCCTCATCATATAGTTAAATATCTGACAGAACTAGCAAGCACCTTTAACGCCTTCTATGGGAATACAAGAATTTTAGTTGATGACAACAAGTGTGCCAAATATCATCTAGACCTCATAAAAGCTTTTTACCAAACAATGGAGAATGGCCTATGGCTTCTTGGTATAAAAATTCCAGACAAAATGTAAAGGAATCAAACACGACACAAATACACGAATGAATGCGAATGATACGAATAGAAAGCAAATATGATAATAAGAGTCCGGGCCTGTGCACAGGCCCGGACTCTTATTATGTCCTTACTCGAACCGTTGTAGACTATTTTTTAATTACGTGTGGTAAGTATTGTAATACGTATTACAATACTTACTAAAGATTATTTTGTTTGTGAGGAGTTGTCATATTTGTGCGCGATCGCGCACAAATATGTAAATGTAAAAATAAAAAAGATTTCAGAATATCGGCTTGTAAAATAATCATTCCCCTTATCCCAAAGATAAGAAGGGGGAGTGTTTTTACCTGAATGGGCAAGACTTTGCAATTTACATGTTTTGTAAGCGATAGCTTACAAAACATGTAAATGGTCGTTATAACAGTTCTTTACCCATCCAAACCTATGGGTTTGAGAGGGTAAAGTATTCCCCTAGGTCCGACCTAGGGAAACTGTTTAGTTTTAAAGCTACTGTGGTATAATAAAAAAGTGAAAAAGGAATCTCTAAAATCTAATAAAGCATTCACGTTGATAGAGTTATTGGTTGTAATTGCTATCATTGGTATTCTTTCTGCTGTAGTTATTGCTTCTCTGAACTCTGCAAGAGAAAAGGGAAAGATAGCCACAATTAAATCAACTTTAAAACAACTATACAATCAGGCTGCATTAAACCAATTAAACAAAGGTAGTTTTATTTATTCGAATTCTTCAGATACCGATTTAGCATGTACGGGGTTAAATTCAGACGACTCACAAGGTGATACTACTACCGGCAACTTAGCTAAAATTGCTAAACCTCTAATTGATCAAGGTGTAATTGTTAAATGTTTTAGTCTTTATGGAACGGGAAGCGGTGGAATCTACCCTGGCGATGATTATCAACGTTTCGGAGCTACGGCTTTAATATATGACACGGGTGAACTCAAGGCTTGGTCTGTTGATGAAAACGGAATAGTTAAATGGGATACACAAGGTGTTACCTCTTTAGGTGATACAGTTACCCCTGACTCTACAATGAGTTGGAATACGGCAAATACTGCTTGTGCTACGAACGGCGGACGACTTCCATCCTTTGAACAAATACGGACTTTATTTCATGCATGGTATCAAGGTTCAGGAAGTACCGTTTATTATCCTACGGGTTTTTCTAACGGTTACTTTTACTGGACTAATAATACATCTATTAAAAATTCTAGTTTGGCTTATTTAATTAATACGGTTAGTGGTAGAATTGATTATGCTTATAAGGCCTCAGACCTTTATAAGGTTCGATGTGTTCGATAAAAACAAACTTTTAATTTTAAGGTAAATATGTTATAATATATAAAGAAGCGTTGAAGAGGATATCACCTCTGAGCACTAAGAAGAAATCCATAAAAGGAAATTAGAACTTAGCGGGTAAGCCCGTAAAAGCTGTAAAATAAGCCCTTTTGGGGGAATTAAGGTGGTACCACGAGAATTTTTTGAAACTCGTCCTTATGTAACAATTTTGTGATTGTTATACAAGGACGAGTTTTTTTGTTAGGAGAAAACAAAAATAAGCTCTTCTCGAAATGCACGAATATTTTTCTGCTGAAAAATTTCTCTGCTCGAGCCGTCGCTCTGTGCAAGGCGTTTCCCAAAGACTTATTTTTATTTTCTAAAATGATTATTAAACTTATTAATTAAATAGAAAACATATGAATGAAGAAAAAGAAAAATCAAATAATACACTTCGGGAAGAAAAAGTTTTAGAATTTTGGCAAGAGAACAAAATTTTCGAAAAGAGTTTAGAAAAAGATTCTCCAAAAGGGGAATATGTTTTCTATGAAGGTCCCCCAACTGCTAATGGCAAGCCTGGAATTCACCACTTGGAAGCGAGGGCTTTTAAGGATGCTATTTTACGTTATAAGACAATGCAAGGTTACCATGTTACCAGAAAAGGCGGATGGGACACTCATGGTCTTCCTGTAGAAATTGAAGTTGAGAAAAAATTAAACCTAGAATCGAAAAAGGAAATTGAAGAATACGGAATAGATAAATTTAATAAAGAATGCAAGAAGAGCGTATGGAACTACACAGATTTGTGGCATAAATTTACAGACAGAATAGGTTTTTGGGTAGATCAAGAAAATCCTTACGTTACTTATCACAATGATTACATTGAATCAGTTTGGAATGTTATTAAAGAAGCTTCCAAGCAAGATTTACTTTTTAAAGATTACAAAATTGTGCCATGGTGTCCAAGATGTGGAACGGGGCTTTCTTCACACGAATTAGCTCAAGGATACCAAGATGTTAAAGATATTACAGTGTATGTGAAATTTAAATTAACAGGAGATTCGTGTTCTAAAATTTCTTCAGGGAAGCATGCGAGCGAAGAAATCTGTGTTTTAGTTTGGACAACAACGCCGTGGACACTTCCTTCGAATGTTGCATTGGCTGTTGGAGAAGATATTGATTATGTTTTGGTAGAACAGAACGGAGAACTTTTGATTCTTGCGAAGTCTCGTCTATCAATCTTGGATGGTGAATATAAAATTGTTAAGGAATTAAAAGGTAAAGACTTACTTGGCCTTTCTTATGAGCCTCTATATCCATATACAAAATCTTTGGTTAACAAAGAAGAAGAACAAAAGTTAGAAAATGCTTATAAAATTTATGGAGCAGATTTTGTGACAACAGAAGATGGAACAGGTGTTGTACACATAGCTCCAATGTATGGACAAGATGACTTCGACTTGGGTAATAAGGTTGGGCTTCCTAAATGCCACCTTGTTGGGCTTGATGGAAAATTCTTAGAAGGAACAGATTTCTTGACTGGAAGGTTCGTCAGAAATGAAGATGTTGCAATAGATATAATGAAAGATTTATCAGGAAGAAACCTCTTGTTTAAAAAAGAAAAATACGAACACACATATCCTCACTGCTGGAGATGTAAAACAGCCCTTGTCTACTACGCTCGAGATTCTTGGTATATAAAAATGTCGGCTCTCCGTGACAAAATGATGAAAGAGAATGAAGACATTAACTGGGAACCATCTTACATAAAAGAGGGGAGATTTGGTGAATGGCTAAAAGATATTAAAGATTGGGCAATATCACGAGAAAGATATTGGGGGACACCACTTCCTGTTTGGAAGTGTGATACTTGTGGCAAGATAGAAGTACTTGGAAGTTTAGAAGATATAAAATCTAAAGCAAAAACTTCTGGCAATAAGTATTTTGTTATGCGTCATGGAGAGGCAGAAAACAATATTGATGGAAAGATAAATACAAAAGATGAATATCGAGTAAGTCACCTAACAGAGAAAGGTATAACTGAATCTAGAAATAACGCAGAAAAAATCAAAGATGAAAAAATAGACTTAATAATATCTTCTCCTGTAACAAGAGCAAAAGAAACAGCAAATGAAGTTGCAAAAATTTTAGGATACGATACTGAAAAGATTTTGATAGATGAGAATTTAACAGAATACAAAGTTTCTAAATACGAAGGAAAAACATGGCAAGATTATCACAATGATTATCCTAATACAGAAGAAAATTTCTATAAAACAGAAGAAGGTAGTGAGACATGGAATGAGTTGAGAAAAAGATCAATGGATTTCTTGTACGATTTAGAAAACAAATATCAAGATAAAAATATATTAATCGTAACCCACGGAGGGCCAGCCTGGCTTATGATTGCAGGAATAAATGGTTACGGAGCAAAAGAATCTCTCTCAATGTTAAAGAACTTTTCTTGTCTTACCAATTCGGAAATTAGAGAACTTGATTTCAAACTAATTCCTCATGATGAAAATTATGAATTAGACCTACACAGACCATATATTGATGATATTCATCTTACTTGTGATTGTGGTGGTAAATTAGAAAGAACAAAAGAAGTTATGGATGTTTGGCTTGATTCAGGGTCCATGCCTTTTGCTCAGAGTCATTACCCATTTAGCACAAAGGATATTTCTTACCCTGCTGATTTTATTAGTGAGGGAATAGACCAAACAAGAGGTTGGTTCTATACTCTTCATGCTGTTGGAACAATTATGAACAAAGGTAAAGCGTTCAAGAACGTAATTTGTCTCGGACTTGTGCTTGATGCTAATGGCAAGAAAATGTCTAAGTCGCTTGGTAATGGAGTAGACCCGTGGCTTATGATAGATAAATATGGAGTGGATGCTCTTCGTCTCTGGATGTATTCAATCAATCAACCTGGTGAACCGAAAAATTTTGATGAGAAAACCGTTGCAGAATTAAATAATAAGTTTTTCAATTTGTTCTATAATGTTTTGGCTTTTTATGAACTATACAGAGATACAAAAATTGAATCGAACGATATGCCAAAAAGTAAAAATGTGCTGGACATCTGGATTATGGCTAAGCTCGGAGAATTAATCAAAGTTATGACAGATAACACAGAAGATTACAAATTACTTGAGCCTGTAAGGGCAGCTAGAAATTTTATAGATGATTTATCTACATGGTATTTACGCCGTTCAAGAGACAGAATTAAAGATGGAGACACAGAAGCTAAACAAACCATCTATTTTGTATTTAAAACAATGGCGAGACTATTTGCTCCGTTCGCTCCATTTTCAGCCGAGGATATATGGCAGAAGTTAAAATTAGAAGGTGATCCGGAGAGTGTCCATTTCTCTAGCTGGCCAGAGGCTATTAGCTATGAAGAGAAAGTCATAGAGGAAATGAAAGAATTAAGAGAAATAGTTACACTAGGTTTACAAAACCGACAAAAAGCAGGAATTCCTGTTAGACAACCTCTTCGTGAAATAACACTTAAAAAATACAACCTAAAAGAAGAATATGTTTCTATTCTAAAAGATGAATTAAATATCAAAAATGTAAAATTTGAAGAAGGACAAGAACTTGAGGTTATTCTCGATACAAATATCACTGAAGATTTGAAACTTGAGGGTTATTATCGAGAACTTGTTAGGGCTATTCAAGACATAAGAAAGAAAAACGAGTTGAATCCTAATGATGTGATTACTCTTGTAGTCAAAACCGATGAGAGTGGTAAAAATCTAGTAAACCTCTTTAAGGAAAATATTCAAAAATTAGTATCTGCTAAGACGATAGAGTATGAAGACAATGATGGGATAGAAGTAAAAATTGCAGATTTAACTTTTGTAATTAAGGTGGTAAAATAAAAGTGTAATGTATCACCATATTTATCACCCCAGAGTAAAACAATAGCTTACTACGGGGCAAGAAGTGCCAAATATAACTACATATCAATAATTATTTATAAGTAACGTATTCAATATGCATCATCATATTTATCACACACAAGGATTTATTCTGTCTTCGCGTAACGTGGGCGAAGCTAATAAAATGGTCACAATTTTTACTAGGGAATTGGGGCTTGTGCGCGCGATGGTGCAGGGAATAAGACTAAATAAATCGAAGCTAAAATATATACTCCAAGATTTTTCATATGCTAATGTTGATTTTGTAAAAGGAAAAGAAATCTGGAGAGTGACCTCTGCAAAAAGTATAAATACTTTTCCACTAGCTAGAGCCAATAAAGACTCTTTGCTTTTGATTGCTCGCATTTCATCTCTCATAGACAGATTTTGCGGAGCGGAATCGGTAAATCAAAAAATTTTTGATGAACTTATTCAGTCAATTTATATATTAGATGATGAGGTTGAAAATGACACGAGAGAAGCACTAGAACTTCACCTTGTCCTAAGAATCATGAATGAGCTTGGTTATATTGGGGATTCGTCGCTTTTATCAAAGTATCTAGGTTCTCCCTTTAATAAAGATAAAACGAATGATCTTCTAAGAGAAAGGCAGTCAATTATAGCCCATATAAATAAAGCTCTTTTGGAGAGCCAATTATAAAAAGTATTTTTATGATATAATGTTTTTATGTCAGAAAACAAAGGAAAAATTGAAGATTTAAAAAGAAAACTATATGATCCCAATTACGACGAGTCAACTAGTTATAGAAGAGGGGCTTTAAGAGAACAAAGATATGATGTAAAAGATGAATGGGATAAACCAAAAACAGAAGAAATGCCTAATAAAAATAAAAAAATAAAAACTTCTTTTTTTAAAAAATTTTTTATACTGTCCATTATATTCTTCATCGGAGCAGTTGGTTATTCTGCTTATAAATTTTTCCTAGATGACTCGACTGTTTCAGGAAATAAAATAGATTTGGAAATAATTGGTAGCTCGTTTACTAAGGGGGGTGAGGATTTACCCTTAGAGATAGAGATAACTAATCGTAATAGTGCAAGCTTAGAGTCTGCGTCTTTAACGATCGAGTACCCTAAGGGGGCAAATGACGATTCTGAAATAATTCGTTTAGATAAAGATGAGATTGGAACCATAAAATCAGGAGAGACTGTTATTCGAAATATCAGAGTAAAACTTTATGGATCAGAAAAATCAATAAAGAACATTAAGGCCAGTTTAGAATATCGCCCAGAAGGATCTAACGCTACCTTTGCTAAAGAAAAGTATTACCCTGTAACTATTAGTCTAGCTCCTGTTTCTCTAAAAGTAGAAGCTCCTAATAGTATAATTGCCAATCAAACAGTTTCTATCAAGATCACTACAACCCTAAATACAACTCAGCCAAGTGATCATCTAGTGTTACAACTAAAACACCCTAGCAATTTTATTTTTGAAACAGCTGAGCCGTTGCCAATGAACGATAATTATATTTGGGATTTATCTTCAATTACTCAAACCACTCCAATAACAATAGAGCTTAAAGGTAAATTGATGGGGCAGACTGGAGATGAACAAGTTTTCCATGCTTATGCAGGAACGTTAGATAATAATGATACTTCTAAAATGGGGGTTGTTTACAGTTCTATCTTACAAAAGATGGTTATAGAAAATCCGTTTCTTGATATTAAAGTTTTGGTAAACAATCAAGACCAAGAAGAATATGCAGTTAAGGGTGGACAAGAAGTCAGTGTAGATATTACTTGGAAAAATAATCTTTCTTCTAGTATTAACGATGCAGAAATAGTGGCAAAAATTACTGGAAATATTCTTGATAAGAATAATATAAAAGAAACTTCTGGTTATTATGATTCTCTCAATGGGCAGATTATTTGGAATAAGAGTACTCTAAAAGAGCTTGCGTCCATAGAGCCAGGTGGAACAGGGAAAGTTTCTTTCGATTTCACACCTATGAGCTTAACCGGACTTTCTGGAATTAAGAATCCGCAGGCTGTGATAAGCGTAAGTATAAAGGGTAACCAACCATTATACGGAAGTAGCTTCTCTAATATAGATAATTTCACAGAGAAAAAAATAAAATTAAAAACTGATTTTCAAGTGGCTTCATCATTATCTTATTTGACTGGAGATTTGCCGCCTAGGGCAGAAGGTAGTACTAATTATATGGTGACATGGACATTATCCAATTCTACTAACAGTGTTAGTCAGGCTCTTGTAACAGCAAGTTTACCTATTTATACTGATTGGGTAGGATTTGTTGCAGGTACAAAAGAAAATATTTCTTACAATAAAGAAAAAAGAGAAATTACATGGAAGATAGGATCAGTTCCACCAGGAACAGGGGTGGATTCAAACCGAGAAGTTTCTTTTATTGTGAACTTTAAGCCATCAATATCACAAGTAGGACTCTCTCCACTTTTGATACAAAACATCTCATTGTCAGGAACAGATTCCTACTCTGGTGCACAGGTTGGAAGCACGATGAATAACTTATACATCTCATCAATCAGTGGGGCGTCAGCTGGAGAAGGGAACGGTAGGGTATCTAATTAGAAGATTATAAAATTACAAAGATGAAAAAGGAAGAAAATAAAATTATGGAATCAATTATTTCTCTATCAAAGAGAAGGGGTTTTATTTATCAAGGTTCAGAAATTTATGGTGGGCTAGCTGGAACTTGGGATTACGGACCACTGGGGGTTGCCTTGAAAAATAATATCAAGAATTCTTGGTGGAAAAAATTTGTAGAATCGAGAGAAGACATGTACGGAGTAGATGCTGCGATACTGATGCATCCAGATGTTTGGAAAGCTTCAGGGCACGTAGATACTTTTACAGATCCGTTGGTTGAATGTACTAAATGCAAGAGGCGTTTTAGAGAAGATGCCCTAAAAGAGCCTGGAATATGTGATGAATGTGGCAGTGCTGTAGGAACCCCTAAAGCCTTCAATATGATGTTTAAGACTCAAATAGGGGCCGTAGAGGACACTTCTGCAACTATTTATTTAAGACCAGAGACCGCACAGGGTATGTTTGTGAACTTCAAGAATGTTGTTGATTCTTTTCATCCAAAACTTCCTTTTGGACTTGCTCAGATAGGTAAGGCATTTCGTAATGAAATAACCCCTCGAGATTTTATTTTCAGAGTTCGAGAATTTGAACAGATGGAGATAGAATACTTCTTGAAAGGTGATAATTGGGAAAATTATTTTGAGTATTGGAGAACAGAGATGATTGAATGGATGGAGGAGATAGGTTTGGATATGTCAAAGGTTCACGAATTAGAAGTTCCAAAAGACAGCTTAGCCCATTATTCTAAACGAACGATAGATTTCGAATTTGATTTTCCTTTTGGTAGAAAAGAATTGTATGGTTTGGCATATAGAACAGACTTTGATTTAAGTAGACATAAACTTACTTACCAAGACGAACCTGCCCGCAATACCGATGGTATAGCTATGGCAGGCAAGGAGACAAATGAGAAAATAGTACCACATGTTATTGAACCTTCTTTGGGTGTAGATAGAACTGTCCTAGCAATTTTGCTCGGTGCTTATAAAGAAGATTTAAACGGAGAAGAACCTAGACCATATCTTGCTTTTAAACCAGCGATAGCTCCAGTTGTATGCGCAGTTTCTCCTTTGCTAAAAAATAAACCCGAATTAAAAGATTATGCTAGACTGGTTTATCGAAACCTAAAAGATGAATTCGGAAGGGTAATGTGGGATGACAATGGGAACATTGGTAAGAGATATAGACGACAGGATGAAATAGGAACTCCTTGGTGTATTGTTATCGATTTTGAAACTTTGGAAAATGATACCGTAACCATCCGAGACAGAAATACCGCATTCCAAGAGAGAATTAAAAAAGATGATATTGTTAGCTATATAAAAGAAAAATTGAATCAGTAACACCAATAAATACTACATTTAAATTATCATTAAAATGTGGTATTATTGTTTTATTATGGAGGAAAAGATAAATACGCCACAAATAAATATTTCGAACAAGACATTCCTTAAAATTTTGATTTTTTTACTGATTTGTTTAGCTTTGTATAAGCTTTATAACATCATTCTAATCATTTTAGTGGCAATAGTCATAGCTTCTTTTGTGGAATCAGCCGTTAGAAGATTAAAACCTTATATCAAAAATAGATCTTTTGCTGTTTTTGTAGTTTATGCTATAGCGATAGCTTTGATTGTCGGGTTGTCTTCAGTTTTCATGCCGGTATTTATCAGAGAAATGTCTGCCCTTGTCTCTTCATTAAGCCAATATATACCGAACAGTAGTGTGCTTAACACATTTCAGCCAGATACTTTAACGGGGGCTAAAAATGTTTTTTCAAGCATATCAAAAAATGCATCTATCGGAGAAGTGGTGTCAAGTTTCAAAAATCTTATAGATAGCATGTCCGGAGGATTCATGGATGTTTTTGGTGGAGCATTTGGTGGGGTTGTTAACTTTGGTTTTATCTTAATAATTTCTTTTTACTTATCTATCACAGAGAAGGGTATAGAGAACTTCTTGAGAATAGTTACTCCTCGTAAACAAGAAGAATATGTAATTAGCTTGTGGCAAAGAACAGAACATAAGATCGGGTTGTGGATGCAAGGACAAATGCTTCTAGGATTGATTATTGGAGTTCTAGCTTATCTCGGACTTACAATTTTAGGAGTTAAATACTCCTTGGTACTAGCGATCTTAACAGCATTGTTCGAATTAGTTCCTTACGGTATCTTTATCGCTGTAGTTCCTGTTGTTTTGTTTGGATTTCTCGATGGAGGTATCACTATGGCCATATTATCGTTTGCTTTGTACTTTATTTTGCATCAATTTGAAACCTATTTGATATATCCATTAATTATTAAAAAAGTTATCGGTATATCACCTTTGGTTGTAGTTTTATCTATTATTATTGGTTATGCTTTAGCTGGATTCCTCGGAGTTGTTCTCGCTATTCCTGTCTCGGTATGTTTACTAGAATTCTTAGATGATTTAGAAAAAAAGAAAATAGAACAAAAAAATATTTAATATGAATAACAAAAAACCATTTTATTTAACAACAACATTACCATATATAAATGCTCCACTTCACATGGGGCATGCTTTGGAATTTATACGAGCGGATAGTATTGCTCGATATAAAAAATTACTTGGATATGATGTTTACTTTAATTCAGGAACAGATGAACATGGAGTAAAGATTTTTGAGAAAGCAAAAGAAGAAGGATTAGACGTTCAAGATTTCTTAAATAAAAATTTTGCTATCTTTAAAGAACAAATTAAAATTTTTGGTCTTACAGAGGATATTAATTTTATAAGGACGACGGATGAAAAACACGTCAAAATAGCTCAAAGCTTTTGGACTAAGGTTTTTGAAAATGGTTATATTTACAAGAAAAACTATACTGCTAAATATTGCGTTGGTTGTGAGAGCGAAAAAACAGATTCGGAAATAGAAAATGGGCGATGTAAGGATCACCCAAACATGGATTTAAAAGAGATAAATGAGGAAAATTATTTTTTCAAATACTCAGCTTTTGGTGATAAACTCATGAAATTTTATGAAAATAATCCTAGTTTTGTTATACCCGAGTTTAGATTAAATGAAATTAAAAATTTTGTTAATAATGGACTACAAGATTTTTCTATCTCTCGACTAAAAGAAAAGATGCCATGGGGAATATCTGTTCCTAATGACGATACCCAAGTGATGTACGTGTGGTTTGATGCTTTATCAAACTATGTCTCCACCTTGGCGGAGGAAAACGTGAACAGTATCGATGATTTATTGAAATCAGAAAAATTTATAAAATATTGGCAGAATGGTACACCTACTCAATATTGCGGGAAAGACAACACTCGTTTTCAAAGTGCAATGTGGCAAGCTATGCTTATGGCTGCTGGACTTTCTAATTCTCACCAGATAGTTGTTAATGGATTTGTGACAGGAGAGGGTGGGGTCCGTATGTCTAAATCATTAGGTACTTCTTATGATCCAAGAGACGTGGTAGAAGAATATGGAATAGATGCACTTCGTTTCTTTATGTTGAAAGAAATTAGCAGTTTTGAAGATAGTCCATTTACGATAGAGAGATTTAAAGATGCATATAATTCAGGATTGGCAAACGGGTTGGGTAATCTGACAAGTCGTGTGATGGCTATGGCGACAAACTACGGAGTTAAATTAAACGAAGAGGAATTATCCATTAAATATTACACAGAAGAAATTCCTGACTTAGAGTCTTTTGATATAAATAAATTCATAAATAAAATTTGGCTTGATTTAAGAGGCTTGGATGAATACATACAAAAAACAGAACCTTTTAAAAAGATTAAGGTTGATGAAGAAGGTGCAAAGAATGATGTTCATTATTTGTTATACCATTTGTATGGAAGTGCTCTTGCAATAGAGCCGTTCTTGCCAGAAACTTCAAAGAAAATTCAAGAACTAATTAAAGAAAACAAAAAACCAGAAGTACCTTTGTTTTTGAGAAAATAAAAATGCCTAAATACATAGATATTCACGCCCATATAAATTTCTCTATTTTTGATGAGAATCGAGATTTGATTCTTCGCCGTGCTTTGGATAATGATACTTGGGTAATCAACATTGGTACACAATTTGATACTTCTCTAAAAGCTGTACAAGTAACGAAAGATTATAAAGAGGGAATTTATTCAACGATAGGCCTTCATCCTACACATACATCTTCATCTTTTGCTGATCAAGACGAACTTGGTGTTTATTCAAAAGAATTTTCTACACATGGAGAAATTTTTGATAAAGAAAAATATCGAGGACTTTTTGAACCTGGGAAAGTGGTAGCAATAGGTGAGTGCGGGCTGGATTATTTTCATCTTAAAGATGGGGACAAAGAAAAACAAAAAGAGGCTTTTATCGCACAGATAGAATTAGCCAATGAGTTAAACATTCCACTTATGCTTCACTTGAGAAATAGCGAGGAAGATTTATCAACTAGTGCATATCAAGACGCGCTAGATATTTTGAAAAAATACGCAAAGGTTAAAGGAGTGGTTCATTTTTTTGCTGGTGAATTAAAGGATGCAATAGATTTTGTAGGTTTTGGTTTTTATATTTCTTTTGCAGGAGTTATTACTTATCCTCCTAAAAAAATAAATCCTAGGAATATAAACACGGAAGAAATAATTAAAGCTGTCCCACTCGATATGATCATGGCTGATACTGACAGTCCTTATGTTGCTCCAGTGCCCAATAGGGGTAAAACAAATGAACCAATCAATGTGAAGGATATCGTGGCAAAAATTGCAGAAATTAAAGGGTTACCACTTGATGAAGTTGCTTCACAAATAGTAAAAAACGCTAAAAAACTATTTCATATATAAAAATTGTGGATAACTGTTCGAGGTCTTGCCTGCACAGGCAAGACCTCGAACAGTTATCCACAGGTAAGAATTATGTTATAATAAAAAAATGAAAAAGAAACTCTTAAAATCAGACAAAAAAACCAGAGGATTCACACTAATCGAATTACTTGTCGTTATTGCTATCATTGGAATACTTTCTGCTGTTGTTATTGCTTCATTAAACTCTGCAAGAGAGAAGGGGAAGATAGCTACTATCAAATCAACTTTAAAACAACTATATAATCAAGCTGCGATAAATCAGGTTACAAAAGGTAGTTTTGTTAATTCTAATGTTTCATATTATAATTTAGATTGTACTGGTTTAAAGGAAGACGGATCTCCGGGTGATATTACTACCGGTAATCTAGCCAAGATTGCTCAACCATTAATCGACCAAGGTGTTGCTGTTAAGTGTTTTAGTTACTATGGAACTCCGTATAGTGATATCTACTTACGTTTCGGTGCCACTGCTCTCATCTATGATTCAGGTGAACTTAAAGCTTGGTCTGTCGATGAAAATGGGGTAGTTAAATGGGATACTCATGGAGTAAACATAGATGGAACAAATAGTTCAACAGATATCACTATGGCATGGAAAGATAACAATGGTGTATACATTGCAGCAGATGCATGTGCCAAAAATGGTGGGCGTCTTCCATCTATTGAACAGCTTCGAACACTGTCTCATGCCTGGTATTCAAAAGCTTCCACTGAAGATACTGACCCTTGGGCACCGTTTGGTTTTGCAGCACTTCACTACTGGTCTTCTAATCTCGTTCCGTCTTCACCCACCACGCATACTTACTTCCAGTATATGGGTACCGGAAACTTTGGTGATGGTAGTCATGCCAATGGATATCATGTTCGCTGCGTTCGATAAAAATCGGCTTTGACATAAGCCTTATTTTTTGTTAATATGATGGAGTCTCGTTTATCCCGATACTGACATCGGGATACTTAGGTCCGGAGCGAGATTTTATAATATTTAAAATAATATTTTTACAATGGCTAAAAAAGTAGCAGAAGTAATCCCTGAAGAACAATCAATAGCTCGAAAGGGAGTCTACGAAGTTGGTTTCCACATGGTTCCAACTATCGCAGAAGAAAATTTAGGTGAAGAAGTAACAGCTCTTAAAGATTTACTAGCAGGTAATGGAGCTAACTTTATCTCAGATGAGTATCCTCGTTTAATGGAATTGGCTTACGAAATGACTAGGTCAATTGCTAACAAGAAGCAAAAATTTACAACAGGATATTTCGGATGGATTAAGTTTGAATGTACTTCTTTGGAAGCTAAAACAATCAAAGAACTTCTAGATAAAAACGAGAAGTTGGTTCGTTATCTTTTGATAAAGACTGTTAGAGAGAATACCATGTCTCCTAAGAGAACTTATACAAAACAAGATAACAAAAAAAGAACTCCTTCAAGAATAAAAGAAGTTTCTGAAGTAGTAGAATCATCTGAACCAGTTGAGGAAGTCAACGAAGAAGAGATTGATAAGGAAATTGACGCTCTAGTGGTATAATTAGGTTAGTCTCTAGAAACATTCAGTGTTCTAGAAAATTATCATTATAATAAATAGTTTCAGTATCTATTTTGGTGAAGATTTCACTTTAAACTAGAAACTTTAAACTAGAAACTAATTATATGTATCTTAACAAAGCATTAATAATTGGAAATCTAACAAGAGATCCAGAGTTAAAGGCAATCCCATCAGGGGTAAAGGTTTGCTCGTTTTCAGTTGCGACTAACCGTGTTTGGAAAGATAAAAATGGAGCAAAGCAAGAATCGGCTGATTATCACAACATTGTGGTCTTTGGACGACAAGCTGAGACGGTTGCTCAGTATATGAAAAAGGGCAGTCAGGTTATGGTAGAAGGTAGAATGCAAACTAGAAGCTGGGATGATCAAGCTACTGGAACCAAAAAATACCGAACTGAAATAATAGCAGATAGAGTACAATTTGGTACAAACGGTGGTGGTTCTAGACCTCAAGGTCAAGAAACCTCTACAAATTCTGCACCCGAAGAATCTGATGACAATTTGGACACAATAGAATATCCAGATGAACAAATTAATGTTGAAGATATTCCTTTCTAGGGGGTAGTGAATAGTGTAAAGGGAATAGGGAAAATACAAAAATTCAATTCCCTGGGGGTTAGAGTAAGGGGAATAGGGAAAATACAAAAATTCAATTCCCTGGGGGTTAGAGTAAGGGGGTGGAGAATAAAATATATCATGATTAATTCTTTTAAAGATTTAATAGTCTGGCAAAAAGCTATGGATTTAACCAAAGAGGTTTATTGGGTAGCTAGAAAATTACCGCCAGAAGAAATGTATAGTTTGAGTTCCCAACTAAAAAGAAGTGCAATATCTATCCCTAGTAACATTGCAGAAGGGCACAAAAGAGGCACAAAAGATTTTATAAGATTTCTCATAATTGCGTATGGTTCATCTGCAGAGTTAGAAACACAATTAATGTTATGTAATTCTCTATATCCAAAAATTAATGTTGAAAAATCATTAACGTTAGTTACAGAGGTGGAGAAATTGTTATCGGTTATTATTAAAAAATTAAAATAAATTTTAAATTTAACTAGGGTTTACTGATTTGCTATTCGCTTTTCACTATTCCCTTGTCGCTAAAATGAAACAAGATTATTTCTCATCAAATAATATAAAGCATATAGACTATAAGGACGTTGAACTTCTAAAAAGATTTTTAACTCCTAATGCTCGTATTCTTTCAAGAAGAAGAACTGATGTAACTGCAAAGAATCAAAGAAAACTTGCAGAAGCTATCAAGAGAGCAAGATTTATGGGTCTATTGCCCTATATCGCTAAATAGCGATCGGGGGGGGCGCAAGCCCTACATTGCCAAATAGCAATCGGGCAAGCCCTATATTGTTAACTTAAAATAAAAACACTTCGACTTTGGTCGGGGTGTTTTTATTTTAGGTTCAATGATTTTAAGAAAATGTCTAATTCTAGTCCTTCTATCTTTTTGTATTCTCCTTCTTTTATTTTTCCTAATTCTATGTTCATTACTCGAATTCTTTTTAGATCTATCACTTCATGATGTAGAGCTTCACACATTCTTCTGATTTGTCTCTTCTTACCCTCGGTTAAAATAATATGAAAAGTATCGGTTGATTTACCTTTTGCCCAGATCTCACATCTTTTACTAGTGTATCCATCGAACCTAACCCCCTTTGACATTAGTTCAATAAATTTTGAACTAAAAGCTGGTTCAACTTTTACAATGTATTCTTTTTCGTGAACATAACGAGGTGATAATAATCGGTCTGTAATCCTTCCATCGTTGGTTAAAATAATTAATCCATGAGAATCTTTGTCTAATCTACCTACAGGGAAAACTCTTTCGGGGAATTTGGTCACGGATAGTATGTCTTTGGCTCCGGGTTCTTTGTTGGTAGAAACATTTGTTTTTTTATTGTATGCATAGTAGACCAATTGTTTTTGATTCTTGGTTGTATTTACGGTTACGGTGTCTTCTTCAAAAACTTTGTCTCCCAATTTGGCTTTTTTGCCGTTTATAAAAACTAATCCCTTTTTGATTAGATCGTCTCCTCCAGTTCTAGTAGAGTAGTTTTTTAAAGCTAGATATTTATTAATCCTAATAGGATATTCAGTTTTAAGCATTTTTTATTTTTTTAAGTTTAGGAATAATATAAAAACCAACAGATAGGATTAGTCCGAGAATAATGAAAAGATATTTAAATGGAAGTACAAGGAATATAAGTGTGGCTATCGTAGGAGCTATGATATAAGCGATAGGATACATGTCTCGATAAATACTCAACAGATTAGCATCTTGATCATCGATATGATCGAAGAAATATATTTCTCCAGCTGTTTCTATCATACTAGCTCCGACTCTTGTCATAAACAAAACCAACGCCCACAAAAGAACGTTCATCGAAGTTATGAAGAATATTGAAACGGTTGAAATTATTGCAATTGCAAAACCTAACTTCAAGATATTTCTTCTCTTAACATGATATTTATCAACTAAGATTCCTAATGGATATCCTAATATAACAAATGGAGCTAACATTGCCGTGAAGGCAATACCTATTTGATCCCAAGTAAAGCCCAAGTGGTCATAAAGATAAATAGGGGTATAAACAACCATCCAAGCATAGAAGAATTGTAAGAGGAAATTGATTGAAACAATAGCCAGCATGTGTCTATTGGTCAAAAGGTATTTAAAAGTTTGAATAAAAGGTGTTTTGATATAAACCTTATCTTTAAATGTTTTAACAGAGAAGACTAAACCTATAGTCATAAGGGCGACCATTATAAAAGCTAAGACATAGATAGATGTGTATCCGCCTGTCTTAGTAATTAACATTGCAGAAATTAAAGGAGACAACATCCAGGCTATGTTTATGATGGTTAGGTATAATCCTCTTGTTTTACCAGTCTTTGAAGGGTCACTAAAATGCTCTATAAATATATCTATGCAAAATAGAACCAAGGTGTTGGTTGCTGAGAAAATAATAAAGGAAACACTAGTTAGAATCGGACTTGAGGAAGAAATAATTCCAACCAAGGCCAACATATTTAAAAGCAAAAATGATAAAGTTAATTTTTTGTTTCCAAAATATTTTAAGATATTAACACTTCTTGAAAGGAGGGCTAAAGCTAAAAGGGAAGATAGGGTATAAAGCATACCAACATATTTTTCAGATATGATGTTCGTTAAGAACGTAGAGTTGATATATGAAGATAATGCAATGTGAAAAGTAAACAGGAATGAGAGCAAATACATTCTTCTTATTTTTAGTTTATGACTATCCATTTTTAAGATTTAATTAAATACTTAATAATACTGGGATAACAATAGGCCTCTTTGCAGTTTTTTGGAATAAAAACTTTGAGATGTTATCGCCTAGAGCAGTTTTTACACTATCGAAGTTAATAGGATTTCTTCCAAGAGCTTCGTCTTCAATCGTTTTCTTGATGATTAGACGGACTTGGTGTAATAATTCCTGGTTTTCTTTAAGATATATGAATCCTCGAGAAATAATATCAGGGGATTTTCTAAGTTTACCAGAAGCTTGATCAATCGTAGCAATTAAAACGAACATTCCGTCTTTTGCTAGCATAACTCGGTCTCTGATAACCACGTCCTGCTCGTCTCCGATTGAAAAACCGTCAACTAGCATTGGTCCAGAAGGAGCTTTTTCTTTTCGTAATACAATTTTTTGTCCCTTGTCGGCTATTTCAATAATAGAGCCATTGTCTGGGACTATGATATTCTCTTCTGACATTCCCAAAGTAGTAGCTATTTCTTTGTGAGCAACAAGCATTGAATGATGTCCGTGAATTGGTACAAAAAATTTAGGTTTTAACTTTCTGTGTAGCCACTTAATATCTTCTTTGTTGCCGTGCCCGGTAGCGTGAACATATTCCTCACTTGTTCTGTAACTAATTATACGAACTCCGTGTCTGGTCAGGTTATCTTTTAAGTGTTGAACTGATATTTCGTTACCAGGAACAATAGATGCTGAAAGAATTATTGTATCTCCCTTTTTAATAGTAAATTTTCTGTGGGTTTTATTTGCAGCACGTCCTAGCGCGGCGAATTCTTCTCCTTGAGCTCCGGTCATTAGAACGATCACCTTGTTAGGAGGGTAGCTGTCTGCATCTTCAATCGGTATGATTGTTCCTTTTTTGGGTTTATATAATCCAGCTAACTCACAAACTTCCATGTTGGTTTTAAGAGAGCGACCGTCTAGCGCAACTTTTTTATTTAATGATTCTGCTATCTCAATTATTTTAACAAGTCTTGTTATGTGAGAGGCAAAAGCGGCAATAATAATACGCCCTGAAATTTGTTTGATTAAATGAGCTAGTCCCTCATGTACTTTTACTTCGGGAAGAGCAAACCCATCATTTTCTACGTTGGTCGAGTCTGCCATTAAAAGAAGAACTTTTTCTTTATCAAAAAATGCATATTCTTTTTCTTCGCTTTCGGTGGTTTTGCCATCTACTTGATCCAATTTGTAGTCTCCAGGATTAACAATCAATCCATAAGGTGTCTCTATGATTATACCCATTGAATCAGGCACAGTGTGGGTCACACCAAAGAATCTGATTTTCATTTCTCCAGCATAAATTACACTGTCTTTCTCTACGACATTTAATTTTAAAGCGGGTAGGTGAGAAAAATCTTCTTGTCTCTTTTTCATCATTAAAACAGTTAGATTTCTCGAATAGATTGGAGGATTACCGATACGGCTCATTACCAAAGGCACACCTCCTATGTGGTCTAGGTGGGCGTGGGTAATAAAGACTCCTCTTATCTTATCCTTTCTTTCTTCTAGGTAAGTAGTGTTTGGAATAATGTAATCAATTCCTGGAGTATCTTCTGTTTTAAATTGCATTCCGGCATCAATGACTATGATGTCGTCATTGATTTCAATAGCGGTCATGTTCTTGCCGATTTCTTCAACACCTCCAAGGGGTATTATTCTAATCACATCTCTTTCAGGAGCAGGAATGGGGCTAGATTTTCTAGTGTTAAAAGTTTTAGGTTGTGCCACGGAAGCTTCCATTTTTGGCTTTTTAGGCATTTTTTTACTACCGTACTGATAACTTCCTCGGCTAATTTTCTTTACTCTATTATCTGAGCTTTTATTAGCAGTATTTGCTATTGGATTTTTTTGAGTCGTTTTCTTTGTAGCTGATGGGGATTGTGGTTTGTGTAAAACACGAATGCTCCCATGCTTCTCATAAGAAAATCTATTAGAAACTCTTGTTTTAGAGTTTTGATTTTTTTTGTTTATTTCTGTCATATTTTTATTTTTTTATAAAGATTTTGTAGACCTTATCTGTATCTGCAGACCACAAATACGAAGATAAGAATCTATCAGATGGGGTTGTAATATTTGAAAGATTTAAATTAACTAAATTGTTAGAAGTTGCATAAAGGTATAGAGGAGAATAAACCATAATTGCTGGGATATCATTTTTAAATTCATTACTTAGGTCCTCATACTTTTGCAATCGGTCTTCTCGAGACATCATCTTCTGAGCAGACTCTAGTATAGAGTCTGCTTTTTTATTGTCATAAAGTCCAATGTTTAAACCAGGTCCCATCTTTTGGGAAGAGTGCCAGTAAGAATATAAATCAGATTCATGATAAATAATTTGTCCAAAGAATAAAGCTTCATATTCTCTAGCGTGAATCAGTTGGTTTACCTGTCCAGTCTCATAAACCTTTTTAATATCTACTTCTACTCCTATTTTTAACAACTGCTCTTTTATTATTGAAACAGCCTGTTTTAATTCAGGTGCGTCTCCTGTGGTCAAAGAAAAAGACAATCTAGTTTCTGGAGAGCTTGTCGTAACGTTTTGTTTAACAGTCTTTCCATTAACTTTCTTGGTCACTGTTTTGGTTGTCTTTCCACCTTTTACTCTAATCCCGTCGTCTCCAAGTTTCCATCCAGCTTTATCCAAAGATGCGTTTATCTCTTCTATGGTTGTGGCTGTGAATTTCTCGCTGATTTCTTTGTCGAGAATCTTCTTTGGAATAGGGGAGTCTATGATTTCTCCGTAACCACTCAAGACCTTGTCGACTATTTCTTGTCTGTCGATAGCCTTATTCAAAAGCTTCACAAGTTCTTCATCTGAAAAAAGTTTATTTTTTGAGCTATTGAAGAAGATTCCGAAAACTCTAGGTAGATTCACAGAGTTTATCTTATTTCCACCTTTTAAAATAGATGAAGCGTTTTCTGGGCTAATTCCTCCAGCTTGGTCTATCGATCCACCTTGAAAAGATTTAATTAATTCTTTTTCACTGGCAAAAGAAACAATGTTTAATTTCTTGATTAATGGTTTTCCAAGAGCAAAACCATTAAATCTGACAAGCTCATATCTTTCAGACAAGCCATCACTGTTTTTTATTACCTTTCTAACTTTAAAAGGACCAGAACCGACAGCTTTAGAATTTAGGGTAGAAAGATTAAATTCTTTTGTGCTAACGTTTTTCCACAATTGAGAAGGTAAAATTCCTAAGGTGGTATTATCCATAAATGAAATATATGGTTGTGGAAGTCTAAACTCTATTGTCTTTTCGTCTATTTTGTTAACGATAACTCCATCCCAGCTAGACTTTTTAGGACTCTTGGTTAGAGGATCCTTGATCTTGTCTATTGTAAAAATAATATCATCTACGGTAATATCTTTTCCATTATGAAATTCAATGCCATCTTTTAGGGTAAAAGTGTAAACTGTTCCATTTCCTGAGACATCCATTGTTTTTGCTAAATCGGGGATATAATCACCATCTGGAGTTTTTCTCATTAGTCCAGAATAAATCAAAGAAGTTAAATCTTTGTCTGCGTCTGAAAAAGCAATAACTGGGTTAACCAATGTTGGAAAACCGACAATACCTTCGGTAATTTCTCCTCCATTTGAAGGAACATCCACTAAAAACATACTATTAATCTTACCGATGATTCCAACAAGTGAAATAATGGTTACTAAAAGTAGTCCTACAAACAATAAAAATTGTTTACTGGAAAGGGAAGATGCAGCTAATGCTAGCTCTCTTTTTTTATAAAAACGAAATTCTTTTAAAAACTTTAATATATTTTTGGTTTTACGCATAGAAAACTGTTGCCGTATCGGGAAAAGAAGCCTATTTTACAAAAATAGCAATAAAAGCAAAAACAGCAAAGAGTATCGCTATTACTATAGTAAAAATAAAGAGAAACTTTTCAAAACCACGACGTGTGTTATAAAGACCACCACCTTCGCCTCCACCAAAAGCGCCTCCGACTCCAGCTGAAGATTGTTGTAGTAAAATAGTAACTATTAAAATTATGGACAGAATTATCTGTAAATAAGGTAACATATTAGTGAAAATCGTCATATAAAAAGAGTATACTATATTTTGAGAGAATAAGCAATAAGGTGTTTGGTTAACTATATTACACTAAAGAGTGAAAAAATATCTTTTTACTAACTTAAACTCCAGGTTTGAGCGGGCTAAGATACTCTACAAAAACTGTGGATAACAGCCGAGGTCGGACCTTGTACTAGGTCCGACCTCGTACGAGGAAAGACCTCGGCTTATTAAGTAATCTTCCTTTCCCCTATGTCGGACCTAGGGGAAAACGGTTTAATTTTGAAACTACTATGGTATAATAAAAAAGTGAAAAAGGAATTCATAAAATCTAATAAAATTACAAAAGGCTTCACCCCCACACCTACTTTTACAAAGCACGAAACGTGCGTGATGAAATCACATTGTAAAAGTGGGTGTGGAGGTTTTACCCTTATTGAACTTCTTGTAGTTATCGCTATCATCGGAATATTATCTGCTGTAGTTGTTGCTTCACTAAATAGTGCAAGAGAAAAAGGAAAGATTGCAACTGTCAAATCAACATTAAAACAGCTATATAATCAAGCGTCTTTAAACCAACTCGAAAATGGTAGTTTTACTGGATCAAATACTTCATACACGGATCTCGCTTGTACTGGAAACCTAGCCCCAATAGCTAAATCACTCACTGATCAAGGAATAGTTGTTAAATGCTTTAGTTTTTATGGGACAGGTATAGGTTCTACTCCATATATCGGTGACGACTACCAACGCTTCGGTGCCACCGCTCTCATTTATGACACAGGTGAACTCAAAGCATGGTCTGTGGATGAAAATGGAGTAGTCAAATGGGATACAAGAAGCGTAACTTCAGCCGGAGTCTCTCTACCCGGAGATGATGTATCTGGTAGTAATACAATGAACTGGTCTACTGCAAAAACTGCTTGTGCTACCAACGGAGGAAGACTTCCTTCTATCGAAGAATCAAGAACCCTATCTCACGCATGGTATTCTAAGGCAAGTACAGATGGTGACACAGACCCTTGGGCACCTTTGGGATTCGTGGCGAACATCTATTGGTCTTCTACCACCGTCCCATCTTCGCCTACTTCGCTCGCTTACGAACAGTTCATGTACAATGGTAACTTGGTTAACCATAACCAGACTAACGAGAGCTATGTCCGATGTGTTCGATAGTACTTTTGCCTATAATTCTTGAAAGAGGACTTGGTCACAAGTATTTTTCTGCTGAAAAATCTTGCGAATCTTACAGATTCTGTACACCTTTCGCATTTTGATTACAAAACGCTCAAGGTCTTGCGAAAGCTCCAGGTGTTCGCTTTCTCACCCGCCTCGGCCTGTCGGCCTCCGGCTTTCAAGCCCTCTCCTTAAAAAAGAGATAATAACATTATCTCTTTTTTGTACACCTTTTTGGTCACAAATAATTTCTCGCCGTCGCTCGAAATTTTCGCGACCCCGGCTCGTGGTTTCGCCTGTTGGCGAAACTATCACTCCGCCTCACAAAAGCAAAAAAGAGCAAAGAAGTTTGCTCTTTTTAAAACCATGCTTTTGTGCCCAGGAGAGGACTTGAACCTCCAAGGATTGCTCCACTAGTTCCTAAGACTAGCGCGTATACCAATTCCGCCACCTGGGCATATTACTTTGTAAAACCACTTTATATATTAGCAGAAAATTTTTAAATTTTCCACTGAGGCCTAGGGCGGAATCGAACCGCCGTATAAGAGTTTTGCAGACTCTTGCCTTACCACTTGGCGACTAGGCCTAACGAATTAATAATTTTTGTATATGGGATATTTTTCCCGCTTTACCCCAAAGGGGCCCTACACGGATAAAAATATCTCATATACAAAAATCAATCAAGTGTTTTTATCAAAGGCTATTTTGATTGTTTGATTAATCAAATAGCTTCTTCTATACTAACCATTTATTAAAAGTTCGTCAATTTTTTGTCTGTTTTTTTCTCCTTCATCAATTTTAACATCTAAAAATGGGACGGGGTTTATTTTTAGATTTTTCATGATTTCTTTTCGAAGTTCTCCCAGGTTTCTTTTGATAAAACCATAAGCTGCACTTTCTTTGTCTTTAGGTAAGACACTGATCATGATCGTTGCTCTTTTACCATCTTCAGATAGTAATACTCTAGTAACCGTAATCAGGGAAGTGTTACCAGATTCTTTTTCAATGAAAAGAGCAGAATGCTCTTTAATCATATTTTTTATTTTTTCATTTCTAAATTCTGACATAAAATTCTTGATTACTTGTTAATACGATTTTTTTATTTAATAACTAATTCAAACGCTTCTAAGACATCGCCAGAAGCAACGTCCACTCTGGTTTCAACTTGAATTCCACATTCATCTCCATCAAATACATCCTTGGCTTTTATCTTATTGGTCTGAAGTTCTGTTATTTTTCCTGTGCCGATCTCAAAATCTCTTCGCATTATTTTAACATTACCGTGTAAGCTTATTTTACCACTTATAACCTTACCCCCAACGACGTGCCTGTCTTTTGTAGTACCAAAAGTTTTTAGGATTTTTAAACTACCGATGACTTCTTTTACCTCTTGTCTAGGTCTTCTTTCTTCTATCAAATCTCTCAACCAGTCTATTAGTTTATAAATAATGTCAAAAGTTTCTACTTTTACTTTCAAAGATTCATTTAAGTCTCTAGCGGTAGAATCTATTTTTGTATTAAACCCAACAATTATGCTGTCTTTATCAATACAAGCCATTTTTAAATCAGATTCATTAATAGCACCAACTCCTTTACCTATAATTTTGAAAGCAATTTCTTCTTTGTTTAATTTTTCAATTTCTTTTTCGATAGCATCAATAGTTCCAACAACATCAGTCTTTATAACGATTGGAATAGTTTTTATATTTTGGTCTTTTTGGCAATTAGTTGTTTTGTTATTACTGTTTTCTTCTTTAACAATTTTGATATAAGCTTCAGCTTCTTTTTTTGTATCAAAAGATTCAAAAACATTTCCTACTTCTGGCATGCTTTCGAAGCCTACAAGATGGATAGGTGATGAGAAGGTTGCTTCTTTGATTGGTTTTCCTAAGAAATTTTCTAGCATTCTTGTGCTCACTAAAGATTCTCCACAGGCTACAAACATTCCTGATCTGATAGTTCCGTCTTTTATAATACAAGTGGCACTAATTCCTCTTTTTGGATCTCTTTTTGCTTCGATAATAACACCGCTTGCGTTCAAAGATGAATTTCCTTCTAGATTTTCCATATCAGACAAAAGGATAATTAATTCCATGAGTTCATTTATTCCAGTTCCTTCTTTTGCAGATATTAAAGCAAATGGTATATTTCCACCTAATCCTTCCAAGTAGATACCTTTCTCAACTAAATCCATTTTGGTTCTATCTATGTTTGCATTTGGTCTATCTATTTTATTGATTGCCACAACATAAGGAATTTTATTTTCTATGATTGTGTTGTAGGCTTCCATTGTTTGAGCTTTTACTCCGTCTTCTGCAGAGACAACCAGGATTGCAATGTCTGCAGCTTGAGCACCGCGACACCTCATTTTTGTAAAGGCTTCGTGACCTGGAGTATCCAAAAATGTTATTAATCTGTCATTATTATTTTCATCTTTGGTGCATACTTCGTAAGCACTTATGTGCTGAGTTATTCCTCCAGCTTCTCCATCAACAATTTTGGTTTTTCTGATATAGTCTAAAAGCGTTGATTTACCATGATCAACGTGTCCCATCACTACCACGACTGGTGGTCTTTTTTTAATGTTATCTTTAGAAGTAGTCATAATTTTTTTATTATTTACTCAGAAAATAAAATTTTATCCAAGATGCTTTCATCTAAGATAAATAAAATCTTATTTTCTGCTCAAATAATCTATTTTTTAGTTTTATTTAAAACGGCCTTTTCTTCTTCTGTTAATTCAAAAGTAGATTTTCCTCCAGAGATAGGTTTTGCAAAAACGCTCATCCTATCTCTCGCATAAAGGCTGGAGAGTATAACTCCATTTCCTTCATCGTTTAGAAATGCTATAGCGAAGCTTTGATTTCCACCAGCTTCTACAAAAGGATTAAATCTTAATGTTTCAACATTTCTGATAGATTTATTTAATCTTTCGTCTATAACTCCCAAGTGTTTTTCTATCTTGGATTCTGTCTCTTCTAGTGCTTGTAATTTCTTACCAGCTATTACAAGAGCTTCCTCTAAGTTTTTTGCTTTGATACCAGCGAAAATCCTTTTTAGTCTGATTTCAATAATTAATACCCACAAAAGTATTATCAACACGATTATTGAAACTATATAAAATAAGATAGTGGTACTCATAACAAGAAGAGTATATAACAATAAAGCTTTTTTTACAATCCCTAAATATGATATTATATAAAATATGAGATTAAGACCACAAAAAGATATCTACTTAGATTATGCAAGTGCTACTCCTATCGACAGGAGAGTTTTGAAAATTTTACACAAAACAGAAAAAAAATTTTATGCCAATGCTAGTACTATATATAAAAAGGGGATAGAAACCAGGAGTGTAGTTGAACGTGCTAGATCAGAAATAGCAAAAAGATTGAACGCTCATGCCGATGAAATAATTTTTACAGGAAGCGGAACAGAGAGTGATGCGCTAGCTATAATTGGAACTGTTAATTCCTTTATTAATCGTTTCCCAGATGTTATCCCTCATGTAATTACTTCAGAGATAGAACATCCTGCAGTCCTAGAGAATATCAGAAATTTAGAAAGCAAGAAAATAATAGAAGCTTCTTATATTCCAGTACTAGAAAACGGTGTAATTGATTTAAAAATTTTAAAAGAGTCTCTCAAGGAAAATACCGTGTTGGTTTCTGTGATGTATGCAAATAACGAAATAGGTACTATAGAACCAATAGAAGAAATAGCAAAAATTATTAGGAGATTTAAAAAGGGAAAATCGACTTCTCAAGATCTTGCCTTGGACTCCCTTAAGGCAAGACCTTACTTAGTCGATTTTCCTCTCTTTCACACTGATGCTTGCCAGGCAATGAATTATTTGTTCACAGAAAACATAGATAAATTAGGGGTTGATTTAATGACTTTCAATAGTTCTAAGATTTATGGACCAAAAGGAATAGGTGTTCTTATTAAAAAAAGAAATGTTGATATTACTCCAATCTATAACGGAGGAGGGCAGGAATTTGGATTACGATCAGGCACGGAGAGTGTTTCTTTGATAAACAGTTTAAACCTTGCGCATGAGATAACTAATAAAATAAAAGAAAAAGAATCACTTCGATTAATAAAATTAAGAAATTATGGGATAGATAAAATTTTAGATTTATCAAAAAAATATCCTTTCGAAATTAAATTAAATGGAGATAAAGAAAATAGATTACCAAACAACATAAACATAACTATAGATGGGTTACCAAGCGAGCTGGTTGTCATAGAATTATCTGCACTCGGTGCTTATGTTTCAGAAAAAAGTGCTTGCAAGAGTGAAGATGATAAAGGGTCATACGTAATTAAAGCGATAAATGGAAATAAAGATCAAACTATTGGGTCTATCCGAATCACGTTAGGAAGACAGACAGTGAAAAGTAATTTAGATGCTTTAGTAAAAGGACTTTCCAGAATTTTGTCAAAATATAGCGAGTGGAAATAATAAACGAATAGTGATAAAATTAATTATTATGTTTTATACTTATGTATTAAAAAGTACTAAAGATAGGAATTTATATACTGGGTATACGAATGATCTAAAGAGGCGTATAAAAGAGCATAAAAGTGGATTTTCAACCTATACTAAGTATAGAGGTCCTTATGAGCTTGTATACTATGAAGCCTGCCTTAATGAGTTTGATGCTAAAGCTAGAGAAATTTATCTAAAACCAGGAAGAGGAAAGTTATTTTTAAAATCAAGATTAAAAAGGCATTTTGAAGGAATGGATCCCGTACAAAAATAACATATATTGTTTAATTTGATGAGTTTATTATTATGCACAGATAGTATATAATGTAACTATTAGTATTAATTATTTTCGTACGGGATGGATATAAACGAATTAAACAAAAAACAATTGATTTTATTAACATTGTTAATCACTTTTGTAGTCTCTATAGGTACAGGAATTGTAACTGTATCTCTAATGAAGCAAATGCCACCAACAGTTCCTCAGACGATTAATAATGTCATACAAAGAACGATAGAAAAAGTTACTACAGTTGAAGAAACTAAAGATCAAGAATCAAAATCAGGTGATACATTAAATATAAATAGTGGTAATCAGCTAGTGTCTATATTTAAGAAAATACCAAGTGTTGCGACCGGTGAGAACAGTTTAGAAGAAAAAGATAAAGAAATAGGACAAGGTGTTATTATTTCTGATGAAGGATTAATTCTGGTAAATACAAACATTATAGATAATAAAGATAAATATGAAGTTCAGTTAGGTGAAGATATGTTTAGTGTTTATACTCTTAAAAATTTTGATAATGGTTTTGCTATTTTAAAGATAGGTGAAGATAAATCTAGTCAAAAACCTGTTGAAGAAACTACTGAAACAGAAACTCAAAATAATAACTAGACTAAATTTACTCTCTGCCACCTATTTTGCTAATCCCGGTAGTAAAATTTAAAAACGACCCCAGTAGTAAAGCAAAGCTTACTACAGGACAAGATGCTTTTTAAATTTACTACGGGACGAGACCTCGGTAATAAAGCAAAGCTTACTACAGGGCAAGAGAAAGTATAATAAAACTTGTAAGTATATAAAATTAATCTTTAAATAAAAATATATGCCACCATTTAATAATTTTACAACTAAAGCTAAGGAGGTTATCAGGAAGTCCCATGAACTAGCCGTCGAAAGGGGGCAGAATCATGTTAATTCCTTACATCTTTTGACGGCTCTGATGGTTCAAGAAAATTCTCTTATTGTTTCTATCTTGGACAAGATGGACGTTGATACTGTTTTACTAACTGACAATTTGATAGAAATGATTGAGTCACCAGAGAATCGTAATACAATTTCTCCTTCGTTTCAGATTTACCTAACTCCTGACCTAGCTCAAATTATTGAAAATTCAGCCAAAGTCGCTGTTTCCTTAAAAGATGAATTTGTATCCACCGAACACCTATTCGTTTCTTTGCTTGATACCGAAGGAGAGGCAAGAGATTTGCTTTTGAGATTTAGAATAGAAAGAAATAAGGTAATAGAAGTTTTAAAACAGCTCAGAGATGAAAACATTAATGATATGAACATCTCCAAGAAACCTAAACTTCTAGCTAAATTTACTCGCAATCTGACGGCTTTAGCTAGGGAGGATAAACTTGATCCTGTTATCGGAAGAGATACAGAGATAATGAGAATGATGCAAATTCTTTCTCGCCGAACAAAAAATAATCCTATTCTCATAGGAGAAGCTGGAACTGGTAAAACTGCAGTGGCAGAAGCCTTGGCTATTCGTATCGCAAAAAATGATGTTCCAGAGAGTCTAAAAGACAAAGAAGTTGTTTCGCTAGACCTCGGACTTCTTTTGTCTGGAACAAAATACAGAGGGGAATTCGAAGAAAGGCTAAGAGGCATAATGAAAGAAATTGAAAGGTCTAGTGGTCAGATAATTTTATTTATAGATGAAATACATACAATCGTCGGGGCTGGTTCTTCTGAAGGATCTCTAGATGCTTCTAATATGCTAAAACCAGCACTTGCAAGAGGCGAGCTTCGAGCCATTGGGGCAACAACCTTAAAAGAATATCAGAAATATATTGAAAAAGACCCAGCTCTAGCCAGAAGATTCCAGCCTGTTTATATTGATGAACCAAGCATAGAAGATGCTGTTGCAATTCTTCGGGGATTAAAAGAAAAGTATGAATTATTCCACGGAGTAAGAATTACAGATGACGCTATTTTGTCCGCGGTCAATTTGAGTGCTAGATATATAACGAATCGTTTTTTGCCAGATAAAGCAGTTGACTTGATTGACGAAGCCTCATCTTCTCTACGTTTGGCGCTTGAAAATAAACCTGAGATATTGGAAGATGCAGATCGAAAGATAATGCGTTTTGAAGTAGAAAAAGCTGCGTTAACAAAAGAAATAGAAAGAGAAAAAGGAAGCAATAATCATAAGGTAGAAAAATCTAGATTGAAAGATATCGAAAAAGAAATTGCTAATCTAAAAGAAAAAACTTATGAATTGGAATTAAAGTGGAAAAACGAGAAAGAAACTGTTGTAGAAATTAGAAACATTAAAAAAGAATTAGAATCTCTTAGATTAGAAGCTGAAAATGCTGAGATGCATGCTGACCTAGGAAGGGCAGCGGAAATTCGCTATGGACGAATTCCAGATTTACAAAATAAACTAAATCAAAAGCTTTCTCGTCTAAAAAAACTACAGAAGTCTAGAAGAATACTAAAAGAAGAAATAACGGAGGAGGATGTTGCGGCTGTTGTCTCAAGGTGGACTGGAATTCCTTTGCAAAAAATGCTCGAGGAAGAGATGGAAAAGCTAGCACACATGGAAGATGAATTGCATAAACGAGTTATAGGTCAGGATGAAGCTATTAAAAAGATTTCTGATGTTGTAAGACGCAATCGTGCTGGTATTGGAGATCCAAATAAACCAATTGGTTCATTCATATTCTTGGGACCTACAGGAGTGGGTAAGACAGAATTAACCAAAGCTTTAGCTGAGTTTATGTTTAATGATGATAAGGCTCTAGTTAGAGTAGACATGAGTGAATACGGAGAAAGACATAGTGTGTCTAAGCTTATTGGTTCTCCACCAGGATATGTTGGGTATGATGAATCTGGGAGCCTAACAGAAGCCGTAAAGCATAGACCTTATTCTGTGGTATTGTTTGATGAAGTTGAAAAAGCTCACCCTGAAGTTTTAAACGTTTTATTACAAGTCTTAGACGATGGACGACTAACAGACGGCAAGGGAAGAGTAATAAATTTCAAAAACACTGTTATTATTCTAACTTCCAATCTTGGTTCACACTTGATACAAAAGATGGAATCGTTGGGTTTTAGTAATAACGGAGAACGAGATGAATACGATATCACTAAAGATAAAGTCATGGGGGCTCTAAAAGATTTCTTTAAACCAGAATTTTTAAATAGATTAGATGATGTAATTGTCTTTGATATACTTTCAGAAAAAGCGATTAGACAAATAGTCGACCTAAAAATTAAGATCACAGAAAAGAGATTACTTGAGAAGGGTATTACGATGGAAATAACCGAAAGTTCTCTCGATCATTTAGCCAAAGAAGGTTACGATCCTCATTTTGGAGCAAGACCCCTATCTAGGTTAATTCAAGAAAAGATACTTAATCCAATAGCAATGCTCATAATTACTAAGGGTGTAAAAAAAGGAGATGTTATCTCAGTTACTGTTAAAAATGAAGAAATTTTAGTAGAAAACAAAAAGAAGAAAACTAAAGTTTCTAAAAAAACCAAGTAACACAAGAATAAAAACGAAGGTAAAACCTTCGTTTTTATTCTTGTGTTATATTTGACAAAAAGCCTTAATGTGATAGATTTATGTTGAAATTGAATATTCACTCTAAAATCATACAATTATGAACAAGGAACTGTTTTTAATCGGAGACCCTTTCTGTGGCACTGGGGCTCACTATTTGGATCACTGTTCTCAACAGTTGATAAAATTCTTGGGGCCGGCAAAAAAAGGGGAAATCATTGTTTATGTAAACGCAGAAGAAACCGACGCTGTTGGTCTTCCTTCTGATAAAGCGGAACACTTTTTCTCAAAGATTGGATATAGTGTTATTCCAATTGAAGAAGTGGTTAAGTCTAAGACACTATTGTTCCAACCCGAGGTCAAAGCCTTCTTTGTAGAAGGTAATGATATTTATAATCTAGTCCGTTTTCTTAAGCAAAGAGATATCTTTGATACGATTGCGAACTTGGTTATGAATGGGCAAAAGAAGTACATCGGAATCAAAGACGGAGTATTAATCGCCTGTCCATTTATTTTTCAAGGTAGTATCTCTATGACAATTCCTTGGGCAGTTGAAGGATTGAATCTGGTAGACTTTCAAATTCATCAGAATTACGAAGTAAAACCTGACGAATCTATCGCAAGATGGTTTCGTAAATTCTATGACTTGCCGCTCTGCTACCTTTCAAAAAGTAATTGGTTGAAAATAGCAGGAGGAGAAGTGATACAGGGAGGATAGTGATAATCTAATAAATTAATAGAGGCTTGGCCTCTATTTTTTTGTATTTGAAAAAAAAGAAAAAATGTGTATACTATTGTAGTTAGTATTAGTTTTACAATATGCGTCGGTGGCCCCAGAATAGTAAAGCTACGGGGCGCACAAATTATAGAGCAGTGTTTACAATATAAGTTTGGTTAGATGTTAGTGTAAGTTTTACAATATGCGTCGGTGGCAGAGTGGTCAATTGCATTTGACTGTAAATCAAACGCCTTCGGGCTACGGGGGTTCGAATCCCTCCCGGCGCACAAAAATAAATGAACCCAGTATGGAATACTGGGTGATTTTATTTTGTAGCTAGCGGGAGGATTCGAACCGAGCTCCGACGAAGTCCGCGAAGCGGCCGGAGCGAGTGGGGGTCGAGCGAGTGAGATATTTTATGAGTAATAACGAAATAAAATATCCACGAGAGTGACCGAATCCCTCCCGGCGCACAAATAAAAACCCCAGCTTTTGATTGCCGGGTTTTTTAAAATTACTATAGGGGAAAGAAATTATAATGTTTCAACTTCAACGGTTATCTTTCCACAGGTCTTCTTCTTGATGTGGTCAGTATCTAAATGAAAATGGCTGACAATGAAGTTTTTTTTACTTGTTTTAGGAACTATGTCAGCTAGAATAAATTGAATAATATCTATTATCACAAATTCATCGGCTTCATCTTGTAGACCAAAACCGAACGGTAAAGATTTTATATCCTTAGTAATCACCTGACTACTGTCAGATTCATTCGCAATTTCTGCAATTACGTTAGCAAGATCGTCATATCCTTCTCCTGTAAATCCAAAGAAAGATAACAGTTCCTGAGCTTTCGTTCCCATTTCTTCTTAAATTTTTATGGGTTATTTTATTTAAGATTAACACTCTAACTTTATTATGTCAATAGTAGTTATTTTTCATCTTAATTGAATTGTGATAAAATAGAAGCATGTCACAGCTTTATAATAATTCAATTTTTTGGGTAGATATAGAAAAAATAAAACCAAACCCTTTTCAACCTAGAAGAGAGTTTGATGAAGAACGATTAAAGGATTTAGCCGATTCTATTCGACAGTATGGAGTGCTTCAACCCCTCGTAGTTTCAAGAATTGAAATGACCAGAGAAGATGGAGGTATGTCAGTTGAATATGAATTGATCGCAGGAGAACGTAGGTTACGTGCTTCTAAAATTGCAGGTCTAAAAGAGATTCCTGTAATTATCCGAGTGGGTGATGACAACATGGCAAAACTAGAACTTGCCATAATAGAAAACTTACAAAGAGAAGACTTAAATGCGGTAGAGAGGGCGAGAGCCTTCATGCGTCTCGTAGAAGAGTTTAAATTTACTCATGCTCAGGTGGGGCAAAAAGTTGGTAAAAGCCGTGAGTATGTTTCAAACACACTACGACTACTATCATTACCTCAAGAAATTCTAGATGCGTTGTCAGAAGGGAAAATTAGTGAAGGTCATACAAGACCAATTCTAATGCTAGCTGATAGACCTGAAGAGCAAAATGTTTTATTCAAGGAAATAGTCTTTAAAAAGATGACTGTTCGAGATGCAGAAAAAGCTGCTAGAAGAATTGCTTATGATAGAGTTCGAAAGAAAGAGTATTTGGTAGATCCAGAAATTGCAGAAATGGAAGAAAAATTGCAAGAATCTCTAGGAACGAGAGTTCATATAGAGAAAAAAGAAAACGGAGGATATATTACTATCGATTTCTTTACCAATGATGATTTACATACTATTTTAGAAATCATTAAAAATAACGAGAATCGTAACCCAACAGAAATGCTCGATAAATTTATCTCCATCTCTCAACCAGAACAAAAAGAAGTTACTAAACAAGAAGAAACTAGTGAAGAAGAAAACCTTCACTTAATAGACGATAGGACAGAAGAAGAAATTAAGAAAACAGAAGAAGACATAGACTTGTATAATATAAAAAATTTCTCAATCTAAAATTAAACCCCACAATGAAATTGTGGGGTTTAATTTATTTACCGAAAGAAATATATTTCGAAAGCAAACTATTGTCTTTAAAATAACTGTTTATATGTTTTTTGGCGAGGTTTGTTTTTGCATACTCTAGCCATTTTTGAGATGGTTTACCATTTTTATTTGTTTTTATTTCAACAATATCGTTGGTTTTTAGAATCGTGCTTAGAGAAGAGTTTTTGCCGTTCACTACACCACTTAAGGCGTGGTCTCCAATGCTTGTATGAATAGCATAGGCAAAATCAATAACACTAGCTCCTTTGGGTAAGTCAATAATATCTCCCTTAGGGGTGAAGGCAAAGATTCTATCTTCAAAAAAGTCCAAATCTATTTTGTGCTCAAAGTTTTTTCGGTAATTTTTTGATAGATTAAGTTCGTGAAGCTGGTGTGACCATTCTACTTCTTTAGATAAAGCTTTTTCAGCACTACCTTTTTCTTTATAGGCAAAGTGAGCAGCTACTCCATTTTCCGCTCTGTTGTGCATATCTTGGGTTCGTATCTGAATCTCTACGATTCCGCCTGATTCAGTGTAAATTATAGTATGAATACTTTGATATCCGTTTGATTTAGGAGAGGCTATATAATCTCTAATCCTGTTCATCATAGGTCTCCACTGTCCATGTATTAATCCAAGAACCTTATAACAATCTTCTACTGTTTCAACGACTACTCTGATTGCGATAATGTCGTAGATATTGTTAATAGTTAAATCATATTTGTTTAATTTGTTCCATAGAGAATATAAATGTTTTTGACGAGAATCTATCGTTACATTTTTTATACCAGAACTTTCGATCATTTCCCCTAATCTAGTTGTAGTTTCTATTAAATACTCTTTTCCAACATCCTTTTTATTTTCTAAAGAACTTTTAATTTTCTGGTATTCTTCGGGGTATGCATATTCAAAAGACGCATCTTCTAGTCTGCTTTTTAATTGCCCCATAGACAATCTGTTCGCTAGGTGAGCATATATTTCCAACGTTTCTAAAGCGATTCTTTTTTGTTTATTTTTTTCTACGAATTCAAGTGTTTCAACATTATGTAATCTGTCTGCGAGACGAACCACTAAAGCTCGTAAGTCTTTTGTTTCATAAACGAAGAATTTTCTTAAATTTTCAACATTTTTTTCAGTTCCTTTATATCGTATATCACCTAGTTTAACAACTCTTTCTGCTAACTCTGCGACTTCACATCCTAGTAATTTAGATATATCTTCTTTTGAATATTTAGTTTCTTCTATAACATCGTGAACAAGCCCCGTAGCTATAACAACAGGGGGTAATCCTAATTCTGCTAAAATTTTAGCCACATTAGCTGGGTGGATAAAATACGGCTCTCCACTTTTTCTTTTTTGCCCAGCATGAGCTTTCTCAGCAAAATTGTAAGACTTTCTTATTAAGTTTTCATCTTCCATCGTTTTCTCTAATACAAGAGATAGGATGTCTTCCATTTTGGGAATCATATTATTTTTTTAAACTTTATTATTTTTTTTAAAAGTTTATGTTTTTTAGGAGTTTTTTTATTTATTTTTTTCAAGCTTATCAGGTCGATTGTTTGGGCACTTGTTGTTACTGCATCTCTCTGGAATAGTTTTTGTGCCATCCATCATTAATGCACCACAGAGGTGACAAATATTTCCAGTTGGTTTTGCTTTGATAGCATTCTTACAATCAGGATAGTTGCTACATGAATAGAAAATTCCAAATCTTCCACGCCTTTCCATCATTTTACCTTTGTTACAAACAGGACAAGTAATGTCAGTCATTTTCTTTTTTAACTCTTCTTCATCTTGCTTGATAAATTTACATTTTGGATAACGAGAACATGAAATAAAACTGCCGAATCTTCCTTCTCTGACGACTAATTTTCCACCTCCATTTTTACCACTCTTGTCTCCACATAGAGGACATATTTCCCCGGTCTCTTTTGGACCCTCGAGTTCTTTACCCTCTAAGGTGAGAGCCCCGTTACAATCAGGGTAGTTTTTGCATGAATAGAATTTTCCACCACGTGATAGTTTAACAATCATTTGCCCTCCACATTTTGGACACTTAATATTTTCTGGGGCGTCTTCTATGTTGGTAGCTTTAGCTAATTTGTCTTTATCTTTTATGTCTTTTAGGAAAGGTCCATAGAAATCCTTTAGGGTTTTAACGTAGTCTCTTTTTCCATTAGAAATATCATCCAATTTATCTTCCATGTCAGCTGTAAAGTTGTCGCTAATGTAATTATTGAAATTATTTTCGAGAAAACTAGAAACTACATCTCCTGTGTCGGTAGGGAAGAGAGTTCGTCCTTCTTTGCGAACATAACCTCTATCTTCTAGAGTTTTGATTATGCTTGCGTATGTAGAAGGTCTACCAATGTCTCTTGATTCGAGCTCTTTGACTAGACCTGCTTCTGTGTATCTATTTGGAGGCTCAGTTGATTTCTCCGTTTCTTTAATCTCTATCAGGTCGATCACTTGTCCTTTTTTAACTTCAGGTAATATCACATCATCTCCGCTCGCACCACTATCACAAGCTAGCCATCCAGGGAATAATATCTTTGATCCGTTTGCTGTAAAATCAGGAATCTCACCTTTCTCTATATTGGCTACAATCTTTGATTTCAAAAGTTTAGCATCGGACATTTGAGAAGAAACAGCTCTTTCCCAAATAAGTCGATATAACTTTTTTTGTTCTTCAGTGGCGCCAATTGATATGTTTTCAACGTGAGTTGGTCTAATCGCTTCATGAGCTTCCTGAGCATTCTTTGATTTGGCTTTATAAAAATGCTTTTCGGCATATTCCTTACCATATTTTTTTTCAACGAGCGAAACAATTTGATTTTGTGCTTGTGTACTTAAATTCGTACTATCAGTACGCATGTAAGTTATAAGTCCGGATTCATATAGTTTCTGTGCTATTTGCATTGTCCTAGATGGAGAGAATCCAAGTCTCGTGCTGGCTGTCTGTTGGAGGGTTGAAGTCGTAAAAGGAGGTCGTGGTTGTCTTTTTTGTTCTGAAGATTTTATATCTGTAATAATCCACTTTTCTTTTTTACCAAGAGATAAAATGTTTTCAACAACTTTTTCGTCTCGGGGTTCTTCGGTACATGTGAGTTTGATTTTATCTTTGTTTAAATTAAAGATGCCTTCTATAGTCCAATATTTTTCAGGAATAAAAGCTCGGATTTCTCTTTCTCTTTCCATGATTATTCTTAAAGCAGGGGATTGGACTCTTCCTGCAGATAACCCGTATCTAACTTTTTTCCAAATAATACCGGAGAGGTCATAGCCAACTAATCTATCTAGGACACGTCTTGCTTCTTGGGCTTTGACTAGATCTAGGTCAATATCACGAGGATTTTTCAAAGCTTCGGTGACAGCATCCTTTGTAATTTCGTGGAACGCTACTCTTTTGATTTGAGCTTTTATTTTTTTATCAGTATCTAATATATCTTTCAAGTGCCAAGAAATTGCTTCTCCTTCTCGATCCGGGTCTGTAGCTAACATAATCTCATCTGATTTCTCTGCAAGAGTTTTTAATTCGTGAACAACTTTTTCTTTTCCTTTTGATATTTCGTAATTAGGAACAAAACCATTTTCTATATCAATGGCATTTTTGTTTGATTTTGGTAAATCACGAATATGTCCAACAGAAGCTCGAACAGTGTATTCTCCATTTAAATATTTCTCTATCGTTTTAGCTTTTGAAGGTGACTCTACGATAAGTAACTTCTTAGTCATGCTACTATTAGTAACACCTTAGGCGTTTTTTTGCAAATACTGTATCTTTTACCTGTTTACAAAAATAATATAATCAAGAGGCCCATAGAGCCTTACAAGCACATTATGGTGGGACTTTTCTGTTTTTACGGGGCTGGTTTGTGAAAACTGAATGTGAAAACCAAATTTGACAAGAAATGTTTTTGTTTCAATATTCCCGAGGCCTTGCCCCGACCGAATGTCGGGACAAGGCCTCTACTGTTAATTTTCCCCTATCCCAGGGATAGGGGAAAAGGGAAGAAAGGGATGTTTGTGACTTTACCTGCATAGGCAAGACTTTTGGATTTACATATTCATACGCGATAGCGCACGAATATGTATGGTGATATAATATGTTTATGACGATAAAGCATCAAATATTAGAATTATTAAATACTAAAACGGGATACTACAAGGGGATACCTGTTAATATATTAGGTTTACCTATTTTTAAAAATAAAAATAAATATTCTGTTAGAAATGAATATTATTCATTATGCAAAGAGGGTTATATTTCTACTGAGGATAAAAATTTAGTTTTGACCAAAAAGGGCAAATCATTTTTAAAAAATGAAATTCTAAAGAAAGAAATTTTCACATCTTCTTTTTCTAAAGATGCACCCAAAAATCTATTGGTTATGTATGATATTCCTGAAGATAAAAAAACTGAAAGGGACTGGTTTAGAAGACATCTAATAAGGTTTGGATATGTTATGATTCAGCGAAGTGTTTGGGTTGGTCTATCACCATTACCGAAAGAATTCATGAACTACGTTAAGAAGATTCATCTTGTAGACAACCTCAAGACGTTCAAATTAGCTAAAGGTTATTCTGTGAAATAAATTTTATAATACCCACCCATACATATTCGTGCGCGATAGCGCACGAATATGTATGGGTGGGTAAGAATGTTATTTTTATATTTATATTTATCTAAATAAAGCTTGCATACTACGAGAAGATATTAGTGATACGGCTAATGTTTAGTTTTAAAATTGGTGTGGTATAATAAAAAAGTGAAAAAGGAATACCTAAAATCTAATAAAACTACAAAAGGATTTACCCCGATAGTAGATTTTGATGAAGTTTCGATTATATCGAAACGTTCTAAAGAACCATCATCAAAATTCACTACGGGGTTTACCCTTATCGAACTCTTAGTTGTCATTGCTATCATTGGAATACTTTCTGCTGTGGTTATTGCTTCATTAAATAGTGCAAGAGAGAAGGGGAAGATAGCTACTATTAAATCAACCTTGAAACAACTATATAACCAAGCATCACTAAACCAGCTAGAAAATGGGAGCTTTACTGGATCAAATGATGCTAATTCAAACTGTACAGGCATAAACAATAACTTAGCTAAAATTGCTCAACCATTAATCGATCAAGGAATTATAATTAAGTGTTTCAGTTATACCAACTCAACTTATAATGATATTTACTTACGTTTCGGTGCCACAGCTATCATATATGATGTAAATGAGCTCAAAGCATGGTCTGTTGATGAGAACGGAGTAGTGAGATGGGATACAAAAGGGGTGGATTCTTCAGGTATAACATTAACAGGCGATGATGTAAGTATGGATTGGTTAACCGCAAAAAACGCATGTTCTAAAAACGGAGGGAGACTTCCTTCAGCTGAGCAGTTTCAAACATTATCCCGTGCCTGGTATTCAAAATCTTCTGTGTGGGCGCCTTTTGGTTTCGTTGCAGGTCGCTATTGGTCTTCTATTCCCGTTCCATATTCACCGACTCCATTTTCTTACTACCAGAATGTAATTAATGATGGTATCATTTATGGAGGCGATCAGAATATTGGATTCCTTGTTCGTTGTGTTCGATAGGATTATATTTTTCTTATCTCGCTTAATTCTTCTTTGATTAATTCTTTGAGTTCCATGATAGACAAAAGGGCATTGGCTTCGGCTGTGCTCATTTTCATTTCTATTATTAGGTCATCTCTTTCCATCGGTTCACGGAGAAGATTAATAACCATGATTTCTTGTTCAGAACAATCGGCGTATTTTTCTTCGTCGCTGAGTCTTGGTTTTTCTATCGCAAAACCAAGCGCCTCGAGAATGTCTTCGCTACAAGTTATCGGAGTGGCGCCTTGTTTGATCAGCCAATTGGTACCATTTGAATTAGAAGAAAAAGCTGATCCAGGGACAGCCAAGACATCTTTATTGTAATCAAGTGCAAGCCTAGCTGTTATGAGAGTTCCTGATTTTTCCTCAGCTTCAATTATTAGGACAGCTTTGCACATACCAGCCATTAATCTATTTCTTTGCGGAAAAGAATATAGGGTACAAACAAAATCTGGTTCGAATTCAGAAATTAAACAACCGCCACTTTCTACTATTTGTTGGGCTAGAAAAATGTTTGTTCTCGGATATATTACTTTATCGTTTAGACCTGAACCAGGGAACGCAACGGTTTTTAATCCAACATCAAGAGCTGTTTTGTGTGCAATACTATCTATACCCAATGCGAGGCCGGAAACTATCACAATCGGATAACCTTTTAATCCTTTTATCAATTTTTCACATATATCTCTACCATAAGAAGTATAATTACGAGAACCAACAACGGCGAGGTATGTTAAATCAGGGTCTGGTAATTTACCTCTAATATATAATTTTTTTGGAGGTTGTGGGATTTCTAATAGCTGAGGAGGAAATTCTTCAGGTTTTAATTTTATAATATTATTGTTGATCATATGAAAAGGGTATTCCAAAGTAATCAATGTATCTATTCGTGTCATTCGTCTTCATTCGTGGATTTGTGTCGAGTTTGATTATTTACTTTTATTGTACCACTTTTAGCTCTTAATGGAATATTTTGTAAAAAATGGCCTAGGGGTTATAATGTACTTACTATGTTAGACATAAAATTTATAAGAGAAAACAAGGAAATAGTTAAAGAAGGTGCTAAGAAAAAGCATGTTGAAGTTGATATAGATAAATTATTAGAAGTAGACGAGAAAAGGATATCCCTTCTTTCTCAAGTGGAAGCACTAAGAGGGGAACAGAATAAAGTTAGTGTGTCTATGGGTGGGACGATAAGTGATGCGGAAAGACAACAACTAATTGAAGAAATGAGATTGGTTAAAGAAGATTTGAAGGTTAAAGAGGAAGAGTTGAGAGAGACAATGACGGAGTGGCAGAGGCTGATGCTTGAAGTTCCTAATGTTCCAGACATCTCTGTTCCTGATGGAGATACAGATGAGGACAATCAAGAAGTTAAAGTATGGGGAGAAAAAACAGAATTTAACTTTGAACCAAAGGACCACATAGATTTGATGCTTGCACATAAGATGGTAGATTTTGATCGCGGAATAAAAGTTCACGGCTTTCGTGGATATTTCTTAACAGGAGAAGGTGTCACTCTCTCAATGGCAATTTGGAATCATGCACTTGATTTCTTTTCTAAAAAAGGATTTGTGCCAGTTCTTCCACCTGTAATAATCAGACGAGAGACTTTTATGGGGACGGGTTATCTACCTCAAGGTGAAGAAGATTTGTATAAGACTCAAGATGGAGATTTTTTGACTGGTACAGCAGAAGTTCCACTTATGGGGTTGCATCAAGATGAAATTCTTAATATGGAAGATTTACCAAAGAAATACCTTGGATTTTCTCCATGTTATCGACGTGAAGCCGGAAGTCACTCGAAGGATGTCAAAGGATTAATTAGAGTTCACGAATTTTACAAATGGGAGCAAGTAGTTCTATGTAAAGCATCTCATAGTGAAAGCGTAAAATTCCATGAAGAAATAAATCGAAACACAGAAGAATTTATAGAATCACTAGGTATTCCTTATCACACAGTTGCAAACTGTGGAGCGGATCTTGGAATGGGTCAAGTTAAAAAATACGACATTGAGCTTTGGGTTCCAAAAGAAAATAAATACAGGGAAATATCTTCTGCTTCATATTTCCACGATTACCAAACAAGAAGAATGAACATACGTTATAGAGATGAAGAAGGTAAAATGAAATATGCCCACTCCCTAAACTGTACAGCTATCCCTACGCCAAGAATTCTCGTTTCTTTGGTAGAAAACTTCCAACAAGCTGATGGAAGCATAAAAATACCAGAAGTGTTACAAAAATATCTTGGTAAAGAAATAATTTCTTAGTTTAAACATGAGAGATATACCAGCATCTCCAAGAATAGTAGAGATTAAAAAGAAAAGACGCAGAAAAATAATCAGGCTGTCGATTCTTTTTGTTTTAATTTTTGCTGGATTGGTTTTTGGCTTATCTTGTTTGTCGAGAGAAAAACACATAACAATAGATAAAATAAAAGTTACTGGAGCATATGTTTTGGGTGAGGAAGAAATAACAGAAATTGCCAAAGAAGAATTAACTGGAAGATATCTATATCTTTTTGCTAGGAATAATACTTTTATTTATCCTAAAGTAGATATTCAAGAATCGCTCTTGAAGAATTTCCCTAGAATAGAAGAACTAAATATCGGATTGAATGGACTGAAAGAACTAGAAATAAGTATCACAGAGAGAAAAGGTGAATTCCTTTATTGTGGTAGTAAAATTCCTGAAAATAAAACAGACATAGGTGATAATTGCTACTTCTTGAATGATGAAGGATTAATTTTTGATGAAGCCCCATATTTTTCTGGTGATATTTACTTCAAATTCTATGTTCCTCTTGCTGATGATTCTGATCCATTAGGGAAGAAAGTTTTAGATGGAGATAAATTCCACGAGTTAGCTTACTTTTTTAATAAGATAAACAAGACAGGATTGAAGACTGTTTATTTCGAACTAGGAAGTGATGGTATAAATAATTTATATCTAGAGCAAAGAAATAATTTATATAATCCAAAAATTATTTTTAAAGATGAAGATAGTTTAGACGTTTTATTAGAAAATTTTACTCTTGCTATGAAAAAGGATGAATTCTCTAACGAACTAATGTCTAAATATAATACGCTTGATTATATAGACTTAAGATTTAAAAATAAAATTTTGTATAAGTTTAGGTAAGTATTAGAATACGTATTCTAATACGTATTTAAATCATTCATAACCCCATACTCATACTAAGCTATCGCGTAGTATGAGTATGGGGTGATTGTTATATTTTATTACCACAAGTTTGTCCTGTGGATAACAGCCGAGGTCGGACCTAGTACGAGGTCCGACCTCGGCTGTTTAAAGAAATGGAGATACTAGTTTGCAAAGGTTTGAAATTCAAGTATTATTAGTTTATGAATTTTTGGGAAAAAATATCGAAAAATAAAAAACAGTTTTTTTGTCTAGCACCAATGTCGGATGTTACAGATATTGCATTTAGAACAATGATTTCTAAATATAGTAAAAATAGGCAGAATAAAGACGAGGTGGTTTTCTGGACAGAATTCGTGGCGGCGGATGGTCTTTGCGATAAACTTGCAAGGAAGAAGCTTTCTCATATTTTAAGATTTAAGGAAGGAGAAAGACCGATAGTCGCCCAAGTCTTCGGGGCAAATCCGGAGAACATGAAAAAAGCTTGCCAATACATAGCAAGCCTTGATTTCGACGGTATAGATATAAATATGGGGTGCCCCGATAAATCTGTCGTAGCTCAAGGGGCGGGTTCTGCACTGATTAAGAATCCAGACTTGGCTCATAAAATTATTAAAGCGGCACAAGAGGGGGTAAGGATTGCTGGTAAAAATATCCCCATTTCTGTCAAAACTAGAATTGGTTTCAATAAAGAAGAAATAGATAGCTGGATAGGGGAATTAGTCAAAGAAGATATTTCAGCCCTAACGGTTCATCTTCGTACTAAGAAGGAAATGTCAAAAGTTCCAGCTAATTGGGATTATGTTGATAAAATTAAAAAAATAATTAAGAAAAGTAAAAAAGACATTCTGCTTATCTGTAATGGTGATATTAAAGATATGAAGGAGGCGAGAGAAAAAATAAAAAAATATGGATGCGATGGGGTGATGATCGGTAGAGGTGTCTTCGGTAACCCTTGGTTCTTTGATGAGAATAAAAAAGAAACAAGCAAGGAAGAAAAATTAGATGCTCTCATAGAACACACTAAACTTTTTGAAAAAGAATTGGGTGATATTAAGAATTTTGATGTCATGAAAAAGCATTACAAGGCCTATGTGAATGGATTTGATGGGGCAAAAGAATTACGGGTGAAATTGATGGAGAAAAAAAATTCAAAAGAAGTAGAAAACACTGTTAAAAATTTTCTAAAGAACAAAAAATAAAAGAGGGTTGTTGCGGTCAACAAACCCTCTCATCATCCTCTATTTCATTTCTAATACCATTGTATACTCCTAAGGCAAAGCCTGAGCCAGTGGTAATTAAAATTGTTTTTATTCCAGCAATGTCTTGTCTTAACATCACTAGAAATAGCATTAAGCAACCACCTATTATTATCCCAATAACACATCCTACCAATGTAGAAAATTCTACATTGCAACGATGTCTGTTTAGAATCATTGCCAGGAGAGACCCTAGTATAATGGTCAACAGGAGTATAACAACTAGCGAGAGGAATAAAAAGATTGCCTGCTCTCTCCAGTTGATATAGTGACCACTACCAATTTTTTCGAAGGCCATGTAATAGACAAGCCATTTTTGGGCTATGAAGTGTAAGGCTAGTAGTGTGTATAAGAACACCACTAAACCTTTTTTACGAAGTTCTGTCATGTTATTTTAATTTATTTTCCTATATTATAGCATACTTATTTATAAAAATCAAGAGTAATAATTATTTCTAATTTTTGTTATAATACAAAATATGTTAAAAGAAAAAGACCAAAATATAGCTTTATACAGAAAATATCGTCCTTCAAAGTGGGATGAAGTTATCGGACAAGATCACATAGTTAAAGTGATATCTGGCTCTCTCAAAAACGGCAATGTCTCACATGCCTATCTGTTGTGTGGTCCTCGTGGTACTGGTAAAACGACGATAGCTCGTATAATCGCTCACGAACTCGGCGTATCTCAAAATGATATTTATGAAATGGATGCCGCAAGTAATAGAGGAATAGATGATGTTAGAGATATTAAAAAAAGTGTCCAATCTCTTCCTTTTGATTCTAAATATAAAATATACATATTGGATGAAGTTCACATGTTTTCGAAAGACGCATGGAATGCCTTATTGAAGACAATAGAAGAACCGCCAAGTTATGTGATTTTCATATTAGCAACTACTGAATTGGAAAAAGTTCCAGAAACGATTGTTTCTCGTTGCCAAAATTTTATATTCAAAAAACCAACTGATGAGATATTGTCTCAAGTAATAGAAAATGTTGCTAAAAAAGAAGAATACAAACTAGAAGAGGGAGGGGCTGACTTGATAGCGATACTAGCTGACGGAGCTTTCCGTGACGCATTAGGAATTTTGCAAAAAGTTATTTCTTTCTCTAAAAATAAAGTAATAAGTTTGAAAGAAATAGAAGAAGTAACAGGAGCTCCAAACAGAAAACTTGTTAATGATTTTATCGATGCAATTGCTTATGACAATCTTTCTCTTGGATTGGAAGCAGTAGAAAAAGCGACAAAACAAAATGTAGATATGCATGTATTTACTAAAATGATTTTGCATAAGGCTAGGCTTGCTTTGATTTTGAAACATTTGCCAAGCATGAAAGATAGCTTAGCAGAAGATGTGTCAGATGAGGATTTGATTTACTTAGAAAACTTATCAAAAGATAAACCAGGTAACATATCTTCTGAAACATTAAGTACCTTGCTCGATGCTTACCAAATGATACAAAACTCCACAATAGCCCAACTACCACTTGAGTTGGCTTTAATTAAAATACTTAAAAAATAAAACTAATTTTTATTAACTGGAGTAGCGTTTGCTTCTCTTTTATAAATAGAAACGAGACTGTATAGCAAGCTTAAGACCAATGGGCCTACTATTATTCCGATAGCTCCAAATAATGCAACTCCACCCAAGATAGAGAACAGCATAAAAATTGATGGTATTTCTGTGTTTTTAGATATGATATAAGGGTTTAAGATGTTGTCTATTGTGCTTATCAAAAGAATGGACCACAATAACAATCCTAACGCTTGTAATTGCATTCCAGAGAAGAATAGATAAGCCATAGCAGGGACTGAGACAACAGAAGTTCCTATGGTTGGGATAAATGAAGCGATACTGGCGACGATAGCCCAAATGATTGCATGAGGCACTCCAAAGACTGTAAAACCAACCCAAGCTAAGAATCCTTGAGCTAAGGCAATTATAAATGATCCTTTAAAAATTCGGTTGATTGAGGCCTTGAGGTCACTGATTATCTGTGAAGAATTTTTATCAGACAGTGGCAACATTTTCATAAAATCTTTTTCCCATTTTTTTCCGTCTTTAAATAAATAGAATAGAGCAAAAATCATAAGAGTGAACATTAGAACAGAATTAAGAGTTGTAGAAAATAGAGTACCTAGACTACTTGTTAGAGTTGAGAATAACTCTGCGATTTTATCTTGAAGACTAAAGTCAAAACCTCCAGGGAGATAATTGTTTATTTTATCGTTTATACCATCTATCCAAGTGCCAGTATTTTCTGATGTAGCTATATTCATGTAGATGTCTTGAGCTTGGTAAAAGACTGTTTTCCCAACAAAAAATAGTGGTGTACAGAGACATATCAAAAATATGAGAATTGTTAGAATAGAAGCTATCCAGGAAACATTTCTAGTGATTCGTCTTTTAATCCAGAGGTATACAGGATTTAATGCGACAGAAAAAGCGACAGTCAGTATAAGAACCGATAAAAATGGGAAAAAGATTAATACAGTAAGAACGATAGTTAATAATAATAAAATAAACAAAAAGTATTTCTCAGATGTCATTGTTTGCATACTTGTATTTTAACAATAAAACTGCTAGTTGGCTAGCAGTTTTATTGTTAAAGATTTTGTTTATTTTGAGATCTCGTCTTCGATCTCCATTATTCTGTTGTATTTACAGACTCTTTCTCCTCTCATCAAGGATCCAGACTTTATGAATGGACATCCTAGTCCGACAACCAGGTCAGCTATGAAGGTGTCAGTAGTCTCACCGGACCTGTGGGAAACGAAAGGTTTCCAACCTTCTTTTTGTGCCATTGTGATAGCTTGGATAGTTTCGGTTACAGAACCGATTTGGTTTAATTTTATCAAAACAGAATTCACGGCTTGTTTTTCGATTGCCATTTTAATCCTCTTGATGTTTGTTACGAGAAGATCGTCTCCAACGATTGTAACTTTATCACCAATAGTTTTCGTTAGAAGATTGAATCCTTCCCAGTCATCTTCTGATAAACCGTCCTCGATAGAAATGATAGGGTATTTCTCGGTAAGATCTTTGTACCATGTGACCATTTCTTCGCTAGATAGGGATTTTTGCTCACCGTTAATTCTCAAGTTATATTTTCCGTTTTCAAAGAAACTAGAAGAAGCTGCGTCCATACCGATTTTAACTTGGTCTGTCGTATATCCAGCTTTACCGATAGCTTCTACCATTACTTCAAGTGCTTCCTCGTTAGTTTTAAGCTTAGGAGCGAATCCTCCTTCGTCTCCAACAGAAACGGTGTATCCTCTTTCTTTCAAAATACTTCGAAGAGCATAAATAACTTCTGAACCAACGCGAATTCTTTCTTTGAAAGTAGAGAAGCCTGTAGGAATAAGCATAAATTCTTGAATATCTAGACCGCTATCTGCGTGCTGACCACCGTTGATGATATTCAAAGAAGGGTAAGGGAAAGTGTAATTAGTATTTCCGGCTAAGCCACCCAAGTATTTGTAAAGTGGAATCCCTTCTTCTGTAGCGGAAATTTTTGCGAAGGCCATAGAGACTCCTAAAATAGCGTTTGCTCCAAGTCTTGATTTGTTTGGAGTGCCATCTAATTCGATTAAGAATTTATCCAAAGATTCTTGATTGTATTCTTTGCCAGAAATTTCTTTTGATATTTCTCCGTTGATATTTTCTACTGCTTTCAAAACACCAAGACCTCGATATCGTCCCTTGTCACCATCTCTTAATTCTAGAGCTTCATGTATACCTGTACTTGCTCCTGAAGGAACTGATGATACAGCAGTATAATTTTCTGTAGAGAGGGAAACTTCTACTGTGGGATTACCTCGAGAATCCAATATCTCTCTCGCTTTAACTGATTTAATTTTAACCATAATTTAAATTATTTTTTATTACTAATACTCTAAAATATATCACAAAATAGGTATGAATAAAAATCTTTCCCCACATGTCAGGCATGTGGGGAAAAGAGATTTTATAAACTGAAGCCAGTGATTTTCTCTAATTCAGCTTTAAAAGACTCATTGTCTTTGAATAGTATTGGGTGATATCCAATGTTATCAGCTCCTTCAAGACTTTTTGGAGTATCATCAATAAAAACAGCCTCTTCAGGTAATACACCCAAATCTGCAAACGATAATTCAAAAATCTCTGGTTCTGGTTTTATATATTTAACTTCTGCGGAAATAATAATGGAATCAAACAATTCATATATTCCATCTGCTCTTAACTTATCTCTTAAAATTACATCGTAATTACTCAAGAGACCAATTTTAAAACCGCTACTTTTAAGTCCAATAATAATATCTACTAAATCCTTGTTAACGACATGTTTACCTTTACTTTCTTCTAAAAAACGTTTAACAAAACCTTCAACTCCTTCGTCGTTTTTAAATTTTAAGCAGACTTCTAAAAAATAGTCATGGTGTGGTTTACCTGAATTATTTGCTTCTCTACTCCCTAAAAACCATTCTTTTTCCCACTTCTCTCTCGTTGTTCCTAGATATTTGATAATCTTTTCAAGTCCAGGGCCTGTGTCTATTTTTAAAACTCCTCCATAGTCAAAAATTATTGCTTTTATCATAAAATGATTATACTACTTTTGTCTTAATTTATTCAAATAGTGGTTAAATATATTTTAACCTGCTAATAGATTGTCGTGGGCTAGTTTTTCAAAATGGGTGATTATTACAGGTTGGACGAGCTCTGTTATGTGCCCAGCATTTTGCATCGTGTAAATATAAGAACAAAATTTACCAAATTCTTTTTTGTTTTTGTCGTAGGCTCCAAAAGGATCATTGTCTGAAATAATTAAAACAGACTTAGGAAGGTTTTTCTTTACTTTTTCTAAATCTATAGGGGTATGATTCCAAGGGTGGGCGAGTTTTAATCCTTCTGTGTCTTTTATGTTTTCTAAATAAAACCAGCCTGCTACAAATAAAGCCCCGCCTATTGGGGTATTAATTTTTTCTAGATATCGAAGAATCGTTTGGCAACCTATTGAGTGACCAATAAAAAAAGTATTTTTATCTGGAGTTCCTACTACTTTTGATAATTCGTTAACCCAACTTTCTATTTTTGGGGTATTTGTATTTGGCATATCGGGCACAATTACCTCGTAACCTTTTCGTTCAAGCTGAACTTTAACCCAAGGATACCAACTTGAGTTATGATCACCACCCCAGCCATGAACTATTACGATTTTTATCATATAGATATTATATCATATAAAAATAATGCTTTGTGTAAAATAAAAATACCCCTGACCGAAGTCTGGGGTATTTTTATTAAAAGATTTTTGCTAACCAGCCAAATAAACTAAATCCAGTTTGTTCTTCACCTACGATTTTTTCTACTTCTGTGATAGCTCCTTTAATAATACTGATTTGTTCATCTACCTTTACCTTATCTTCTTCGCTAGTTAGAGTAGATTTTAATTCTTCTAGTTTGGTTATCTTTTCTTTATCTTGTTTGATTAGATCTTTTGCTTTTTCTATTTCTTCATATTTTGGACCAATAAAGAATTTTGCAAAACCGCTTCTGTCTTTGATCTTATCTAATTCATTCTCAACTTCCTCGTGATTTTGCTGTTGAGATTGTGCAACGACTCTAACTTGTTCTCCTATGCCACCAACTCTGTCTGCAACTTGCAACATTTGATGAACTGCGTTAGCCACTTGGCTTCGTCTTTGTTCACCCATTGACGTTTTTTCTTCGTCATTGTTTCTCTTTGTTTCTTTAACTTTTGTCTCTTCTCTCTGTTGGTTTTTATTTGAAATAGAATCATCTTTATCTTCTTCTTCATCAACAACAGTAGTTTGGACTTCTGCAGAAACAGCTTTTTGATTTTTAGTGCCTGGTTTATCTTCTTTTCCAAAAGCGCTAACGCTATTGGTGATAGAGAAAGAAAGTATAAACATTAAAGCACCTAATAGTAATGTTTTATTCATATTTTTATAGTTAATAACTATATTAATTAATAATGTGGCCCCGACACTTATGTAGACGATGGTAATATATATATGTTACACACTATCTACCCTTACTTTTATTATCACTCTTTTCTGATTTTTTACCAACATCTTCTTTGCCTTTTTCTGTGGATATTTTAATATCGCTTTGAGAATCAGATTCTTTTTCTGGAGAGTTTTTGATTCCTGAAAAATTACTATTTTCCAGAGAATTTCTTCTAACTCCGTTGCTTGTTTTTATATCTTTATCAAATGTATTTTCACCCCCTGGTTCCTTGATCTTCTTTTCTATGATTTGTTTGTTTTTTTCTATTGTCTCCTTAAAGTTATCAGATTCTCCCGAAGAAAGTTTTGTGGCATTATTGAGATGATTAGTCAAACGGTTTTTTGTTTTTTCTATTTCTTCTTTGTTTGCTAATTCTTTCTCTTCGAGAAGTTTAATTTCGTCAGCTCTTTTTTCAGCTAAACGGATTTCAAATTCAGCCTTCTTGCTCTGATCGAAAATTACTATTTTTTGTAAATCTTCAGTTATCAGCTTGATAGGGTATAGCGCTTCGCCAGGTAAACTTAGCCTGCTAGCATAGACAGCTCTTCCACCACCTAAAATAAGACCAGATATTACTATGACGGTTGCAAACTTTAGAAGAGGGGAATTAGCTTTGCCGACTTTAATTTCCTGATAAGGAGATACCACTTCTTTTTTAACAGAATAGAAGTCCATATACTCCTTTAGATTTTCTTTTATAGCAACAAAAGAATTCTCATTAATTGAGGTTTCTCGTAGGTTCTTTAGTTGTTTCTTTAAATCTTTATTTTTCATATCTCTTCTTTAGTGATAGTATGGCTCGATGTATCGTTACTCTCACGTTTACTGGACTCTTGTTTGTGATCTTGGATATTTCGCTAATGCTAAGGTCGTCCATGTATTTCATTATTAAAATTTCCCGATACTCTTCTTTTATTTCTGATAGATATTTTTTTAATTTCAAATTATCTATCTCATCATCCAATCTCTTCTCATCTGTATTTTCTTCAATTACCAGATCTTCTTTCTCTTCAATAGATTGTTCCAGGGAATAGGTTTCTTTTTTTGTTCGGTAGTAATCGATGATTGCGTTGTTTAGGATTTTGTACAAGAATGCTTTTATGTTTTTTATTTCTTCTTCATCCTCATCGACAATACTCCTCCAAGCCTTAAAGAATGTTTCTTGAACTATATCTTCTGCTGTTGCTTTATCTTTCACTTTGAAATATGCATGCCTAAGGATTCCTCGTGCATACTCTTCATAGGCTTTCTCGAACTGTTTTTTCTTCGAATCCATCCCGCTTTAGATGACGATTAAACTAATAATTTGTTACATAAAAACGGATTATTTTTCAATTTTATTTTTTCTTTCCCCATTGCCACCTTGGTTTTTCTCCTTTTTTGTAGCACACGAAAAACAGAATTCCAGACATTGCTATTAGCACAGTCAGGTTAATCCAATCTTGATTTATGTTTATTATTAAAAAGTAGAGAGCAATAGCCCAAGCAATAGTAAATGCCCAACCTTCCCATGTGACAGGTGTCCAACCATATCCATATGTTTTTCTTTTAAACCAAAGTTTGTTTGTCATAATTACATTATATTCTTTTTTTAAAAATTGTAGAATTTAAAAATCTTTAATCTCAATGTGTTTCGGTAAGTCTTTTTCAGATACAATTATTATATCATCGGGTGTTACTTTTTCGTAAGACAAAGATTCTATTAGAGATCGTGGGGTAAATTTATTTTTATCAAACACGTAAACATAACCTTTTGAACCATGAAGCTGGTCAATTGTTTCTTTTGTTGCTTTGAATTTTATTTTTCCTTCTCCGTCGGTCCCGAATCCGCTTCGTAATCCTAGGGGAGCATTTATCTCATTAATTATTCCCATAAAAATGGCAATATCTGCAGAAGGTGAGGCGAAGACAGCTGGTTCACCATCAGGGA